>NZ_CABTWO010000001.1 GCF_902488535.1 uncultured Mobiluncus sp.
AGCGAAGCTCGCAAGAGCCGCCGCGAAAAACGGTGAAGCCGTTAAGAAACGACCACAATTGGTCGTTTCAGGCGAAACACCACAAACACCACCCTCGCCCTCCGCGAGGGATTCGAACCCCCGGTTCACCGGCGCGGGCGGCAGCGAGCGAAGCTCGCAAGAGCCGCCGCGAAAAACGGTGAAGCCGTTAAGAAACGACCACAATTGGTCGTTTCAGGCGAAACACCACAAACACCACCCTCGCCTTGTGCAATCTAGCTTGATTACGGTCATTTCACACCTCATGAAATCTTAAAATGATGGTAAGACGAGGTTTCACGATTGGGCGATGTGCCAGCCTTTTCAGAACTCCGTAACAGTCAGGCAAAATGCCCAGCAGACCAGGGCTCACGAATTCCAGGAGGAACCAAGATGGATATGGATGCGGTTATCAAGAAAAATCCCCTCATACCGGTAGTTGTTTTAGACGACGCGAAAGATGCCGTGGCATTGGCTAAAGCTCTGCTCGCCGGAGGCATCACCACCGCTGAGGTCACTTTCCGCACTGCCGCGGCAGCTGAGGCTATCGCGCAGATGTCCCAGCACAGCGATATTTTGGTCGGTGCGGGCACCGTCACAAATTTGGAACAGGCTCGAACCGCCATAGATTCGGGGGCCAAGTACCTGGTCATGCCCGGTTACGATCAAGACCTAGTGGATTACTGCCAGGCGAACCAAGTGCCGGTGTTGCCGGGCGCTACCGATGCTTCTTGGCTGATGAAAGCGGTCAATTCGGGATTGCAGTACGTCAAGTTCTTTCCCGCGGAAGCCTCGGGTGGGCTGCCGGTTATTTCCGCACTTTCAGGTCCTTTCCCCCAGATACAGTTTGTCCCGACCGGTGGTATCTCAAAGGAAAATCTGGCGCAGTATCTGGCTCACCCACAGGTTCCTGCCTGCGGGGGCTCTTGGATAGCCACGCGACAGTTGATTGCCCATGGTGATTTCAGCGAGATTACCGCTCGGGCTGCTACGGCCCTAGAGATTGCGGCAACTCGCTGAAAACCACACCGTACAGCTTGTGACCCTACCCTATTGGGTGAACCACGTTAACTTATAGTTACTGCTAGGAGAGCGATATCTCCGGACGTTGCGAGTTCTCCCAACGGGTATGGAAGCTTCCCTCACTGTCCCGCCGCCGATAGGTATGCGCCCCAAAGAAGTCCCTTTGGGCCTGTACCAGAGCTGTCGGCAGAGCTGGGCAACGCAAGGAATCCAGATATGCCAAGCCAGCGTTGAGAGCAGGCAGGGCTATCCCGGCTTTGATGGCGTCACTGACCACCGCGCGCCACGCGGGCAGGGCGTCTTTAATGACCGCGCTGATGGCGGGCTTCATCAACAGCGGGGTATCAAAGTCGCCATCCTTATAGGTTTCCATGATGTCTTGCAGGAGCCGGGCTTGGATGATGCAACCGGCACGCCAAATGCCCGCCAGCTTGGCCAGGTCGACTTCCCAACCGTATTCCTTACAGGCGGCCCGGATTTGCGACAGCCCTTGAGAATACGCCACAATTTTTGCCCCATAGACGGCCTTTTCCAGATTATCCAGCAAATCTGGCCCGCCGGGGGCAGTGTCAGGAACCAGCTCTCCTAAGACCTCACGAGCCAAGGTCCGGTGAGAACTTTGCGAAGATACCGCCCTGGCAAAAGTGGCCGCCGCAATGATGGTGGAACCAGCCCCAAGAGTCAACGCATTTTGCACAGTCCAGGAACCAGTACCCTTTTGACCGGCCTGGTCACAAATAATGTCGATGAAAGGCTGATGAGTTTTTTCATCGGTATGCTGCAAAATATCGGCGGATATTTCCAACAGATAGGAATGCAGCGGGCCCTCGTTCCACCGAGAAAACACCTCGCTGATTTCCTTGGGGCTCATTCCGTTTCGGTAACGTAACAGCTGGTAAGCCTCACTGAGCAGTTCCATATCGGCATATTCAATCCCGTTGTGCACCATTTTCACGTAGTGTCCCGCCCCGCCCGGACCTACCCAGGTGCAGCACGGTTCACCTTGATAATGAGCCGAAATTGATTCCAGCAGAGGCCCCAGCCTCTCGTAAGCCTTTTGGGCACCGCCCGGCATGATGGCAGGCCCGTTGAGAGCCCCAGATTCCCCTCCTGAGATTCCACACCCGACAAAGTGCAGGCCGCGCTGCGTAACCAGCTTTTCCCGACGTTCGGTGTCAAGGTAGAAAGAGTTGCCCATATCTACGATGATGTCCCCGGCGGAGAAAACTTCACCAAGCATATCGATAGCCTTGTCAGTCGGTTCACCCGCTGGCACCAGCAAAATGGCTACCCGAGGGGTGGACATCGACTCGGCCAACTTCACCGGATCCTGGGCGGGGATAAAGGATCCTTCCGCACTGTGCTCTTGCGCCACCTGAGCAGCCCGCCCAGGAGAAACATCAAAGAGGGCAACGGTGTGTCCGTGACGTGCGAAGTTGCGCGCCAAAGAACGTCCCATCACGCCGGTCCCGATTACTGCTACATCTGCTTTTGCTGTCATAAGTTTTCACTCCTCAAACCATAAGTTGACTATTACTTTGCCGGACGCGGCACTGTCTTTGGCCGTGTGGAAGGCTTTTTCAGCTTCGTCAGCGTTGAACTCGTGCGTAATGACGGATTCTAACTGCGGAGCGGCAACCAAGATTTCCAATGCTTGGTCGATTTCGTCCAGGAAACGGAACGTTCCCAAATAGGTGATTTCTTTGGAAATCAAGGGGGCTAAATTGACCGGCCCATCAATCGCGGGAACCATTCCCACCTGAACCACCGTGCCACGAGGACGGCAAATCTGGAAGGCTTGTGAAATGGCGGGAAACACGCCCGCGCATTCCAGGACCGCATCGAAAGCCCCGGCCTCGGGTTCAGTCACAGTCGAGTTATACACGTGGTCTACTCCCAGGGCTTGAGCTCGCTGCAAAGGTACGTCCTGCACATCTATACAGCTAACCTGGGCTCCGAGGCTCTGGGCCGCGCCGGCGGCCAGCAGCCCAATCGGACCCGCCCCAATCACCGCCACGTTCCGACCCGCCAAATTCCGCCATCCTGTAGCTGCCTGGAGACGATGCAGAGCGTGTAAACCGACACACAAAGGTTCAGTCAGCACCCCGCGCTTCAGCGGCAAATCCGGCGGCAAAGCGTTGATTTGGTCAAGCCGTAACAGGATATATTCGCTCATGCCCCCCTGGGTGTGGGGCCAGGTAGAGGCCGATCCGAGATAGGCTCCCCCCGGCCACAAGTGCGGTGAATCACTGTAGGCGGCCTGGGGCTGACCGAAAGTAGCCGGATGAGGGGTAACCGGCGTTCCTGGCGCGTAGGTCCCAGAGGGGTCTTTAGCGACGATACCGACTATTTCATGACCCGGCACCAGCGGTTCGCGCAGTTTGAAAGCACCGACCTGTCCATCAAAGAAATAGTGCAAATCTGAACCGCAGATTCCTGCCCAGGCCACTCTCACCAGCACCTGGCCTTTACCGGGCTCGGGGCGAGGCACGCAGCAAGATTCCATTTCTTCCTTGGCGTTGATACGCACCTGTTTCATATCAGTCATTCATTACCTCCCTGTGGCATTTCGACCTGATGATCTAAACCACGCTGGTCATTCCGCCATCGACGAAAATATTTTGTCCGGTGACAAAATTCGATGCTTCGGAGGACAGATATATGAGTGTTCCCATCAGCTCGTCGAACTTTCCCCAGCGTCCCGCCGGAGTACGGGCTTTTAGCCAAGCGTCGAATTGCGGGTCTTGCCACAAATCGGTGTTCATCTCGGTAGCAAAGTATCCGGGAGACAGCGTATTGACTTGGATGTTGTAGCGCGATAAATCCGCCGCGAGGCCCTGGGCAAACATCGCCACGCCACCTTTAGAGGCACAGTATGGAGCAATGGTTTGCCGCGCTAGCCGAGACTGCACCGAACCGACCATGATGACTTTGCCACTGCCGCGTTCCACCATGCGCTGCGCTACCGGTTTCGTCACGTAGAACACGGAAGAGAGATTCGTGCTGATGACCGCGTCCCATTCATCAGTGGGGAACTCGGTGATGGGATGACGACGCTGGATACCTGCGTTGTTGACCAGAATGTCCGGCGTGCCCTGGCTGTCCATAAAGTCATTGAGAGCCTGCTCGGCCTCCTGGGCATTAGTGACATCAAAAACCAGGTGTCCGACCGGGACCCCCAAGGACTGCGACAACTGCTGGGCTGCTTGGGAAACTTTCGCGGTGTCCCGGCCTTGCAGTGTGACGTGTGTTCCAGCTTTTGCTAATCCAGTGGCCAGAGCCAGCCCTAGTCCCCGGTTAGATCCGGTTACTAGGGCGGCTCGACCAGAAACATCGAACCAACTACTCATGATTTCGCGGACTTCGCTCTAAGCAAAGATGAAAAGCAACGCCACGATAGCGAAACCGATGACTGATTCGAGAAGCTGCTGCATGGTCCACACCTTCAGGGTGGTCTTTACGTCCATGCCCGTCAATCGACCAACCAGCCAGAAACCAGAATCGTTGACGTGTGAAGCAAAGACCGAACCCGCGGACGCAGCCATGGTGATGCAGACCACGCCCCACTGCGAAAGCTGACCGGCAGACACTGCCTGTTCGACCGCCGGAGCCAACAGTGAAGCGGCCGTGACCAGCGCAACCGTGGCCGACCCTTGTGCCAGACGCAGAGCCACCGCAATCAGGTAGGCAGCCAGCAAGAGCGGAATACCCAAATCTTCCATCGATTTAGCCAGCGCGTCACCGATTCCCGAAGCACGCAAAACCCCACCGAACATACCGCCGGCGCCGGTGATGAGCACCACGGAACAGATTGGTCCCAGAGCGGAATCAATCACCTTTTCCAATACGGTTTTATCCTTAGAAATCTTGCCACCAAGCACCGCAATCGAAACCAGAGTCGAAATCAGCAGCGCTATAGGAGTTTCACCCAGAGTGATGAGGAACTTCACCCAGCTGGCGTCGCCGCTGATAACTCCGACCTTGGACAGGGTAGAGAACCCGGTGTTCATGAAAATCAACAGAACGGGCAGCAGCAGCAACGCGATGATGGTACCTACCGAAGGGGGATTATCGGGAAGTTCATCATCCGAAACGTTACCGAACACATGCGAAGCCTCCACCTTGACGCGGGGAGCAATGAATTTAGCCCACAGATAACCGGAGAGAATGAAGGTCGGAATGACGATGATGAAACCTTGCAGCATCACCAAACCCACATTGGCATGGAAATAATCGGCTGCGGCAACGGGGCCGGGGTGGGGCGGGAGGAAAACGTGCATGACCGAGAACGCGGCCGCAGTTGGAATCGCGTAGAGGACGATGGAACCTTTTAGCCTCTTCGCCACTGCGAAAACAATCGGTAGCATCACAATCAAGCCTGCATCAAAGAAGATGGGGAAGCCTAGAATCAGGGATGCCACACCCAAAGCAAGGGGGGCACGTTTCTCACCGAAGAGATTAATCATGGCGTCCGCCAGTACCTTCGCGCCCCCCGATTGCTCGACCATCTTGCCGAGCATGGCACCTAAGCCAACGAGCAGCGCGACCGAGGCGAGGGTGCCTCCAAAGCCATCTTTCATCGCCCCCACGATTGAATCCAGAGGCAAACCAGTAGCTAAGGCCGTGAGGAAGCTGACCAAAACCAAGGTCAGGAAAGCATGGAGCCTGAATACAATGACCAGGACCAAAATCGCGGCGATTGCAGCTAAAGCAATGCCGAGCAGCGGTAATGTCCCCATAGTCTGGGTCCATCCCTCTATCTCAAATGGTTGCATCTAAACTCTCCTTTGAACATAGAGCAAACTCTCACTAATATGTTGGCCACCGAACCCCCCAAGAGTCCTCATCAAGAACCCAGTTGGCCGGCGCTCGGCGGTCGATATGTACCCAAAGTCTACTGGAACGCGTCGCGGTTTTGGTTGAAATAGCTGCGCAGGTGCAGATAATGAGATTTTTAGACGATTCGCCTGGAAGCGTCGCGCGTGCCAGCCACGGAAAACGATATAGAACTAGGATGGTTCTGTACGCCCGCCAGGACTGGGCCTGTTGACTCACCACGGAGAACACCATGCAGAACAATCAACCACAGATATTAGTGACACCCACCTCTTTTGCCTCTGCGGAGCTGGAGTTTGCCCGCAACCTTTTGGAAGAAAGCGGATACGAGGTGGCTTATAACCAGTCAGGCAAGCCGTTAGACGCCGACCAGCTGGTCGAAGCCGCTCGCGGTTGCGTGGGGATTTTGGCGGGTTTGGACGATTTTTCAGCCGAGGTTTTGCATCAGCTCCCTGATCTGCGGGTCATTTCGCGTTATGGCGTGGGGGTGGATCGGGTCGATTTGCAGGCTGCTGGCCACAACGGTGTCGTGGTGACCAACACTCCGGGAGCGAATTCCATCGCCGTCGCTGAAATGGCTCTGACCAGTATGTTTGCCCTGGCACGCCACGTTGCCCAGTTGAACGAAACGACTCGGCAGGGACAGTGGTTGCGCGTGGTGGGTACCGAGTTGTCGCAAGCCACTTTAGGGATTGTGGGATACGGCTCAATCGGGCGGGCTTTGCGCCGGCTGGTCACGGGTCTGGAAATGAAAGTGCTGGTTTACGACCCATTTTTTGACCCCGAAACCGACCCGACGGTTCAGGGCATGGAGCTGGCTGACCTGGTGCGTGAGAGCAACTTCATCTCTCTGCACCTGCCGCTCACGCCGACGACCGAACACTTGTTTGATGCTGCAATGTTCCGTCTCATGTCTCCCGGTACGTTTTTGATTAATACTTCACGAGGGGGGATTATCGATGAGTCCGCCGCCGCAGCAGCCCTGGACGCCGGTCAACTCGCCGGTCTCGCCTTGGATGCTTACGAGCAAGAACCGCCCTCGCCCGACCACGAACTTTTCCGTTTCCCCAATGTCATCGCCACCCCGCACAGCGGCGCCCAAACTGTTCAAAGCCGCATCCGCATGGCACGGGGTGCGGTAGACAATCTGTTGCACGCCTTAGCAGGTAAACCGGTAACTAATCTGGCTTCTGATCCGGTTTCCTGAATCTGAACACCGCGCAAGACACTGTGGATATACTGAAAATAAGCCGTGACCTTTAGGAGTGCGCGATGAATGTTTTAGTTATCGAATCATCAACCAGTTCAGCCAAAGCGATGATCTATGACACAGTCAAGAACGATTTTACGGTTGAAAATACTTTCTATCCGCCCATGGGTAATGATTTGACACTGCATGATTCCATGGTGGTTTATGAAGCGAGCTTGGCGGCAGCCAAGAAACTTCTGCGGGGTCGTAAGAATATCGACATCATCGTGCTTTCCGGGGTGTGGCATTCCATCGGATTGTTCAACCCGAACCTGGACCCGGTGACCCCCATCATGCAGTGGTCCAATACCAAGGCTTCCGACCAAGCTGAGGCTTTCCGCAGCAAGCCCCAACTGACCAGGGAATACTATAACCTCACGGGTGGTTACCCCAACGCTATCTATCCGTTCTTTAAACTTGCCTTCCTCAAAGAAGAGGGATACAACATTTCTTCCTACATCGCCATGGGGCAGGCAACTTACAACTTCTATCGCCTGACTGGAACCATCAAAGTTTCTCGCTGTATGGCGTCCGGTTCCGGACTGGTTAATATCACTACCGGCGAATACGACCCTAAGCTGTTAGAGGTGATTAATCTCGAACCTTCCCAGCTTCCGGAAATTGTCGATAATAACTATCAAGCGCCGCTTTCTGCCCAGGCTGCAGCCAGTTTGGGGTTACCGGCTGGGATCCCCGTGGTTCCCGCCATGTCCGATGGGTCACTCAATCAGCTTGGCTCGGGTGCCTTGCGCGAAGGGCAAATGACACTGTCGGTAGGCACGTCCGGTGCTTTGCGGGTCACGTCTCCCCAGCCGCAGCTCCACCCGGATATGTCCACCTGGTGCTATATCGGACCCAAGAGTTGGATTTCCGGGGCTGCCACGGCAGGAGCTTGCAACACGGTGGATTGGTTTAAAGGTTTGTCGCTGCGACCCACCACTTACGATGAACTCGAAGCAGGAATGGATTACGCTGCCGATACGCCGGTCTTTCTCCCATTCATTTTTGGGGAACGTAACCCCGGCTGGGGGGACAAGCGCAAGGGCGGTTTCTTAGGTCTGACCTCAAAGCACGATTTCAAGCAGACTTACCAGGCCGTATTGGAAGGGGTGTTGTTCAACCTCAAACAGTGCTATGACGCCGTAACCAAACTGAACGGAGAACCCGAGCGCATCCTCATTTCGGGGGGAATCCTCCACACCAGCATCTGGTCTCAGTTAGCAGCAAACGTGTTCGGACACACCCTCACTCCCTGTCTGGTGAAACAAAACTCCATGATGGGAGCCGCCCTGTGGGGGGCGTATCTGCTGGATAGCACTCTATCCTTAGAGGATTACGAACCGCCGGTAGGTGAGGAAATCGTCCCGCAGGAAGAATACGCCGAAATCACGGCCCAGAAATATCAGCGTTACCTGGAGGCATATCACGACAATGCCAGCCGGTGACGCTAGGCCAATCCCGACTGAATTCCTCACCCTGATAACTGTGCGGCTTGGCGCAATATATTGCGCCAATGACTCGCTTTCCCACAGTTAGGAAACATATTCCATGATGGGGGTCGCGCGGCGAGGCGCTATAGTGAAGTAATGGAAATGGTCCTTTTGACTGCTATCGTCTTGCTGGGCACCTGCGTGCAAGGCTTGGCTGGGATGGGTTTTGGCATGATTGCCGTCCCGGTTTTCGTGGTGGCAGCCGGAGCTCACTACGGGATTCTGTGGGGAAACATTTGCGGCGGCCTTGTCACGTTGCTACTGTTCGTGACCGGTTTTCGGGACGTGAACTGGTATCGTTTCCGCTTGCTGATGCTCAGCGCCTTGCCGGCATTGTTCGCCACCGTGGTGGCGCTGCGGTTTGTGCCGGACCGGATTTTCTCAATTTTTGTGGGAATCATCATGCTGGCCATGGTGTTCTTTTCCATTTTTGCCCCCCGTTTTCGGGCGGTACCGGTTTTTTCGGGATCCCTGATTTTCGGTTTCCTCGGGGGCATGATGAGCGCCCTAGTGGCTCAGTCCGGCCCAGTCATGGCGGCCTACTCCCAAACTACCCGGTGGTCCCAGCGCGAGTTTGCGGCCACTTTGCAGCCACTGTTCCTGTGTTTCAACATTATTGTGGTGACCAGCAAAGTCTGGTTCGGCGGTCAAAACGCCGTGCTCACCTCCCTGCCCACCCCCACGATTGTCGCCATCTTGGGGGCTATCCTGGTCGGCACCGTCATTTCACGATTGCTAAAGAAATATGTCAAACCTCAGTGGGCCCGCAACTTGGCTCTGGCCCTAGCCACGTTTGGGGCTTTGCGAGTCATCATCAGCGTGTTCCTCCCCGGCCTGCCATAGAGCTGCCCAATGCCTCTTGGAATCGCTTTGAATTAAGCCAGATTCCTCTAGATTTATTGCCCGGAGAGTGTCGATTTGGGGAATCGTGCAGGTTAAGGCTAGACTTAATGACCTCAGCGCTCGTAGCTCAATGGATAGAGCATCTGACTACGGATCAGAAGGTTGGGGGTTCGAGTCCCTTCGGGCGCGCTGTTCCCCGGAATCCGCTGCGATCCAGCGGACCGGGGAAAACTCATTTAACGCCCACAATTTGTTCCACATTTATCGGGCTGTTTGGTCAGGCTAGTGTCAACCAGCCCAAGACGGACACTATTGCGGGAATTACAACAAAATCCGGTAAGGTATAAGGCGATGAAAACAAGCGAGCCGATGATTACCCTGAGCGGGGTTAGCAAAATCTATCATGTAAAGTCCGCGGAAGGCGGAACCGTTCATGCCTTGGATAACATTGACCTGACGATAGCCAAAGGTTCGATTCACGGTATCGTGGGACAATCCGGGGCCGGTAAATCCACCTTAATTCGTTGCTTGACGGCGTTGGAAAAACCCACCACGGGCTCCATCACCCTTGACGGTCAAGAAATGACCGCCTTGAGTGAAACGGAACTACGCCAGGCACGACGCAAAATCGGGATGGTGTTCCAGGCCGCTAACCTGCTGGATTCCCGCACCGCGGCCGGAAATGTCGCCTACCCCCTCTATCTGGCTGGTGTACCGCACGGCAACCGCAAGGAAAAAGTCATGGAGTTGCTGCGTTTGGTGGGTTTAGAGGATCGTGCCTCGTCTTATCCATCCCAGCTTTCCGGAGGTCAAAAGCAGCGGGTCGGCATTGCTCGGGGTCTGGCCACCAGTCCTCAGGTTCTGTTGTGTGACGAACCGACTTCGGCACTGGATCAGGAAACCACCAGTCAGGTCCTGCACCTGATTCGTGACCTTTCCGAAACTTTGGGGGTCACCGTGGTGATTATTACGCACGAGATGGCGGTAGTGCGTGAAATTTGTGACTCCGTCACCCTGCTGGAACACGGCAAGATTATCCAAACCGGCACGGTTGAGGACATTTTAACTGAGCCAGAAAGCCGTTTAGCGCTTGACCTGGTTCCCCGACCGCAAGTCAAGAGCAAGCCGGTGCTGAACGGTAAACCGGCCGCGCTGGTGGACATTGCTTTCAACTCGAATCCGGGCAAACCTACCGGTTCTGCCGTGATGTCGATGGTTGCCGCCGCGGGGGCGGATATCGCTGCCGGAACATTTGAAACTGTAGGAAACACCCAGGTCGGACGGTTAGCTTTGGCGGTTTCAGCTGAAAACATGAACGGTCTGATTGCGGCGATGCGCGCCAAGGGTGTGTATGCGAGCGTCAGGCCTTTGGAGGCTTTGAACTTGGAGGAGGAAATTTAAGATGCTGGAACTCCTGCCCACCCTGCTGCCACACAACGCAGATTTAGTAAACCAGGTGAATTCGATTGCTTCGTCAGTCCAATCCATACTTCCCGCCGGACCTGGCGATCCGACCTGGTTTGACAACCCCGCCATCACGCGAGAGATGCTTCCTGCCACCCTTGAAACCCTCGCGATGACAGCCGTTTCGACCCTGTTCACGGTGCTGTTTGGCCTACCGGTGGGGTTGTTCCTGGTTTCCACGGCGAAAACCGGCTTGATGCCCAACGCTGCGGTAAACAAAATTTTGGGATTCTTTGTGAACTTGGGGCGTTCCCTGCCGTTCTTGATTTTGGCAGTATTCATTCTCCCGTTTACGCGCCTGCTGATAGGCACCACGATAGGCTGGCAGCCGGCCTGCGTCCCGCTTATTGTCGGCGCCACGCCATTCTTTGCCCGCCTGGTCGAATCCAACATTATGGGTGTGGATTCCGGCAAGATTGAGGCAGCACAAATGATGGGTGCCAGCCGCAGCCAAATCATGTGGGGCGTGCAAGTCCGCGAGGCTCTTCCTGCCCTGATTCAATCCACGACCGTGCTGGTCATCACCATCATTGGTTATTCCGCGATCACCGGGGCGTTCGGCGGGGGAGGCTTGGGCTCTTTGGCCATTAATTACGGCCACTCGCGCTACCAAGCCGACACCTTGTTGGTTTCGCTGATTGTTATCGGCATTATCGTCATTATTTTGCAGGCCATCGGGGACTTCTTTACCCGGGTTGCGGATCACCGCTAAAATCCCTGGTCTGATAGTTCAATAACGAATTACGTGGGTTATACCGTTAGAATTGTCCCAGACTGTCTTAACTGTTGGTGATTCTCGGAAGGAGGGGGTTTTGGAGTTCTTTGACCGCGTGAAATCCAAAGTGTATCGTTCCGGCCCTGACAAACCTATAGATGTGACTCAGGCTATCCGCCAAGCCATGGATCGAGGCGCCATCCCGATGTCTCGTGAACGCACCGTGGCACCAAACTATTTCGAGATTTCTATTTCTCCCGAGACTGACGCCGCTTTCGAACAGTGGGGTAAGGAAGCCCTGCTGCAAGAGTTTGTGCGTGACGCCAACGCCTACGCGACTGAGCAAAATTATTCCTTGACCGGTTCGGTTTATGTCGAATTTACGCCGCTGAACCCCGAACAGCACCGCCTGGAAGTTAAGGCTCGTTCCGTATCCGGGGCCCGTCCGGTTTCCGGTGTGGAACCCGGAACCCCAGCTCAGCCGGTAACACCGCCCTCCCCACCCGAACCGCAACCGGCTCCTGCACCGACTCCCGCTAGTGAGGACCTGGAATGGAAACCTGTGGAATCCGCGCCTTCTGGGGTCTCGGCGAACCCCGGCGGCACGGTCACGCCGCAGGAATCCGAACTTTTAACGAAGCACGAACAAAAACCTCTGTTGGAAGTGGTTGGAGGACAAACTTACCTGCTGGTGGGAGAACGTACCGTGGTAGGACGGGGACGCAACGTGGACATTGCCCTGAGCGATTCCGGGGTGTCCCATCAACATTTTGAAATTGTCCAGGTCGGCACCAACTACGTGCTGCGCGATTTGGGCTCCACGAACGGAACTTTTGTGGAAGGCAACCGCGTCAACGAAGCTACTCTCTTAGATCGCAACGTGGTGACGGCAGGACGTATCAAGATGATTTTCTGGCGCCAAGCCGCCCCACCCCGAGTATCGTGAGGCTAGGGGCGAGCTTTTGAACGAACTAAGTTTTTCTTTACTGCGCCTGGGATACCTGGTGCTGCTGTGGCTCCTGGTGGGAGGTTCCATCCTGGTTTTGAGCCGTGATATCTACGGTACGGTCGTTACACGGCGTGACCAGGCTAAATCAGCAAAACCCACCAAAGGCCGTAAACAGCGGAAGCGTGACGCCCAGGTGTCCACGCTTTTGGTTACCGAAGGGCCATTGACGGGGTCTTCCCTGCAGCTCACCGACAGGCCGGTCATCGTGGGGCGCGCTCCGACTTCAACTTTGGTGCTGGATGACGACTACGCTTCAGCTCAACACGCCCGGATTTATCCGCAAGACGGCCAGTGGTTCGTGGAGGATTTGGGCTCAACCAACGGGACTGTCGTGGGAGGAGTGCGAATTACTTCCCCGACCCCGCTCAGCGCACACACCCCGGTTCGCTTCGGGCAAACCATAGTGGAGCTGCGCTGATGTCAATCCAACTGCGTTATGCGGCTCGTTCTCACGTCGGCTTGGTTCGCAAAAACAACCAGGATTCCGGCTATGCCGGGCCGCATCTGTTGGTGCTGGCTGACGGAATGGGCGGTCCCGCCGGGGGCGACATTGCTTCCTCGGTGGCGGTGGCGCATTTGGCGCCGCTGGACGCAGATTCCCACGCTGCTGACGACTTGTTGAACTTGCTGCGTGACGCCATTGGGGAGGCTCACCGAGATTTGGTGGAGCTGTCGGGCAGCCACGAGGAGTTGCAGGGTCTGGGTACCACTTGTGTGGCAATTTTACGTTCCGGAAACAAGATGGCGATGGTTCACGTGGGTGACTCCCGAGCCTACCTGTTGCGGGAAGGTGAGTTGACCCAGGTGACGAAAGACCATTCTTTTGTGCAGTACCTGGTGGAATCTGGAGAGCTGACCCCGGAGGAGGCCGCGCACCACCCGAAACGTTCCGTGTTGTTGCGGGTGTTGGGGGATTCACAAGGCGACGTGACTTTGGACGAGTCCGTACGTGCGGCCGTGGTGGGGGATCGCTGGTTGCTGTGCTCGGACGGGTTGAGCGGAGTGGTTTCCGCCGAAACCATCGCCACCGTTCTGGCTGAGGAGCAAACGCCGGAGAGCTGCTGCGAAGAACTGGTGGGTTTGGCGCTGAAAAGCGGCGCCCCCGACAACGTGACCTGCGTGATTGCCGATGTGGTGGATTCCGATGAGGAACTGACCGCTACCGCCCCACAGATCGTGGGGGCCGCCTCTATTCGACCTGCCGGAGCCAGTATCAGCGAAGCCACCCCCGCTGAGAAAGCTGCGATGCTGCGCCGCGGTAAACCTCTGGAGCAGGATGAATTCGCCACCCGTACCCCGAAAGATCCCCGCAAGATGTCCCGGCGGGGCTGGTTCGTCGGCATCTTTTTGACGTTGGTGATTTTGGCGGGTTTGGGGCTCGGAGCCTGGTTTTCCTATGGCTGGACTCAAAAACAGTACTTCTTGGGGGTGAACCAGGGCGAAGTGACCCTGTTTAGGGGGATTGACCAATCCATCGGTTCGTGGGATTTGTATCACCCTGTCGAAGAGATGGGGCTACGCGATTCCGATTTGGCTCCCGTCATTCAGCAGCGCCTGGAAAAGAGCATTTCTCTGCGGAGTCGTGAGGAGGCCCGGGAGCTGATTGCATCGTGGCGGGACACCGGAATGGTGAAGGAAACGAAAAAGCCCGCACCGAAGCTTGTGACCCCGACCCCGGCAACACCTGAGACAACCACGTCAACCGAAGAATCCCCGAATACTGCGGGAGGTAACCAGTAATGGCTACCATCGTGCAATATCCTGCCAGATCCGGACGCCGCTCCGAACTGGTCTTGCTCATCCTGGCAATCTTGGTCGGGGTCGGAGCCTATCTTTCCATCATGGTTTCCCACCCGGAGGCTCCCCAGGTTTGGTACTGGTATTGCGCCGCTATCGCCGTGGGGGGAATCGGGCTGCACGTGGCGATACGGTTTTTGGCGCCCTATGCCGATCCGGTCATTATGCCGGTAGCTGTGGCGTTAAACGGGATTGGTTTGGCGATGATTTCCCGCCTGGACCTGTACTATCAGCAGCGCGCCGATACCACCGGTTCCACCGCGGTGCGCAACGCCATGTTGACCCAGGTCAACAACGAACGCCAAGTCATTTTCATGGTCGGCTCCATCGTGGTGGTAATCCTGACCCTGCTGGCGTTTCGGGATCATCGCAGCCTGCGAAAATTTGCCTGGCCCGCCCTGGTTGTCGCCATTTTGCTGATGCTTTCCACCAAGATTCCGGGACTGGGTCAAACCGTCAACGGTGCCGATATTTCCTTGCGGATTTTGGGATTCACGATTCAACCTAACGAATTTGCCAAGATTTTGCTGGCGATTTTCTTTGCCGGATATCTGGAATACCGCCGGGATTCCCTGGCTATCGCTGGGAAAAAGATTGGATTCATTCAGCTGCCCCGATGGCGCGACCTGCTGCCGATTCTGGTCGTCTGGGCAGCGGTGATGGGTCTGTTGGTGCTGCAGAAGGACTTGGGGGTGGCGCTGCTGCTGTTCGCCATCTTTGTGGCCGTACTCTATGTCGCTACGGACCGTCCGTCTTGGATTATCTTTGGCGGGGTGTTGATGATACCGATGGCCGTCGTGGCCTATCTGTCCTTCTCTCACGTGCAAGACCGGGTGACGAACTGGCTCAATGCTCTGGATTTGGATGTCGCCAACCCGGATCGAGTCGGCGGTTCTTGGCAGCTGGTCAACGCCCTGTTCGGCATGGCTTACGGCGGCTTGACCGGAACCGGGTGGGGTTTGGGTCGGCCGGGTCAAACTCCCTTGGCAAACTCGGATTTCATCGTGTCCTCTGTCGCTGAGGAAATCGGTCTGACCGGTATGTTAGCCGTAATGCTGCTGTACCTGATTCTGGTACTGCGCGGATTGCGAGCCGCGATGGGGGTGCGCGACGGTTTCGGGAAACTGCTAGCCACCGCTTTGGCTTTCGGTATTGGGGCGCAGCTGTTTATCGTGGCGGGAGGCGTGACCCGCCTAATTCCCTCGACCGGTTTGACTGCCCCGTTCCTGGCCGCGGGGGGCGTTTCTTCCGTCGCCAACTGGTTGGCAGTAGCGATTCTGCTGCGCATCTCCGATTCAGCACGTCGACCAGTCCCTTCTGATGGGTCCGGCGGTTTTCGGTTGACATCCGGTACCGGTGACTCGGGAGATGCTGGGCTCGGCGGGGGGCCTCTTGACTACGCCGCCACCGAACGGGTGGTGATGCCCCAGTGAACGCTCAGATTCGCCGTTTAGCGGTTGCCCTGATTGTCATGATTGTGGCGTTGATGGGGGCGTTAACCTATCAGCAGTTTATTTTTGCTCCGACCCTGAATGCCCACCCCCTGAACCGGCGGGTCACCGACGCCTACTGGAACCAGGAGCGCGGCAAGATTGTGACCGGAGACGGCGCCCTGGTACTGGCTCAGTCACTGCCCGTGGGAACCGAACCGGACGTGACCTACGCCCGGAACTATCCCCAGGGCGCAAAGTACGCCCATATTACGGGTTATTTTCCGGCAGCGATTCGCGGCCAGATGACGGACCTGGAAAAGGCCGCCGAACCGGTCTTGTCCGGCAAAGCGGATTCCCAATGGATGCAGCGTCTGCAGGACCTGTTTACCGGCGCCCAGCCGCAGGCTGGAAACGTATCACTGACCATCAATCCGGCAGTCCAAGACGCGATGACCGCGGCTTTGTCCGGGAAAACCGGCGCCGCCGTGGCACTGAACCCGAAAACGGGAGAAATCCTGGGAATGGCATCCTCCCCCGCTTTTGACCCCAACGCTTTGAGCGGCCCGGACGGCAACGCCCTGCAAAGTACCTACAACGCTTTGGTCGCCGACCCGCAAAAACCCCTTCTGAACAGGGCAATTAGCGAACTTTATCCCCCCGGTTCGACGTTTAAGATTGTGACCACCGCGGCTCTGCTGTCTCACGGGACGGTTGCCGCAGATACGATTGTGGACGCCCCCGATTCTCTGGATTTGCCGGGCACCAACGTGAAACTCATCAACTTTGCAGGAGAATCTTGCGGAAACGGCCAAGTGCCGTTGCATAAAGCCTTTGCCATGTCCTGTAACACCCCGTTTGCCGCATTGGGAATGCAGTTGGGCGGCGAGCCTTTGCAGGCACAAGCCAAAGCCTTTGGTTTCGGCACCGTCCCGAACGTGCCTCTGACCGGGGTGGCGTCCCAATTTCCTCCTCCGGAAGCGCCGTCTTTCCTGGCGAACGCCGCCATCGGCCAGCAGTCCGTGCGGGTGACGCCCCTGCAGATGGCGATGGTGGCGAGCGCTGTCGCTAACGACGGAAAAGTCATGACGCCTTACCTGATTAATCAGGAACTGTCCTCCGATTTCCAGGTCCTCAAACAGTATGCTCCACAAGTTTTGAGCCGGGCGGTGTCACCGGAAATCGCCGCCAGTATCCGCCAAATGATGGTGGAAGTCGTGCAATCTGGAACCGGCAAGGCTGCCGGTATTCCCGGCCTGAATGTCGCAGGTAAAACCGGAACCGCCGAAACAGGGGTGGGGCGCGGCCTAGATCAGTGGTTTGTAGGATTTGCCCCGGCAGAAGACCCGCGCATTGCCGTAGCGATTGTGGTGGAGGATCCGCAGGGCGTGTACGGTACCGGGGGTACCGTGGCTGCTCCGCTGGCACGCAGCATTCTGCAGGCAGGAGTGAGCCAATGATTGGGGCAAATACGGTGCTCAACGACCGTTACCGCCTGGTTTCTATCCTGGCGACCGGCGGAATGGGCGCGATTTGGCGCGGTTGGGACAAACGCAGCCAAAACGTCGTCGCAGTGAAAGTGTTAAAAGAGGAACTCATCGGTCAGGCAACATTCCTGGCCCGTTTGCGTGCCGAAGCCACCAACGCCGCCCGCCTGCATCATCCTAACCTCGCCGCCGTTTTTGATTGGGGCGAAACAGATGGCCAGGGCTGGATTGTGATGGAGCTGGTGGAGGGCCGTCCCCTGTCAGACATTCTGGCGGGAGGCCAAGTTCTGACCTGGGAACAGCTCGCCCCGATTCTGATCCAGATCGCGAACGGCCTGCAGGCTTCCCACGAGGCGCACGTCATACACCGTGATGTAAAGCCCTCGAATATTCTGGTTTCCGACAAGGGCGTGGCGAAACTGACGGACTTCGGGATTTCGTTGGCTCCGCGCGCCGAGGCCCTGACCGCGGCCGGGATGGTGATGGGTACTGCCCAGTATCTGCCTCCCGAACAAGCCATGGGTGAAACCGCGACCGCCTTGGGTGATATTTATGCGCTGGGGGTCATCGCCTACGAAGCCTTGGCTGGAAAACGTCCGTTTACGGGCCCGACCCAGGTAGACATCGCGATGTCACACGTGAAAGACCCGGTCCCGCCCCTTCCGGAAACTGTAAATTCTCAAGTGGCAGCGTTGATTTACCAAATGTTGGAAAAAGACCCGCGGCTGCGTCCCCAATCAGCGAAACAGCTCGCTGAGGCGATTCAGGCGCTGTGGCACGGCACGGTGCCGCTGTCGTTTACCCCGCGTATGAGTTTTTCACGCAATCTGGCCGACGCTCCCCCGACCGCTCAGATGCCCGTGGCACCGGTCGAGGACACCCCGAAAGATGTGTCATCGGAATCCCCGTCCGCAAATGCACCCGCCGTATCTGCTTCTCCAACCCAACCTGCGGCGGCGTCCCCGGTCACTCCCACCAAAGCACCTGCTGCGCCGGTCGACCCGGCACCGCAGCCCCCTCGTGTGGTCTCGGCCAAACCTGACGCGACGGCTCCCGCAGTTGGCCCGTACCAGACCGATTTGGTCCCGCCTGCCGCTTTTGCCCCGGAGAAGTCCGCCCCGCCCTTGCGACCTAATTTTCAGCGGGTAAAACCGGCTCAACCTGCCGCTATACCGGTAGGTTCCCAGGCAATCCCTTCCGAGCGTCACGAGGAAATGATGCGTTACCTGGAAGACGAACCGCTGCCCCAGCCGGAGTCGGGATCGAAACGAAAACTTGTTGTTGCATTAGTCATCACCGCTGTGGTGTTGATAGCGTTGATTTTTGGGTTGGCAACCACCCTGCGTACCGGAGCCTCAACCGGTAACCTTGAATCGGGCTTGACCGTAACGTCGGTTGCAGCCCCAGCCAGCTCGCCAGTAGAGGAGGAAAACCTTGAGTCAGTCTGACCGGATTATCGGCGGGCGCTACGAAATTAGCCAGCTCATCGGACGCGGCGGTATGGCGGAAGTCCATATCGGTACTGACACGCGCCTGAACCGGATTGTAGCGATTAAGATTTTGCGTCAGGACTTGGCGCGCGACCCCGTCTTTCAGGCCCGTTTCCGCCGCGAAGCCCAGTCGGCGGCGAACCTGAACCATCCCTCTATCGTGGCTGTCTATGACACGGGTGAGGAAACCATCACCGCTTCTGATGGCGCTGAGATAAAGGTGCCCTACATCGTCATGGAGTACGTGGAAGGCCACACGGTGCGGGAGCTGCTGACGGACGGGAATCCGGTTCCGTTGGAAGAAGCGGTCGAAATCGTTTCCGGAGTCCTGGACGCGTTGGAGTATGCTCACCATCAAAACTTGGTGCACCGCGACATTAAGCCCGGCAATGTGATGATTACCACGACCGGGAAAATCAAGGTGATGGACTTTGGGATTGCTCGCGCCCTGTCAGATTCCCAAGCCACGATGACGCAAACCGATGCGGTGGTGGGCACCGCCCAGTATCTTTCCCCCGAACAGGCACGCGGCGAACAGGTTGATGCCCGTTCTGACCTGTATTCCGCGGGGTGTTTACTGTTCGAGCTGCTGACTGGTCAGCCCCCGTTCAAGGGCGATTCGGCTGTGGCGGTCGCGTTCCAGCACGTTTCTCAGCTGCCGCCTCTACCTTCCTCGATTGCCCCGGATATTCCGGAATCTCTGGACCGCGTGGTGATGAAAGCGTTGGCGAAAGACCGTGAAGACCGCTATCCCGATGCCGCTCATATGCGCGCTGACCTGCAGGCTTCTCTGCGTGGAGGGAACGTGGCGGCTCCCGCCACGTCAACCTGGACAGCTCCTTTGGTCGGTGATACCACCGGTGCGACCACTGTCTTGCCGCCTGTAAATCAGGGGTACCCCTCTAACTACGGAACCGCTAGGTCTAACGCAATGTCTTCCGCGGGACAGACCACCCAGACTTTGGAGGCCACCGATCCGGCCCAGAACCATCGCGGTAAAACCAATAAGAAACCGCTGATTATTGTCATTGTGCTACTGGCGATTTTGGCGGTTTTAGGCCTCGGATATTGGCTGGTTTTCAGCGGAGACAAGCCAACCGATGAGATGGTAGAGATTCCCTCTCTGGATGGCATGAACCAGGAAGAAGCCTCCACCGCGATTACCGATGCGGGGCTGGTGTTCCGCCTGGGCCGCGGGGTCAGTTCCGAGGACATTCCGGAGGGTATTTTTGTTAAATCCGATCCGGCGGTGGGGACGAAGGTTGCCAAAGGGTCCAAGGTGTTTGTCTCGCTTTCTACCGGCCCGGGCGATGCCAGTGTTCCCTCGTTGGCTGGGCTGACTCAGGATCAGGCTCGGAAGGCTTTGGAGGCGGAAGGCTTAGAGATTGGCAGCATCACGACCTCTGATTCGGGCACGATAGACAAGGATAAAGTCATTAAATCCAACCCCGCCGAGGGCGAAGCGGTTAAGAAGGGCGACTCGGTCGACCTGGAAGTGGCCTCCGGTAACTTCCGGATTCCCCAAGACCTGGTGGGAGGCACCAAGGAGGCTTTGCAACAGTTTGTGGACGCCAACCGGGTGCGTTTGACGATCACCGAAAAGGAAGATGCTACAGCTGCTCCGGGCACCGTGTTGTCTTTGGACAAGGCAGGTCAGTTGGTTGGGCTGGATACGTCTATGACCGCCGTGGTGGCGATTGCCCCGAAAGAACCCACGACTAAGCCAGAAGTTCCGACTGATGCCCCGACCGCACCTACGGAGCCTTCACACGCCCCGGAATCGCCCGGCACGTGAGGCGGGTTGCCGCACCCAGGGAGGGCGTGATTTCGCTAGCGTCGATTAGTTGCCGGGCTGCGGTTGTTCCGCTGGTTCTCCAACCCAGGTTGTTTTGCCGGTTCCGGTAGCGGGGTCCAAGACGGTGCGGCAATAGAACTTATTGCCGTTGGCATCAACTATCGTCTGGCCGACCTCGCAGGTCGCACCGCCTTGCTGAGCACGCTGTTCCTGCTCCATCTGCTGCTGTTGACGCAGCATCTGTTCTTCGGATTCTTTCCGGGCCTTTTCTAAGCGTTTGTCATCTATAGCTTTGGTGACCGCGGTGATGTCCTCATCCAGACGATCCACGGAGGCACGCATCGATTCGTTGAGACCATCAACCTTATCGTCCGGCACAGTTGACAGGGAGTTAACCTGGTTCAAAAGGCGTTTCGCGTCCTCAATCTGAGCCGCTAGGGATGCTCTGGGTTCGGTATTTGCTTCTATGTCCGCGGCGGTTTGCGCCAATTTTTCCGCCTGAGCAATCTTATCTGTCAAGGCTTTCTGGGCTACCGTCAAACTGTTGAGATTCTCAGCTTCTTGAATTTGTCGCAGCGCCGCCTCTAGCTCAGTTTGCTGCTTTTTCAATGCTTCGGCCTGAGCCATCATGGTGGTGGTCTTCTTGGCGACGTCCTTACCGGTACATTCCAGCGGTTTCACTTCTTTACTGGCTTGCCGAACTTTCCCCTGAATGTCATCAAGCATCGCGGGGTCTTTGACTTGAGAGGAATCAACCGCGGCCAAAGTATTTTCCGCGTCGGACACTACCTGCTGCAGCGAAGTGTACTGTTTGGTTAAATCCTGGCTGGCTTTCGCGCAAGCCGAACGCGCTCCTTGGGAATCACCACCCAGCACCCACATCACGACCAAGCCGATAACGAGCGCCACCAAAATAACAGCCGTCACGATGATAGTGATGGTCCAGCGGCGGCGGGCTTTGGCGATTTGTTCCGCAGGCAGATTCTGAGGATTGGGGCGCTCCCGGTTGGGGGCATGGCCCTGCTGCGTAACGGGTTTTTGCGTATTACCCACCATCACTCACCTCTCGCCGCCAAAACTAGCTAACCCAAGTCTAACCCGGTAATAGTCCGGAATAATATCCCGGCCCCGGAATCAGGCTCTAACGCAAAATTATCCTGTTACTCAGGACGGAAAAACCCGGCACATGTCCGTAAAGTCGGGCGTTGCCAGTGTTCCGGGAGGGCTTTCCTGCCTTCGGGTGCAGGATTCACACCCTTTGCATGGACAAACCTTATGATTACCTTGGAAAACGCTAGGAATATAGATATAATGAGAGGTGATTTCCATTTCAGAGATCAAGGCCGGTGCACTCATGGAAGAATTATCTAAGGAACAACTTGAAGCTATCAATCCAGATACCCCTCTGGCTCGTCTGCAGACTATCGCGCAAGATGCTCCCGAGCTGGGTCCCCTGCTGGCTTTGAACCCATCAACCTATCCCGACCTGTTGGATTGGTTAGGTGAACTGCAAGATACACAGATTAATGCGGCCTTAGCGAAACGCGCCAAACTGGTGCAGCGAGGCGAACTGGAAAACTATGTGACGGAGTACATGGCCTCAGCCAAGCCCGTCTCAAAACCGCCAGTCCACCCAGAGCCCCAAGTACCTCAACCGAGTAAACCGGCGACAGCCCCAGAACCCCAAGTACCTCAACCGAGTAAACCGGCGACAGCCCCGCAGCCCAATACTTCCCAGCCGAAGGAACCGCCAGCTTCTGAGGAACCTCAGCCCTCCGAAAAGCCAGCTGCGCCCGTCGTTAAAAACCCTCAGCCTACTGCTAATGAGCTGGAGTTATATCAGGACGGTTCAACTTCAGCCGCCACGGCCGCGACCGAAATGGCGGCGATAAACCGGGCACGAACCGCCACTCCTCGAGATTACCTGGCCAGCTACCCCGCAGCTCCGGCTCTCTCTACTACCGAAAAGATTGGTGCCCGGCTTCCCAGTTCTGCGGGAACCGCCAGACGCCGGTTCAACCGGTTTTGGCTGTGGATCATTTTCGGGTTATTGATTTGGCTGGTCGTGATTATGCTGGTTGTCTGGGGGCTCACCAGCCAAGCTGAAAAACCAGTTTCACTCAGTGCCAACGCGGCCGAACCCACCCCGAGTGTCAACGCCACTCCCCAAGAGCTGGTACAAACTAGCTTGCCGGAAGGTTACACCGGCCCCACCAAGATTATTGAGGTTCCGGGACCCCACCCCGGCCAGACCATAAAACAGGTTGTCCCTGATGACAGCGCGAGCGCCAGCGCCTCGCCTACGCCCACACCCACGAATCCGTTGGCTCCCCCCGCAAATGCCAAGAAACTCAACAGTTTTACCACTGCTGATGGCAATGTTCGCTGCATTTTCGGCAAGTCACAAGTACAGTGTTTCGCTAACTCCACGGATCCTTACTATTGTTCTGCGCAAGCCCCGAATTCGGGATACAGCGATGCGCTTTACGCCTCGCACAGCCGCAACCACGAGTATGCGTGTATCGAACCTATCGACACCGCCACGGAAGGGACTTTGGCTGCCAACGAAACGGTGACCAACGGGATTTTTGCCTGCCACGCCAGTAATTCCGGCAACCGCGTGGTGTGCTGGAACACCACCGCAGGCGACGGCATCGTGGTGGGCAGCGACTTGGCGGCACGCTTCGGAAAAGGCAAGTACATTCCTCCGCAGTGGGATAAGTAAGCAGCGTCTTGCTGATTGCCGTCCCTAGGTTTGTAGGCCGCGAAATATGCTTTACCCCCGGCGGAACCGGGGGTGACGTGCAGGTTTTAGCGGGGTTATTGTACTGCCCCGTGTCCGGCTGCGACCTGAGCCATATCTAAGTTCCGAACCTGGTGAAGCAGTTCGTCCAGCTGAGTGCCTTGGAGCAAACCGGCCTCACGGAACACCAGAACTGACTGGCGGAAAATCATCAGCGTCGGGATGGAGACAATGCCCGCCGCACTCACCAACGGTTTTTGTTCCTCGGTGTTGACGGTGCCAAAGAAAACGTCCTGGTTACGCAAGGAAGCCTGTTCAAAAACCGGAGTAAATAGGCGGCATGGACTGCACCACGGAGCCCAGAATTCGAGCACCACAATATCGTTCTCACTCATGGCCTGAGCCATGTTCTCTTGAGTGACAATATTTACTGCCATGAGTCGGTGCTCCTTCCTGCAATGAGTTTAGCACAGAGAGATAGGACTCTAAGTTTATTGTCTTCAAATATTTAACTTTATTCTAGAGGTCAGCGGCGACCAGTTCAGCCAGCTGCACCGCGTTGAGCGCCGCCCCTTTGCGTAGGTTATCGCCGCAGACCACCATGATTAAGCCCCGGTTATCCGCCACCGCCTGGTCTTGACGGATACGGCCTACCAAGGAGGGATCAATCCCGGCAGCATCGAGCGGGGTCGGCACGTCTTGCAGCACCACTCCAGGGGCGCCGTCTAATGCCTGTTTGGCCTGTTCAACAGTGATGGGGCGGGCGAACTCGGCGTGAATGGTGAGGGTGTGGGAGGTCAGCACCGGAACCCGCACACAAGTGCCAGACACCCGCAAGTCAGGTATGCCCAGGATACGACGTGATTCGTTGCGCAGCTTTTGTTCCTCATCGGTTTCCAGACTGCCGTCGTCTACGTATTTACCAGCCATAGGCACCACGTTAAAGCCGATGGGAGCCACGTAGGTTTCCGGGGACGGCCAGGCAATAGCTTTGCCGTCGAGAACGAGTTTGTCCAGGTTGGAGACGTCCCCCACGGCTTTTACCATGCGTTCCAGTTCGCGCACGCCTTTCAGTCCCGATCCGGACACCGCCTGATAGCTCGAAATTGTCAACCGGGTCAACCCCGCCAGGTTGTGCAGTACTTTCAAAGGCGGCATGGCCGCCATGGTGGTGCAGTTCGGGTTGGCGATAATGCCTTTCGGTCGGTTTTTCAAGTCTTGGGGGTTGACTTCACTGACAACTAAGGGGCATTCCGAGTCTTTGCGCCAGGCGCTGGAATTGTCAACCACGACAGCTCCTGCCTGAACAAATTTCGGAGCAAATTCGCGCGAGGCGGCGGCACCGGCACTAAAGATAGCGAGATCCACCCCGGAAAAGTCCGCTGTCGCGGTGTCCTCCACCACGACCTTCTGACCCCGAAAGTCAACCACAGTACCCGCCGATCGGGCTGAGGAAAAGAAACGAAAACGGGAGGCGGGGAAGTTTCGTTCCGTGAGTAAAGTCCGCATGACCCGACCCACCTGGCCGGTGGCGCCCACCACGGCTACGCAAAGATTATCCTGGCTCATCGTCCCGTACCTCCATAAACTACGGCTTCAACCTGTTCAGCATCGAGGTCGAACGCGCTGTGAACCACACGCACGGCTTCGTCCAGCTGATCCTCGCTGACCAGGACGCTCAAGCGGATTTCCGAAGTGGAAATCATGTCAATGTTGATTCCCGCCTTGGAAAGAGTTCCAAAAAGTTTTGCAGAAACACCCGGATTGGTTCGCATTCCGGCGCCCACGAGCGACAACTTTCCAACGTTGCCGGTGTGGACGACCTTTAGAAAACCTCCTTCCGCCTTCGCACCTTCTAGCGCCTTTACTGTGTCCGCAGCATCGGCGTGGGGCAGAGTGATTGTCAAGTCGGTAGCGCCTGGCTGCACCGTCGACACGTTTTGCACAATCATGTCGATGTTGGCGCCGGCTTGGGCAATAATCTCAAAAATGTGGGCGGCTCGACCCGGTTCGTCGGGCACTCCCACCAAAGTAATCTTGTCCTCGCTGCGGTCATGCGCGAGGCCGGAAATAATCGGTTCCTCCACGGGGGTCTCCTTCATGAGCTGGGCTTCAGGGTCAAATGTCAAAGCACTGTCGGGCACCAATCCCTTTAGCTCGGGATGAGCCGGGCCATCGGAAATCCAGGTGCCTAATTTGTCCGAAAAGGAAGAACGCACGTGGAGGGGCACGTGGTAGCGCCGCGCAAACTCGACAGCCCGAAGATGCAGGATTTTTGCGCCGTGGGCAGCCATTTCCAAGGTTTCTTCAAAAGTTGTGGACGAAATTTGTTTTGCCTTAGAGACGATACGTGGGTCTGCCGTGAACATACCGTCCACATCGGTATAGATTTCACACACATCAGCGTGAAGGGAAGCCGCTAACGCCACCGCGGTGGTGTCTGAACCGCCACGGCCCAGTGTAGTCACGTCTTTACGTTCGTTCACGCCCTGGAATCCCGCCACAATCGCGATGTTGCCATCATGAATAGAGCGGGCTACCCGTTCCGGAACAATCGAAACGATATGTGCCTTGCCATAGTGATTGTCGGTCAGTACCCCGGCTTGCTGGCCTGTATAGGATATGGCGGTTTCACCGAGTTCGTTCACGGCCATCGCCAACAGGGACATCGAAATCCGTTCCCCGGCAGACAGCAGCATATCCATTTCCCGCTGGGGGGCTTTCTGCGTGACGGAACCGGCCAAATCCAGCAGGTCGTCGGTGGTGTCTCCCATCGCGGAAACCACTACGACAACTTTGTGACCTGCTCGTTTGGTGGCAACAATACGCTTAGCGACACGCTTCATGGCCGCTGCGTCCGATACAGACGAGCCGCCGTACTTTTGCACAACCAGCGCCATGAAAACCTCCCTTAAGCCGACACGCGGCAGTGAGGGCCGCGGCACCTTTACTGCTGACGTCTTGATTATAGCTATTATGCCCGAAACTCGTGAATTCGCCGCCGGGAGGCGAATCGGGTTTTCCCGACAAGCGGTTTGGAGCGGGTGGTTTTGCGGCGGGAGATTGTGGGTGGGCAGTTTTTGGGCAGACAGTTTGAGCGAATCGAGGTTTCTATAGGCGGCGCCGGCCTTCCAGGGCGCGCCCCAGTGTCACTTCGTCAGCATATTCCAGGTCTCCTCCCACCGGCAGGCCGGAGGCCAGCCGCGAGACGGGGATTCCCATGGCAGAGAGCATTCGTGCCAGGTATGCCGCGGTCGCTTCGCCTTCCGTATTGGGGTCGGTGGCGATGATGACTTCCTTGATGGCGGAATCCTGCAGGCGCGTCATTAGCCCGGCAATCCGCAGCTGATCGGGGCCGACCCCGTTGATGGGATCCAAGGCGCCGCCCAGAACGTGATAAAGCCCGCGATACATCCGGGTGCGTTCCAGAGAAACAATGTCGGTGGCTTGTTCTACCACGCAGATGAGCGACTGATCCCGGCGGGAATCCTGGCAAATCGCGCATACCGGGTGTTCGGTGATATTGCCGCAAACCTCACAAAAGTGAACCTTTTCCTTAACGCTGGTCAGCGCCTCGGTGAGTCTCTTAATGTCGGCTTCATCCGCACTTAGCACCCAAAATGCGATGCGTTGGGCGGATTTTGGCCCCACTCCGGGCATTTTCCCCAGCGCATCGATGAGGTCTTGCAGAGCATCGGTGAAAATTTGGCTCATCACCGACCTGCCTTTGCCAATGGGGAACCGGGCGGGGTTTTCGGATCAATGATGGTTCCGCCCAACATGGCTTGCGCGGTCTGGATTCCCGCTTTCATTTCCCCCGAAACTTGCGGGTCAGGCTGTTTACGTGGTTCACCAGATTCTTTCGAGTCACGAGGTGTGGTCGCGGTTGCAGGTGTGGGTTGCTCCGCAGGGGCAGCAGACGCGGGCGCTTCTGGCTCAGCAACTGGCACACTTGGTTCAGCAGGTCGAGGCAGACGTTGAGCAGGGGATTCGGGCCAGTCCTGAGGTACCTCTGGTTCAAAATTGGCCGGGTCAGGCGGCTGGGGGAAACCCTCCGACGAGTCGAGCGGCTCCGGCTCAGCATCGGACGGCTCCGGTGTGGGGGCGGGCTCAGCAGCGGGCGCCCCGAAACCAGCCACCACTCCGCACACTTCCACATTGAGGCCGGTAAATCCCTGAATGACCCCGGCTAGGGCGGAAGTGTGGCGTTCCCCGAAGGCCCGCACCAATCCGGGGTTCGGGAAAGCGATTTCCACCGTCGAGCCGCGCATTCCTTGCAGTTGGCCGTGGGATTCCAACAGGTTCCCGGTCGCGGCGTGATTTTGTTTCACACGAGCCATGATTTTGCCCCAGTTGGCGCGGATTTTTTCATAGTCTCTATCTGTGCCAGTGCCGGACTGGGTCGGTTGCGCGTCCTGGGTGGGAGCGGGAGCAGAAGTCGCGGTGGGAGCGGGAGGCGTGGCGGGAGCGAGTTGGTCTGCCGGGGTATCGCGTCGAGCAGGCTTTTGCCCGGACTGAGTGCTTGGGCCTGGATTATCTGGCTGATCCGTACCGCCGGTGTTACCACCGGGAATGTCCCACGGGGTGGGCTTAAACTCCCATTTTTCCTCACGGGGCGCCATAGTTGGCTCGGGCTGTGAAACGGTGTCCTTTCCGCGCTGTGGAGGGGAAACCGGCGCTGATTGAGACGCAGATGCGCCTGACCTCGCGGCAGAACCAGCCGAGCCCGCAACGGCGCTGGTGAGAACCCCTTGTGAAGGAGTCTCAGCGGGCGCGGGTGTCACCAGGGGAACAGGACCACTACTGTCCCGAGCACCCGACCCGGTAGCTTTCGTCGCCGCCGGTGGGGGCGACGCCAGACCCTCCGTGGAGGTAGCCAACAGCAGTTTCGCCACCAACAGCTCCAAGGCCAGACGCGGGGAAGTCGCCCCGACCATCTCGGTTAACCCCTCGTCAACAAGTTCGGCACAGCGCGTGAGGGTGCGCGGACTGAGAGCCGCCACTTGGGGACGCATCGCCGCCAGTTCGGCCTCGGGCAAATCCCCCAACACGGCTCCGGCTCCCGCCCCAGCGAGCTTCATCACCACCAGGTCACGCAAATATTGCAGCAGGTCCTCAACAAAACGCCGCGGTTCATGCCCGGTTTGAATCATCCGGTCCACCACCGTGTAGGCCTCGGCACCGGAGCCGGACACCAAAGCGTCCACCATCCCGCTCAATAGCGCGGAATCGGTGTAGCCCAGCAGGGACACGGCCCGGTCATAGTGCAACTTCGGCTCGGCCTCGCCAGCAATGAGCTGATCGAGGATGGACAAAGAATCGCGCACCGAACCGCCTCCGGCCCGCACCACCAGCCCCAGCACCCCGTCCTCGGCCGTGACGCCCTCGGAACGGCACAAATCCGCCATATAGTCGCGCAATACCTCCGGGGCAACCAACCGGAACGGATAGTGATGGGTGCGGGAGCGAATCGTGGAAATGACCTTTTCGGGGTTCGTGGTAGCGAAAATGAACTTAATATGTTCCGGAGGCTCCTCTACCAGCTTTAACAGGGCGTTGAAACCTTCCTTAGACACGTTGTGTGCCTCATCAATGATGAAAATCTTAAACCGATCCCGAGCCGGGGCATAGGCCGCCCGATCGCGCAGTTCCCGGGTGTCGTCCACCCCGCCGTGAGAGGCTGCGTCAATTTCGATGACGTCCAGGGAACCCGGCCCGCCCGTCGCCAAATCCCGACAGGAATCACAAGTCCCACACGGGGTAGCGGTCGGCCCTTGGGCACAGTTCAGGCAGCGCGCCAAAATCCGAGCGCTGGTCGTCTTGCCGCAGCCCCGCGGCCCCGAAAACAGGTAAGCGTGGTTGACCCGCCCGTTCGCCAAAGCCGCCTGCAGCGCCTTAGTTACGTGTTCTTGACCGATTACGTCTTCGAAAGTGTCGGGACGGTAGCGGCGATACAGGGCAGTCATCATGTCTCTACTCTACCCGAGCCCCGGTGGTGAAATTTTTTCAGTTCCGCACAGTTATTTCGGCCGAATCAAACCCAGCGCCAACCCCGCCCCCGCGATGCTGGCCAATAGCGCCCCCCAGAGGAAATCCAAAGGAGTAAAACCGCCGGATTGAATCGCCAATATCAGAATGTAGGCCTGTAAAACAGCCCACGGAATAATCGTGGTAAATACCGCCACCACCACGAAAGGCCGCTCGGAATCCGGGTTCATCCGTGCCCGCAACAGATACAACGCAAACGCGCACACCACCAGGCAGCGCAACAAATCCAAGGCTCCGTAAGCCACGGAATATCCACCCCACCCGGTCATCAACATTTCCGCCATGGCCGGGGATTTCATCACCAGGTAGGTTTGTGCACCCAGGGTGACCGCCCCCAGGAACAGCCCAATCAGGGCGTTGCGGGTGGGAAATTCGTTCGATACGGCGGTTTCTTCATAACTAATTTCCACGGTATGACCTCACCTTTTACCCTCTGAGACAGATTCGACTGTACCAACCCTCGTCGCTTTCGCAGCTCCGCTAAGCGCCACTTTGCCTTTTTCAGATTCAGGTTCTCCCGCAGGCTTTGCCGCAAAAATCGCCCCCGGTTTCAATCCGAGTTCCCCAAAAGTTCCGGGTTGTGCCTCCAGTACGGAACTGGCTCGAAATCGCGGTCTACCAATGCGCCCGGGCGGATAGGTCACGATTTCTAAAATCCGGTTGTGTCGATCCATGTAAGCCACGTCAATCGTGAAACGCATGGCTATTGTGTGAATTCCATTGCATTTCGTTATCCACACAATCCCGGGAGTGCTGGCAGAGTACAGCAGCCCCTGGTTTCTATCGCGACGATTCTTGGTTACATAGACAGGCACGAAGCGTTCGGATTCCACCATAAAATCCGGTTTTTCGAGGTCGGCCCAAATGGGTCCCGGTCGGTTCACCATTTTGTTTCCTCGCTATCGTCTCTCCAAGTTACGCTGTCGGAGATTCTGTGGAAGAGCCGCTGGGTTGTTTGGTGTGACCAGACTGGTTCTTCTGGGGTGCGGGCTTGTTAGAACCCTGAGGAGAGTCGGACGCCTCACCAGCCTGTTTCACCGGGACGTCGTTAATCCGGTAGCCGTACTTGACATGGTTGTATTCCTTGGAGGCGTCGATGGTGATGGTTTTGGTGTTAACCGGCGGGTACAGAACCGGAACAGTCCACTTTTCACCTGGTTTCAACAGCGGAATGGCGCCTAGGCTTCCGCCCGTCACCACCCCGTGTATATTTTTCCCGTTAACACCGATACGCGGATATTCCAACGGCACGGTACGCGCCGAACCTAGCAAAATATCAGGCCCGTAGAAGACAGAGCTGATATTGGTAGTCGTCTCTTCCGGACGGTGAAAACCGCCTAGGTTCAACTGCATGGAACCCACCTGGTCAACAGCTTCCACCGTAAAAGTCACCAGGGTGTAGTTCGGGTAGGCTACGGCCTGGGAGGTCGAGATTTGCACATACTGGGGCTTACTGGCATCACTGCGGCTGGCGTTGTAAAGCACTGCCTTGGGCCAATCAGATTCCTGGGCATACGGGGCGGGCATTTCCGCGCTGGTCGCCTGCAGTTCGAGGATTTCCTTTTTAACCGGGGTGTTAATGGAAACCTGCACCCGTCGGTTCTTTGCCCGCGAAACGTCATCAGTGTTCGGCACGGCCGGTTGCGTCTCGCCCTTGCCGGAAGCACTAAAGGTGAACCCGGACAACTCCGATTTCCCTTCCAGCACGGCCTTCACCGCGTTCGCTCGGTTCTCACTCAAGGCCTGGTTCCCAATAGTCGGCTCAGGCACGTTATCGGTGTGACCCACGATAGTTACCTCACCCGGCTCGTGAGTCGCTAGTGTTTTCGCCAAGTCACCCAAGGTCGCCTGGGCTTCGGGCTTAATGTCCCATTTGCCGGAATCAAAGAACACATCGGCCGCCAAAGTCACATCCAGGCTCTTTGAACTCGAAGCCACGTCCATGCCCGGAACTATGGTGAAAGCCGAGTACTCCCCGTGGTTATCTTTTGCTGCCTTGTCGGGCAAGCTACCCAGAGCTTTTTGCAACGACTTGGGGGCTTTTGCCGCGTCCTGGACCGGAACATCGTAGGCGAAACCGATGAGGCCCAAATCTACTCCGATCGTGCCCGGATCATCGCCAATGTCCCCGAAAGGTACCAGGACGCTTTCGGAAATCGGGTCCCCCTCCTTGCCGCTGAAACTGCTGTTCTTGGTGTCGGTCCCATCCTGTTTGACGTAGGGAACGTGTTCTTGATCGTCACGCCAGGGTTCAAAAACCTCGGTGTCCGTCAACAGATACATCCCCGAATATTCCTTTTGCGCGGGGTAATCCGGGGTGGTGAGAGCAGTACCGACACTGCCTCTCACCATGGTAGAGTTCACGTCATCGATGCCCACCGTAAGTGCCAGCGCCGAATTGCCGTTATCCAGCCGATACAGCGGGCCTACCTGGGCCCACATAGAACCGGCCTCAAAGTCGGCTTTCAGGTCGATGGCGCCTGGTAGGCTCTGCGGCGCCTCTTTACTGGCCGAAGAGTCAGTCTTGGCTGGTTTTGGGGTATCTTTCCCGGTGTGTACACATCCCGTCAACGCCAGCGCCGCCACGAAGGTCGCCGCCACCAGCATCCTCAAACCACGTTTCACCATAAATCGTCAGCTTTCCGTAGTAGTCACACTCAATTTGCAGATTAACAAGCTAAGGTAAAACCCCAGTTTTATCCCTGTTAAATTCAGGTAAAAATATCCCCGCCGATTGCCTCCAGAAACCCGGTTTTCCGCTGGGTTTGCACTCCGTCCCCGGCAGTTAGACAAAAAGTCCCAGAAGCCAGACCGTCCAAGCCCCGACAATCATGTAGGGACCGTAGGCAATCATGGTGTCACGTTTGGCACGGCGGGTGACCAGCAATGCGATTGCCACGATTCCAGCGAGTATCCATCCCAGAATTACCCCATAGAATAACGCCGTCCAACTTTGCGATGCCAACATCATCCCCAACGGAAACGCCAACTTCACATCCCCCAGACCGAGCCCGGTCTTGAGCAAGGTGAGGAGGAACATGACCGCGGAAAAGGCCAGAGCCCCCAGTAAAGCACGAATCCCCACGGCCACGCCGGAGCCGGGCACCGGGGATAACTGGGGGACGAGGTCCGCGGCGATAATGCCGGCAATCAGCGCAGCCAGCTCTGTGACAGTCACAAAACCCAAAATCTGATTAGGCAACAGATGCTTTTGCGCATCCGTAACAATCAAGGTGGGGGTTACCACAGCGAACACCAAAGCAACCAGCACAGTGGGACCCGCCGCACTGAAAAAACGTAGGGCAACGTGAGAGGCAAGGCCGGAAACTATGGCAGTGGAAACAGCCAGAAAAACCGGCGAAGAAGGTCTGGCAGACTCATGAAAATAGTTGGGGAGTTTTTTGCGAAAGAATAACGCGACCGCGCCCCCCAAGATTGCCCCCAGGGGCGGGACAATCCATGACGATAAATCCAGGGTCATTGATTAACAAGTCTGGTGTGAATCGTTGTCTCTGGAGGGAACCCGGGGGGCGGGGGAGCTTTCGGATCCAAACCCGGGGGCATACTCATCCAGCACACACCCGACCAAAACAAACCGATTTGGCCACCACGCAGGCAAACCCCCCTGTCCTTAACCTTCAACACCGCATACGACTCAGCCCGCATTTTGACAGTGTCAGACTTTTCAATCGTGTCAAAGTTACGAACCTTCGCATAAGTCTTTGCCGGAGCCATAGTCAGATAAGACAACAACTCATTGTTATTAGCAGCTGCAAAAGCATCTGCCGAGGCCGCAGAACCAACAGCAAAAGACGTCGCCGGATGTCCAGCGAAAGCCCAGAACGTCGCATTGGTGGGAGAAGCCAAATTCGCCTGATAAGAAACGTTAATCGTATCCGCCCAATGACGCGCACCACCCAGAGCCGCCGCATCCGCCGCAGTCGAGGAATTACGCTGGTCAGTAGTAGCCGACCCCAACATCAGGAAGACGATTGAGAAAGCCGCCAACGCCCCCAGAATAGCCACCGTCCCCAACAAGGAGACCGCTCCATCCTCGCTTTTCAGTCGTTTCAACATCCAATTCATGGACTTTCCTATCTAAAGAATCTTGATAGATTCAGCGACTTTATCGAGATTTGCCTGGTTCTGTTTTTCAAACATGGCAGCAATGGAAACTACCGTATTGTCGTCAATCTTTATAAACCAGGCACGGCTCGCTAGGTTTTGATCACTAATCGTGAAGTCCAGGGTGCGCACGTCATGTCCCTGCATTTTGATGTTTTCCACTCGACCTGGCTGTAGGTTGTACTCGAACCCGGTCGCTTGGGAAACGAACGTACCTTCTGCCTGTGGAATTTCAGTTACGGTAGCGTCCTGATTACCGACCACATAGTTATACAGGTTTTTTGAAGCGTGGATATTGCTCCAGTTAAAGAATTCGCCATCCGTATTGTCATAATCCTTTGGATAGGCAAACTCAACTTTGCCAGCAACTGTGTCAGTCACCCAGCCGTCGGGTACTTTCGGCGCTGCCTCGCCGCCTCCGGCGCAACCAGTTAGAGAAACTGCACAGACCGCAAACATGGCCCAAATCGCTTTGTGTTTCATTACAACCCTTTCTATCAACACGAACAAAACACCACTACATATACTACGGTTTAGGATTATAAGTTTCTACATGCCTCTTTCCCGCCGAATCCGGCGCTGAAAGGTACTGAGTGGCGAGAGTTTTACGGTTATCAGTGGACCACTCGTTGTTGCTGTGTACCAGGATTAAGTCCACGCCGGCTTCACCTGAATTTTTATCTGTAGCGAAAGTCTGAGTGGTGGACACCCCATGCTGATATAGGGCTTTTGCGACCGGGTTATCCGCCCCCGGATCTGATTCATACATGCCCCCGTTGGCGATAATTTGAGCCGCGTGCACCGGGTTGGAGCTAAGGGTATCGCTGTTGATTTGCGCCTTCACTTTGGCACGTAACGCTGGATCTTTGATGTCTTTGAGTTTCAACGTTGTGGTGGTCATCGCGGCAGAAGAGACGAAGTCGTGCTTACCACTCAGATTCGGGCCAAACTTAGACCTGCTGGGATCCTTTGCCCCTACCGGTTTCGACTTAACAGTGCCGGCAGTCATTGAGACACCAGCATTGGCATTCATGTCTCTAGTAGTGATGAGTTTGATGCCGATGGGTTCTCCCTTTGCGTCACGTTCGGTGACGATTTGGAAAGCTCCTTTATATCCAGCACCGGCATAAAGAGAGGGAGACTTAATGTCAAAAGTATTTTCGGTACCATTTTCCGTGCCCCACTTTTCCTTGGATTTTTTGCCCAGAGACGCCGCAGCCTTGGCGTCAAAAGTACCGCTCACGGTGTGTTTCTTGTTGCCAGTGACCGAGTCCTCAGCCCATTGCGCGTTTCCACTCAGGGAAATGGCTGCGCTGGCATCAATCGAGGTAGCTGCGGAATTATCCCCTATTTTATTTCCAAACTTTGCTTTGCCGCTGGCAGATGCGTCAACCTGCCAAAACTTCCAGTCCTCAGCGACGGTGAGCTGATTACCATTCTTGTCGGTGAGATGTTCTAATCCTCTGGCTTCGTGGGTGCGTTGCGCTTCATCAGCGAATTTCTTAAGCGCTTCAATACAGCCGGTTTGACCGGCTTGGCAGCGGTAAACCTGCGTTTCGCCCTTGGATCCGCCCAGTTCAGCATTCGCACTAAGTTCCGCCGTTACACCATAATTCTTAGTGTCTAGATCTTTCCCGACAGAACCGTTCAACGAGAGCCCATCACTATTTTCAACTACCAGTTCGTAACTACCATCGAAGTATCGTTTCAGTTGCATCTTTTGTTTTCCCTGGTAGTCACCCCCCACATTAAAAATTTCTATAGGCACGGAGCCGCCGATTTTGTTTACCGAATTCATAGAATTTTCAGCAGCCAGGACTTTGTCTGGAATTGCGGAATTAGCCGAAACGCTGGCGGAGCATCCAGCATTGCCTCCGCTGATTGCGCCGGAAATTTTGCACACCAAGGTGTCGCCCCACCCTTGTGCAGCCCCGATGATGACCGCGATTAGGATGCCCGCGGCCGCAATCATGCCCGCGTATTCCAAACTGGCCTGACCGCGTTCAGAACTTTTCAGATACCTCAACCATTTGATCAACACGTTCCCACCCCATCGAAAAAATTTTTACCAACAAAAGTTGTGCCCCGCGCCCAGTGATACGGGCACGGGGCACAACCGCAACACAGGCTCTATTAGCCGCCAATCTTGGCAATAGCAGCGCTAATCTTGGCAACGAGTTCACTGCCCCAGCCGGATGCCGCAGCCACAATCGCGGCGATGATGATACCGGCCACAGCAATCATGCCGGCGTATTCGATAGAGTTCTGGCCTTCTTCGGTTTCGGTCAGCTTGGTCAACTTAACCTGAGCCGCAATCAAAGCGTTATCAATCTTGGATTGAATAGACATTTTGTTTCTCCTTTTGGTACTAGCGAGTCAACGGTCGTCAACTTCGTTTGCACTTTTATTCTGGCTACGAACCCGCCCCACCTTCTTGGGGCATTCGCCCCTAAAGCGCCCCAACTTCCAAACACGCCAAGTCCACAGAAAAAGCCCGGTCACGCCACACTATGGCGGCTTGATTACGATCATTGACCCCGATTTTTTTGTACGAGGCGTTCAAGTAGTTCTTTACCGTGCGTTCGGAAAGGAACAGTTCCTTAGCGATTTCTTTGTTGGACATTCCTTGGACCACAAAATCCAAAATCTCGGCTTCCCGTTGGCTGACTTCATCGCGGATATCGAAGTGTTCGCTCGCCGCTGCTTTTAGCCCGCGTCCAGCAGTTTTGCTCATCACCATGCCCCCGTTCAGGCAGGTTTTAATGACCCCCCCGATTTCTTCAGGAGTGATATCGCCCAGCACGAGGTAACCTGAGGCTCCCCCGCGCATGGCAGCTTGGATAATGGCGGGTTCTTCGGAATGGGTCACCATGATGATGGGCACTTCGGTGTCATTTTGTTCTAAAACCCCAAGCCCTGACAGTTTCGGCATCCGCACATCCAACAGTGCCAAATCCAGATTCTCACCGCGCAAAATTTCGAGAGCTTGTTCACCGTCTCCAGCTTCCAAAATCTCTATCTGCGGGCAGTATTGACGCAAAATCGAGATAATGCCAAACCGCATAATGGGGGCATCATCAGCTACTAGTACTTTCATGAAATCCTCCTCAATTACTCGTCAAGTGGAATTGCCAAAGTGATTTTTGTGCCGCCCCCACTGTGAGACATGATGTTGACCGACCCTCCCAAGGCGCGGACTCGTTCTTGCATCCCCACCAGACCGAAGTGACCACGCAAGGCGAGGTTGGCTAGCTTGTCGGTGGGCAGCCCGATACCGTTGTCGATAATGGTCAGGAACAAGGAGTCCTGGTTCTTAACGACTTCGACTCTGACTTCGGTCGCGTGGGAGTGTCTGCGCACGTTCTCCAGCAGTTCCTGCAGAACTTTCACGACCGCCCACTGGGCATCAGGGTTGATGGGAGGGAGTTTCAGCGGAATCGCGGTTTCCACGGAGATGGCGTTATCAGCCCGAAACTGCTCGACAGCCAGAACCAAAGTTTCCCGAAAATCCTGCTGCGAGAGGGTGCGCAGACCGGTGAGCACCTCCCTGGCTTCCCGTGAGGACTGCCGGCAGGCATCGCGAATTGCCTCCATTTGCGGCAAAGCCGCCGAGTTTTCGGCACGTAAAGTTTGCAGGGTCGCCGCCGCAATCATCTCGGTGCCGTGAACGGTTTTGGCCAAAGAGTCATGCAGTTCACGAGACATTTCCAGACGTTCAGATTGGATTAGGTTGACTTCACGTTCATGGGCGGAGCGTTCCATGGCGGCCGACAGGGTCGCGAAGTTGTGGCGAATCACCATCCCCAGCACTTGCCCGAACAATATCAGGGCATACTGCACCAGGACTTCTAGGGACACGGTCGCCCCCAACTGGTTAGTGACCAGGAAAATCACTACGATGAACGCCGGTCCCATGAGAAAAGGCAGCAAACCATCTGAGATCAACATATACAAACTGGCGGACACTGCGGCGTAAATGACCAGGTAGGCGCTCCAACCATCGTTGCCTTGGATAATGCTCAAACCCATCAGGGTCAAAATCGCGTCGCAAACCTGCCAACGGCGCAAAGACTGAACCATCAGCCGATTGCGTCGGCTGCGCCACAACAGCACAAAATTTAGCCCGGCCAAAGCCAGGAAAGCCGCCCACACCTGTAGCGGTTTCGGCTCCGGGTTCGCCACCAGACAAATCCCTAGCAGCACCACTCGCACATCCAATGCAATCAAGATGGGACCGCGCAGCATCAGATTGCGCAGCTGCTCCTGCAGGTTGCCGTTGGTGCTAACCCAAGAAGGCATTGAAAGCACCGCTTTGCAAAATCGGCAGGAACAGGGAGGCAAACATCAGCACGACCGCACCAGGAACCACCAGGACGGTAGCAATTAATGAAACTTTTGCGGTAGCCCGCCCGGCTTGACGCCGTACCTGCGCCGCATGATCACGACGGACCTCTACCGCGATGGATGTCAAGGCATCCGACAGCTGTACACCCAGTTCCTCAGCTTGCAGGATTGCGGTCACGAAGGAATCCATCGAGTCGGAAGGAACCCGCTCCCGCATGGAACTGAAGGCTTGCCGCCGCGGGATTCCCACCCCCATTTCATAGAGAACGGTGGAGAGTTCTTCGGCCAGCGGCCCGTCATAGAACTGAGTGACGGTCTGGATGGATTTACGGAAAGACATCCCTGAAGACACCGTTACCCCCAGCACATCTAGGAAATCCGGCAAACTGGATTCAACTTCGGCACGCCGGTCCTTTGCCGAGAGCAAAATCCAAATCCACATCCACTCCGCCAAACCAATCCCAAAAATGGCCGCCATCAAAACGTTACCTTGGATCAAGAAAGGCACGGCGACCAGCACAGCGACCACGATGAAACCGGAGTGGCGCTGAATAAACAGCGAGGGAGTCAAGCCTTCAGGATGCCCGGCCGCATCGAGAGTACGAATCAACAGGCGACGGCGCGACGGAGGATACAGGAACCCCAACCCCCCTTGTGCGACTTTCCCAATCCGGTCGATGACCGCTTCAAAAGCACGAAACGCTTTCTTTTGAGCGGTAGGAGCGGCCTCCACCGACTGATCGACCTTGGTGACGGTGATGATACGCAAAGACCATGCGGCCAGCAAGAACAGCATCGAGGCCAGGACTGGGGCGAGGATGGGAAAGAATGTGAGCATCAAACTTTCACCTTCGCTAACTTGGACATCAACCAGATTCCGGCGGCAATCATGGTTCCTCCGACCGCCGCCGCGATACGTCCCGTATCCGTATGCAGCAACTCATCAATGGAAGAACCGGAGGCCGAGGCGATGGCGATGGGTGCCAGGATACCGATAGCAGCGACCATGTAGCCGGAGAATCTGGCTCCGGAAGTCGCGGTCAGGGCTTCTCGCGCCAGCTCTTTGCGGTCCTCCAATGTGGCAGCAATATCGGTCAGGGCGGAAACCAGCTTGCCCCCGACTCTCGATTGAATCACCACGGTTTGAATCAGAACCGACACCTCCCGAGAGGGGTTGCGGTCGCGCAGTTCCGTCAAGGCTTGCTGCAGGGTCACGCCCATTTCTAAAGAATGCACGGCTTGGGCAAACTCCTCGGAAGCCGGCTTGGACATTTCGGTGGAAACCATCTGCATCCCCCGCTGAATGGACAACCCCGAAGACGTCGCATTCGCGAGGATCCGTGCCACCTGCGGAAGCTGGCCGATGAGGCGAGCCAGGCGTTTCTCGTGCTGATTGGACAGCCATGACTTGAATCCGAAAGGAATCAGGAACAGAACCACCGCCCCGGCCACCATTCCGGCCAGACGAAACGCCAGGTAAGATGCCAGTAATGTGACTGCCATCAAGGCGAGGACGACACTGAGCGCCGAAAGGCTGATGTTGGTGGCGCGAAGGTAAACCCCCAGTCGCGTTCCCGGGCGAGACGCCGCAAAACCTTTTTCCAGTCGAGTCCACAGGCCGTTGCGGGTTCCCCCTTTGTCGGCATTCAGCAGGTCGGTGAGTTCCGCGTTGCGCAGACGGTAGTTGCGCCAGTAGGTCAGTGTTAGTGTCAAGAGGATGCAAAAACACAGCGCGACCAGCTCAACTAGCGAAGAACTCGACATCACTTTTTCCTCCGCAAGAACTCGGTGGGGACGCTGAGGCCCTTGACACGGATGGCCTCCACGTAGCTTTCCGGGAGCGGGAAATATTCAAAGTGACCCGGTTCATCACCCACCGGATCTGCGTCATAGACGTATTTGGCGATGGTCGAAACCTGATAGTTTTCCCGGTGTTTTGACAACAGAGCGGAAATCTCGGCGACGTGACGGTAGCCCTCTACCGAGCGCGTCAACTGCACGATGATGTTCAGAGCCGTATTAATTTGGTCACGCAGGGTGTCAACCGGCAACTCCAGCTCGCTCATCGAGGCCAAAGTTTCCAGACGCACCAACGCATCCTCCGCACTGTTGGCGTGGACGGTGGTCAGGGAGCCTTCGTGGCCCGTGTTCATCGCCTGGAGCATATCCATCGCCTCGGCACCACGAACCTCACCTACGACAATTCGGTCGGGGCGCATCCGCAGGGCGTTTTTCACCAGGTCACGAATGGTGACCTCACCTTCCCCCTCGATGTTGGCGGGGCGGGACTCCAGCCGCACCACGTGGGCCTGCTGGAGGGATAGTTCCGCATCGTCCTCAATGGTGATGATGCGTTCAGTTTCGGGGATAGCCCCGGACAAGGCGTTGAGGAAGGTGGTTTTTCCCGTGCCGGTACCGCCGGACACCAGCACGGACAGGCGGGCCTCAACCAGTACCTTCAACAGTTCCATGATGGGCTTATTGATGGATTTTTTCGTCACTAAGTCCGGCAGTCGGAAGGGCCGGGGGAAACGCCGGATAGTCACCGTAGGTCCGTCCAAAGCCAGGGGGGGAATGATGATGTTGACACGTTCCCCACCTTCCAACCGGGCGTCGACCATCGGGGAAGATTCGTCGATACGACGGTTTACCGAAGACACAATCCGGTCGATGACCTGGTATAACTGGTCTTCGTTGCGGAACACAGAAGGGGCACGTTCCAGACGTCCCCGGCGTTCAACAAACACGTCGTTGATTCCGTTGACCATGATTTCGGTAATGCTTCCATCAGCCAGCAGGGGCTCCAATACCCCCAAACCCACCGCTTCATCGATTATGCGCCGAATCAGGCTGGCACGTTCCCGACTGGAAATAACCGGCCCTTCAGCCGTTATCAAACGCAGCAGGACTTTCTCAAGGCGGGCTCGACGCTTGGAGTTATCCAGCTTAAAAATCGTCTCCAAATCGATTTCTTCCAGCAGTCGCTGGCGAAAATGCTCCGCGAGCTGAGCGTCACGATCGAGACGCTTCTCATCACTGAAAACACGAGTTGTCAGGGGCATAGTTACCGGGGTTCTTTCGGGAAAATAGCTCGCTGGGTGATTTGGGTGTGGGCAAAAGTCAGGCTCGGCAACCCCACCGGCACCGAAGTCGTGACTTCCGCGCAGGTACCCAGACATCCCGGCACGGAACCCCCGGTAGATAGGTTCACGATACGCAACCAATCCGGTGTGGATTCTTGGGCTGCCATGCTGGCGGACTGGCCGAGCATCTGCGCCCGGGCAGCATCACGAGCGGCCTGTTGCGTGGCACCCACTGCGGAACCGATGTAGAGGCCTTCCGCCAACAGTGCCGTAAAGAAAATCACCACAATCGAAATGCCCACCAGCTCTACCGAGTTGGAGCCTCGTTCGTTTTTCATCCACTGCATCAGGGCTTTCATTGCGTTTCCTCCCCTACAACCTGGGCCGTGTAGCTCACGTCATCCAACAAGTTCGCGGCCGGGCCCGGGGTCCGCAGAAACACCGTCACCGTGTCCGAACCCCACGAGGCTCGCGGAGCAGCGTCCCAAAAGCTCGGCACCCACTGGTCAATCTTTGCGTTGACCTGGGCCACGCTGGCGCCGCGGGCATGCAACCGGGCGCCTTCTTCGGCGGCGGTATAAGCAATGTAGTGGGAAACTCCCCAGAGCAACATTTGTGCACACACCACCAGCAGTCCCAACAGGACCACGATGGCCATCGTGCCTTCCACGGTCGCTTGACCGCTTTCTTTCACGAGTTTTCTTTCCACAATCTCCCCCTTAATCATTGTTTTTTCTCTTTTTCTTTCGTGCCAAATTTCTTTAAAGCCCGCCTCCCGTGGCTTTTATTCGCCCCATCTTCCTTGACTTCCTGAGGATTCTTCGCGAGCTTCGTTTGCTTGCGTCGTTCCCTCCGGGAGCTCAGCTCGGTGAGAATTCGTTGGGATTCCCACATTCCGCGATAGATAGAGTCCCATCCGCTGGTTTTGGCTTCCAACAGGTTCGAGGTGTTGAGGTAAGTCTCAATGTTGCCCGACTCGTTGGTGACAGAAACCGTATTCAGGCCGGTCATTTTGCTGCCCAGTTCGGGCTGGATTTCCGTCTTCTTAGTAGCCCGGTTGAACAGCAGCCGGGGAGCCGCCGACCCCAAACTCAACTCCAGACGCTCAAAATCGTTGAGTGTATTGCGCACATTCCGCACCGCCGCCAGCTCCGGGCTGGTCACGAGGGTGACTTCATCAGCGGTTTCGATAGCTACCGCGACCAAATCCCACAACCGCGAGCCGCAATCCACCACCACCAGGTCATAGTTGAAACGCAGCGCAGAGAGAATCAGCTGCAAGTCACGTTCGTCAATGTTTTCGACTTGTTCGACATCCTTGGGAGCGGCAATCAGGTCAATGCCACATTCCAGTTTGTGCACCACTTCGGCAATGCTCCGTCCGGACAATTCTTCCGAAATTTCCGCCAAATCAACGATGCTGCGCCGGGGCAGAGCCGCGCAGTAGGCCGCCAAATCGCCCTTGTACAGGTCCAAATCCACCAGGCAAGTGCGCACGTGGGCGGCCCAAAACCGAGCGAACAACGTGGCGTGCAAACTGGTTCCCACCCCGCCTTTGGCTCCAAAGAACACTTCCAAATGTCCTGCAGTCTCGGTTTTCATTTCGGTGGGTTCCAGGCGCCGATTGAGGGTGTTGAGCCGACTGATGACCCGCTCCAGTTTGGCTACGTATTCTTCCAGGCTGGGGTTGGCCGAGACGACTTCCGACAACCCCGCGGTCATTGCATCGTTTACCGTGATGGATTCTTGGTCGTCCGTAATCAACACCACCGGGGAAAGCGCGTCCTCGTGGTGGACTTCCTTTACGCCTTCAATCCAGGTAAAGCCTTCCAATCGGGTGGAAACAAGTACGACCTTTACGCTGGAGTCGCGTTTACGTAACCGGCGATAGTCGCCCAGAGTCGTGCTGTAGCTCACCTCTTCAAACAATCCGGTTTCCACCAAAGTGGCCTGAATCTGGGTAATTTCCTCTAAATTTGAGCTGATAATGTGAGCGTCGCTCATTTTCCTTCTCCTGACTGCGCTGGACCAGGTCCCCCAGACGGTTTTGCAGCAGCGTTAGGGAACTGTAGCGGATTGGATTGGCCTTGGTCGCCGCGGCCGCGCAACGCTAACCGGACTTCTTCACCGAAACTTTCCGCATAAGCCAGAGCCAAAGACTGGTCCACGGGAAGAGCGAACGTCACCGGGACTTTATCGTTTTTCGCGAAGCCTTGCTCGTCTTCTTTCTTTACCGTGGTGGGTACTCCCACCTCAACTACCAGCGCGTTTTCGACCCAAACTTTGGATTGGCGATTCACCCCGTTCTGTTCTTGGGTGGTGGCGATGATGTCCACCCGGTCTCCGGAGCGAATCTTGCCGGCCACACCGGTTTCCGCATCCACCATCATGGCGATTTCGCGGTAATCCGGTTCTACCGTGGGGGCTTTGATCACCATGCCCTCCTGCAGGGTGGTTCCTTTCGCGTAGTCTCCGGAGGCAACCATGCCCTGTACTTGGCTTTTACTCAGCAGGGTACTGGCAGAAATCCATTTCTTCGGGCGTTTTTCGATTTTCACATCCCCCGGGGTGATGGGCGCCAGTTCTTTGATGTCTTTCGCCAGCACCACCACGTCCACTTCCGGCCCCACTCGGGAATCAATTTCTTTGACATACAGAAAGATGGACACGAAAAGCGCGATGGCCGCCACAATGGTGGCCAACAGCAGGATGACACCGCGTCTTTGTCTGGAATTCATAAAGCCTCCAAGCTTTGCTTCGTCTCATCGGGTTCAGGGCTGGATTCACCGGCAAATCCGCAGTTTGCACAGATGTTGCCCACCACGTATTGTTCGCAACGCTGGCATTGTCGGGGTTTGATGTTGTTTTTGAGGGCCTTGCGGATGGCGTCAACCGATTCGTTGGTCCAGCTCGCCTCCACCCAGTGTTTGCCTTGGCGTTGACCCCAGGCGGAATCCTTCGGTACGGCTTGTAAGGTGAAGTGGGTGTGTGCGGGGAACATTTCTAAGGGAACGTTATCTTCCGGGTTCCAGGTTCGCGCTTCTATGCTGATTCCGTCGGGGTGGGCGCTCCACTTGGCGGCAGTGATTTTTTCCACACTCCCCGCATTCACGTCTGCCTCGAAAACGCTGCTTTTCGCGAGGGATTGCAGCATCTGCGACAGTGAGGGTCGAGGCTGGTTCAGGGAAAAAACCGAACTCAGGAGGAAACGAGTCTCGATAAATGGGTCAATTACGTCAACTATTGCTTGCCCTAAAACGTGAAAACGCGGCTCCACAAGTGAGTTAATCAGGTACATGGTCAGGGCGCGGCGCGTGGTGGGGCCGGTGAGGACCACAATCTCAAAAGGAACCTGCAGGACGGTGCGCACCCAGGCGGCTTGCCGGGCAGCTTTGACATCAGGAACAAAAACGCTGCAAGGTTGCGGGTCTTGCGATAAGACTTCGAGGTTGTCGAACAGTTCCACCAGGCTATCAGTGTGTCGCACCCCCAGGGAAGGATTTTCGTTCCCCCAAGTCTCCAACACCTGCAGCATCGTCTCGACCTCACCCTTACCGAACTTCGTCACCGTTTCCGGCACACCTGCAACAGGGCAAAACGTAGCAAGCCTTCGAAAATTTTTTGACAGCTACAGGTTAAAGAAAAGTAAGCAATATCAGACGAACCTTAAAACACGAGGTCAAATAGCTATTTGCGAGGAGGATTTGTTTCAAAGGGTGAACACTGGCGGAGCCAGAGCTCCGGCCCGGTGCCGGGAAAATAAACGTTCCCCGCGCACCCGACAGGGAGCCCTTATCCTTGCTGTCTTCCGACCCTGGGGAGGTTCAGACTATGCCGTCACGCGGGGAACGAGACTATTCTACTTGACGGCCGCCAGAATTAGGAATTCTCCAGCCACGACCATTCCGGGGCGGGGACGTCCCGCAATGTCGCCTTCAGCCACGCACACGCTGAGGGGGAATCCCGCCGCAACCTCCAACACCCAGAAGTTTTCCCCCGTCAGAGTGTTGGAATGCATCTCGGCGGCGGTGATTTTCGCAGCCAGCACGGCTCCGGCGTGTGCGCCCTGCTTTTGCAGGACGGAAACAGCCCCGGTCGAAATAAAGGTCGGCAGGGTTTCTTCCGGGGCGCGTTGCGGGCCGTCCAGAGCCGCGCCGAAAATTTTGGCGGTCTGGCTCGCCGCGTAACTTGCCACGTTTTCATACAGTTCGACGCGCTGCGCTAGGGCGGAAATGCCCAGTTTCCCGGCTCCTGCACGTCCGGGCTCGTGCCCCAGCCCGGCTCGCATCGCCACGCAGGCCTTACCTACGGAACGCTCCGTCCCCCCTTGTGTATCAACTATGTCAACCAAGGCAAAACGGTCTGCCATCTCGACCCAGCGCGCGTCCACCGCGGCACTAGCGTTGAAATCCTGGTGAATATCCGCAATCTTTTCCTCAACCACGTCAAACACGGCGACCGCGCCGGAACGATCCACGTACTGGAAAGTGCCGTTTTCCATGTCCCCCACCACCGGGGTGCATTGGTCAGCCGCCTGGGCCAGGATTTCATCGGCCCGTTGCTCAGTGGTCATCTCAAAGCCCACAGCCCGCCAGGTCGGTCCGATGGTAAAGACTTTCGTGCCGCCCTCACCGCTGGACAGGCCCAAAGCGTTTTCACTCGCCACACTCATGGTTTGCTCCTCATCAGCTGTTCACGGTTTTCCCCGGTTTGCCCTCGGGATTCTCTAAATTTCAAGTCTAAACCACAAGCGGGGGCGAAGCCGGTAAATCCACACTGATTTTCAAGCTATAATAAGCCTTGGTCGTGCAGTGTCGGACGTTCCACTTTCGGCGCGGACTTACCGCCCGCTCAACGATTTTCTGAGGCGCTGCTGAAGGGCCGCAACAGATTAAGGAAGTTGTAACTATGGCAAGAGTTGTCGTCTTGGGTGCGGGTATTTCCGGTCATACCGCCGCTATGCATCTGCGTCGCAAGTTGTCGCGGCGCAATCATGAAGTCGTGGTCATTTCCCCGCGCGCCAACTGGAACTGGGTTCCCTCCAACATTTGGGTGGGCACCGGAAAGATGAAGAAGAAGGAAGTGGTGTTTCCCCTCGCCCCGCTCTATAGGCGCAAGGGGGTCATTTTTCATCAGGCGGCCGCGAAAGTTATCTATCCCGAGGGTCGCGGCGATGATGCGCAGCCCCAGGTCGAGATGGAGTTTACGGGAGGCAAAAATAAAGGTAGGCGGGCTTTGGTGCATTATGACTACCTCATCAACGCGACCGGGCCGAAGCTGAACTTTGCCGCCACTCCGGGTTTGGGCCCGGATTGTGGCAACACGTATTCGGTTTGCACTCCTGACCACGCCGAACAGGCCGGGATCGAGTTTCAGAAAATCGTCCAAGAGATTAAAGAGACCGGGACACCCAAGCGGTTCGTGATTGGGACCGGCAACGGCGGGTGTACCTGCCAGGGCGCCGCTTTTGAGTACTGTTTCAACACTGAATATGACCTGCGTCAAGCGGGGGTTCGGGACCAGACCGAGGTCGTTTACCTCACCAACGAGGAAAAGCTCGGCGACTTTGGGATGGCCGGCATGCGGTTTAAGGACAACGGCTACTCTACCGACTCCCAGTTGTGGACGGAATCGCTGTTTCGGGAACGCGGGGTGAAAGCCATCACCGGCGCGGGGGTTCGCGAGGTGCGCCCACACGCTCTGACTTACGAGGATTATGACGGCAATATGCACGAGTTGTCCTTTGATTTCGCCATGCTGCTCCCGCCGTTTACCGGGGTCGCGCTGGAGGCCAAGAAACCTGACGGGACGTTGATTCCTGAAATGTTTAACCCGGCTGGGTTCATGAAGGTAGACGCAGACTATTCGAAGAAGAGCTCCGCGCAGTGGTCCCACGAGGATTGGCCCAAGACTTACCAGTCCCCGCTGTATAAAAACATTTTTGCCGCCGGGATTGCTTTTGCACCCCCGCACGGGATTTCGAAACCGCACCAGACTCCCAACGGCACCAAAATTACCCCGGCGCCGCCGCGTACCGGAATGCCTTCGGGCTCCATCGGCAAGGAAGTCGCCATGAGCATAGTTGACCTCATTAACCAAGGCCCCGAGGCGAAACTGCACGAAGCCTCGATGGCGGTGTTGGGGGCGGCTTGCGTAGCCTCAACCGGCACCGGCTTTAAGAAAGGCTCCGCGGCCGCGATGGTGATGTTCCCCATCGTGCCCAACTACGACAAGTACCCGGATAATGCCGGACGCCACCCTAAACTGAGTTTTGGACGCATCGGCCTGTTCGGGCATTGGACCAAGTTCCTGCTCCACGTGGGCTTTATCTATAAAGCGAAGTGGAAGCCGTTTTGGTGGATTATCCCCGAGTAACCCCCAACCCACGAAGAGAGGATTTTCATAATGACTGACTTTAGCGCGTCTCCCACGATTGAGGAGCTCAGCCCGGCCACCGCCGAACGGATTGCGGCGGCCCCGAACCCATCCCCGGCGACCTTGCGTCACCGCCAAAACCCGTTCCTCCAGCTGTTTTCCTTTGCGAGCTTTAACTGGCGGATCTTGCGCCTGGTGACGATCGCCAAGTTCGGTCCCCAGGACTGAGGTCACCAGGCGTTCAGAAGGCTGGGGCGGTTCCGGCCGCTGTTCGGTGGGGTCCTCAGGTCTTCACAAGGCGTGGGGTCGGCATTGCGGTCGGGCTCGACGTCGCGGTTTCCTGAGTTTTCCCTGGGCGCCGCCCAGCAATCTCCCAGGTTTTTTCGGCTTTTTTCCGCGAAATTCAGGGATTTATCCGTAATTGCGGAAAATATCGTGTGCTATGTTCTTGCATTTTGAGCAAACGTTCAGCTAATCTTAATACTGTCACAAGGTGGCACCAAAAATATCAACAAACGTTGTTGACCGATCCGAAAGGAATAAATTATGTGGAGCAACATTCTTCCTATCCTCCAGACTGTTGTCGAATGGTTGGCTAAGATTTTCAACTTCCTCGCCGGCTTGTTCTAAACAGACACTTTGTAAAGAAAAGCCGCTGCCCCGTCGATGATTCGGCGGGGCATGCTTTTCGCCGGTGTTTTGGTTGATTGGCACCACTGCCCCCGTGGCGTTGTAGCCCAAGTTTTCAAGATAAAATTCTTCCGTGTTGCAAAAACTTTCCCCCGTTAGCGCCCTAGACGACGCTATCGTTTCGGCGCGCGACTTGGTGCGTGTCTATGGGAAAGGCGATGCGCAGGTCAGGGCGTTAGACCACGTGGACATTGACTTGGCCCGCGGCGAGTTCACGGCCATTATGGGACCCTCCGGCTCCGGGAAATCCACCCTGATGCACTGTCTGGCGGGTTTGGACACGGTGACTTCCGGCTCGATTTTGATTGGCGGCGTTGAGATAGCCGGCCTGAAGCAGCGCGAGATTACCGCGATTCGCCGGGACAAAATCGGTTTCATTTTCCAGGCTTTCAACCTGATTCCGGTCATGGATGCCCGACAGAACATTGAACTACCAGCGATTATTGCCGGGAAACGGCTGAACCGGAAACGGGTCGAGGCCCTAGCCGCGCAAGTGGGGCTTTCCGAGCGGCTGCGCCACCGGCCTACTGAAATGTCTGGCGGCCAGCAGCAACGCTTGGCGGTGGCGCGAGCTTTGGCGAACAATCCGCAAATCATTTTTGCTGACGAACCGACCGGAAACTTAGACTCGACCGCGACCCTGCAGGTCCTGCGCCTGCTACGAGACACGGTCGATCGGGATAATCACACGATTTGTATGGTTACGCACGAGGCCGGGGCGGCGGCTTGGGCGGATCGTGTGCTGTTCTTGCGCGACGGCAAAATAATCGGCCAGCTGTTGCATCCTTCCGAGGCGGAAATTTTTGCCGCTATGACCGAGATTTCTGGCGATAGCGACGAGGCGAGCTCACCCTCGGCCGTGCCGGGGTCCGAAATGCCCCCAACCGTGCCGGCGTCCGATATGACCCCAGCTGCACAGGTGCCCGATATGCCCCCGCCGCCTCCCACGACACCACTGTTCCTCCCCGATTTAGCTCCGGTTACCCGGCCTGCCCCGGTGACAGTGAGCCGGCGGGAACGGCGCCAACGCCGGGAAAACCTCCCCACTTCCACACGGTCTGACCCGAACGCACTAACCAGCCCTGACGCACTGGTGGTGCGACCACAACCCGAACCAGACCCCCTCACCCGCACCGTACAGCCACAGCCGACCGCGACCAGCACCCTGAAAGTGCCCCCTCTCGAAGCCACACCCTGGTCTAGCCGCACGCCGAAATCCCTCGTGAGCCCCGCGCTTGAGACCACCGTCCCGCACCAAACACCGCGGCTACGCCACGCGGCACACCGGGCGAGCCCGCTTAAGGTGGATTGGAACTTCCCCGGTAACTCAACCGCCACAACCCCATCCTTACCGCCGCCTCCGACGGACGTATCCGCGTCACCGCACGTTTCTGGAAGCTAAGATGCGCAGATACGTCTGGCTGGATTTTAAGGCGCACTGGCGCAAGTACCTGATGACGCTGCTGGCGGTGGCGCTGGGCACGGCTTTTCTGTCTGGGACCCTGACTTTCAACCGGATTTTGTCCGACACTATGACAGCGCTGATTACCTCCGGCACCCACGGGGATGCTTTTGTCAGTGCCCCGAGCATTTCCGGCGATGATTCCGGGCTGAAAAATGTGCCCCGTCCCGTCACCTGGGAGGAACTCGACGCCATCAAAGCCATAGACGGGGTGAAATCGGCTGAACCGCAGCTCTATCTGGTGGCGACCCTGCTGAATCAGGATAATGAAACGATTGGGTCCAATCCTACGGTCGCGATTCAAAACGCGCGCCCGGACGCCAACTATGTGACCGGCTCTGCCCCGAAGGCCCCTACCCAGCCCCTCGACGCCACAACCGCGACAACTGATGCCAATGCGACAACCGAGTCAACCACTACTGACGGTTCTGCCGGTGAAGAGTCGCCGACTATCGGTGAAATCTCGGCTGAAAAATCGTTTGCGCAAACCAATGACTTGCACACCGGGGATCGAATCTATGCCATCATCGCTGGTCAAAAGTATGCCTACCGGCTCAGCGGCCTGTTTGATTACGGCGTGCCGCTGCTGGGAACGGGAATGCTGCAGCTTCCCGGGGAAGTCATGCGTCAGATGGCCACCACCCCCGAAGGTTTCACCGCAGAAATCGCGGTGAGCGCCAAACCCGGTGTGGAGCCAAACCGCCTGGTACAAAACCTAAAAACCGGTCTGAAAGAGGCTTTCCCAAACGATTACAAACGCTGGAAGGTCAAAAGCGCTGCGGACTACACCGCGGAACAATCCGACCTGATGGCTCCCGTGTTGGGGTTCGTCTCGAATATCTTGCTGGTCTTTGTTTGTGTCGCCCTGTTCATCTCGACTTTCATCGTCTCCAACACGTTCACCGCCACGGTGCGCAGTCAAACACGTCAACTCGCGATGATGCGGGCGGTTGGGGCTCAGCCGCGCCAAATTTTTGCCATCATTCTGGGTGAGGGTTTCGTGGCGGGCCTGATTGGTTCCCTCCTCGGAGCTGTGCTGGGCTGGGGGCTGGTGGCGCTGATTATGCAGATTTTGCGCCTGCGGGGCATGAACTTTTTGACCTCCGGCATTGTTTCCGGCTCGACCCTGGCGCTCACGGTTTTAGCCGGTTTGGCAGTCGTTTTGGTTTCCGTGCTGCGCCCGGCTCGTCGTGCCGCCGCGACCCCGCCCGTCCAAGCGATGTCTACGGCGCTAAACGGTGGGGACCTGCACTGGGGGCGGCGCCTGCTGGTGGTAATCATCACTCTCTCCCTCGGCCTATCGGCCGCCATCTGCGCCGTTAATTCCGTCTTTACCACGACGCAAAAGGGTCGGTCGATGCTTTACGGGGGCGGCGTGTTTTTCGTGGTGGTAGGCATTTTGGCGGCGGCGCCGTTGCTGGTCAGCGCGTTTGCGGCGCTACTGGGAAGGCTCGCTAAACATCTGTGGCGTCCGGTGGGTGAGTTGGCTGTCGGTAACCTGGGGCGCAACCCGAAACGCACCGCCACGACGGCGGGAGCTCTGTTGATTGGCGTCATGCTGGTCGCAGCCGGATCTTCGCTGGTGACCTCCCTGCAGGCCTCCTTTACGAAAACGGCTGGCGCGGAGCTGACCGCCAGTTTCCTGATTCAGCCCAGCCTCGCCTTAGCCGGACACAGCATCCCGGACGAACTGGTCTCTAGCTGGAAAAACACCCCGGGAGTGACGGCGGTCCAGACTTTCGCGCAAGCCCCCCTCACCTTGCAAACTAACGACAAAACGACCGGAAAACCTGGTGATTCACACAACGTCACCGTCACCGCCCTTCCCGACACCAAACCCGGAGTAACCCTGAAATCAGTGACGGGCCGCGCTGTTAGCGCTCCGGGAAAACTGCTGGTGGAAGACAAAACCGCCCGCAAGCTCGGGTTGAAGCTCGGTGATTCCGCGACCTTAACCCCCCTAACGTCAACCACTTCGGAACAGGAAACCCTAAAGGTAAGCGGCTTATTCAGCGCCTCTAACTTGGTTGACGCGACCGTGGTGGTGCATCCTCGCGATTTGGAATCGCTGCACCCGACGGGTCAGATTGCAAACAGCGGCGTGATTTTTACGAACCACACGGATCTGAAAGCACTCGGCAACAAACTAAAATCCCAGGTCGCCGCCATTGCTCCGGGCACGGTCACCGTGGCGTCACGAGCCGATCTGAACACCCAGCTCAACAAGTCTTTTGACATGATTTTGGCGATTATTTACGGACTTTTGGCGCTGTCGCTGATTATTGCGCTGGTGGGAATCATGAACACGCTGGCGATGTCGGTCGGGGAACGCTTGAGCGAAATCGGTATGTTGAAAGCGCTGGGGCTGTCGGGGCCGAAAATGGTCGCGATGATAGTCGGAGAGGCCCTGTTGACCGCTATTTTTGCGCTGGTGGTGGGGATTCTCACCGGGCTGGGCGCCACGTTTGGGTTGCAGCGCATCATGGCTGCTCGCGGTATCAGCAGTATGGTGGTCAGCTCTGAGCACTTGCTCATCCTGGTGGTATTGACCCTGGTCGCCACCGTTTTGGCCAGCCTCGGTCCGGCGCTGCGGGCGGTGCGCACCCCGACCCTCGCCGCCATCGCCACTACCGATTAGCGCAGGGGTTTACCGCCAGGTTCAACCGCGGTGCCTGGCTCCAGGCGAATCTCTGACTCGCACTCCTGTGCGGCACTCTTGGCGGCACCCCGAGCCACCGGAGCCAACGGAGTCACCACGCCACCCAAGCCACCACGCCTTCCGCGCTACTCACGCCACCCGCGTCGCCGCCCACAAAAGCACTTCAGCCGGCGTAACCGTTCGGATTCTGCGACTGCCAATTCCACGAATCTCGGCACATATCGTCCAAACCTAGGCGGGCCTCCCAGCCCAGCAGTTCCCGCGCCAAACTCGCGTCGGCGTAAACCGTGTCAATATCTCCCGGTCGGCGCCCGTCGATAACGTAAGGAATGGGTTTGCCGCAGGCTCGCTCCATCGCGTGCAGCAACTCCAGCACCGAATACCCCTGCGAGGTGCCCAGGTTTATCGCCTTCGCGCCCCGATGTTTCAGCCCGTAATCAATGGCGGCCACGTGCCCGCGCCCCAGGTCCATGACGTGAATATAGTCGCGCACCCCGGTTCCGTCCGGAGTGTCGTAGTCGTCGCCAAAGACGTGCAGTTTTTCGAGCTTACCGACGGCGACCTGGGTGATGTAGGGCATGACATTGTTCGGAATGCCTTTGGGATCCTCGCCAATCCGGCCGGAGGGATGCGCCCCAATAGGGTTAAAATAACGCAGCAGCACGGCGGAAAACTCGGGGTCGGCATGGCACACGTCTCGCAGCATAATTTCGTTCATCAGCTTGGACCAGCCGTAGGGGTTCGTAGCGGTGCCGGTCGGCATGGTTTCTTTCAGCGGGGACACCCCGTCGGCTCCGTACACGGTGGCGGAGGAGGAAAAAATCATCAGGTGACAGTCGTGGTCCCGCATGGCCCGCACCAGGGTCAGGGTCGCGTTGAGGTTGTTGTCGTAGTATTCCACCGGCTTGGCCACCGATTCCCCCACGGCCTTAAGTCCGGCAAAGTTAATGACCCCGTCAATCTGGTGAGATGCAAATATCCGTTGCAAAGCGTCGAGGTCGCGCACGTCTTGCTGATAAAACGGGATAGCCTCGCCCACGATTTCTGAGACGCGCGTCATCGCTTCCGCGCTGGAGTTATACAGGTTATCGACGCAGACCGCACGGTATCCCGCCTCATAGAGGCAAATCAGCGTGTGCGTGCCGATATATCCGGCTCCCCCGGCCACCAAAATAGTTTTCTCAGTCATTGTTTCTTTCCTTTTCTCACAAGGGTCCCCGCTGCGCTGGCGGGTAAAGGCGCTAGTTCACGGTGTTCGGGTTGAGGTTGAAAGTCTCTACCGCCCAGGGGAATCCCCACTGGAACAGCGCGGCCACCACTGCCAACACCAAAATCGCCATCTCGATGCAGCGCAGCCACTTCGGGCCGGGCATCACGGTAAACAGCCATTTGTACATTCTGGTTTCCTCTCTGTCTACCCGACCAAGCCCTCTGCCGGCGCGGAGCTGGCGTCGCCGGGCTTGACAGTCGTGTTCGGGTCAGCCGCCGGGGCATTGGTCCCATCTTGCGGCCCCTCCGGAGCGGTGCCCTGACCGGCCTGTTTCATTGCATCCAACCCTTTGAGCGCGAAAGGCCGGCCTTGCGTGCGCGGCACCCAGTAAGAAAACTTGGAATACACGATGAATCGCTGGGTGTTGCCGTATTCGGGGTGGCAAGTCGTCAGGGTCATCAGCCGTTCATGCGGGACGGTGTCTTTCGCCTCGTGAGGAACCGGGTAAATCACGTCACCTTGTGACGGCAGGACTATCTCCGTGGACCTGACCTGGTAAACCAGCCAGGCTTGCGAGGTTTCGACCACCAGCGGGTCGCCGGTCTGCAACTCGTGAACGCGGCGGAACGAGTTTCCATACGAGCGCCGGTGGGCGGCCAAAGCGAAGTTGCCGAGCTCTCCCGGCCCTTGGGTGTCCGTGTAGTGTCCGGCATAACCCGTGTCCAGCACGGCCTCGTTCGTGCCCTGCATGATGGGGATAACCATCGAGTCCCAACGCGGCACGTGCAGGGTGGCGAAAGTTTGGCCCACCGCGGGAATGGTGACGCCAGGAGGCGGGTCGGTGCGCTGTACTTCGGTCGTGGCGGTCGCATCGTTCGCGGTGGAGCTTTGGAAAGACTGCACCGCGGCCGCCGTAGCGCCTTGCACCTGCCAGGTCGTCACGTACAGCTGCCACACAACGAACAGTCCCAAGACGACACCGACCGTCAGCATGGTTTGTCCAATCCCGCTCATGACCAGGACCGATACGGGGGTGCGCCGGCGTTTCGCCGGGGAGGCTGTTTCGTCTGACTCGATTGGTTCGGTGGGTTCGGTTGTCGCGGTGCCCTGTTCCGGGGGACGGTTCGAGGTTTGCGGGCGGGTTTGTGGTATTGCCGGGGGTTCACCAGGGGTGAGCGCGGGGTTTGCGTGTCGTGTCGCGGCGGCCGGGGGGCGCGAAGGCGCGGGGGCAAAAGCGGGGACCGCCGGGTTCGCCGTGCCGGGTACCTGGTGATTCGCTAGGCCCGGCACCGGGGGATTCGCTAAGCCTGGAACCGGCGGGTTTGCCGCGTTGCGCGCCGGTACAGCGGGAGGAACCGGACGGTTAGGCTGGGGCAACGCGGGTCGAGCCGCGCCCGAAGTATCGGCCGGAGATTGGAAACCTGCAGGTGGAACCGCCCTTGTGACCCCTTGTGGAGCCACCTGGGGCGGTCGGACAGACGGCTGCGAGGACGGCTGCGCCCCGTAAGGAGGGACCCCGGCAGGCTGCGTAACGGGAGGCTGTACCACGGGGGGCTGGGCCGGAGCAGGCGACAGTGGCGCGGGTGACAGCGGTGCCGCAGACGGTTCCTGAGACTCGCGGCGCTGACGGCGCGAGGGAAACCGCTGTGGTACGGGACGCTCTTCACTCATTCCAACCCCTTGACGCGCGGATAAACCAACGTCCAAATTTTACCAATTTCCAAAGGTTTTGGCTTACGGTTATCATTAACCTGTTAAGCAATCTTTTGTCACAAGGAGTCATTGTGCCCGAATCCAAAAAGCGCAAGCGCGCCTCGAAAGTGGTTAAGTCTGACAGCGAGTTGCGTCCCTCGTGGACTGAGGATATGAAGCGCTCCCCCAGCTGGTATGCTCCGGCGGCCCTGATTATCATGGGCGTGGGTCTGCTGTGGATTGTGTTGCACTATATCCTGGCGCAAACCGCGGGGATTAATCTGTTGGGACTGGGCAACTGGAACATCGCGGTGGGATTCGGCGTCATCATGGTCGGTTTCATCATGCTGATGTGGTGGAAATAGGGCTTTTTTTCTGCTTAATTTTTATTGCTCGCCAACTCGGGGGGATCCGCGCGAGGCCTAGGGGGGTCACGGACCCCCCTCACTTTTCGTTGTGTTTACAACGAAAAGCACACCCCCTAGTCTCGCGCTTGGGTTCCGCCCCTTCGTTTTCCGAGCAATAACAGTAACAGCGAAAGCAAATCCGGGGGAGTGCTAAAAAACCGACCGGCAGCGTCAGCCGGTCGGTTTTTTGAAGTTTGTTTTTACTTGTCGTCGGCGACAACGACCAAGTCATCGTCGTCGATGTCCTCCCAGGATTCCTCAGCCCAGGGATCCTCGACCGGACGGCTTCGGCTGTACAAAATAAACCCAGCCACCGCGGCGGCTCCGGTCAACAGAATAGTCGCCAACCAGGGGTGACGAATCGGGCACTTCTTTTTGGGGTTCATAGCTGATTTGACTCCTTCACTAGCTTTGGAAACTTTTTCGGCAATAGTACCGTCACCGGCAACTGCCTTCGACACTGCCTCGTTTACGGCTTGCGCCCGCGGCAGGAGGTCTGTTTTCACCTTAGTGCCGAAGTCCCCGACGGCTCCGCGAGCCTTTCCAGCAACCTCGGCAGCATTCAGTGCCATGTCTTCCCCGGCTCGCTTCATGCAGTCCATATCGATGCATTTCGACAAGTTATCCAGCATTGGATCCTTCTTTCACTCACACCGAGCCGAACGGACACGGTTGGTACTATTTTGCCTCTTATTTGGAATTTTTGCAGGAAATAGGCATGTTCATTTTTCCTGACCGGCCCACAGCGGGGCCTCGCCGTGTGCGTTGAGAGTGCCTAAAATTGCTTTGCGCCTAGGCCGCGCGCATGAAAAGATAGAACTATGCAAGCAACAATTCACACTTCTGCAGGCGACATCAGCCTGGAACTTTATCCGCAATCCGCGCCGATCACGGTGAAAAACTTTACCGACCTGGCGACCGGTGCGCGTCAATGGACTCACCCAATTACCGGGGAAACCTCCACGGACCCGCTCTACAACGGCACGGTGTTTCACCGGGTCATCTCTGGTTTCATGATTCAAGGCGGGGATCCCATCGGTACCGGCACCGGCGGGCCGGGCTACGTATTTGACGACGAAATCGACCCGGCCTTGGGATTCACCGAACCTTACCTGTTGGCGATGGCCAACGCCGGCACGCGCGGCGGCCAGGGCACCAACGGTTCCCAGTTCTTTATCACGGTCGCCCCGACCACTTGGCTCAACGGCAAGCACACGATTTTTGGCCGCGTCCTGGACGATGCGTCTCGCGCCGTCGTAGACAAAATCGCCGCAACCCAAACGGACCGCTCGGATCGTCCCCTGGAGGACGTCATGATTGAGTCCATCGACATCACGGAGTAAACCCGTTTGACCCCGACACTCCGGCGGTTTTGAATGTACTGTTAAGTCATGAAAAACACCGCAACAGCCCCTAAGCCTTACGTGACTTGGGGGCTTTGTATTGCCTTAATCATCGTCTGGGTTGCCGAGCTGTTTATCCCCGGAGTCATTCAGAACTTTGCTTTTCTGCCGCTCCTAGGCCTGTTTGAGCCGTGGCGTTTCATCACCGCGGCGTTCCTGCACTCGGTGCCGACACCGTTCCACCTGGCGTTCAACACCTGGGCTTTGCTGGTGGTCGGCAGGGCGCTGGAGCCGGTCGTGGGTCACGTGAAACTGGCCCTCGCGTTTGTCATCAGCGCTTTCGGGGCGCTCATGGCGCAATGCCTGACCGTTTTTGTCGACCCGAACGCCTGGATTACCCCCACGGTAGGCGCGTCCGGGGCGGTCTTTGGGTTCTTTGGAATGGTCCTGGCGATTCAAAAGGTGCTGCGCCTGCCCTGGACAGAAATGGCGACCTTAATCGGGCTGAACTTTGTGATAGGGTTCATGGTTCCTAACGTCGCCTGGGTGGCCCATCTGGGGGGCTTGGTGGTAGGTCTGGTGCTGGGAGCCTACACCGGCTGGGTGCTGCGTCACGCGACCTACGTAGCAGTTCCGGGCACGGGCTCGGACGACACTCGCTTCGCGGCCAACGCGCCCGAGCCACTGCAGTATCCAGACCCCGCTCTCAGTTCACCGGACACTCCGGAGACTTCCAATGCAACGGCGTCAGACGGGGCGGATTCCCCGGCCGCTCCGGCCGCTCCCGTGGTGCGCCGAGTGACCAATACCACCACACGGCTGCGTGACCTGGCGGTTTACGGCGGAGTTTTCGCCGTGCTGATAGTGAGCAACTGGGCTTTCTATCATTTCAACTACGAGGCTATCTACAGTTTCTTTAAATAATTCCCCAGAAGCGGACTTATAAGGGGAGAATAGCCGGGTAGCTGCCATTATTGGCAGCTACGGCGCTATTTTCACGCTTTAGCCACAACTCCAGAGGGTAGACGCGGATATGCCAGGGCGTAAAACATTACGCCAGCGGACAAAACCCAGTTCACAGGTAATCCACAAACCTGGGACTTACCCCGCTGTCATTTCGAGGCAGGCGTAGGCGCGAACCATCAACAACGGCCATAAAACTGCACAAGCTGAAACGGCGAGGTCGTGAGACCTCGCCGTTTCAGTATTACAGCCTAGGGCTTATGTCGCCTACTGAGCGTCAGACTGGCGCTTGCGCCGTGCTGCCAGCAGACCAATCCCTGCACCTGCCGCAATCATCAGGATGGACAAGCCACCAAAGATTGCTGCTTGTGCACCGGTCCGAGCTAATGTTGGCGGAACCTTCGGGTGCATCGGAGGCAGGGTGGTTGCCGGGGCAACCGGGATGGTCGGCGGGGTATTCGGCGTAGTCGACGGCGGAGTCGTCGTCTCAGACTTCACCGGAGGCGTAGGCGGAGTCGTGGTCTTAGACTCTACCGGAGGCGTAGGCGGCGTAGTACCAGGCGTGTACGGCGGCGGGGTCGGCCGCTTCACCACGTTCACGGTCTGCGAAGCATCGTCGAGATCTTCGTGAGCCAGAACCGGGGTGTAGGTGCCAGCCGGAGCCGTACCAGCCTTGGGCAGGTTACCAGCGTAGGCCTTCTCAAAGACGACCAGCTTCTCGCCATTAGCCAAGCCTGCCGTATCCTTCGCGGTCAGCGGAATCGACATCTTCCAGCTGCCGGAGCCGTCAGCCTCAGCCTTCAAGCCGGCCACGGTCACAGGTGAACCAACGATGGAGCCGTCGGACTTCTTGACCAAGGTACCAACCAAGGTGTAGTCAGCACCAGCCTTCAAGCCACTGTAGGTCACCGTGTCGTTCACGGTCGCGCCCTCACCAGCGGTAATCGCCTTGCCGCCGGACAGGTCAGCCGTGGTCTGGAGGCTCAGAGCCGGACGACGAGTGATGATCTGTTTCGGATCAGCGTTGTCGCGGTGTTCCACAATCGGCTTGTCGTTGGCCTTGGGCTGTCCGCCATCCTTCGTCATCTCGTAGAGAGATTCGAAGAATACCACGTCAGCATCCGGGTTAGCGTTGGCGGGAACCACCATCGGCTTGTCCTTGTCAACGACCCACTCGCTGTTATCGGTTTCAGCCGTGACCTTCGTCCACTTCACCAGCGGGTTGCCATCGGCACCCAGCACCGGCTTGTTGTCGTTCGGGTCAGCCGTGTCATCGACGTAAACCAGTTCGGTCTTGAGCCAGTAGTCGCGTCCTTGCACCAGGTTGGTGTAGGTGACGGTATCGACCACAGCCGTGTCCTCACTCGGCTTGAGCATCTTGCCATCATCCGCAGTACGAGCCACGGTCGCCAAGGTCGGCGTAACCAAGCTGAACTCGTTGAGAGCGGTGACGCTCACAGTGGCAGCCGGGGTGATGGTGAAGGTCTTGGTGGTACCTTCAGCACCATCAGTCCAGCCTTCAGACTTCCACGTAACCTTCCACTTTGCCTGGGTCGGAATCTGCGCCTTGGCGTCGGTTTCCGTAATGGTTATCTCAGTACCAGTCGGGAAGCCGTCGAACCGCGGGCTGACAGCCTTGCTCGGATCCTTCGGGTCAACCGTCAGGTTGAAGCTACCCTCCAGAGCGGTTCCTTGCTTGGCGGTCTTACCATCCGGCACTTTAGCCTCGTAGGTAAAGCTCCAAGTCGTTGGAATCTTAGCCACCACGTCAGCGGGCAGATCCGCAGCCGTCTTGACTACCTTGGTGACCTGGAATCCACCGAAGTGAGTGGAAACCTCGAGCCACTGAGTGCCCTTACCCGGAGCGAGATTCTCTTCATGGTGGAAGGCAATCAAGCCTGCAGCAGTCTTGCCGGTCGGCAACTTGGACAACTGCGTCTCGAACGCATCCCTATCCTGAGGCATCCGATACAGGTCTTCCCACAAGACGACCGTCTTATGTTCCTGAATCAGCTCGGACGGAACCTTCACATCGATGGTCCAAGTACCACTGTGACCACCCTTGACGTAGCCGCCCTCAACAGTGACTTCGCGCACCTCAGAGGGGACGTAGTCAATCTTGTGGGCCTGGCCCGCCTTGTCGTATTCGACAAAGTAGGTGTGCAACAGGTACTTGCCGCCCTGCAGGTTCTGGTACTTCACCAGGTCGGTAATCGTGTCGCCATTGCTGGCCTTCTTATCGAACTTACCGGTGGTGTGCGTACCGATGGTGACTTCATTGGTGAACACGTTTTCAGCAGTCACTGTCACGTTCGCAACGCGGTCTTTACCGTTCGGCGTGCCACCGACAATCACTGTACCCTCGCCGTTCTTCGTGGACTCAACGGTGACGCCGTTGGCCTCGGTGAACTTCACGGTGTCCTTCAATCCGGCTTGCTCTTCAGCATTCTGGACATTCTCGGTGATGGTGCACTTGTCACCCACGGGAATACCGTCAATGGTCGCGGATTGACCTTCGTGCAGGGTAATCGTGTCAGTCGAACCCTTTTCGGTACAGGCGACCGTGAACACGTACTTCGCGTTGGTACGTTCGACATTCGCGGTGTTCTCATCCCATCCGGTCACAGCCTTTGTCAGGGTCAAGGACCCGAACTCAGGCCGGTTCACGGTGATGGACTGAGATTTGGCAGTAATGTCGTTGTGCGTAGCCACCGGCTTGTTGTCACCCTTCGGGGTCACCTTGCCGCCGTCAGCACTTTCATACGTGCCTTCCGCCCACAGCTGCTCGAACACAACCAGGTTGTCGCCGTCGGACTTAATGTCCGCAGCCTTGACGGTGATGTCCATAGTCGTTTCGTAAACCTTGACATCCTTACCGTACTTGGCGATTTCGTCAGCATTCGGGTCCACAGCCATGCTCGCGGTGACCTTTACGGTCTTCGCGTTAGTAGCCAAGGAACCAGTGTTGCCCGCATCGTAGGCGGTCTTGCTGTAAACCTGACCGTCCAGAGCGTAGGTCTTGCCTTCCTCGACGTTCACCATGCGGATTACGTCGTGAACCGTGTAGGTTTCGGGAGCCTTCTTGCCTTCCTTGTTGACGCCTTCCCAAACCGTCAGGCTTGACTTCTTGTCGTCAACACTGGCAAGGGTGCCCACGCCAGGATGCTTGACCTTCACAATCTGGTTCTCATCCTTCGGATCCTTGTGTTCCGCGACGAGCTTGCCCTTCAGCTGCAGCGATTCGAAAGCCACCAGCTTGTCGTTAGCCTTCAATACGCTCAACGGTACCGTGAACTCGACAGTAGCGGCTGTCTTGTCCTTGATAGTCCCGCTCACGCGAGTAGCGCCGTTCGTTGCCTTCGGGGTGGTGAACTTGCCTGTACCAACCACACCGGTGTCACTGACCGTACCATCAGCCGCGATACCCTTGAGTTCACCGCTAAGGGTGTACTCGGTTTCGGGCAGCAGGTTGAAGAACTCAACGTAGTCCGTCAGCTTGACGTTATCGCCTTCCCAAACGACCTTCTGGCCTTCGTATTCCAGCTTGGTGCCGATATGTGGCACGTCCACAACCGTCACGGTCTGGCGACCATCGTTCGGGTCTGCGTGATTAGTATCCCACTTGGTCGTGTCGGTAACGCTGGCCTTGATGGTGTCGTCGTCGCCAGTCACAAGCGAGGCGCGCGTCAGGTATTCGTACGCCACCAGCTTCAACTCGGTGCCAGCAGTCTTGGCCGCTTCCATCGGAGCCTTCAGCTGATCAGCCGTCACGTTGAACTTGATGTCCTTCGTCACGTCCACCTTCTCAGCAGTGAACCTCTCTAGGCCATCTGCCAAAACTGTTTCGTTAGGCTGACCGGCGTTGTACACCAGGCGGGAAACCAACACGTACTTCTCACCCTTGATGAGACCCTTCATCTGCACCTTATCCTGCAGATCCAGCGCCGCATCGGTCGCGATGACCTGGGTGCCGTCCTGAGCCAGGTCGGTTTCAATACTCGGGTTGTAGGAGGTCTCTACCGTCTGATTACCATCCTTCGGATCCTCGTGCTTCAGCGGAGGTTCGTTCGGCTTGTCGTTGCGAATCAGCTGTTCGTAAGCCACGTACTTGTAGCCGGGCTTCAGCGTACCCGCCGGGATGGTATTGTAGCCAACCTGCTGGGTACCACTGGCCTCGGTCGGAGTGAAGGTGGCGGTGCCGGTAATACCGGTGTTGCTGACCTTACCGTCCAGACCGATTTCCATCAGGGTCGCGTTCAAGGTGTACTTGACACCCGGAGTCAAACCAACGTAGCTGACCGTATCAACCAGCTGCTTGGAGTCGACCGGAATGGTCGGGATGGTCGGATTCTTCTCCCAGGCACGGTTGCCGTCCACGCTCAGCACCGTCTTCATGCCGGGCTTCACGCCGGAGCCAACAGTCTGTGCCGGATCGTTCGGGTCTTCGTGAGTAGACTCAGCCGGACCGTCTACCTTATTACCGAGGTACAGGGTCTCAAACACAACCAGCTCGTCGTTCTCGGCCACAGTACCGGCCGGAATCTCGAAGGTCATGAAGTCGGCCTCGGTCCAGGTTGCCTTTTCAGCCTTGAACGGCTTGGAGGTCACCTTGATGCCGGTGGACTTGTTCTGAGTCTTGTTCCACAGTTCGCCAGCGACCACGTAGGTTTCCCCGACCTTCATACCGGTGAAGGTCACGGTGTCCTTGACCGTCGACTTAGCGTCGGCGAGGACCAGACCACGTTCGCCCGCCGCGCTAGCCTTAGTGGCGAGCTTCGGAGCCCAGACAGTCTGCGAGTCGTCGTTGATGTCGTGGTGAATCAGGTATTCCTTGCCTTCTTGGTACACGGTCTCAAAGACCACGACCGGCTTGCCCATAATCAAGTTTGCCGGAACCTCGAACTTCAGGAGCTCAAAGCCAGTACCGGAGGTAATAACCTTCTCTACCGGACGGTCTGCCTGACCATCCGCACGGTAAACCGAGTTTGCCGGGCCGATGACTCGCTCCACCGGAGCCAATCCAGGCACAGGCTGCTTGGTTTCCTTATCCATCAACTTACCGGACAGCAGGTAGGCCTTGGGTGTACCATCGGCGTACTTGGCATCCAGATTCAAACCGGAGTAGTCAACCTTGTCAACAATGGTGACTGCCTTGGTGTTATCCGCGACCTTGTCGCCGTCAGCCTTATCGGTAGCGGTCGTCTCCAGAGAGCCAACCCGCACGGTCTGATCCTCAGAGGCCATATCCTTGTGGCTTGCTACAACTTCGCCCTTGGCGTCCACGAGTTCCTCAAAGACCACGAACTTCGCGCCAGCCTTGACCTTGTCAGCCGGAATCGTGAAGGTCACATTCTTGACAGTCACGCCCTTAGTGACCTTGACGTCCTTGACATCGCTGGTCGCGACGACGGTCTTGCCGTCCTCAGCCATCAGCTTGCCCTTCAGGGTGTAAGTACCCGGTGCGGCGTTCGAAATGGTCACCTTGTCGTCAACGGTAACGTCCTTCTGATCCTTCTGGAGTTGAACCAGCTTGGCACCATTCACAGTTGCGGCGGTAGCCAAGGACGGGTTGTAAACAACCTGCGAGTCATCGTTGATGTCGTGGTGGGTAGCAACGGTAACGTCACCATCCATCAGGTCTTCGAACACAACCACCGGGGCAGTAGCCAGAGCGGCCTTATCCACCTCGAACTTCACAATGGCCTTCACAGCACCCTTGTCCTTCGAGGACGGGGTCTTAGCCACGAACTTCGCGGGTGTGACCGTAACATACTTGGCGTCAATCGGGTCTCCAGCGTGAACCTCAGTACCACCGGCCAAAGTGGCGTCAGCCTGGTAGTGCAGGGTACCGGTAACGGTGTATTCCTTGCCTACCTGCAGACCCTCGTAATCCACCAAGTCGTAAATCACTACCTTGGCAGGGGAATTGTCGAGGTTCTTATCGCTCGGATCCGAACCCTTACCGTCCTTGCCGCCATCATAAGCGGTGGTGGTAATGGAGTTCTTTACCACGTTGATAGTCTGTGCCGGGTCCTTCGGGTTGGCGTGCTTGACCACAACATTGCCCTTGGCGTCGCCATCGTGCAAGGTTTCAAAGACCACCAGGTCCTTGCCCTCTACGATGCTGTCAGCAGGAACCGTGAACTTCATGGTCTGCTCGCCAATGACGCCCTTCGCGTCAGAGGTAACCTTCACCGGCTGCACAGTCACACCCGGCACCTTGCCGGCGTCAGTCTTGACACCGTTAGAGTCGGTGGTGACGTAGTGCAACTCACCAACCAAGGTGTAGTTGTGCTTCGGCTCGAACTTGCCGGTGAACGTCACGGTATCGGTGATGACCGCATTCTTCTGACCAGGAATCATGGTCTGGTTCTTATCAGAAGAATCGATAGCGCTGGTCATCATCTTGCCGGAGTGAACCGTCTGAGCCTCATCGGTGATGTCGTGGTGGATAGCCACGGGCTTGCCGTTCAGCTTCAGGTTTTCAAAGACCACCAGGTCCTTGCCCGTCGGGGTGGGCTGGCCGTTTTCGTCAACCCACAGACCCAGCTCCTTGGCCTTGTCCACGCTCATCTCGAAGGTGAGGTCCTTCGCGAACTTGCCGTCCTTATCGGCAACAACCTTGACGTCTCCGTCATTGTTGAACACACCGGTGTGAACCGGTTCACCGTTCGCTCCAGCCATCATCAACTCACCGTCGATGGTGTATTCCTTGCCCGGAATCAGGCCGGAACCAGTGACGGTATCAATGATCTTGATGGGCTGAGTCGGATCAACGTACTTGTCGCCGTCGCCGTCCTTCGCGTCAGTAGTGACACCGGGGACGTAAACGGTCTGAGCTTCGTCCTTCGGGTTAGCGTGTTCAGCAACGGTAGCCTCCGGGTTGGTGGGCTTTCCGGCCGTCTGGTCGAAGTCGCTCGCCTTGTAGAGTTTCTCGAACACTACGTACTTCTCGCCACTCACGACCTTCACACCTGGGAAGGTGAGATCCATCGTGCCGTTGGCGGGAGCGCCCTTGGCGATGCTCAGCTTCTGGAACGTGGTCTGAACCGCCGTTGTGTTATTGCCGTTAATCTTCATCAGCTGGCCGTACATGACGTACTCGCCCGGAGCGATGGAGTTGTAGGCAACCTTATCGGTCACAGCCACATCGGAGAGTTCCTTCTTTGTCTTGGAATCCTTTACCAGCGTCGCCTTCGTCATGTCAACGGTTGCGACACGCGCACCCTCAGCCTCAGCGGCACCGCCCTCGACGCTCGCGGTCGTACCGATTGACGGGTTGTAAACCGTCTGATCCTCATCGGTGATGTCGGCGTGAGTCGCTACGACGACTCCGCGATCCTTGGCCTCTTCGAAGGCCACAACCGTTTGAGTCTTCAGGGACTTCGCCTTGACGGTAAAGGTCAGCTCGACCTCGCCCGATTCGACCAGGGCGTCGAGTTTGCCGTCAACCTTGAAGGTCTTGGTTGCGGTTGCGCCCGGATCGTTGAGTACACCACCATCGGTTCCGTCTGCATTCTTGATATGCAAGGTACCGGTCATGGTGTAGGTGCGACCTCCGGCGAGGTTGGTCCACTTGACCTTATCCTTGACCGTAACCGTCGCGTCGTCCGCAACGGCCGGCGTCACAGGCTTGTCAATCGAAGCGGTCGTCTTTAACTTCGGCGTGTACAGCTTCTGGCAGATGTCATCGACCTCCGCGTGGAAGGGCAGATTGGCATCCGTAGACATCTTCTGCAGTTCAGCCGGAGTCTTGCCCGCGAGGCTATTAGTATCCGTATCCTTCGGCAACATATATTCGAACATCACATATGTGGCACCGGGAGTCAGATTGGCAGTCTCCAGGGTGAACTCGTTGTCTACACGATTCATGCCGAAGAATTCCTGTCCAGCGGGAACAGTAATCGGCTTGTGATTGTCCACTGCGGACTTACTGGTATCATCCGTCTGCACCAAGCGTCCATACAGGAGGTAATCACCTGCAGGAACCCGCGTGTACTTGAGGTTATCAGTCAGTTTCTGCGTCGGTACAGTCTCTTTGTTTGTAGACAGAACGCGCGAGTCCGTCGTCCGGTCGTAGGCAATAGTCCACATATCCGGTGACCACCGCGGGATGATGGATTGAGCCTTCGGCAGCGTCAGCTCAGAACCGTAGGCCAAGCACCTTGTGCACTGATTCAGCTGCATCGGGTTTCCACCGTTGAACACCATAATGCCAGCGGCGATGCCTTCGGGGTGTTCCTCCAGCAATTCAACCGGAATCGTGAAGGAAATATCCGTAGTGAAATCAGTCGCCCCTGAGGGAACAGTCACTTCCTCAGCGTAATAATCCCAATTGGCTCCATTTTCGCTCTTCCAATTGAGGTACCCGTCATAGAAGAGACCCGCTTGTCCGGCCTGGCTGGTGGAGTACAAACGCTCCACCACCGTGTAAGTCTTGCCCGGAGTGACATTCTTCAAGGTAACTGTATCGGTCAGTTTAACCCGATCTTGACCAGGCTTAACATCAATCACCTTGATGCCGTCTTGGAAAATGCGGTGACCGTCAGCAGTAGCCTTTTGGTCAGGAGCATCCAAATCTGTTTCAATGCTGGCGTAGCAATCCCACCGGTTGAGCATCTTCACGGAGACGTTGGCTTCGGAAGTGACATCGAACGTGATAGCAGCCTTTTCTTCATCAGGCTCCAACATGTCAAAGGCGTACTTAACCGGGGTGGCCAGATCCTTGCCGTTGGCATCAGTGGCTGAAATTTCAGCCTTGTGACGCCAGCCGCCGTACTGGAGAGCGTTCTTATCGTTAAAGCTCTCGTCGTCCAGCTCCGCTACCGTACACTTCGAGTTGTAAGGCACCGTGCCAAAGTCGAGGGCGTTTCCGTTGACATCAACCTTGACTGTCTTATCAACAACCGTGTTCTTGCCACTCTTGCAGGTGACGTGCATATTCACGAAGTCGCGGTTCATGTAGCGGTAGTACTCGTTGAAGCCCTGCCGAGAATTGAAGTTAGCCACAGAGTAGTCGAGTTTGCCGTGTGCCGAAGTGGCTTCCGCCACCTTCTGCAGCGACAGCTTGACTTCCTTGTAGGTCAACTTGTTCGTAGCGGTCAAGCCGGTAGTTGAACTGTCCTTACCGATAGTGAACTTGCCGGCGGTAGAACCTTCCGCACCAAACACGAAGTTACCCTTAGCGCCAACAGCGGTGTAAGAAGTCGGCTCTACGCCTTGCGTGGTCGTAGATTCATTCAAGGACCAGGACACTTCGGCAGCTATGCCAGTGGTGTTACCACTCGGAGTGACCTCGCGAATGGAGCACTTGGAACCGGTCGGAATGTTCCCGGACGTCCAGGTCTTGCCTGCCTCGACGTTGAACTTCATGGGAGCATCCTGCGTACCAATCTTGGACCCGTCCGGGGTCACACACCAGTACTCAAAGTTGTATGAGCCGTTCACAATCGAAGCGGTGGAGTCAGCGGCAATCACCTTCTTGACGCTGAACTTGCCGTTCACGTCAGAGTAGGTGTTTGTCACGTTGACCTCAACAACCTTGTCCTTCCCAACCACGAAGTCGTTATCCGACAGGGTAGCGGACAGGGTCGAGCCTTCCTCAGTCTTTGCACCGGCCTGATCCTCGGTGATGTGGCACTTGTAACCGACAGGAATGTTCTCTGCGAACTTGTAGCCGGTATCGGTGACACCCGTCACCTTGCCTTCCACCTTTTGGGTAGCAACCTTCGGGTCAGCACAGGTGTAGCTGAAGTCGTAAGACTCCTTCACCGTGATGTTCTTGGCGGCAGTAACCGCCTTGATAATCTTGAACTTGCCCAGCTCGCGCTCGTAAGTGTTGATTACCTCAACATTCTTACCTGCGGTGGTGTCCAGGGTCACGGAACCGGTGGTGGTCTTAGAAATGCTGTTTTTGCCTTCCTTCATCTCCACGGTCCACTTGTGCCCAGCCACCTTCGCGCTGTCTGCAGATTCGGTGATGGTACAGGTCGCACCGACCGGAATCTTCACACCGTTCACATCAGTGGTGAACTCAGCCTTGTCAGTGTTCTTAAAGGTCTTGCCGTCCATGATGACGTGGTCGGCGTTATCAGTCGGGTACTTACAAGTCGCCGAGAGTTTGACCGTCTTAGAGTCAACGTTGGTGTTTTCACCAGCCACGATGGTCTTGCTGACAACCAGCTTGGTGTCGGGCACTGTGAAGTCGTTGGTGGCGCCAACCATCAGCGCTTCATCTTCCTTATCCACGGTGAACGCCACGCCGTTGGGCTGGGCTTTCGCGTTGGTATCGAAAGGCTTTACTTCCTTGCCTTCAACCGGTTTAGCAGCGCCAACGGTCCACGTGGTCGTGGGCTCTTCGTTAGCCTGCGCGACTGCCGGTTTCTCCCACACGACACACTTGGTGCCTACGGGGAGTTTCTCGACCTTGACCGGGTCGCTGCCGGCGCTCAGGTCGTAACCGACACCGTTCTTAACCGCTCCGGCCGGAGTCTGGCAGGAGTAGTTGAAGTAGAACTGCTCGGTGTGGTTACCAGCGTTGTTACCGGTGAGAGCGGCCTTATAGAACTTAAAGCCGGTCATCTTTTCGGTGTAAACGTTGGTAGCAGCGAACTGGAAGACGTTGCCTTGAGTCACGGTCTGTTCACCGGACGCGAGGTCCTTACCTGCCGGAATGAACGAGGTAGACACGTACTTCAACGGGTTCGCGTTCAGATCATTCACCAGCTGTTTGTTGGTGGCATCCAGTTGAGCCTTCGGCTCAGTCACGGAACACTTGGAGTCCTTCGGCACCACAATCGCTGCCGATTCCTGACCGGGGGCTACTTCGATGAACTTAGCCTTGGCCTGGGAGCCAAACGGAGCGGCCTGAGTGTAGGTCTTACCGTTCGGGGCTGTACAGCTGTAGGTGAACTTAAAGGTGGTGCCGGGCTCAAAGACGGCTCCGCCCTGGACGACCTTCTTAATGGTGAAGCTCGCCTTGTCGTAATCCAAGGTGTTCTTCGCTTCCAGCTTCAACACCTGAGCCTTGCCATCCTTTTGTTCGGGAATGGTGAACTGCTTGAAGCCAGCGTTAGTGCCGGTGGCGTTGGCGAGGTCCGTCACCCAAGACGGGGTGACGGTGACGCCGTCAATCTCTACCGGCTTTTCCTTGATGTAGCAGGTGGTGCCGACCAAGACGTTGTCAACAGTCTTGGTTTCCCCAGCCTTCAAGTCCAGGGTGCCGTTGGTCTTGGCATCATCGTCACACTTGTAATCAAAAGTGAAGGTGGCGGGTTCAGCCTTGGCGTCGCCGTCAACAGTCTTGGTGACAGAGAACTTGCCGTAGTTTGCTTTCACCGTGTTGGTGGCCACAACCTCCACTTTCGGCTCGGCGCCTTCCTTGATGACTACCTTGGCGTCGTCTCCACCTAGCGACTGAGCATTGGTGTAGGAAACCGTATTGGTTACAGCCGCGTTGGACGGGTTGAACTCGTGAATCATGCACTCGGTATCTGCCAGGTAGGACTTCGAAGTCCAGGTCTCGCCGTTCTTCAGGTTGACGGTCACCGGGTCCTCATCACCGCAGGTGACACGGAACGCGAAGGCCTTGTCCTTCAGCGGGTTCGCACCGTCAGCCTTAACCTTCTTGGTCAGCTTGAACGAACCCATCTTGTGTTCGTAGAGGTTCTTCGCCGTCACCACAACAGTTGCGTTGTTGGTCGGAACCTTGAACTTGAATCCAGCAGCGGAGTTTTCCAAGATGTTGGCTGGCAACAATCCGGATTGCCCAAAGGTTAGGGACTTAAAGTTAGCCCCGGTCACCGCAGTGCTGTTCTTATCTTCTTTAATGGTGCAGGTCATGCCGGCTTTAATGCCGTCCTTGACGGCCACCGGAGTGCCATTAGCAGGGACAATCTCATTGCCACTGATTGGTTTCCCGGTCGTGCCTTCGCACACATAGCTCAGAGAGAAGTTACCGTCAACATTGCCCTTATCCCCATTGACGTACTTGGCCACCTTTTGCAGGCTGAAGGCCGCGTCGGCGGGCTGGTAGTAGTTGGTAAAGGCAACCCCGTAGGTGGAGCCATCCTGAATCGGTTTCACCGCAACCGTGTCCGACTCAGTGGTCGTACCCGAAGCGTTCGTGTTCTTGACGACTACGTTGTAGCCTTCCGGAGCCTTCGGCTTGGTTTCGGTAACGGTGCACTTGGTGTCGACCGGCAGACCCTTGACTTCATAAGTCCACGAGTTGTTATCGGGAAGTGAGAAACTTCCGCCAGCCACGCCGTTATCACAGGTGTAGCTGAACTCGAACTTACCATCGTTAGCCTGAGCCGCGGCATCCCTGTCGATACCCTGGACAAACTTCGTAACCTTGAAGCCGCCAGTCTGTTCCTGATAGGTGTTGGTCGCGGTGAGGTTAATGGCACCGGCGTTGCCCATCACGAACTTGGCCTGAGAACCAATCGTCTTGCCGTTTTCAGTAACCGGTACAGCAGCGCCGTCCTGAGTGGCATTGGTGGCAGACCAAGTGGGAGCGACGGGCATGTTGACCGGAGCAGGCCGGTAGGTTTCCTGAACAGTACAGGTCGCGCCGGGAGTGATCTCCACGGTGCTGGGAGTTCCCGCCTGGGTGCTATCAGTATTGGCCGCGCCGCCCTTAGCGGGAGCGTAGAGGGTCGCAGAAGTACCGTCGGTGCAGTCGACCGTGAAGGTCACGTTTCCGCTGGCTTTATCAGCAGCACCGTCAGCAGCCTTGGTCAAGGTCAGCTGGGCCTTGTTCTTAACAATGTTAACGGTCTGATCCGCGTTTTCACCGGTGTGTTTGGCGATGATGTTGAGCTGGCCTTTGTCAGAATCGATTTGTCCACCGCCAGCGTACTTCGGGTCGTTAGTCGCCAGGATTTCTTCGTAATAGAACTTGTCGCCGTCCTTAACCTCGGAGGCCTTCAACTCATGCGAGAACAGACCCGTCAAGGTGCCGTCACCTTTGATTTTGGTGCCGTCTTCATTCTTAGCGTCGGTAGTCTTAGTGAACACCGTGGTGGTGACTCCGCCGCTAACCTTCTTAAGCGTGCCAACTAGATACAAGTTACCGGCGACGGTAGGAATTTTCTCATACTTCACATCATCGGTAAGGGTGATGACTTCATCTGCCTTAGAGAACGTGGCGGTTTCCGCGTCACCAGGCACCGAGTCAGCGCCGTTTACCTTCGCGGTGGTCTCAATCGTAGGCGTTGGTTCTTCAACAATGGTCCAAACCACTTTCAGTTCCCCGGAAACATCGAGGTTCTTCTTTAACACCACGACCTGAGCTTGGGTAGGCCCATTCGGGTTATCAATGAAGTAAGGATTCTCGACATCCTTTACCGAGCCCGTGAAGGAAATATGAAACTTGTGCTGGTCAGCAATCTTTAGGGTCACCCCATTGACCGCATCCTTCAAGCTAATCTTTTTGATGGGGTTACCGTTTTGATCTGTGGCACCATCCACCGCGAGGTAAACCTGGTCGCCGATGTACTGACCTTCTTTAGAGTTCGGGTCGTAATCGTTCAACTTGACAGTCAACTGGAAGGTGCCATCTTTAGCCTTTTTCACGGTGGTCATCTGGTCCAGGTGCATGGTGTCCAGAGCCTTAGCCACGTCCCCGTGCTCACGCTGCTGGTAAGCAGTTTTAGCCTGCTCAATCAGATTTTTAACATCGGTAGCTCCGCCATCGACCCATTTCTTTTCCTTATAATTCCAGGCACGCCCATTATCGGTGATGCCAAAAATAACCATCCAGATTGCGTTCTGGTAACGACCCCAGTCAGCTCCTTGATTATTTTTAGCGTAATGCCAGGCCAGTGCCTTAACAGTTTCCGCCTTCTCGGGGTTATCCTTAGCCCAGAAGATTGTAGTCTTTGAGGGATCGGTGTAAACCTTATGGTTGCCAAGCTGGTATCCATAGAATGGCTCGACACAGAAGCTGGCTGATCCGTCGACCTTAAATGAGCTGGTTTTGCTGCTGGGATAAAGAGCCAGGAAACTAATCGGTGCGGAACCGGATGTACTAATCTTTTTCGCCCATTGCCAAACATTGGGTTCGCCAGACTGAAGATCTGCCGTCCAGTTCTTAACCAAGATGTATGAACCAGCGGGGACGATAGGTCCGTTTTCTTCACAAGCCTTAATGCCGGGGAACTTAGAGACACTGGGGGCCTTGCTGTACTGCTGTTCTAACCAGTCCAGACCCTGCTTGAGCAGATTGTCGAACTGGGCGTTGAGGTTAGCCACCATTTTTTTCTTGAAGTCTTCACCGTAGTTATTTTCGGCCACGAACTGGTCAAGTTGTTTCATTACATCCGTTTTAGCGTCTTCAACCTGCTTCTTAAAGTTCGCAATCGCGGTAGCTTTGTCCACGCTGGGATCAAACTTGAGATCAATTTTGTTAATCGTTGGCTCAAATTTGCGAACGATAGGAACCGCGCCGGAAGTAGCCGTTGCGGTCGGGGTGGCGGTCGGCGCCTTATTTGGACCGGTCACCGGAGTGGGAGTGGAAGGCTCCGATGAAGGTTCCGAAGTCTGAGGGGCAGGCTCAACCGATTGCTGCGGGCTGGCAGGCAGCTGCGGAGCTTTGGCCGAACCGGTGGGCTCGGTGGAGGTAGCCGAGTTGCCGGAGGGGTCGGAAGTCTGAGCAAAAATACGCGCCTGGGTCGCACCCGTATCAGCCGTCTCGCCTTCGATAGGCTCTAAGCTCAGGGTGAGAGTATCCTCATCTTCCCCGGGCTCAACGGCGGAAACAGCGGAACGGTTGGAGGTAGCCGCCTGGCTAGAGGATCCGGAAGCATTAAAAGGCAGCGTGGTGGAGGAACCGCCGGGGAAGATAACCCACGCACCAAAACCTTTCTCAAAGGTAGAAGCAATTTTCGTTTTTGCAATAATGCCACGGTCGGGGGCAACCTGGTCTAGGGCATCATAACCATCCCAGAATGGGGTGCCGTACCTGTCGACTTTTGTGGCCTTGGTAATACATTCCTTGGGCAGGTACTGTGCCGTGAAGTCACCGACCTTGGCGGTTTGGCCATAATGCGCCGCCGCTTCCTGCGGGTCTTTGGTAGTGAATAACTGACCGTTGTAGACAAGCCGGTAACGCTCATCACCGTCCTTACCGATGTCAAAGCTTGAATCGGGCGAAACGGTCACCGTGGGCTTTACCGAAGCCTGGGCGGTCGGAGTCGCCGCCAGAGAGGGCATAACCAAGCCGCCAACGGCCCACGCCACGGCGATTGCTGAAGCAATCACCCCCGCAGTCCAGTTCCGGCTCTTTTTACCTTTTTGCTTATAGCTCACTAAAGTGGGCTTTCCCGGCTGGTTTTGCCGCGGGTTCTTGGCTATAGCACTCATGCTCAAATACCTCCATTTGTTAGCCATTTCTTCGGTTTTGCCCTTTTGGGGACACTCCACCTGCTTATATACAGTGATAAGAATACCAGGTTTCCCAGCTATCTCCAAGAGTAATTCCAGGATTGTGCTGACAATCTAACTATCACTCCAGAGGCGTTCGGCAAACCCCCGTTTTCCTTTAGGAAAACTCAGCTTAGGAGGGCAAATTTCGCGAAAATTAGCGGCAGTTTTCAGCGCCCTCTAAGAATACAAAGCTGAGTTTGTCACCTCGACGAGAGGTAGTGAAACGGCAAATAAACAGTAAAAACAGCCGTTTTCTGCAAATCTCCCCAGTTTTTGTCGCGAACCTGAAAATAACCTTAAAAATCGAATTCGAACCTGAGAGTAACACCCTCCAACAGCGCTTTTGCCCGCAAAACCAGACCAAAAGGGCCGGCGCGGCGGCACCGGCCTTGTGAAAACACCTCTAACACCGAACCTCAGAAACTCGCCGCCGCGACCCCCAAAACCGACCAGACATTTCCAGGATTCCTTAAGCCTCGGAGTGTCGAGTTTCAGATAGTGAGACGGAGAGAACATATGTTTTGAACGGAAACCCTTGGGAAACCGCGAAAAAACTCGGTGAAAGAATTTGAAAAAAGCACTTGTAATTTCCTGAAAATAGGGTATAGTTAACTGTGTAGCGGTGTTGATGCTGGACTTTTCCGGTAATCAACGGTACGCGAGGATTGAATCTGGAGGAACCGTGCAGACACAAAAGAAGGGCATGATGGCCGCCGTGGCGCTTGCCTTGGTGGTGGCTTTGAGCACCCTGTTGCCTGCTCAGGCGGCTGACCACGAATCTAGCTCGACCGGAAACACTCAAGTCCAGCCCGTAGAAATCTCCTACGGCGACTACGAACAGGTCATGGTAGAGGTCAGCGCTGATTAGAACAGTGAGCAAAAGCCTTTAGACCCGCCGCAAACCGGTGGGTCATTTTTTTCGCGCTCTCACCGGGCATAGCACCAGACGGAGGAACCTATGGAACGCAGCAAGATACTGGAAACCCTGCAAGAACACGGCGTCGAATACAAGCTGGTGGAACACCCGCCGGCCACGACCATCGAGCTGGCGGACGAATATATCGAGGGCCACGAGGGCGTGCGCACCAAGAGTCTGTTCCTGACCAACCGCAAAAAGACCCGCACGTACCTTTTAATTACAGACGAGTATAAACAGATTGATTTGAAAGCTTTTGCCAGCGAAGTCGGGGAAAGCCGCCTGTCGTTCGGATCCGGCGAGCTGCTGGCTCAAACCCTCGGCCTGGAGCCGGGAGTCGTTTCGCCACTCGGAATGATTGATCCCGGCCACCGTTCGGTCGCGCTCTACCTGGACAAAGCCATGATGCAGGAGGAAATTTTTACCTTCCATCCGGGCGACAACCGCGCCACCCTGTTTATGGGAACCCAGAATTTCCTGCGGCTCTATGACGAGCTGGGGATTGAATACCATTTGGTGGAGGTGTAATTCCGCCCGCTGGGTTCGCGGCCGGTTGGGTCGGCTGGCGCACTTTATTAGCCGAGTCGGGTCGCCAACGCGGGCGCCCAGGCGCAGGCACCCACGCTGTAACCACCCCGCTTGTGAGAACCCCAACGCAACCCACCGAGCTTGTGAAACCGTCAGCACATGCCGGTGCGTATCCCCCCGCATACCCCGCGAATTTGCGCAAGATAGCGGGTTCGGGTAGTATCTTCTGGTGCCCAAAGGGCCTATAGCTCAGTTGGTTAGAGCGCAGTCCTGATAAGACTGAGGTCGCTGGTTCGAGCCCAGCTAGGCCCACTAACCCCGAATCGTCGGGGTTTTTTCATAACAAACGGGGCTATAGCGCAGCTGGTAGCGCATCTGCTTTGCAAGCAGAGGGTCGGGGGTTCGAGTCCCCCTAGCTCCACCGGACAGACAAACCCGGCATCGCCGTGTTTCAACGCACCGGCAGCCACGACGACATCTTTCGGTGAATAATTTGTCACTGGTCGGCGGACGTTATCCTAAGTACATCCCCGCCACTGCGCGGGAGTTCCGGGCGGCGGGGTTTTTTGATAGGTTCGAGACATGAGTAAAACCCCTGGAACGCCGGACCTGTTGGTGGTTGGTACCGGCTTATTTGGCCTCACCATCGCCCGCGAAGCCGCCGAAGCCGGCTATAAAGTCGTCATGATTGATCGCCGCTCTCACTTGGGCGGCAATGCCTGGTCCGAACCCGAGGCCCAGACCGGCATCGAAGTTCACAAGTACGGCGCGCACCTGTTCCACACCTCCAACCAGCGCGTGTGGGACTACGTCAACCGCTTTACCAAGTTCACGCCTTATATCCATAAGGTTTACACGACGGTCCACGGCGAGGTTTTCCCCATGCCCGTGAACCTCGGCACCATCAACCAATTCTTCCACGCCGCCTACACTCCCGACCAGGCCCGCGAACTCATCGCCCGGCAAGCCGAGGAAATCCAAGGCGAGGACGCCAACGAAAACTTCCGCACGAAAGGCATCTCCCTGGTCGGAAAACCCCTGTTCGAAGCCTTTTTCGAGGGCTACACCGCGAAACAGTGGCAGACCGACCCCACCGAGCTGCCGGCCTCTATCGTGTCCCGCCTGCCGGTTCGCTACAACTACGACAACCGCTATTTCAACGATACTTACGAGGGTTTACCGGTTGACGGATACGGTGCTTGGCTGACGAACATGGCCACCCACGAAAACATCACCGTCCACCTGGGCGTGGACTTTTTCGACGAAAGCCCCGATAACCCCTGGTCAAAAGACGCTACGGTCGGGCGCGTCCCCGTCGTCTACACCGGGCCGATTGACGAATACTTTGCCTACAGCGAAGGCGAGCTGGGGTGGCGCACCATCGACCTGGAACTGGAAGTGAAACCGACTGGTGACTTCCAAGGCTGCCCGGTCATGAACTACGGCGACCCCTCCGTGCCCTACACGCGTATCCACGAGTTCCGCCACTTCCACCCCGAACGCGCCGCCCGCTACCCCGCGGACCAAACCGTCATCGCTCGGGAATATTCCCGCTTCGCCCAGCGCGGCGACGAACCGTACTACCCCATCAACAAGGAAACCGACCGCCAACGCCTTGAGAAGTATCGCGAACTGGCCGCCGCTGAACCAAACGTACTGTTCGGCGGACGCTTGGGCACCTACAAATATTTGGATATGCATATGGCCATCGGTTCCGCCCTGTCGCGCGCCGAAGCAGTGGTGCTGCCGCATTTGCGCGGGGAGCGTGCCTCCATCTCCTTTGTGGCCGGACAGGACAAATAGCCGAGACGAACTTCCTATAGCCGGTGAAAAACCGGATATTTCGCTACCATTAACTCAGGCAAACCCGAATCTCCGGTAAGGCATCCGCCCACCGGGTCGGGAACCCTGCGGAATCTCCGCCCACCGACCCCGGCGAACCTGCCAGCTGCGCAGGTCAGCCTTTATCGAAAGGACAGTCTTGGAACACAACCTACCCCTCGCCATCGCTTTGCAGGTGATTGGGTCGTTCTGTTTCGCCCTGGCTGCCCGGTATCAAAACAGTGCTATTCGCCACGAGGTCAAACACAACCAAAGCCGGCGGCGCCTGAAGTCCGACCAACTCATGGCAAGCCTGAAAAATCGCCGGTGGTGGCATGGGTTATTGCTGATGGGAGTGTCTTTGGGGTGCCAGATTACCGCCCTGTTCTTTGCTCCGGTCACGGTGGTGCAGCCCGTGGGGTTGCTGGCTTTCCCTTGGTCCATGATTTTGCAGGCACGCGTCGCTCACCAGCGGATTCGCAAGCGTGAGGGCGCTTTGGTGGCGATGACGGTGCTGGCCACCGGCGTTTTCACTTTCCTGGTGTCCTACTATTCCGCGCCCGATCAGCCCCTGACGACCATCAAAGTCTTTATCGGCGCCATCACGATTTATATTCTGGCCGGGTCTTTCGGAATGTTAGGCGCAAAAGGGCCGCGCGTGTGGCGCTCGTTTTTTTGGGGCAGCGGTGGGGCTATGTTCTACGGTCTGGAAGCCTCGCTGGTGCGTACCCTCATCATCTTTGTCCGCAACCATAACTGGGTGGACAACCCAATGTTCTGGATAGTCCTGGTGGTTTTGGTCATTGGTTCGATGACCGCCGGCTGGATGGTGCAGCAGGGTTACGCCACCGGACAAGCCGAGCTGGTGGTTGCGTCGATGACCATCACGTCCCCCATCATCGCGGTGTGTTTCGGCATCGCCGTACTGGGTGAGGGCAAGAACTTCACCTGGGGAGTCGCGTTGGGAATCATCGCCTGCGGGCTGGTCGCCATCGCCGGAATCGTGGGGCTGACCCACTTGAAAGCCCATCAGCCCATCGTTTTGGAACACACCGACGGCATCCCTATCGATTCGCTCTCGGCGCAAGGGGAAAAGGACGACCCCGCGAACCACTCGGACGGACCCGACACGCCGACGCCAGATACGCCTCCCGAAGTTAGTTGAACCGGTAGAGGTGCTGGGCCAAGCGGTAGGTCTTAACCGCTGCCCATTTCAACGGGGCTTTGTTCACGCTCGAACCCCTAACCAGCGGGTGACGCTTTAGATTGCGAGCCATGCGCGGGCTCTTGGCGTATATGTGTTTCCACATCTCATCGCGCATTCGCATCGCTTCGTGATCGCCGCGCAACAGCGAGAAAGCCGAGGAAGCCGTGACAATCAGCGCCAGGAAACCTTCCATATACTTTGCCAAGCGCGGGTTGGGAACGTCGTCGGGCAAAGTGTAGGCATCGACCAACGCCCGTGTGACCCGCATCTGTTGATCGAGGCGACCCAGCATGACAGTCTCGTTCACGGACTGGTCGTCACGTCCGATAAAGTAGTGATACAGGTCAACCGGTAAATAGTAGAGTTTCTTTACATACGGGAGGGGAACGTAGACAAAAATGTTGTCTACATAGAACGTGTGTTTGGGCATGACCATTCCGGATTCCCGCAGCACCTGGGTGCGATAAACCGTGGAGTGCATCAGGATGTTTTGCCCCACCCCGAAGTTTCCGACCTGGTTCCAGGTGATAACCCGGTTCAACGGCAGAGCGCGGTTGTAGCGGATGACTTTGCGCGAACCCGTCAACACGTGCTCGTAAACATAATTACAGACAACCAGGTCAACCCGTTCATTGTGTGCTAGGAACGTTCTTAGCTTGGACATCAACAAGTTTAACCCGACCCGATCCAACCAGTCGTCCGAGTCAACCACCTTAAAATACTGGCCGCGAGCCGCCTGCAAACCCGCCATCACCGCGCCACCGTGACCGGCGTTTTCCTGGTGAATGACCCGAATCTTGTCGGGCATGGCCTGCGCCCACTTGTCAGCTTTCGCTCCCGTATGATCCTTTGAACCATCATTAACAATGATGATTTCAGTGTCCTCGCCCGCCCCTATCATCGAGGAAATACAGGCGTCCATGTAATCCTCGGAGTTGTAGCACGGAATGACAAAAGTCAGGGTTATGTCGCGATCCGCCGCGTTCTGTTCAGGGTTTGCGGTTTCCGCCGTGTTTTTCGTTTCTGCCATCAGGTTCTCTCACTAGATTTCGTTGTTATTTCTGTAGTTTTGCCCCGTCAGTCGGGGTGGTCTCATTCGTCGGTCATCACCACGTGCAGCCCGCCCACCATGCGAGCAATCAAGTTGTAAATCACGGCAGCCAGCCAGCTCAGTACCGTCAAAATAATAATCTGGAGTACGCCAAAAATCGCGACCAGAGCAATCGTCCGACTAAAGGTGAGCGCGTCAACCAGGTTCACCAACGCCGTGGCGGAAAGCGCCTGTAAAAACCCTTGCATCGAGGAAAATACGTGCAATATATCCAGCACCAGCCACAATACTATGGACGCGACCAACATCACTATGGACAGCGCGACCGCCACTAGGAACCCAATCTTCATCGCTGAGAGCGGATTGACCCTGGACAAAGTCAGCTTCACGCGACGCACATCGGGCAAATCCATGGCTTCTTCGCGTTCCTGCATGCGTTTAGCCGCCTCCAAGCGCCGGGCCTCCCGAGCGGCTGCCCGCTCGGCTTTCTTGGCGGCCTTAGCTGCCGCCCGCTCGGCGGCGTTCGTTTCACGAGGGGTGGGGGTCGGCTCGACTGTGGGTTCCTGGTTCGCAGCAGGTTCATTTTCGGCCTCGGCTGAGCCCTGCCGCGCGCCTGCCGCTGCGCCGGTTCCCGGCGGTGGTGGCGGAACCGGTCTTTTCATCGGAGTCTCACCAGCCTGCAAAGCACCTGAATAGGGGTCAGCGTGGCCCAGCCTGGCCCACGATACGCTGGGATCCTCGCCGGACGCGTCCATATCGGGATTGGGGGCGGGACTATTCCCGTCGGGTGTTCCTTTTATCCGCATATTCCATCCCCTTCAGATGTTTCCTTGATTTTAGAGCCTAGCCACCGGCGGCTCAATTCTTGCTTCCGTGTTCTCACTTTGACGATTTCGAGGACTTTTGCAATATATCGCACAAAGCCCGAATTCCCGCAAAGTTATTCCTCCAGTTGCGGGTCATTGTCCACGTTGAGGGTGATAGCAATGACCCCGTCGCCTTCATCAGCCCGTGAGAAAATCACGCCCTGAGTGTTGCGCCCGGTTCGGCTGACTTCATCGACCCGGGAACGCACAATTTTGCCCCCCGCCATGATGACCAGCACTTCTGAATCTTCCTCAGTAACCAGCGCGCCAACCAGGTCGCCGCGCGCCTCCACTAGGTTCGCGACCTTAATCCCCAGGCCACCGCGACCCTGGACTCGGTACTCCGACAGCGCCGTGCGTTTCGCGTAGCCGCCCTCGGTCACCACGAACAGATCCGCATCGGGGCGCACCACGTCCATCGTCAAGAGTTCGTCTTTGGTCCTAAACCGCATCCCTGTCACCCCGGATGTGGCTCGACCCATCGGGCGCAGCTGCTCATCGCTGGCGGTAAACCGCAGGGATTGGCCGTGGCGAGACACCAAAATCAGGTCGTCGGTCGCGTCCACCAGGCACGCCGAAACCAACTGATCCGCCTCACCGTCACTGTCCTCGCGTAGTTTGATCGCAATCAACCCGCCCGTTCGGTTCGTGTCGTAATCGGTCAGTCGAGTCTTTTTCACGAACCCGAGCCGGGTCGCCAACACCAGATAATCCTTGTCTGCAAACGAGGAAACCTGCAGGACTTGGGCGATACGTTCCTCGGGTTGGAAAGCCAGCAGGTTCGCCACGTGCTGACCTTTCGAGTCGCGTCCGCCTTCGGGAATCTCGTAGGCTTTCGCCCGATAGACCCGCCCGAAGTTCGTAAAGAACAGCAGCCAGTCGTGCGAGGAAGTGGTAAAGAAGTGTTCGACCTGGTCCTCCTCGCGCAGCGTCGCGCCTTTAATGCCTTTGCCGCCGCGGTGCTGGGACCGGTAAGCGTCGACCGGGGTTCGTTTCGCGTACCCGCCACGAGTGATGGTGACCACCACGTCTTCTTCGGGAATGAGGTCTTCCATCGACATTTCCCCATCAAAAGGCACGATGGTGGTTTTGCGTTCGTCGCCCCACTTTTCGGTAATTTCGCCGAGCTCCGTGGACACTATGGCGCGCTGGCGTTCGGGGCGAGCCAAAATGTCTTCATAGTCGGCGACTTTCGCCTCTAATTCGGCGTGTTCGTCCAAAATCTTTTGGCGTTCCAAAGCGGCCAACCGGCGCAGCTGCAAAGCCAGAATCGCGTCAGCCTGAACCTCGTCAACCTTCAGGAAATCCATCAACCCGACCCGAGCATCTTCTGCGGTCGGAGAACGACGAATCAACGCGATAACCTCATCGAGCGCATCCAAAGCCGCCAAGTAGCCTTGCAAGATATGCAGCCGTTCCTGGGCTTTCGCCAACCGGAAAGCGGTGCGGCGTTTGATGACATCGACCTGGTGAGCGGTCCAATAGTGGACAAAACCGTCAATAGACAGGGTCCGCGGCACCCCGTCAACCAGCGCCAACATATTGGCGGGGAAAGAATCTTGCAGCTGGGTGCGTTTATACAGGTTATTCAGCACGACTTTCGGAACAGCGTCGCGTTTCAGTACCACCACAATCCGGGTTCCGGCCCGGTCCGACGTTTCGTCACGAATATCCGCAATGCCCTGCAACTGGCCGTCTTTGACCAGCTGAGCAATCTTAACCTGCAGGTTATCGGGGTTGACCTGGTAGGGCAGTTCGGTCGCCACCAGGCAGGTACGTCCGTTGAGTTCCTCCACGTTGACCACCGCGCGTTGGGTGATGGAACCGCGGCCGGTCCGGTAGGTTTCCTCAATCCCGCGCCGACCCAGAATCGTGGCGCCGGTGGGGAAATCCGGGCCTTTGATGCGCTGCAGGCAGGCCTGGAGCAGTTCTTCACGGGTCGCCTCGGGGTTTTGCAGGTACCATTGGGCGGCGTCCGCGACTTCCCGCAGGTTGTGAGGCGGAATCCGGGTCGCCATGCCCACCGCGATACCTTCCGACCCGTTAATCAGCAGGTTCGGGATCCGGCTGGGCAGCACGGTCGGTTCTTGGGAGCGCCCGTCATAGTTGTCCATGAAATCGACGGTGTCCTCATCGATGTCACGCACCATTTCCATGGCGAGGGCGGCCATCTTGCATTCCGTGTACCGAGGCGCGGCCGGTCCGAGGTTACCGGGGGAACCAAAGTTGCCTTGACCAGCCACCAACGGGTAACGCAACGACCAGGGCTGCACCAACCGGGCTAGTGCGTCATAAACCGAAGAATCCCCGTGCGGGTGGAAGTGACCCAACACGTCGCCCACCACGCGCATACACTTGGAATACCCGCCGTTCGGGCGGTAACCGCCGTCATACATGGTGTAGATGACGCGGCGGTGTACTGGTTTCAGCCCGTCGCGCACATCGGGCAGGGCACGGCCCACGATGACGCTCATGGCGTAGTCCATGTAGGACTTTTTCATCTCTTTTTCCAAATCCACCTGCATGACGCGGGTAGATTCCGCCTCGGTAATCACGGGCGCATCGGGATGAATGATGTCGTCCACTTCGGAATCGTTGTTGTCTTGGTTATCAGCCATTTCCCTTGTCTTTCAATAGCTTGGTGAGAGTTTCACCGTGGCTTGTGGTTGTCGTTCGCTTAGATATCCAAGAACCGCACGTCTTGGGCGTTGCGTTGGATAAAGGCGCGGCGCGAACTCACGTCCTCGCCCATGAGCAGCGAAAATACTTCGTCAGCGGAGGCGGCCTCGTCCATCGTGACCTGTTTCAACAGTCGCACACTGGGATCCATCGTGGTTTCCCACAGTTCCTGGGCACTCATCTCGCCCAGACCTTTGTAACGTTGAATCCCGCCCTCCTTGGGCATTCGCGCCCCGGAGTCCAGGCCCAAGGTGACCAGCTTGTCCTTTTCCTTGTCGGAATAGACGAACTGGTGAGGTTTGTTGGACCACTTCAGGCGGTAGAGCGGCGGGGTGGCCAGGAACACGTGACCGTTTTCGATGAGCGGACGCATATAGCGGAACAGCAGGGTCAGCAGCAGGGTGGTGATGTGTTGGCCGTCCACGTCCGCATCTGCCATCAGCACAATCTTGTAGTAGCGCAGTTTCGATAGGTCGAAATCTTCGCCAATCCCGGTGCCGAAAGCGGTGATGAGGGACTGGATTTCCTTGTTGTCCAAAGCGCGGTCCAGGCGGGCTTTTTCAACGTTGAGGATTTTGCCGCGCAACGGCAGGATAGCCTGGTGGGCCGGGTCGCGTCCCGCCACCGCTGAACCGCCTGCCGAATCGCCCTCGACCAGGAAAATTTCGCATTCGGAAGCATCCCGGCTGGAGCAATCCCGCAGCTTGCCGGGCATTGAGAAGGAATCCAGGGCGGTCTTGCGCCGGGTCGCGTCCCGGGCTTTCCGCGCCGCGTTACGAGCCTGCTGGGCGGACTGGGCTTTGGAAATAATTGCCTTGCATTCCGCCGGATGCGCATCGAACCAGTCCCCCAGCTGGGAATATACGGTTTGCTGTACGAAAGTCCGGGCCTCGGTGTTGCCGAGTTTCGTTTTCGTCTGACCCTCGAACTGAGGGTTGCGGATTTTCACGGAAATCACGGCGGTTAAGCCCTCGCGGCAATCGTCGCCAGAGAGGTTCTCGTCTTTGTCCTTGATGAAGCCTTTTTCCCGACCGACCTTGTTCATCAGTGAGGTCAGCGCCGCGCGGAACCCTTCCTCGTGGGTGCCGCCTTCGGTGGTGTTGATGGTGTTGGCGTAGGTATAGATGGATTCGGAGTACGCGCTGGTCCACTGCAGGGCGATTTCCAGCGCCATTGCGTTATCGGTGTCCTCAACGCTGGACTCAAAGTCGATGATTTCCTCGTGGATAACCTCAGATTTCTTGGTGGTGTTGATGAAATGCACGTAGTCGTGCAACCCGTTTTCGTAACAGTAAGACACCGAGCGACGTCCGACCTCGGGAGTATCCGCCTCCCCTTCCTGATCTCCGGTCACGAAATCGCCTTCCGCAGTCACGTTGGGGCGTTCATCAGTGAGGGTGATGCGCAGTCCCTTGTTCAGGAAAGCCATCTGTTGGAAACGGGTCCGCAGGGTTTCATAGTCAAAATCGACAGTTTCAAAAATATCCGGATCCGGGTAAAACACCTGAACAGTCCCGGTTTCATCGGTGGGTTCGCCGCGACGCAGCGGCTGGATGACTTTGCCCCCGTCGCCAAACTCAATATGCCATTCGTAACCGTCACGTTTCACGGTGGTCAAAATCCTGGTGGACAGGGCGTTTACGACCGAAATGCCGACCCCGTGCAAACCGCCGGACACCGCGTAAGACGAGCCGCCGAACTTGCCTCCCGCGTGCAGAATCGTCATGACGACTTCCACCGTGGGGCGGTGTTCACTAGGGTGTTCCGCCACCGGAATACCGCGGCCGTTATCAGCCACCCGCACCCCGCCGTCAGCTTGTAAAGTCACCTCAATATGGTCACAGTACCCAGCCAAAGACTCATCGACCGAGTTGTCTACCACCTCATAAACCAAGTGGTGTAAGCCCCGCTCTCCGGTGGATCCGATGTACATACCGGGCCGGACTCGCACTGCTTCCAGGCCCTCGAGGACCTTAATGTCAGAAGCGTCATAGTGCTCCTCGGGCGTTTCAAAATCGCTCACGTTTGTGTCTCCTTTTTTCGGCTTTTTCGCCACTATAATCCTATCGAATTTTTTGGCGATTGCCCTTTAGAGACGCGTAAAGACTGATTTAACACGTTTTATGTGTAATTCGTGAGCAACTAGGTGTGCGGGTTCTGCGGGCCGTAAATCCCGGCTTTATAGTTTCAACAAGTTTTGGCATCAGGCCGGTTGGCCCGGTTTTAGCCGTAGGTGTCGCGCGGTCCACGCCCCGGAACGCTGCGCGGTCCGTGGTTCCAGGACGGCACCTGGGGCCCGCGGATAATGATTTTTTTCACCACTCCCGCCCCGAGCCGCCGATTCAGTTGTTTAATCAGTTCGGGAAGCAAAAATTTCAGCTGGGTGGCCCAAGCGGTGGAGTCGGTACGGACGATGAGTTTTCCCCCCTCAAAACTCTCTACCGTGGAATGGGCCGCGACCTGGGCACCAACATATTCGTCCCAACGTTTTTTTAAGTCCGCTATCTCTAGCGGAGTCTGCCACCCCAGACGCCGAGCCAAATGCCCCAGCAGGAAACCGGCCTGCTGCGGATCGTTACGGGAGGGACGCGACAGGTCCGTAAAACTGGCGGTGGCCGGTCCCGGGGCAGCCAGCTGCTCTATCTGGTGAGGCGTGGAACCAAGGCTTTTGGCTAGGTCAGCGTAATATTTTTTCGCGATTTCGCGGTCCAGCCATTCCCGTTCGCTCAAACTCTCGGCCTCTGGAGCCGCGGTGGAAAACCCACGCACTTTCCCGGTGAGGGGGTAAAAGCCCTGGCTAAACATGAGTTTCCGGTAACGTTTCACGGCGCGGCGCGGCAGGGGAGAATGCATGGTGGGGTACAGCCCGGAATAGTCGATGCCTTTAGCCACGAGCGAGCCCTCCCCTGCTGACGGTAACTGTCCTGCCATTATCCTGCCATTATTGCAAAAAATCCGGTGCCGCTCCCTGACCGAGGGTCTCTACGCTGCTTTCGCGAGTTTCCTGGTCGAGGGTGACGCGGTAGAACGCGGCGTGCAGGGCGTCGGGGATTTCGGTTCCGGTGGCGGAGGTCAAAAACACCTGGTCAGCCTGGTCGATAGCCCATAGCAGGGCAGCGCGGCGCTGTTCATCGAGTTCGGCGAACACGTCATCTAACAGCAGTACCGGGGCGTCAGCAAAGTTGTCGCGCAGCAGGGAAAACTCCGCCAAACGCAGGCTCAAAGCGTAGGACCAGGACTCGCCGTGGGAGGCGAACCCCTTGACCGGCAAACCGTACAAGGCTAGTTCCAGTTCGTCGCGGTGCGGACCGACCAGGTTGACCCCGCGCCGAGCCTCATCGGCACGGCGCCGCTCCAGGGCTTGGCGAAACGCGGCAGTCAATGAATCCGGGTCTGACCACAGTTTTTGTTGTTCGCTGGCGGGCAGGTCGAGAGTTTTCGTGACACTGTCCGCGTAGGTTAGTCCCACCGAGGCCGGGTGTCCGGCGATTCGGGCATACACCTGGGGCAGGTGCGCGCCCAACAGGTCGATGACCCGCGCCCGCTCACTCATGATTTCCACCGCTGCCGGAACTAGGGCATCGTCCCAGATAGAAAGCTGAATTTCATCGATAGGGGCGCGGCGTTTCGCCAGGTCTTTCAGGTAAGCTCCGCGTTGGCGGACAACCTTAGTGTATTCGCTCAACGTCCCAGCCAGGGTCGGGCGCAGCTGGATGGCGATACGGTCCAAAAATGTGCGGCGCGCGGCGGGGTCTCCTTGCACCAGCTGTAAATCTTCGGGAGCAAACAGCACGGTCGAGAGGTGTCCCAGTAGGGAGCGCGGGCGCACGTTGTGCCGGTTTATCATGGCGCGATTAGCCCGGCCAGCCAACAATTCAATCTCTAACAGCTCCCCGGTAGCCTCCGGGTCCGCAAGGTCGCTACTGGGGTGAATCCGGGCCCGAATCACGCCCGCGCGGGGGGGCGCACTGGGGTCGGCCGTGTCTCCGGTTTCGCGAAAAATCAGGCCCGCATCCGTACCAATCCGGTGCGAAGCTAGCACCGCCAGGTAGTTTATTGCCTCCAACAGGTTCGTTTTGCCTTGCCCGTTGGCGCCGACAAAGACGTTGGCTCCCGTAGGAAAGTGCACAATCACCTGACGGTAGGAACGAAACCAGTCCAGAGCCAGGTCGGAAACAAACACGCGCCCCCCAAAAAACCTCTCTTGACCTACCCCTTATAAAGAAAACTTTAAATACTGGTGCGGATGGGCATAATGAGGTAGCGGAACGTCAGGTTGTCGTCCCCGGTTTCGTCCTTTTGACCGGTGATGACCACAGGTTTCGCCTCGTCTTTGAACGACAGGCGCGCATAGGGTTCATCGATAGCGCCCAAGCCTTCCAGCAGCATCCGCGAGTTGAAAGACACCGCGATGTCCGGGCCGTTCAGCAGGGCTGGAATCGTGTCGCTGGCGCTGTTTTCCCCGCCGTTACCCGCCAGGAACTCCAGCTGACCGGCGCTGAATCGCAGAGAAATCTGTTGATTGGAAAGGTTCGAGGACACAATCGCCACCCGCTTGGCTGTTTCGATGAACTGATCGACCTTTACCACGGCCGTAACATTAATCGGTTCGGGGAACAGACGGCGCACGTCAGGATAGTTTCCGTCGTTAATCTGGGACGTAAACACGCGTCCGTTCGCACTCAAACCAATCAGGGAAGCGGGACTGTTGGCGGAACCCGCCGCGATTTCGACATCACCGGCGGTGGCAATGTTTTTTGTCGCATCACTCAAGTTCTTGGCCTTCACCACCAGGTCTTGATCCCCGCCCTGGCCACCAACCCACGGCATCTCCTTCAACGCCATCCGGTAACGGTCAGTCGCCAAGAGGTAGAGCTTGTCCGGGCGAACCTCCAGAGAAATGCCCGTGAGCAGCGGCAACGTTTCGTCACGAGAGGCGGCCACCGCAACTTGTGAAACCGAATGAGCAAAAGCGGCCGCATCGACTTTCCCGGCACTAGGGGGCAACTGCGGCAACGGCGGATATTCCTCAGAATGCATCATGATGAGGTTCTGTTTGAAAGAACCACAAGTGATGTGCAGGTAGTTTTCTTCCGTGGCGAACGTCACCAGGTCGGCGCTAGTCGGCAAGGCTCGTGCCGTTTCGCTGAGCAGTTTGCCGTCCACTACCGCCACACCGGGCTCTACGATGTCCTCTGCCGCGACCGTCACGCGGGAAGAAACTTCGTAATCATAGGAAGAGAACTCAACCCCGTCCTCTCGTGCTTCGATGCGCACCCCGGAGAGCACCGCCACCGCCGGACGAGGCGAAATCGACCGGGAACTCCATGCCACAGCTTCTGCCAAAGTGTCGCGTCTCAACACGAGTTCCATGAAATTCCTCCCAAATGCTAAATGTTGTTATACAAACTCTAGCCTAAAACGGCATTCTTGAGTACTCCCGCAGGTTGCCGAATTTGCCGACACGGGCGCGAGGTTCACGGGCCGAGCCGAGGCTTTGATGATGGTTGGAGGTCGCAAAATTTTTAAAAATTAATTACCTTCATCACCGTTGTGAATTCTGTGTAAAACCCGGTTTTCCCAGGCGACGGCTCAGAATCACAAATCTGTAGTTCAGTTGATAACTTTCGGGACAAAATCGGCGGGCATGTGAATTAAATGCTGTCCACAATTTCTTCCACAGCCAATCCCCGAAAAATCACGCTCTCATCCCCAGCTTTGTCCACATTCGCTATTTTGGCTTGGATTTTAGGTGCGGGAGCGGTATGACGTGGGGTTTTGCGCGGTTCCGTTCGGGGTCGCGGGGGAGGACCCTAGCGACATCGAGGGAGCACCCTCCCCCATCGCGTCTCCGCTACGCTCTCGCCGCGATAGGGCCCCCTCCCCAGCGTCGTACGGGTTCCTCCCCCCGCTCCCCTCCCGGTCACCGGCGTTTTGTTTAGTGAAAATGGCATTAAACACGATAGGAACCCCGCGACCCATCCCACGCACCTCGTGAACTCAAGAGATACTGTCCGCACCGACCTTGTGAACAGAAAACAGAGGCAGACGCAGAAAGAAAAAGAGATGGAAAAAACTGTTGGAAAGGCAGTGAAACTAGGATTCGCGGGTGGCGCGGCGCACCGCGTCGGAAATGTCGGAAACAGACTTGAACGTTTGGGTGTCTTCCTTCATGGAGGCTGCGACCTTTTTATTTGCATGCATGACCGTCGTATGGTCCCGACCCCCGAAAGCGGCTCCGACCTGGGGAAGTGATAAATCGGTCAGTTCACGGCAGAGGTACATGGCGATTTGGCGCGGCCCCACCACGGTGCGCGACCGGTTCGCGGAGAGCAAGTCTTCGGACTTCAACGCAAAGTATTGGGCGGTGCAGTCAATAATCATTTCGGGAGTGATTTCTTTGGCTCCCTTGCCGGTCATCAGGTCGCGAATCGCCAGTTTCGCGGTTTCTATGGTGGCAGGCACGTGGTTCAGCGACCAGTACGCCGTGACACGAATCAACGCGCCTTCTAGGGCGCGAATGTCCGAATCGACGTTAGAGGCGATGAACTCCGCCACATCGTCGGGCATCTGCAGGCTTCCGGCCTGGGCTTTTCGGCGCAGAATCGCGATGCGTGTCTCTAGGCTGGGGGGTTGAATATCCGCCATCAAACCCCACTCCAGGCGCGAACGGACCCGTTCCTCGAAGCCTTTCAGCTCTTTGGGAGCCACGTCGGACGTGATGACGACCTGTTTTTGTGCAGTGTGCAGAGTATTAAAGGTGTGGAAGAACTCCTCGAGAGTTTGTTCTTTACCGGCGAGGAACTGGATGTCGTCGATGAGCAGGAAGTCGACTTCCCGGTAACGGGCCTGGAAATCTGCGAAAGTCTGGGAGGCGATGGCGTTGATGAACTCGTTGGTGAATTCCTCGGAGGAAATGTATTTCACCTTCGAGTCGGGGTACAGCTCCAGGGCGTAGTTACCGATGGCGTGCAACAGGTGGGTTTTGCCCAGACCCGGACCGCCATAGATAAACAGCGGGTTGTAGGCCTTTGCCGGTGAAGCCACGACGGATTCCGCAGCCGCGGCGGTAAACGAGTTCGAAGAACCGATGACGAAGGAGTCAAAAGTGTAGGTCGGGTTCAGTCCCGTGTTTTGGTCAATGTGCAGCATTTGGTGGCTTTTCCCAGGTTCCCACACGGGAGCGGCGGGGGCGCTCGGCGGGGTGGGTGAGGGCGGAGCGGGTTCAAAAGTTTGGGGTGCAGGAGCCGTGTTACCCAGGTTTTCGTCCACCGTCACAATCAGGTTATTAATGGGACGGTTCAGGACCTCACCAAACGTGGATTTAAACAGGTCGTAGTACTTTGACTCAATCATGGACTTGACGTCGTTGCTGGACACCGCCAAAACTGCCGCGTCTCCGGATTCGCCCAAACCTTTCGATTGGCGTATGAGCGCCAAGTCGAAGTCCCCAATTATGCCTGAAGCACTGAGGTTTTGCAGGGCTCTGGCCCAGAAATCGGCTGATCCAAGGTCGGCGTTGGTGCCGATTTCCCAGGCCGTATTGTCCACGGTAAGTACTCTCCTTGGCTCTAAATCCGTCCAGATAAAACTGAATAAATCTTGCCACTCTTTAGTGAAATCCACAAAGTTTTCCACAACCTGTGGACAAAGTTACAACGGTGTAACTTTGGTATGAGGTGCAGTTACATGCAAGTTTTCCAATTTTTTCCTGGCCAGTGCGCGCGGCGGGACTTTTGCGCTAATTTGCAAGGAACCTGACATTTGGGCTAAATTAGAGCTTCGTCTTATGACTTGACTGCGGCCCGGGTTTGCCCGGGATTATTTTTCAGGAGAAAACAGTGACTAAGCGGACTTATCAGCCCCATAATCGTCGCCGCGCCCACAAGCACGGCTTCAGGAATCGTATGGCCACCCGTGGGGGACGGGCGGTTATCAGCGCTCGGCGTCGTCGCGGCCGGAAGCGTTTGGCCGTCTAAACCCACACTGATGCTGGCCAAAGCTAACCGGCTGACCCGCGCTGAGGACTTTCGCCTAGCGATGCGCGAGGGTTGCCACGCTCACGGCCCTAACCTGGTGTTACACCAATATGTTGGAACGGGAGATGAACCGGCTCGCATCGGTTTCGTCGTGGCCAAGCGGTTTGTGAAACACGCCACCGGACGCAACCTTATTAAACGTCGGTTGCGTCACTTGGTGCGCGGTCGCATTCAGGAGTTTCCCGTGGGTTCTGTAAACGTGTTTTATGCCAAAGCTGGCATTGCTGAGGTTGATTATTCTCAACTGGAAAACCAAGTTGGGGTGGTGTTGCAAAAGATGGGCCGCAAACGCCACCAGGCGCTTTTACATTCCCTTCAGCCCGGTTCTTCGAGTGTCCCGCGAGGGTAGACCGGTAAAAGTTAGGATAGGTGCGGTGTTAACAGGCAAGGCAGTATGGCGGTGGGGATGGAACCTGCCGGCAAATCTGGCGCGCATGCTGATACACATTTATCAACATACTTTGTCAAAGGCGTTCGGGCCGGTTTGTAAGTATTATCCCAGCTGTTCGCACTATGCGGACCTGGCTCTGCAAGTACACGGATTTTGGAAAGGCTCAGCGCTGACCGTGTGGCGGCTGCTGCGGTGCAACCCCTACTCTGACGGAGGCGTGGACTATCCTCCGGTCAAAGGCTCCTGGACCAATCCGTGGACTGAACCCGGCAGCGTCAGTGCCCAAACTTATGGCTTTTTCCCCGGTCAGAACTCACTGTGGAGTGCCGGGGCGAGAGGGAAAACTATGGAAACGAAAGAAGGAGTGGTGTCATGCTGCTGAGCCTGGTAGCGGCTGCTGGGGAAGCCAAACTGTCCCTCTATGATCAGATTTTGTACCCCTTCATGTGGGTGGTGGGCTGGATTCTGCGCGGTGTCCACGAGATGTTGAGACTGTTCGGGATAAAATCCGGTGCCGGTATTGGTTGGGTGCTGGCCATTGTGGGGATGACTATCGTGGTGCGACTGATTATCGTGCCGTTGTTTATTAAACAGATTAAGGCTTCGCGCGCCATGAGCCTGGCTCAGCCCGAACTGACCGCTATCACCAAGAAATATAAGGGCAAACGCGACCAGCAGTCTATGATGCGCCAACAAGAAGAGATGAAAGCCGTGCAAAAGAAGTACGGCGCTTCCATGTCGGCCTCGTGCCTGCCACTATTGGTGCAGATGCCGGTACTTTTCGCGCTGTATCGCCTGCTTTTCTATATGTCGGCGGTCGCGCAAGGAACCATGCCCGAACATGATTCCATCGGCGGGATGGGTCAGGAGCAAGCCAAGGCGCTGTGGGATTCCACTTTCTTTGGCGAATCCCTGGGTCAGACCATGTTCGGTCCGACTTCCACCATGCAGACCAAGATTGTCATCGGCATTATGGTGGCTTACCTGGTCGTGACCATGTTCGTCCAGACGGCGTTTTTGTCGATGAAGAACATGAGTGACGAACAGCTGCACTCGGATAACCCGATGGTGAAGTCTACGAAGTCCATGATGTACTTCATGCCTCTGGTCTATCTGTTCACCGGCCCGGTCGTGCAGGTGGGACTGCTCATCTATTGGGTGACTTCCAACACGTGGAGCTTGGTGCAGCAGTACTTTATGATTCGGGCCTACCCCACTCGTGGTTCGGCTGCCGCCCGGTGGCGCGCCGACGCGCACGAACAGAAGTTTGAGAAATACCGCTCTGAGCAGGAAAAACAACTGAATGCCGAGCTGGAACGGATTGAGCTCAACGAGGTGGGGCTCAATCAGAAGGGCGTTCAGGTGGCTAAGCGGGAAGCCCGGTTGGCCCATATTCACAAGTTAGAAAAGCGCCGGATGGAGCTGGGGTTGGAGGAGATTAACTTCGGTTCGGTTGACGCTCAAGGCAAAGGTGGCAGGCAGCAGCGGATGCAGCCCGGCCAGAAGGGCTGGGAGGAATACCGCGCTCAGTTCGATCAGGACAAGGCCGAGGAGCTCGCCGAGACGGAACCCGATCCGGACGAGGTCGGCAAAGATGGTCTGACCGCCAGCCAAAGAGCTGCTAAACAAGCTGAAAGACGTGCAGCTGAACGCAAAGCTAAGAAAAAGAAATCAAAGAAGAAGCAAGGGAACCGATAGACACGAAATTTTTTTAGGCGGCACGACGCAGCGAGCCGCCGAGGGAAACGAGGGAACATAAACATGAGTGAAACTATGGATGATTTGGACATTATCGAAGAAGGCACCGAAGTCGTTGCCAATCGCGGCTCCAAGATGGAGCGACTGGAAAACGAAGGCGACTTGGCCGCTGATTATTTAGAGGAACTGCTGGACATTGTCGATTTGGACGGCGACATCGAGATTGACGTCGAGAACGGACGCGCCCTGGTCGAAATCATTACTGGCGATGCCGAGCCGGACCGCCGTTTGAAACGGCTGATTGGCCGGCACGGCGAAGTGCTGGAAGCCTTGCAGGAACTGACCCGCCTGGCGGTGCAGTCCCAAACCGGGGAACGCTCCCGGCTGATGCTTGATATTGCCGGCTACCGTTCCAACCGGCGGCTTGAGCTGCAGGAACTGGTGGAACGATTGGGTGCGCAAGTCCAGGAAACCGGTGAGCCGGTACAGCTCAATCCCATGAATCCTTTTGAACGCAAGGTGTGTCACGACAAGGCCGCCGAGATGGGGCTTTATTCTGAATCAGAGGGACTCGCGCCCAATCGTTACGTCGTGCTGTCCCTCGATGAGGGTGACGACGAAGACGATTTCGGGGACGAGCCTTTGGAAGACTTCGAAGATGCTGATGAGGCGGCTGACGACAGTGCAGACGACGCGCTGGACTCAGATGCGGCAGCCTTGGACGAGGACTCTGATACCTCGGCTGACGAAGCTTAACCGTTAGAGGCTCGCAGAAGGACTGACCGTGACAGATTCAGCTGCGGATGAGCTGGTCGAAGACGCGCTCGCTGAGATATCGGTTGAACCGGAACCCGCAGGTCTAGCAGAAGTTTTTGATACCAGTGGTGACCAGATGCGCTACTATGCAGACTTGCTCAGCCATGAGGGTTTAGAACAGGGTTTGCTCGGTCCGCGAGAAGCCGGACGCATCTGGAGCCGCCACATTTTGAACTGCTGGGTGCTTAGTGAGTTCCTGCCCGAAGGTGTTCAGGTCGCCGATGTCGGTTCCGGGGCGGGGCTGCCCGGTCTGGTGCTGGCTATCGGTCGGCCGGATTTGAGTCTCACGTTGATAGAGTCTATGGCCCGGCGTTGCGAATGGTTGCAGTTTTGTGTTGAAGAACTCGGGTTAGATAACGTGCGGATTCGTAACGCTCGTGCTGAGGATTTTAGAGATAAACAAGCGTTTTCTTACCTGACAGCGCGGGCGGTGGGTAACCTTTCGACCCTGCTTGGATGGACCGCGCCGCTAGTGAAAAAACACGGCACGATGCTGTTCTTAAAGGGCGCCTCGGTGGATGCGGAGATTGAAAAAGCGAAAGCCAACTATGTTTTCGCCAAACAAAAGGTGTCCCTGCCCGAGGTTTTAACCGTCGCAACTCCCTTGACCGGCGAACCGACCCGCGTGGTACGCCTGGTTAAGAAATAAGCAATTGTTTCACGTGAAACATTTCCCCCGTACGCCGCGGCGGGTCAGTGGTGAGTGTTGCGTAAGGGCGAGTGGTTTTTACCACTTGTGGTTTGCTAAATTTGCCCCATAAACGCCTTTTTTGTTTTGTGGTTGACCTGTGAAAACAATTGTCAACCGGCGCAACCACGCGGAATTTCTTGTGGACAACGTGTGGATAAGTTTTTCGTGAAGATGAAATTTTTTCGTGCTCACCCATGAAGTAGACTGGTAGAAAAGAAGGGAGTTTATGGTGGCAGAAAACGAACGGCCGAAGGTCGTAGTCCCCCATCACATCGAGCGTCCGGATTCTATTCACCGCACCCTGCGTCCGCGCGTGCCGACCTCCGAGAATGAAACCCCCATCGCTCGTGAACTACGTAAATCTATGGAGATGCGCCAGGCCATTGCCTCCGAGGAAACTCCCCAGCTGCGCCACAATCAAGTCGTCGCAGTCGCGAATCAAAAAGGCGGGGTCGGTAAAACGACCACCCTGGTCAACATCGCTATGACCCTGGCCCAGCGCGGCGTGCAGGTGTTGGTCATTGACACCGATCCGCAAGGCAACGCCTCGACCGCCCTGGGCATCTCCCACCATGTGGGCACCCCTTCGCTTTATGACGTGTACACCGGTCAATCCACCCTCGCGGAAGTCGCCCAGCCTTGCCCGCAACAGGAATCGCTTTTGGTGGTACCCGCAACCGTGGACCTGGCCGGCGTGGAAATGGAACTCGCCGACCAGGTGGACCGCAGTTTTTACCTGCGCGAAGCGGTCACTAATTTTTTGGCGGACAAGTCCGGTTGTTTGGTTCTCATCGATTGTCCCCCTTCTCTGGGTCTGTTGACCGTGAATGCTTTTTGCGCCGCTCGCTGGGTTTTAATTCCGGTCCAAGCGGAGTACTACGCTCTGGAGGGAATATCTCTCTTGACTGATACCATGAGCAAGATTCGCGACGCTTTGAATCCCCAGCTGGAACTGTTGGCGTTCCTCATCACCATGTTTGACAAGCGCACTAACCTAGCGGCCCAAGTCGAAAGCGATGTGCGCGCACACTATCCCGAACAGACTCTGCGCACCAACATTCCTCGCCAGGTCGCCATCTCTGAAGCACCCTCTTGGGGACAGACTGTCATTACTTACGAAAAGAATTCGCCGGGTTCTCTGGCCTATCAAATGGCAGCATTGGAACTTTTAGGGAAATTAGCGAAAAAGGAAAACTGACACATGGCGAAAAAACGGGCTTTAGGCAGTGGTTTGGGCGCTTTGATTCCGGGTGCGCAGTCTCAGCCGCGCGGCGTGGACGTGCTGGTCCCACCCAAACCGGGAGCGAACGCGACTAAAGGCAACGACAAAGTACACGAGCTATTGAGTCCCGATGCGATGCAGCGCAAGACAGCGAACGCACCGGACGCGGCACTGGTGCCGGTTCCTGGCATGACGGTGCAAGAACTACCTATCGCGTCGATCAGCGCCAACCGGGCACAGCCACGCGAAGTGTTTGATGAAGATGCTTTAGCGGAACTAGCGAACTCGATTCGCAGTGTCGGCATTTTGCAGCCCGTTACCGTGCGGCAAATCAGCACTGGAAAGAAACCGAAATACGAGCTGGTCATGGGGGAGCGGCGGCTGCGGGCAGCAAAGCTCGCGGCACGCACCACGATTCCGGCCATTATCCGGGAAACCGCTGATGATGAGATGCGGGTGAACGCACTGCTGGAAAATATCCAACGCGTGAATCTTAATCCGTTAGAAGAAGCGGCCGCCTACCAACAGATGATTGAGGAACTGGGTGTCACCCAAGAAACCTTGGCGAAGCGGCTGTCACGTTCCCGCCCCCAGATTGCTAACACTTTACGGCTGCTGAAGCTACCCGCGGCGGTACAGGTGCAAGTTGCGGCCGGGGTGCTGTCCGCTGGTCACGCCCGCGCCCTGCTGGCGTTGGAGGACGCCAATGACATGACACAACTAGCGCAGCGCATTGTGGCCGAGGGCTTGTCGGTACGCGCCACAGAGGAAATCGTGGCGGTGGGCGATCAACCTCAGAAAGCGGCGCCGAAAAAACGGCAAGCAACCCCGCTGAGCCCAGACTTGATGGAAATGAAAGCGCAGTTAGAGGACGTCTTGCAGACCCGAGTTATCCTGCAAGTCGGAAAGAGCAAAGGCAAAGTCACTATTGAGTTCGCCGACGGCGATGATTTAGCGCGCATTACCAAAATTATTGCCAGTCGCTAAAGCGCCGGACGTGCCCGTAACGCGTGTCAGGTAGGGCTGGGTGTCAGCCACGAGGCAGGTTTAAGCGACAGCGGTACCCAGCTAAAAGTGTGGCAGGCCATTTTTATAAAATTTGACACCGAACTGCACGACCGAGCCGGGACAGGTACACCTAAAGCGTAACGTACAGCACAACGCAATTGTTTCACGTGAAACATCAACCGAGTCTGCCGGCAGAGCGTCACCTACCGCCCTTGAGAAACAGGTAGAGGAAAGACAAATCGGGTAACCAACCGACCGGGCTTGTGACAAAAAATCGGGCAAAAAATCAATGCAGCCCGGTGAAAACCCCCGAAAGTTGCATTAGGCGGACTTGGCGCTGGAAATCGCGGATGCTGCCTCGCCGTTAGCAATGAGAGCTTTTTCCTGTTCCACGGTGACGGCCAGGCGGCGGATACCTTCGCGGATTTGTTCCTCGGGAGGGTAGCAGTAGGCGATGCGCAGATAGTCAGAGCCGCGCCCGTCCGCATAGAAAGCCGTGCCCGAGACGTAGGCGACCAGGTTTTGGACCGCGCGGGGCAGCATGGCGTTCGTGTTGATGCCCTCGGGGAAATGAACCCAGGTGTAGAAACCGCCTACCGGGTGCGTCCAAGTGCAGTCGGGGAGGTATTTCTTAAGGGCTTCCAAGGTGGCGCGGGCCCGGCCGCGATACATGACCCGGAATTTGTCGACTTGACCGTACCAGTCGAAGTCGTGGAGGTATTTCGAGATAGACATTTCGGCGGCCATCGAAGGGGTCAAGATAGCGGTTTCGTTGGCTACCACTAGCTTTTGCGTAATCTGGTCGGGTGCCAGCGCCCAGCCGATACGAAACCCGGGAGCAAACATCTTTGAGAAGGAACCCAGGTAGATAATGCCTTCTGGATTCAAAGGTTGCAGGGCCGGATAGAGGTGCCCGTCAAAACCGAGCAAACCGTAGGGGTTATCTTCCAAAATCAGCAGGTGGTGGCGTTGGCAAATGTTCACAATTTGCGGACGGCGCTGTTCGGTGAGGGTCATGCCACCGGGGTTGTGAAAGTTCGGTACGGTATAGAGGAACTTTGCTGGGCGGCCGGCCTTTTCCAGTTCGGTCGCGGCTTCGTCCAGGGCTTCGGGAATGAGTCCCTCTTCATCCATTAAAACGTGATGGACATCACATTGATAGGAGTGGAACACCGAGAGGGCGCCGACATAGGAGGGCGCTTCGACCAAGATCGGGTCGCCAGGGTCCACAAAAAGCTGTGTGACCAGGTCTAATGCGTGCTGAGAACCGGCGGTGATGGTGACGTTGGCGGCGGAGGCGTGGATACCTTCCAGGCTCATAATGTCGGTGATTTGCTCGCGCAGCACTTCCAAACCCTGACCGCCGCCGTACTGCATAGCGGTGGCCCCGTCCTTTTCGAACATCTGCTGGAAGGAGCGCGCAATCTCACGCAGGGGCAAATCTTTCAGGTTTGGCATCCCACCTGCCAAAGAGACCACCTCCGGGCGGGAGGCGACGGCAAATAAGGCTCGCGTTTCGCTGATTTGCAGGTTGCTGGCGCGCACCGAAAATCGGTCCGACCAGTCGGTTTGGCTCGTTACAGAAGCTGAAGTCATAACACGTTCCTTAGAGAGAGTTACCTGCAAGTTTACGCTGGGGCGAAACTGAGCCAAAATTTCGGGGCAACATACCGAGATACGAATGCGGTCCCGCGCTGGGCCCGGGAGAAAGGAGTAAAGCCGGAGACCCCAGCGAAGGACCGCGGAGTAGTGTTTGTCTTTCCATTGTAAAGGTTAAAACGCAAACACGGAGGCGAATTCGGCACCAAAGACGCAAAGGCGTCACGGCAGGTGCGATAAGCGCAGGTTGGCTGCGATTAGGCGAGGGCGGCTTCGATTTCTGCCTTGAACTGAGAACGCGGCCGGCCCCCGATAATCTGGTGAACGACCTTGCCACCCTTGAAAATGTTGAAAGTCGGAATGGCGGAAACGCCGTACTGAGCCTGGATTGACGGGTTGTTATCAACGTCACACTTGGCGACTTTCAGGCGATCGCCAAAGTCAGCGGCAATCTGATCCACAATCGGCGCCATCTGACGACACGGACCACACCAGACCGCCCAGAAATCCACCAGCACCGGAACGTCAGATTCCAAAACCTCGGCCGTGAAATTGCTTTCGCTCACTTCAATCGCATTGGACATAATGTTTACCTTTCTCTCATGTTTCATCTCTCTCGGTTGTAGTGCCGAGAGAAAAGTACTGTTCAGTGGGCTCAGAGCTTAATCTGAGCGTCTTGGTCTTTAATGTAGCGGTCCGCGTCAATGGCCGCGCGGCAGCCGGAAGCCGCCGAAGTCACCGCTTGGCGATAAATCGCGTCCGTGACGTCCCCCGCGGCGAACACGCCCGGCATGGAAGTGCGCGTGGAGGGTGAATCGACCCAAATGTTGCCTTGTGCATCCAACTGCAGCTGATCCTTGACCAGTTCGGTACGCGGCAGGTGACCGGCGGCAATGAAGATGCCGCCGACCGGCACAGTCTTAGTTTCCCCAGTTTTCACGTTGCGCAACGTGACGGTCTCCACCTTGTCCGTGCCGTTAATGGACTCCACAACCGTGTCGAACTCAAATGAAATCTTTTCTTCGTTAAACGCCTTGGCCTGCATCGCCGCGCTGGCTCGCAGCTCATCGCGGCGGTGCACCACCGTGACCGAGGAACCGTAGTGAGTCAGGAACACGGCCTCCTCCATCGCGGAGTCCCCACCACCTACGACCATGATGGGTTGATCGCGGAAAAAGAACCCGTCACACGTGGCGCAGTAGGACACTCCGTGGCCGGCGTGTTCCTCTTCGCCCGGAACGTCCAAAGTGCGGTAACCCGACCCGGTCGCGATAATGACCGTGCGGCCCTGGTGCGTACCCTCATCAGTCACGACAGTCTTAATGTCGCCGCGCAGATCCAGTTTCAGGGCGTCCTCATAGATAACCTCAACCCCGAAACGCTCAGTTTGTTCCAGCATTTCCTGCATCAAGTCCGGGCCCTGAATCCCGTCCTTGAAACCGGGATAGTTTTCTACCAAGGTCGTGTTCATCAGCATCCCACCGATGTTCATCGACCCCGCCACCAGCAGTGTTTTCAAAGCGGCTCGTCCCGCGTAAATCCCAGCGGTGTAACCGGCCGGACCTGAACCGATAATAATGACGTCGTACAAAAAGGACTCCCTTTGGTAAGAAAACAATAGATGAGATTTATTGTAGCTGTGAATCCTTACCAAGGGGATAGAATTCGCTGAGAGCCGAGCGAAAACTGTGACGAAAGCCACCTGACTTGGGAAAACCCCACGAAGAAAACCTAACCGAGAACCTGAATCTCGGAAATATTCAAACGGTACTCGCCGCCGGCAGCGGTAGGCATCTCGGTACACCACAAAACCAGGCTGTTCGTTTCCACCGGCTGAGCCAGATGGTAGGTAATTGTGGAGGACAAGGGTTGAGACCCCAAGACGGTAGCCTGCCGGAAATTCTCGGCATTGCCCTGGCGCAGTTCCAGATTGCCTCCTGTCGAGGCGGAGTTCACCACAACCTTCTTAACCTTAACCGGGGAGTCTCCAAGGTTTATCACCAGACCGTAGCCGCGTCCGCCAGCCAACACCTCTGACCGCAGTGCGGCAGTGCGCCAAGACGTTTCGGTCTTACCGTCAATCGCTAAGCCCGCCAGCTCGGGATGGTCGTAGCCATCGGGCAGACCCGAGACCGAAGCCACACCGGTTATGGGCAGCGGGGTCGGCTCGGCTTCGGGAAGCACCTGCAAGTCAGGGACGGGGGACAGATCCAGGGAAGTATCGGCTTTTAGTGACGAAGAATGCGGCCAGAACCAGGCAAACAGCGCCAACATCGCCACCGCTACCACTCCCAGCACTGTGATTTTTAAGGTCAGAGCCGATTCGCCAGCGGGGACTTCCTCATGGTTAGGGGTGTAATCGGTGGCAGCCTGGCGGGCATTGGTAAGGCTGGTGTTCAAAACTTCGGTAGTTCCCGCTTTCCAAGTGGCCCAGTCTTTGCGTAGGCGCGTGCGGTCAGCGCCCCGGGATTTGCCGGTAACCTCGGCAATAACGTCCTCACCGGTCAAGGTATCTTCGTCAGGCACGTCAATGACGTGTTCCTCAGATTCAGCCGCTGAGGGCGAATCGTTGAATAGTGGAGTGGGCTGGGGAGGAACGCCGGCAGAGACAGAACGGAACACCGGTGCGCCATTTGACTTGGTGTTATCCACGCCGCCCCCTTAATTTCAGCCGATTTAATGTATATTAGCCTGTGTTTGAAAATCGCGGCAAAACATAGAGGATTTCCTCTAATCCGGTAAAACTGGGATAAATTCACACATTTGCGTGATATCTCACGAAAGCCGAGAAGTTTTGTTACGGGTTAGTGCCGGCGTAGCTTTGCGGCGAATCCCCGCACTTCGCGCACTCGGAAAAACCACAGCACTGCGAAGTATAGGGGAGCCATCACCAGCGCCACCACCAGGCAACGCCACGCCCCGGAAAGAAAAGTGGCACCGTAAGTCCAGTTCGCGCCGGGAGCAGGAATAACGAAGGTCAACAGCACCCAAGCTGGAATCCCCGCCACGACGACCGCCACCAACAAACGCAGGTAATGACCGAGAACCTGGGTAAACACGGCTTTTGAAAAACCCCGGCGGCGCAACATAACCAAACCCAACAGCGCCGAAGAACTCAGGGACAACGGCTCGGCCGCGGCCGTAACCGGAACCCAGAAAGAGGGACTGAGCAGGACGTACGCAATGAAACCGAGAATGGCAGTCAGGAAGGGGAAGGGCAGCATCAAGAAAAACTGGGTGCGAGTGTCCTCCAGCGAATACAGGGCGCGTGAGGTGGTGGAAAAAATGACTTGCCCCGGAATGCCCAAACTCAAAATGATGAGAATGACGCCTAAGGCTTGGGCCTGCTGGGGAGGAAGGGCAGTGGCGGTGACATTGGCCAAGGGCAGCGCTCCCACAATCAACATACCTGCCAAAAGGAAGTTGAACAGGCTGGACAGCCGGGCGGCATGCATGTAATCCTCAGCCAAAGCTGGGATGTCTTCCCTGGTGGCGTGCAGAGCCATGGAAGTGAAGACCGCGGTCGTCACGGAAATCGTCACCAGAGATTGGGGCAGCATGTACAGCGTGTTGGCGTATTGGTAGATAGCGAAACCGGGATAGAAATTACCGTCCAGCTGACCGGCGCCGTTGGCCGCTGAAGCGATACGCGCCACTATCAAATTCATGCACGTATTGGCTATCAGGCCCGCGAATGCCCAGGCCGCGACCCGCCCGGTGTGACGAAAACCTAAACCGTGCCAGTGAAAATTGGCGCGGAGCCGGAAACCGAGGTGCATCAGGGGAAACACCAAAATTATCGCTTGCAGGACAATCCCCAACGTCATGGAACCGGCCAAAAGGGCAATCCGGGCCGCATCCCACTTCGACACATCAAAGTCGTGGGCCGGGGCGGTGCCGTAAAAGTTGATGAACACTCCCAGTCCGGCAATCCCCACCAGGTTATTCACCACCGGGGACCACATGTAGGGACCGAAACTGGACAGGGAGTTCAACACCTGTCCCAGTAGGGCGTAAGTGCCGTAAAAGAAGATTTGGGGCAGACACCACAGCGCAAAAATGACGGTGAGGTTAAACAGTTTCGGCTGCATTCCGCCCGCGAACAGCATCACCAGGGGCCAAGCCAGAGCCACCGACAGCACAGTCAAACCCAATAAAGCGATAGAAGCCAGGGTGAGCAGGGCGTTTACCCGATCGACCCCCTCTTTACCGCTGTTGTTCGCCAGCGCGCGCACAATGGTGGGCACCAGAATCGCGTTCAAAATCCCGCCCGCCAGCAGGTTATACAGCGTGTTGGGCAAGATATTTGCGGTGTTGAAAGAGTCGGCGATACCGAACCCGCCAATGGCCACCACCAGCAGCCATTGGCGCACGAAGCCCAGCACGCGGGACACCAGGGTTCCCGCCGCCATGATGGCGCTGGATTTGCCCGTTTTCGTATTTGCCACCCCGTCAGCGACTTTGCGCAGCTGCGGGGGCTGTTTCGGGTTCGGGCTGGAATCCGGCACCGGTTCGTTCATCGGGTTTTCACTCACGCCTGTCTCCCGTTTTGAGCTTACGGTTCTTTGGGCCTTTCACGATACGCCGGACTATCCCGAAAACCAACACGGCAGCCAGCAAGCCAGCGACAATGTAGGTTCCGGTGGACTCCCATTCAGCCCTGACCCGCACCTGGATAGTTTCCGGCGCACCGATGCTTTGCCCCGCCGGGTTGGTCAGCTGCACAGTAACCTGCACGTCTCCTGAACCGATTGCTTTCACGGGAATACGGAACTGGCCGATGGAGTGGGGCGCAATCGTGAGAGTCTCGACCTGACCGAACTGCAGGCGCGTATCCGTTGGGGTCAGTTTCAGGCGCACGCTCACGGCTTGATCCCAGCCGTTAGATACGGAAATCGGCACTTGGGCGCTCTTATCGATGAGGTTGATGACCGAAGCCGGTTGGGCTTGAACCAGGCCAAGCAGAGCAGTGGACACATCAGGATCAAGCGTGTTCGGGGCAATGTCAAGATCAGCCGGGTTTTGCGGATGACGGGCGTGGTCAATTGCGGTCTGTTTTTCCGCCGCGGTGCCTGTCGCCCAAATCAGCCCGTCAGGGGCAGAACCCGCACAAGACGCACAGTTGCTTGCGACTTGAAGTGCGTCAAACATGAGTTGGAAACGTTGCGGATCGGCCATGGTAGCACTGAGAGCCTCGGCTGCTTTCAGATTATTGGCCGCAGCTATGGACGGGTTGGAATACCAAATCACGCTGGGAAGGTTACGTTTCGGGTCGGAATTGGTTGAGCCAGAGGTAAAAATGCTTGGGTCAGTCGGTGCCGGGTAAGGGTCAGGCACAGTCACAGTTACCGTGTTAGCTGGGGTTTTACCCGCAACTTTGGGGCTGTCGGGGCGAACCGTGTTCCAGGCGGGGAACGTCAACCAGCGGGCCTGCGAAAGCCCCTCCATGACGGCCTTTTGAGCGGCGTTGGCACTGTAATCGCGCTTAGTACCAGCCGCAAACAGGCGCGGGGCGAAAGGACGCTGCCGGGTCAAAACAGCGGTTTGCGCCAAAGCCCACTGACGGGCAGCCACCGGGGAAAGCTCGGTGGGCGAATCCGCGCCACCGGCTGGCGTTATGCCCGAAGTGTTGTCAGCAATCTTGTTCGTGCTGGCAGTGCCGGTTTGGTCGGCCGGATCAGAGGCAGGAAGCCCGTTTAAAAGGCGCGAAAGCTGAGCATCCAAAGTCCATCCGAGGCTTTGAATCGCCATTTCCTCATGTCGGCCGACGAAGTTGATAAGACGGCGGGCATCCGGGTCATGGGACAGAGGACGCAGGTCATCACTGAATCCCGAATCGGGGGACAAAATCATCGGGCGGTCTGCACCCCACAGCAGGTTTTCACCCGCCACGTCCCCCGATGGCAAGTATTTTTGGCTGAAATCGGGCCACAACAAAAGGTTTGCTCGGTAATCGGGAAGTTTTTCGCTGACTTTTTTGGCCAAGTCTGCGGCGGCTTCGTCAAGGCGTGAACGGGAGGAATCATCCAACCAAGACGTGTTCGCGGCCGCAAAGTCACCCGGAGGAAGATAAGCAATGGGTTGTTTTCCACACAATCCGCCCGCCAGACTGTTGGCCACACTGGGCTGGGTCGGGGTTGGGTGCGGGGTTTCGGCAGCTGGTTGGGTCGGCCCGTTTTCAAGGTTCAGTAGGTTCGCCGCGTCGTTGATGCCGTTCAGTTCCGGTTCCAAGAGGAGCGGGTCAAAAACGGGGGTCAGTCCGGTGGCGGTGGCCAGTTCGCACACTGTTTGCATCCGGGTACTGCTCACCTCAGCCAGGTTCGGCAGCGGCCAGGTCGAGGCCAAAATGTCAGCTTTGGTGGTAGTGAGTGGTACGAAAGCCAGCAGCTCGCTGGGCTCAAAGGCCGCCCCGGAATCCCAGAGCAAAAACGAGCGGTCCTGGGCACTGACTGGCTCCAAACCGGTGTTGGACTTGACTTTGTTTGCCGAGGACGCTGCGGAATCCGGGGTAAAAGTCAAGGTCAACGGCCGAGGTCCCCACCGATCCGAGCCCCCCAAGGGCAAATCAGTCACCGGCACCCGCAGCGTCACCTGCTGGGGTTTGCCCGCGGTGAGGCGGGTCATTCGCTGGGTCGAGACGGTGTGGAGGTTTCTCTGCAAACGCGCGTCATTGTCCCGGGCGTCCATCCACTGGTTCAGTTCTTCGCGCGTGACGGGGGTTTGGGTCGAAACTTCGAGACTAAGCGTCCCTTGGGAGGCTTGGTGGTAATCAGAGTTGACCTCCAACAGGGCGTTTACAGTCAATTCGGTGGTGTCCGGCGTCACTATGGGGGTCATCGCGGTGATTTCCAGGTGAACGCCCTGATGATTGAAGCCCGATCTGCAGAAGGCCGGAGCGGAGCGTGAGCTGGTCGCGGACCTACAGGGGCTGGCAGAAGGGGTGGGGGAAGGTTTTTCCGTTTGGGCCTGTGCCAGGCCGAGCGTGCCGCCAGCCAGCGACACGACAGACAACGCCGCTAACCCGAGAAAGACTCGGGAAATAAACGAAATCGACCGGTGCACCTTCAACTGCGCACCCCCAACATTTTTAGAGCCAACGCTCCAATGCGGCGTTCGGCTGGGAAAGCCAAACGTTTGTCCAGCAGGGACAGCGGCACCCACTGGGCGGTGCAAGCCTCGTGGTCCGGGTCATGCTCCGCCGTAATCTCACCACCCGTCGCTTCCAGCAAAAAGTGGTGAACGACCTTGTGAACTCGCCGGTCCGGGCCGGAAAACCAGTAATCCATCGAGGAGAGGTAACGTACCGGACGGCACTCGATACCGGTTTCTTCCTGGATTTCACGAGCGGCGGCTTGGGGGATGGTTTCCTCCGGTTCCACGTGCCCTTTGGGCAGCAGCCATTCCAGACGACCGGCGCGACCTTCACGCAAAATCAACGCGGCGCACACCTTTCCCTCAATGAGTTTCACCGCCAGCCCGCCCGCGCTGACCTCTTCCACTATCGGCAGCAGGCGCCCCGAACGCGACCGGTAAAAGCCCTCGGGGACGGGCTGATTCGATTCCGGCGCGGCTGACATACGTCGATTTTATATAAAATAGTGCCGAGGTTTTTCTAACCGGTTGAAAACCCGGTAAAAAGTCTCGGTAATAGGCCGATCATTGTGAGGAAAACATACCCAGAAAGGAGGGCCATGACCGAAACGACCGCGAAAAACGCACTTCCGCCCCAAACTCGCCCGGCCGCGGCAGGGGAACAGTCCGGTACGAAGGCGAGTCGGCAGGACGCGGTGCGCCAAGCGCTGGAGGCGAAAGTGGTGCCTCTCGGAGAGGTGTTCACCGCCGCGGGCTTTGAGATTGCGCTGGTCGGAGGGCCGGTTCGCGACGCCTTGCTGGGAATCACCCCCCACGACTTGGACCTGACCACTTCGGCGCGTCCCGATGAAACCGAGGCGGTACTGCGCTCGTGGGCGGACGCGGTATGGGACGTAGGACGCAACTACGGCACCTTGGGAGCCCGCAAAGGCGATGACGTGTTCGAAATCACGACCTATCGCAGTGACGACTACCAGCGGGATTCGCGCAAACCCACCGTCAAGTTCGGCGACACCCTGGAGGGAGACCTGTTCCGCCGCGATTTCACGGTTAATGCCATCGCATTGCGCCTGCCTAACCTGGAGCTGGTGGACCCCACCGGAGGACTCAACGATTTAGCGGCCGGGATTTTGCGCACCCCTATCGACCCGGAAGAATCATTTTCCGACGACCCCCTGCGGATTATGCGTGCGGCTCGATTTGCCGCCCAGCTCGAGTTTGACGTGGATTACGAAACGATGCAGGCGATGGAAACCATGCGCGAACGGCTGAGCATTGTTTCCCCTGAGCGCGTCCAAGCCGAACTGTCCCGCCTGATGACCGCAACCGCGCCGCGCCGTGGGCTGGAGCTGATGGTTTATACCCAGCTGGCCGACCAGGTCTTGCCCGAACTGATGGAGTTGCGCGATATGCAGGACGAACACAAACGTCACAAGGACGTGTGGGAACACTCCCTGACCGTGCTCGACCAGGCGATTGCCCAGGAGACCGGGCCGGACGGGCCGGTGCCTGCACCGGATTTGGTGCTGCGCCTAGCGTCGATTTTGCACGATATTGGCAAGCCCGCGACCCGGCGTTTTGAAGCCGGCGGGGTCGTGACTTTTCACCAGCACGACGTGGTCGGCGCCCGGATTACCCGCGCCCGCCTGAAAGCCTTGAAATATGACAAGGCGACGATTCGTGATGTGTCCCGCCTGGTCGCTTTGCACCAGCGGTTTCACGGCTACGGGGAACAAGTGTGGACCGATTCCGCCGTGCGCCGCTACATCACCGACGCCGGTCCCCTGCTGGAACGCCTGCACCGCCTGACTCGTGCCGACTGCACGACCCGCAACGTGAAAAAAGCCCACCGCCTAGCGGCCGCCTACGATGACCTGGAAACCCGGATTAAGGAGCTGAAAGCCCAGGAGGAACTAGACGCGGTCCGCCCCGAACTCAACGGGGACGAAATCATGGAAATCCTGGGGATTCCCGCCGGCCCGGACGTCGGCAAAGCTTATCGATATATGCTGGCCTATCGGATGGAACACGGCCCAGTCGGACACGATAATGCCATTGCCGTTCTGCGTGACTGGTGGGAAAAATGGCACAATGGTACGAAAGAGCAGGACAAAGCGCGGTAACCCCGCTTCACCGCTTAGGGTGAATCGGCAAAACTGTGGCGAGGACAGGTAACATGGCAAAGGCAGCGCGACCACGCACAGTAACTGGGCAAACAGTGCGACAGGTGCGTCCCAAACGGCGCAAACACCACTACGTACGCAACTTTTTCCTGACCCTGCTGTTCCTTATCATTCTGGGCATTGTGGGCGCCCTAGCAACTTTCCTGGTCGTCTATGCCACGACCGAAATACCGAAACCCGCCGAGTTCGCTCGCGCCCAAGTCACCTCCGTGTACTATTCCGATGGAACCACCGAAATCGGCAAGTTCGCTGAGGTAAACCGGGAAATTATCGAAACAAAAGATCTGCCCAAACAGATTGGCAACGCGGTCGTGGCCTCGGAAGACCGCACCTTCTGGACCAACTCCGGGGTTGACTTGCGCGGCATCGCCCGGGCTTTCCTCAATAACGCGCGCGGCGGGTCGACGCAGGGCGCTTCCACGCTGAGCCAACAGTACGTGGAACGCTACTACATGGCGGAAAACACGAACCAGGGAAACGTTTTGCAGCGGTACTGGGCGAAAGCCAGAGAAGCCATTATGGCGCTGAAGATTAACCGCCAGCAGGAAAAAGACGAAATCCTGGGCAACTATTTGAACACGATTTATTTCGGCCGCGGATCCTATGGAATCCAGGCTGCTGCGAAGGCTTATTTCGGGAAAAATGCCAAAGATATTGATTACTCCGAGGCCGCCCTGCTGTCCGGCATTATCCCCGCGCCTTCCGCCTACGATCCGGCCGTGAGCCAGGAACTGGCGGAAAAACGGTGGAAACGGGTCATTAAGAACATGGCCGCCGATGGGTATATCACCCCGCAACAGCAGGCATCGGCGCAGTTCCCGGCCACGATTCCGCCCACCCAAAGCGTGCAGGATTTCGGGGGGCTGAACGGCTATTTCATGTTCCAGGCGCGTCAAGAACTGAAAGATTTGGCTGGCTTGAGCGAGGAACAAATCGACACGATGGGGCTGAAAATCACCACGACTTTAGACAAAGATAAAGTCAAACTGATGGAACAGACGGTGGCGAAGCTGCCGTCGGGGCATTCGGAGAACTTGCACGTCGCGATGATTTCCACCGATCCGAAGACGGGGGAAATTATTGCGGAATATCCGGGGCAGGACTATCTGAAAGTCCAAATCAACGCCGCCACCCAGGAACACTTCCAGGCTGGGTCGACGTTTAAGCCTTTCGGCATGATTGCCTCCCTGGAACAGGGCGGGTCGTTGAACGACACCTATCCGGGGAACTCCCCGCAGACCATACAAGGCGTGCCCATCAGGAACTTCGCCGGAGCCTCATATGGAACGGTCAACCTGGCACAAGCTACCGCGAAATCTATCAACACGGCCTATGTCGCTTTGAACGCGAAGGTCGGACCGTCCTTGACCAAGGAAGTGGCGATTCGTTTGGGCTATCCCGAAAACACCCCGGGCCTGGACGATGCTCTGACGAACGTGCTGGGTTCGGCTTCTCCGACGGCGGCAAATATCGCCGAAGCTTACGGAACTATTGCCAACGAGGGCAAACGTGAGACTGTCCACATGATTCGCCAGGTTACGGACACTTCTGGGGACATTGTTTATATGCCGTCGTTCTCGGCGGACCAGGTCATTGAACGCAATATCGCCCTGACCGCCACCCAAGCCTTGACGGGACCGTTCCAGGCGGGAGGCACCGCGGCGAAAGCCCAAATCGGCAGGCCCTCCGCCGGTAAGACCGGATCGTCCACCGATAACAAGTCTGCGGTTTTCGCCGGATTCATTCCCCAAGTGGTGACCATTGTCGGTCTGTACCAGTCCGGACCTAACGGGGAGGAACAATCCATCTCACCGTTTGGCGGTATCCGTGAGGTTACCGGCTCTACCTGGCCGGCGTGGCTGTGGAAACAATATATGTCCGGGGCCGTGAAAGGCCTGGAAGTGGAGCAGTTTGCGAAGGCCCAAAAACTCAAGAAAGTGGAAGTGACCCGGTCGGAGGAACCAAGCCCCACCGAGACTGAACCTTCACTGAGTCCCAGTCCCGATGATTCTCTGTCCCCCAGCCCTTCCCTATCGCCTTCTCCCGCGACGCCGCACAGTCCCGGGAATGAGCCGGGGAATGGTTCGGGAGGAACCGAACCCAGTCCCACCATCCCGGGCACTTCCGGGTTCGTTCCCAACCCTAGTAATTCGCCTGTTCCCCCCAACCCGACCCCGGGTGGGGAAGGCGGCGCGACCGAATCGGGTGGGTCCGTCTCGTAACAACCGGTACTGATTTACAAGCCCGGTGGGACAGCTACTCTAACATTGTTACAGTACGTTACAGTAGCTGGCACAAGGGCGGGTTGGCAGTTGGTATATGTCCTGGTGGTTGGGACTTTGAGGGGTGGCGGGAGTCTAACCCTAAAATGTTAGAGTTGGTGTTACAGTAGCATATAGCGGGCCGGCTGAGACATGTTTTTCGACTCCACAGGTGGGTAAGTCCTCCGACTTCGCATTACCAACCCCCGAATTGGCTAAAGGGAGCGGAAAACGTTAGAATCGTAAGGCTGTTTTGGCGCCGCGCCAGGACGGCGACTCCTGCTCCGGAGGGACCGGGGCCGTTAAGACCAAAGGAGAGTTATATGCGGAAATACGAAATGATGGTGATTGTTGACCCCGAGGTCGATGAACGCACTGTCGAACCCTCGATGAGCGCCCTGTTTGGCCAGGTAGAAGACCTGGGGGGCAAGATTGAGAAACTTGATGTGTGGGGCAAGCGCAAGCTCGCCTACCCCATTCTGAAAAAGACTGACGGGATTTACGTGGTTGTCGACATGGAAACCACCCCGGAAATCGCCAAGGAATTGGACCGTCAGCTGGGCCTAAACGAGTCGATTCTGCGCACCAAACTGATGCGCAAGGATGCCTAATTTTTTCCAATCCAACGGAGGCGAATTTTGGTCTCCAGGGTCCCTGATATGTTGAGTAGAGCCGGAAAGGCACCACGCAACGAGCGGATTTTGGCACCACGCCCCCGAATTGATGACAACTAAGGAGAAACAATGGCAGGCGACACGATTATCACGGTAATAGGCAACTTGACGGCGGACCCGGAACTTCGCTGGGGCCAGTCCGGCACGGCGTTGGCTTCTTTCACGATTGCGTCAACTCCGCGTTCGTTTGACCGGGCCTCCAACAGCTGGAAAGACGGCGAAGCCCTGTTCTTGCGGTGTACCGCTTGGCGGGAACTGGCGGAAAACGTTGCGGAATCCCTGCACAAGGGGTCGCGCGTCATCGCTCAAGGCCGTTTGCAGCAGCGTTCTTGGGAAGCCCAAGATGGTTCTCGGCGCACCTCAGTAGAGATGACGGTAGATGAGATTGGTCCGTCCCTGCGGTTTGCTACCGCCTCGGTGAACCGGACTCAGCGCGGTGAGGGAGGCTTTGGTGCCAACGCGGGTAGCGGCGGCTACAACAGCGTTCCTGGCACAGCTCAGCCGCAGCCCACTTACGGTGCTCCCGCCGGAGGCTCCGACGGGGACGCGTGGGGTTCGCCCGCGCCTGGCTTTGGCGCCCCGGGGGCTCCGGCTGATTCCAGCTTTGGCGAAAATCCGCCGTTCTAGACCGGTTTGCCGTCGTTAGGGCTTTTCCCCGCGGCATTCCGACACAGCACAGATAAGTTTTTCAACACGTTATATATAAAGGAGATCGATATGGGTAAGCAGATGCGCAATAACAACAAACCCATTAAGAAAAAGACCAACCCCCTAAAGGCTCAAAAGGTTGGCAACATTGACTACAAAGACACCGCTTTGCTGCGCAAGTTCATTTCGGACCGCGGCAAGATTCGCGCCCGGCGCGTCACCGGTGTAACCGTCCAGGAACAGCGTCAGATTGCGAAAGCGGTTAAGAACGCCCGCGAAATGGCTTTGCTGCCCTACTCCGGTTCCGGCCGCTAAATTTGAGGGAGGAAGTAAACAATGACTCAGAATACGAAAGTTGTTTTGACCCACGAAGTCGCCAAGCTCGGTAACGCTGGCGACGTGGTGGAAGTACGCCCCGGTTACGCTCGCAACTACCTGTTGCCGCGCCGTTTGGCGATGCCGTGGACCAAGGGATCCCAGGTGGAAATCGACCGGATGAAGGCCGCCTTGGCAAAGAAACAGATTGCCTCGATGGAAATCGCTCAGGCGGTGCAAGCCAAGCTTGCCGAGGGCGACCCGGTGTTGATTGATGCCAAGGCCGGCGCGAACGGGCGTCTGTTCGGGGCTATCACCACCGCTCAGATCGCCGCGGCGGTTAAGGAGCAAAAGGGCGCTGAAATCGACAAGCGCAAGATTGTCATTGAGAAGCCCATCAAGGCAGTCGGTACCTACCAGCTGACGGTGCGCCTGTTCGAAGAATTGACCTCACCGCTGGAAGTCACGGTGCGGGCCGAAAAGTAGAACCTAAATAGAGAACGGTGCCGGGAACCTGCGGGTTTCCGGCACCGGGCGTTTTTAGTAATCCGGGGGCGGGGGTTCCTCTTGATTGCGGTGAATCCCCGAAACGAAACGCGAAAACTTGCCTTGGAACTGCAGGTTTATAATTTCGGTGCGTCCATTGCGGTGTTTGGCGATATTGAGGTCAGCTTCGCCGGGACGGTCGTCCGAGTTGTAATACTCGGGGCGGTGCAGCAACAGCACCAGGTCAGCGTCCTGCTCCAACGAACCCGATTCTCGCAGGTCGCTCATCATCGGTTTCTTATCGGTACGAGACTCCGGCCCACGGTTCAGCTGAGCGACCCCAATGACCGGCACCTCCAGCTCTTTGGCCAACAGTTTCAAGGACCTTGAAATCTCGGAAACTTCCTGTTGACGCGACTCGATGCGTTTGTGTGAACTCATCAACTGAATGTAGTCCACGACAACGAGGGACAAATCTGTGGAATGCTTGAGGCGCCGGCACTTGGCTCGAATATCGGGCATGGTCAGGTTCGGGGAATCGTCAATAAAGAAAGGCGCGGACTTCATTCGGTTATACGCTGAAGCGATGTTGTCCCAGTTGGCTTGGTTCTGGGGGCCATCGTTGGGCATCCCCGCGAACAGGAGGGACAGCGGCACGCTAGCCTCCGCCGACAGCATCCTCTTGATAATGTCCGCAGCCGACATCTCGAGAGAAAAAATCGCCGCCGCCCGTTTCTCTTTCAAAGTCACGTGACGCAAAATATCTAGGGTAAAAGTCGATTTACCCATCGCCGGACGCGCCGCCACAATGATGAGCTGACCAGCGCGCAGACCGTTAGTCACACTATCAAAATCGAGGAACCCAGTGTGAACCGTGTGCGGGTCGTCGTCGGTCTGTTGGATTTCGTCCAAGACTGGGGTCAGCAGTTCGGACAGTGGTCGATAGTCTTCAGAAGTGCGTTTCTCGCTGACTCGGTCCAGTTCAGCGTGGGCGGTATTGATAAGTTCGTCCGCGTCAGTAGTGTCGATGGCGTAACCGAGCTGGGTGATGCGGGTGCCTGCTTCGACCAGGCCGCGCAAGGTCGCCTGGTCGCGCACAATCTGTGCATAGTAGGCAGCGTTAGCGGTCGTAGGCACCGAGTGGATAACGGTGTGAATGTAATCCAAGCCCCCGACGCGAGAAAGCTGACCTCGTTTTTCCAGTTCGGCAGGCACCGTCACCGGATCGGAAGCCGCTCCCGCCGCGTAGAGGTCCAGGATAGTGTTGAAAATAATCTCGTGACGCGAGTCATAGAAGTCGCTGGGCAGCAGCAATTTATAGGTGTCGGCGATGGCATTTTTTGACAGAATCATGGCACCGAGCACACATTGCTCAGCCAAGATGTTGTGGGGGGGAATCCGGTCGACAGCCAGATTATTTTGTTCCTCCACGCGGACTCCTTTCACCGACACTTCACCCCCGCTAGGAAGGGGTTGAAAGATAGATATCCGGGCTCAAACCTACGCTTTCGGTTCTGACTTAGCAAACCATTTTGGTGGAAAATAGGTGGATAACCCCGAATAAGTCTGTGGATAACCGGTGGGTAAGGCGGTGAATTGTTTTTTTAAGTTTTTTATCACCTAGGCTCCTCTGTCAAAGTTATGTGAGATGTTGCGGGTTGGGAACCCACAGGTTATCCACAGTCGCTGTGAATTAAAAATCGCCACAAAAAATTCTCCAAACCTTTCACTACAGAAATAAGGTTCCACCGCTCAAACAGGGCATGAGCTGGGTATTTGGCATAGCAAAATGCCTCTTTAGCACACTTGAGGGCGTTTAGGCAAGAAACGAGAGAGAAAATTGTTTCAACAAACTGCAATTTTATCCACAGGTTATCCACACCCCCGAAAAATCGCGGGAAAACCCGAAAAACCGTGGCACCGAACTCGTGAATAACCAAGGTTTGAAAAAATAAAATCCCAATCTGTGACACAGGGATAACCTGGACGTTTACCAAGAAAACCCCAAGAAAAGCCCTCGACCTGGTATTTGCCCTTCTTATTCTCATGTAGAATGTGCAAAGTCAGCTCAAAGCTGAGCCGATTAAACACGAAAGGCACGCGAAAGTATGAGTGTGAAGGAAGTCCCTCCGATCGACAAACACGATGTGGAGCAATCTGAGGGCGAAAAGAAAATATCAAAGGTCCGGCTAATCGGGCTTTTCGGTGGCATCATCCTAGGTGCCATCGTTTACTTTTTGATTCCCCGTGACGCTGTGGACGTGATTACGAAGTCCGTTGGCGCCGACGTAATCAAAGAAGAAGAAATGAATGTGGGTGCGGTGTATCTGGTCGCCGGTATCGCGGTCATGATGGCTATCTGGTGGATGACCGAAGCTATCTCACTGGCGGCTACGGCAATGGTTCCGCTGGTGTTATTCCCCCTGCTGGGAGTCAACGACTACGCGGGCACCGCCGGATCCTACGCATCGGACACGATTTACCTGTTCATGGGCGGGTTCATCCTGGCTATCGCCATGCAACGCTGGCACTTTGACCGGCGCGTGGCATTGGGTATCGTCCGCATCGTGGGGGTCAAACCCCGCCGCCTGATTCTGGGCTTCATGATTGCTACCGGGTTTATTTCGATGTGGGTGTCCAACACCGCAACCGCTGTGATGATGCTGCCCATCGGCCTATCCGTAGTTCAGCTGTTTGAATCCGCCCAGGACAAGAACGCCGCCGTCGGTAAAGGTCTGGACGTGGAAGCCGCCTACGGTGGAGCTATCCACGGTGGTGTCATGTCCGGTCTGTTGAACGAGGGCGACAATGTGGCCTCGACCACGGCGGAAAAGCACGGTATTAAGCGGTCTAACTTCGCTATCGGTTTGATGCTGGCCATCGCCTACTCCGCCTCTATCGGCTCGCTGGCGACCCCCATCGGGACCCCCCCGAACACCCTTTTGAAGGCGTACATGAGCGATACGTTGAAGTACGACATCAACTTCGGCAAGTGGTTCCTGATGGGCTTCCCGATGGTGGTTGTCTTTACCCTGTTCGCCTGGTGGATTTTGACTTTCGTCATGTTCAAGCCGGAAATCGAGGAAATCCCCGGCGGTAAGGAACTCATCAACGAGGAATACGCCAAGCTCGGGAAACTGCGCGGCGGCGAACTGCTGGTTATGTTGCTGTTCATCCTGGCGGTGTTCTGCTGGATTTTCGTGCCGCTGATTTTGAAAGCTACAGGCATCGAAGGTCCGAAGAAGCTTGACGCTATCGTGGCGATGAGCGTAGCGGTGCTGCTGTTCATCATCCCCGGCAAGACCAACGGAGAACGTCTGGTGACGTGGAACGAAGCCAAGACGATTCCGTGGGACATCTTGCTGCTGTTCGGCGGCGGTCTGTCGCTGTCCAAGCAGTTCCAGCACACCGGCTTGTCCAACTACATCGGTGAGATGGTGAAGGGACTGGCGGGTGCGCCCATTGTGATTATCGTCCTAGCCGTGGCCGCCCTGGTGCTGGCCCTGACCGAGTTGACCTCGAACACCGCTACCGCGGCCGCGTTCCTGCCGATCATCGGTGGCGTGGCTATGGGTATCGGTCTGCAAGGCCCGAACGTGATGATTCTGACGATTCCGGCTGCTCTGGCTGCGACCTGTGCGTTCATGCTGCCGGTCGCGACCCCGCCGAACGCTATCGCTTACGGTTCTGGGTACCTCAAGATTGCGGATATGATCAAGGGCGGTTTCATCATCGCCCTGGTGGGCTTGGTGTTGATTACCATCACCGTGTTTGCCCTGGCTATCCCCATCTTCGGTTTGGCTCTGCCATAAGCAGTTATACCTAGATATGATTTTGGGCTAGCCTTGCGGCTAGCCCAAAATCATTTTTACGGGAGGTCAGTCTCAGAACTTAAAGTTCCCAATCTGGGTCTTTAAGTATTCCGAGTGTTCGCTCAACTCTTGGGTGCTTTGATTGATAGCGTCCAAGGTTTGCACCGCCCCGGATGCTGCTTGTGCAATCGAAGAGATGGAAGCCGCGATTGTAGACGAGCCTTCCGCAGCCTCCGATACCGAACGAGACATCTCGTTCGTAGTGGCGGTTTGTTCCTCTACCGCCGCCGCGATGGTCGTCTGGAAGTCGTTGATGGAAGAAATAATTTCTCCAATCTTGCCGATGGCTTGGACCGCATCATCAGTGTCAGACTTGATTTTTTCAATCTTGGTTCCGATGTCCTCGGTAGCTTTTGCAGTCTCAGAAGCTAGATCCTTCACTTCCCCTGCAACTACCGCGAATCCTTTTCCGGCATCCCCGGCACGTGCGGCCTCAATGGTCGCGTTCAAAGCTAACAGGTTAGTTTGCTCGGCGATGGAAGTAATAGACTTAATGACTTCCCCAATTTCTTGGGAAGAATCGCCCAGCCGAGACACAACCTCATTAGTTTGCTGGGCGGCTTGAGCAGCATCGGCCGCAAAACGCGCAGCTTCGTTCGCGTTGGAAGAAATTTCGCGGATAGACGCGTTCATTTCTTCCGAGCCGGCCGCTACGGTTTGAATACTGCTGGATACTTCGTCAGCTTGAGCGGCAACGCGTTGAGAATCATCCTGCGAACTGGCCGCAGCCGCTACCGCCTGGTCACTGGTCTCTTTCACGACCTTGACAGTGCCCTCCACTTGATCCACCGTTTCGACAGTATGAGAAATCAGACCTCGCAACGAAGCCAGTGCGGCAGTAAGGGACTGCGACATCTGGCCAATTTCATCATGAGAGGTCACCTGCGGATTTTGAGTCAAATCACCCTGGCTCATAGCGTTTAGAGAGTTCTGGATTTCGCGTAGGGGACGTGTAATCGACTGTACGGTCGACCATCCCAACAGCGACATAATGATGATGCCCAGAATTCCGGCACCCAGGATAGAGGTTCGCAAAATAGTGCGCGATTGAATGACATCGCTACGGGCCTGGGCCATTTCCTTAAGCATCATTTGCTGCGAATTGTCTACCATTGCAGTATAGTTGCCGATCTGTTCCTGGTTGGAGCCGGGTCCCTTAGCGGTGGCCAAGGTAAAGTACTGCGCCAACTCTTTGTTTTGGACCAGGGGTGTGATTTCCTTGTCACGGAATGAAATCCAGTCTTGGTATTTCTGGTCAAAACCTACGATAGGGGGTAGTGCCTCTTTGCCTCCCTTATTGAGAATCTGAGTGTAAAGGTCAAGTACTTTCGCATCCGTATCATGCATGACTTGAATAATCTCTGGGGCCACGTCATTGGGAACCGAACAGATATCAGAAATATTCATACGGTTGCGCATTATTTCGGTGTTGAGTTGAGTTAGGGGAACCTGAAACTCGGACAGTTTCGCTTCCCTGGTAGTGTCAGATTCAATGCGTACCCCCATAATCAAGCTGATAACAGCCAAGAACGCCATGATGACGGTCGATATGATGACTAAACTCCATATTTTTTGGGAAAGTCTTAGGTGAGAAACCAGTGAGATTTTTTTGGATTTCATATTCAGCTCCCTTTCTTTGTAAATGAACCAGCCAAATCCACTTTAGCGCTGAAATAGTGTTATGTTTCAAATTTGATTGAAAATGTTTAAGGGATTTTTGGGTCATCGCTATGTTTTGAACAGACTCGGGCCTAAGCCAGATTGGTCGGAGCAGACCCGTCAGAATTCTCAGCAGTGTGGTTAACAGCGGGAGGATCGCTGAGGCGAGCCAGGAAAGCCTCCAGCGGACCCTTGCCAAACCGTAACCGCCACAGGCTCGCGGCCAGCAGGAAAACCATCATCATGATGATGAGGGAGGGGATGAGTCCGGGATAGCCGAACACGCGAAACGTGATGGTGTGCCAGATGACGTGGAGGGTATAGGTGCTCAGCGCCATCGAACCTAACGCCGCCACCGGGGACATAAACCGGTTGAAGGTAGGCCCTGCCAGCAACAACAGGGAAGTCAGTCCGATGCACCAAGCGGTATTGGCCACGGTTTCCGCTACAGAATCCGTGTGCGGAGCGATATAGACCAGGGTTTGATACCAAAACTGGGCCGGGGTGGGGTTGGCGATGGACAGGGTGTCTTGATTGAGAATGACCCCGGAAACCCGTCCCAGACGTAGCGAATCAATGGCGGTGCCGACCCCGAAAACCACGAAAGCCACACCCAGCCCGAGGCCCGCCCCCACCTTCTGCAGTCGATGCGACCGCGGGCTCGCCCCCGCCCAACCCAAACGCCACAGGATCAGCCCGGTCAGTACATAGATGAGGAAGGTGGGCATCTGATAGTCATTGAGCCCCAGGACCACGCCGATCTCGGGCGGAACAAACAGCAGGTTGAGGTAGTGCCACAGCGGAATGCCCGCCACCAGCAACAGTCCGATGATCCACACCAGGCCCGGAACGGAGAGGCCTGAAAGCAACAGGGCGCAAACCATCCACACCCCGTAGTTATCGAGAATCAGCAGGATACGGGTGTTGAAGAGGCTGAGCAGGGCGGCGATGAGGATTAAGACAGCGGCACGTACCAGGATTTTTTCACCGTAATAGCGACGCGACAGCGCGGGGGAGTCGGCAAAGCGCCGGGCCATACGGTCTTGCATGATGCCCATCGAAACCCCCGCGAGCAGTGCAAAGAGCGGGGCGGAACGTCCGTGAGACAAGGCCATCACGCTAGAGACGGGACCTTGCACCGAAACCCACATATGCGCGGTGAACATGCCCAAAATGGCCAGGCCGCGAGCCATATCCAGGCCGACGACCCGACCGGTCAGAGCCGGGCGCCCCAGCAGCCGCTGCGCAAAATCCGTCACAGAGGCAGTTTAGCTGACTTGGGGAGCGGAACTGATATTGCCGGAAATCACGTTTCATTCAAAACAATTTTGTCAAAGCATGGTGGGAATTTGTAACACGTTTGGTTAAACCGGTGGTGTCTGGTCCAGACCCAGACGGATTATCTGCATGGTCAATTCTCCGCGGCGCATACCAAGTTTTGCGAGGGCACATTTCACGTACGTACTCACGGTATTTATGGAAAGTCCGGTTTCGGTTGCGATTTCTTTGTTGGAGTAAGCCTTGCCTATGAGTTGAACGACTTGACGTAAATGCTGGGGTAGAGCATCGATTTGGGATTGCAGCTGCAGGTTTGCAGGTTGAGGATTGGTGGACACGAAATAGTCCATAACCATCGATAACGGCTTGTTATCCAGGGCGTTCCCGCCTCTGTACACCCGTTTAATGGCCTCACCAATCTCACGGAACTCAGTCTCTTTGGTCAGAAATCCTTTTGCTCCGGCTGTTAAGGCCGCACGTAGCATATCGGGACGTTCAAAAGCGGTCAGCATAATAATCCGTTCGTCCGGATTGTGTGTCAGCGCGGATGTAACCGTTTCAATACCACTCATCCCCGGCATGGCCACATCTAATAGCACCACATCGTGATTTGTGTTCTCAATGAGATTCATCACCTCGAGACCGTTCCCGGCCTTGCCGACGATTGTTATGTAATCCAAACTGTTCAGGAGGATGCTCATCTCGTGCATATAAAGCTCATCATCATCTGCAAAAATGACCCTAATAACTTCCTGTCCGCTCACTTTGTCACTTCCATCTCGAGAGGGATGGTGATGTGTAACACCCAATGCTCCCCAGTCCGTCCCGCCTCGAGGACACCACCTGAAATATGAAGTTGCTCCCCCAAAAGTTTCAAACCCCTGCCGCTGCTCAACACCGGATTGGCAGAGAAAGAACTAATTGAATTCATCATCGTGAAATCTACTATCCCCTCCGTATAGTCAACCTCAATAGACACACGACACGGCTTTTCAGGGTTGCCGTACTTTATCAAATTCGTCAGGGCTTCACGGACACATTCACGCAACAAGCTGGTGACGGCGGTACTCAGTGTGCCCAGGTTCTCAGGGTCGGTGTCGATTTCTACGTTGAAGCCAAATCCCGTCGCGACGTCTCTAGCCGTATCTAGCGAGGTGGCGAGGGGTGTGGGGGTTGCTTTCAGTGTAGGGTTTTGTCCCAGCACACTTAATGTTCTTCGCAGTTCGCTGAGGGCTCGCACAGACTCTCCATGCAGCAACTCCAAGCGTAGTCGGGTTTCCTCACTTGTTTCGGGAGAATCCTTGGCATCTTCCAATATTTTGGCCGACAGAGTTGTCAATCGGGAGAGCGTTCCTGCCGTATGGTTGTGCAACTCTGCTGACAATTCCTGCTTGGTCTGTAATAGAGCTAATTCGTAACGGTGTTGTTCCATCACCGAATGAATGTTCAGCCGCAGATTTTCTTCAATGTACCGGCGCAGCACAAAACCTGCCCCGAGAGCAAAAAGCAGGAGCAAGGCGTAAAAAACGCTGGCAATCGTATTGTATTTACCAGCAAAACCAATCAATATCGCAAGTGAACTGACGAGCGTTGCAATCAAGCTTTGCTTCCACCAGCCGCGCCATGACCAGTCAAAAATCACCGGAATCGTCAAGTACACCACCAGACCAAATTCAACCGTGGGAACCACATTCATAGCAACGACTGCAGCAATAAAAACCCATCCACCTACGCGAGGGAAAAATATGTAGCCAAGGAAAACTACGAATCCGATTAGTTCACCTAAAACACTCCAGGGGTTGTCACGAATTCGGGTAATGCTGAAGTCAAGAACAACACCAAGGAACAGCACAGCTAGAAGAATCTTATTCCTGGAAATCCAGGATAAACAAGGTTTTGTAAGGTGCAAACTTCCCTCCCCATGATGCTTAGACTCAGCATAGCTGTGGAATGATGTCGCAGATTGTTATTTCAGAGTGTTCCTCGGCGATCAAGTCGCTGTGCGGCCCACAGGCTCCGAAAGTCAGACCCACGGTGCTTAGAAAAGCAATTAGAACAGCAATAATACGCATCAAAGCCTCCTCGTAAAGACGTTTAAGCGCACTCTATCGGAATCCTCTCCGAGGTGGAATACCCCAATTTTGGGATATTTTCACGACCGTGGTTTTGCTCTAGTGTAGGAGGCAACGGCCAAACTGGCCACAATTTACGTGTGAGGAGAACAAATTATGAAAAAACGTATTCCTGAAATCCTGTCTGGAACAGTAGCGGCATTTATGTTGGCATTTTCTGTCGGAATCCCAAGTGCTGTTGCCGTCGGACCAGGTTCCTGGATGGATCAAGTAACAGGTGCTCCCAGCTTATACAGAACGCAGCAATGGTACGATTCTTCAAAGTTGAAGCCCTGGACTAATGACCTGGTAGGCAAAATCACCAACATAAAAGTTCGCGCAACCATTACAAATCCTCCGACCGTCGGTCAGGGTTTAGCTGCAGGGTTGTGCCCTGTTGGCTACTCTGAATATTACTGCGCCGACATTACCCAGTTTGTTTATGGCGCTAGTGTTAATGGCACCATTACAGATTTTGCAGGCTATCCCCCCGCTACCTCGTTCTATTTTAAATGGGGCGTTATGGACAGCAAAAATCAACCGATTTTTCCTGTTACGGTTATTTCCAAGCAATCTATTGAGGTGTCATATGAGTAGAGGGGCTTTGCAATGATTAATGTTGGTTCGTTCCAAGGGACGTCGATGCCTAATGTCAGTCCTCACGTTTCGACCGCGCAGGGCTTTCAGAAATCGATGGAAACGACCTCATCAGTGACTGTTTCCCCAGGTGGGGTGGAAGCCTGGGGAACTAAGGTCGATCTGAGCTATATGTTTGACAAGCTTGAAAAGCACGGGTTTATCAGTGCGGATGAGCGAGCCTATTTGACACAGAAAGTTACTGATCGCAGCCAAATTTATAAGGCGGTCTCTGATTTGAAGGGGCCTGGTCTGGCGGCCAATGCAGCATACAAAATGCAGGAAGGTGTTTTGCTGCCTAACGGTGTTTTAACTTTGGCAGATGACCGAAGGACGGTGCAGCGTTTGGCGCAGTTGACGCGTTACGAAGTTCAAACCATTGAGGCCGCGCAGGGGTCAGATATGGGCATCGGTCAAATCGGGATGTTAGCAACAACCGTTGCATTGTCAAAGGAAAAAGGCATCATCAGCGGCGAGCTGGGCTTGAAAGATTTTAATATGCTGAAAAACTGGTTTAAAGAAAACGGTAAACCTGGAAGCAGCGAGTTCATCGAAACCCAGGAAATGCTCAGTAAGCTTTATGACCTTCTAGCCAGCAAAGACAAGCATTAGGTCGCACACTTATACACATCTGTCTAGGCTTCGATTCCAGTTCAAATTGGTGTTCATCAGCAATTATAGAGGCATCAGAAACTGCTTGAACTGTTAGTCTGTGAACGCCGGCGTTGTATTGCCGGGTGGTGTCACCAAGACACCAAGGAATACCTATGACCCGGAAGTCTGGAAACGGAGCTTTTCCGGCGGGTCGGGGTGCAACCAGATGGGAGGAATTTCCATCATGGTGTGTGCCCCTGACCAGCCAGCTTGCCCGGCACGGTAAGCCGCCCGGGCTGCTGCCACCATGACGTAGGCGGTGAACTCGGGGTTGTCGTCCATGTCGATTTCCAACTTAATCTGTTCGTTGATGCCTTGGGAGGTCGTGGCGCGCGACAAAATCAGCCCGGCGTGGGTCAGCCGCGAGTGATACTCGCGCATCTCGTCGGGGCTTAAGAACGTGACCTGGGTGTCGTAGTCGGCGAACCAGCCCGGCATGGCGATGATTTCCTCACGTAGCTGCTCCTTGTCATAGGCCGGGTCAGCCACTACGTAGCACTCCATATAGTGCAGGGCTTTGCGGGAATCATCATAGATCGGTTCCCCATTCAATACTGCCGTGAGGGGATCCTCTTTGGGAACCTGGTACGCCACCGCATCTAACACACCGTCAAAGGCGCGAATCGCGTTGGACCACTGCATGGAAATGCCGCGCCCCCAAAATGTGTAGGTTTTCGTTTTCGGGAACAGGGAGTCAGAAATGACTCGGAACATTGACATCAGGCCCGGTTCCCAACCCACCGCACACAAAGACACGTGTTTGGCGGATTGCCCCGCCTCGTCCACCGCTGCGAAATAGTCGGGGAAGGGCTGATAGACGGGCTGGAAAACGGGTTCTTTGATGAATGCCGGCAGCATCATGCCCGAGACTTCGTGGATGGCTTCATCAGGGTTTTCCTCATCAGTCGTGTCGGGTGCCGCGTTTGTGTCCGGCGGCGCGTCTGGAGCTGCCTCAGGCGTGCCAGCCTCTTGTTCTACGCCCGCCGCGGCGTCACGAGCCGCCTGGCGTTCGGCGATGTCTTTCGCCATCCGTTCGAGTTCCTCCAGGCGGAACTTGCGTTTCGCTTCGACTTCCTCGGCGGTGGGTGGTTTGCCGCGCAAGGGGTGGGCGTCGACTGTGTGGAAATATTGGGCCAGCTGGGGGGTTTCTTGCTGAAGGTTCGTCGCCACGGTGTCGCAGATAATGACGACGTCGATACGGTCGGCGAACTGGGCTACGGTATCGGTGGGGTAAACCTTGGCGTAGGAGTTTTGGAGTTTTTGCGGGTCACGTTTGGAAAAAATCGCCACCAGCTCCAGGTCACGGCACTTGCTGACCGCTTTGGCGGCCGCCTTGCCATAGTTGCCGAATCCGACCACTCCGACGCGAATACGCGTGTCTTCTTGCTGTGTCATCGCTGCCCCCATTGGCTCGTGCGTGTCACAATTTTAGCGCTAAATGGCTAAAATATGGGGAAATCGAGGCGTGGTAACGTTTTTGAAAAGTCAGGACTGCTTTTAAAGGCAAACGCAGTTCAATAGCCGCCCAAAATTGTTTACTGAAAAAGCCCGGTTTTTCCCGCGAACGGGACAAAACCGGGCGGACAACATAAGCTCGAAACATGGTTGAAATTCGAGTACACGGTCGCGGTGGTCAGGGTGTGGTTACCGCTTCCGATCTAATGGCTTACGCGGCTTTCGCTGACGGCCACCACGCCCAAGCCTTCCCGTCTTTCGGGTCGGAACGGACCGGCGCTCCCGTCGTGAGCTATTGCCGGATTGAAGATAAAGAAATTCGCTCCCGGGAACCCATCTTGGATCCCGACATTGTCATCGTGCAAGACCCGACCTTGCTGGCCATTATGGATCCGTTTTCGGGGCTGAAAGACGACGGATACGCGCTGGTTAACTCCCAAAAGACCGCTGCCGAACTGGGCGTGCCTGAGCTGGAGGCGAAGCTGCCCCGGGGTCACTTTATGGCGATGCCCGCTTCTGAAATCGCCTTGGAAAAGCTGGGACGTCCCCTGCCGAACGCAGTTTTGCTGGGCGGATTGGCGGCTCTGACCGGGATTATCAAACTGGAATCGGTTGAGGACGCCATCCGCGGCAAGTTCAAAGGCAAAGTCGGCGACTCCAACGTGGAGGCCGCCGCAGCCGCTTATGAATACGTGAAAGCACACATGGCCTGAGATATGCCAGCGGTACCGGGACGATGTGGTGCGCCCCGGACTTGAGAATAAAAGGAAGAAGAAACAATGCTGAAACAAATCGAAGGCTCCCAGGCGATCGCTCGAGCCGTCGCGGCTTGCCAGCCCAACGTGGTCGCCGCCTACCCCATCAGTCCCCAAACCCACATTGTCGAGGCTCTATCCGCCCTGGTGAAGTCCGGGCAGCTGGAACATTGCGAATATGTCAACGTCGAGAGCGAGTTTGCGGCCATGAGTGCCTGTATCGGCTCTTCGGCGGTGGGGGCGCGTTCCTACACCGCCACCGCTTCCCAAGGGTTGCTCTATATGGTCGAGGCCGTATATAACGCTGCCGGTCTGGGTTTTCCCATCGTGATGACCGTCGCGAACCGGGCCATAGGCGCGCCCATCAACATTTGGAATGACCACAGCGACTCGATGAGCCAGCGCGATTCGGGGTGGATACAACTGTTCGCCGAAAACAATCAGGAGGCCGCGGACCTGCACGTACAGGCGTTCCGCATCGCGGAAGAACTCAGCGTTCCGGTGATGGTGTGCATGGACGGCTTTATTTTGACCCACGCGGTCGAACAGGTCGACCTGCCGGAACCGGAACAGGTCAAACAGTTCCTGCCGCCCTACGAACCGCGTCAGGTACTGGACCCCGACGACCCGCTGTCTATTGGCGCGATGGTCGGCCCCGAAGCCTTCACCGAGGTGCGCTACATCGCCCACCACAAGATGCTCCAGGCCCTGGACCTCATCCCCCAGGTCCAGTCCGAATTTAAGAGTATTTTTGGCCGAGATTCCGGCGGCCTGCTGCACACTTACCGTTGCGAGGACGCCGAAACCATCATCGTGGCGCTGGGCTCCGTGGTCGGCACGCTAAAGGACGTGGTGGACCAGCGGCGCGAGAACGGCGAAAAAATCGGCATTATGTCCCTCGTGTCCTTCCGGCCCTTCCCGTTTGCAGCTATCCGCGAGGTGTTGCAGAACGCGAAGCGCGTGGTGTGTGTCGAAAAGGCTTTCCAGCTGGGGATTGGCGGGATTGTTTCCTCCGAGCTGCGCGCGGCGATGCGCGGACTGCCGTTTACCTGTTATGAAGTCATCGCCGGGCTGGGTGGCCGCAACATTACCAAGAATTCACTGCACGCCATGCTGGATCAGGCCGTGGCGGATACCCTCGAGCCCCTGACCTTTATGGACCTGGATATGGAACTGGTGCGAGGGGAACTGGAGCGGGAGGCCGCGACCCGGCGCTCCGGCGCTTTTGCCACCAACGTGCAACGCGAACGGGTGTTGCGCACCAACGCCAAAATTGCCGAGTCCGGGCCGAAACCCAAGGCGGACAAGGTCGGCAACCCGCGCGTGGCTTCCCCATCCATCAAGCAAGACGCCGTGTCGGTAGATCCCGATCAGGCTGAATAATCCGGAACAGAGGAGAAAAAATGACTGAAATCACTCAATCTGCACAAACTGAAATTCCGGCTCGCGAACAGGTCAAGTTCTATCAAGTCGGCTCGTTCGCGGTGGGTAACCGTTTGGCTGACCTGCAGTGGCGTTCCTTGCAATCCGACCCGAACCGGAAAAACTCCCTGACTTCGGGACACCGCGCCTGCCAGGGCTGCGGCGAAGCGCTGGGAGCCCGCTACGCTATCGATACCGCTTCGGCCGCGTCCAACGGCAAAATGGTGGCTATCAACGCGACCGGGTGCTTGGAAGTGTTTTCCACCCCGTACCCGGAAACCGCGTGGACGATTCCGTGGATGCACTCCCTGTTCGGCAACGCTGCGGCCGTGGCGGCCGGAGCGGCCGCGGGTTTGAAAGCGATGGGTAAGGACAATATTCGCGTCGTCGCCCAAGGCGGGGACGGCGGTACTGTTGATATTGGCATGGCTTGCCTGTCCGGGATGTTTGAACGCAACGATGACGTCCTGTTTATCTGTTACGACAACGAAGCCTATATGAACACCGGGGTACAGCGTTCCGGCGCGACCCCCCCGGCGGCACGTACCGCGACGACTCAGCCGGTCGGTGAACATCCCGGTAACGTATTCACCCAGGGTAAAGACATGCCGCGGATTGCGATGGCCCACGAGATTCCTTATGTCGCCACCGCGACCGTCGCGGATTTGCGTGACCTGGAATACAAGGTGCAAAAGGCCATGACCTACCGTGGGGCGCGCTACCTGCACGTTTTGGTGCCCTGTCCGTTGGGGTGGGGTTCGAACTCGAACCTGACTGTCACCTTGGCTCGTCTGGCCATTCAGACCGGGCTGTTTCCGGTGTATGAAGCGGAGAACGGAGAGATTACTTCCGTCACCAAGATTCGCCGTCCCGCCCCGGTCGAGGCGTACTTAAAGCCACAGCGCCGTTTTGCTCACGTGTTCAAAGGGCCGGATTCGCATGAAGTGTTGGCACGGATTCAAGCCATCGCGGACCGCAATATTAAACGGTACGGCTTGATTGAGATGGATTCGCTGGACGAGGACGTGCGGGAACGCATCTTGAGCGCCCCCGACGATCCGGCCGGTCGTTTCGCTGCGGCGCTGCCCGGACGGCAGGCAATGGACGTGAGCAACGAACCCGAAACCGACTAACGGGCGCCCGGAACCTATTGAAGAAGTTAGAGGAAAACGAAGATGACACAAGCCAAAGCTGAACTGAAGAAGGAAGAGACCATTCCTTTTGCGATCACCCTCGAAGTCGGTTCTTCCCTTGAGAACGAAACCGGTTCGTGGCGCACCGAACGGCCCGTCTATGTGAGCAACTTGCCGCCGTGCAACAAGGCTTGCCCGGCCGGCGAAAACTGCCAACGGTGGCTGTTTTATGCCGAAGAAGGCAAGTATCGCCAGGCCTGGGAACAGATGATGGCCGACAACCCGCTGCCGGCGGTGATGGGACGCGTGTGCTACCACCCTTGTCAGACCGCCTGCAACCGCGGCATGGTGGACGAAGCGGTGGGTATCAACGCGATTGAACGTTTCGTGGGGGACAAGGCCCTGCTGGAAGGGTGGACGGTCGGCCTGCTCGCCCCGGAAAGCGGCAAGAAAGTGCTGGTCGTGGGGGCGGGTCCCTCCGGGCTGTCCGCCGCCTACCATCTGCGCCGGATGGGCCACACCGTCACGGTGCGAGACGCCGGTCCGATGGCGGGAGGCATGATGCGGTTTGGCATTCCCTCCTACCGGCTGCCGCGCGGCATCCTGGATCAGGAAGTGAAGCGCATCGCGGACATGGGGGTCACTTTTGAGTTCAACTCGAAGGTAGAGAACGTGGCTGAAGTCGCCGGCGATTTTGATGCCGTGTTCCTGGCTATCGGGGCCCAGATGGGACGTCACGCCGACATTCCCGCCGGGGATTCCGCGAAAGTCATGGACGCGGTGGATATGTTGGCGGACATGGAGAACGACGAAAAACCGATGTTGGGACGCCGCGTCGTCATTTATGGCGGCGGGAACACGGCCGTGGATGCGGCTCGTACCGCGAAACGCCTGGGCGCCGAGGAAGCCATCATTGTGTATCGCCGGACCCGCGACCGCGCCCCCGCCCACGATTCGGAAATCATGGAGGCCGAGGAAGAAGGCGTCATGATGAAGTGGCTCTCCACAATTAAGCACGTGGACGGCGGGGCCATCAAGATTGAAAAAATGGTGTTGAACGAGGACGGTTTCCCGGTCGGCACCGGCGAGTATGAGGAGTTGGGCGCCGATTCCGTCATTATGGCGCTGGGCCAGGAAACCGATTTGGGTATCGTCGAGAACGCCCCCGGTATCGAGATTGAAAAAGGCGTGGTGAAGGTCGATTCCCGCATGATGACCGGGATGAAAGGCGTGTTTGCCGGGGGCGACATGGTGCCCTCCGAGCGTACCGTCACCATCGCCATTGGCCACGGCAAGAAGGCCGCCCGCTGTATCGACGCCTATCTCCACGGCGAGGAATACCGGGCGGGGGACAAAGCCCCCGACGCCTCCATCAAAAATATGAACACCTGGTACTATGCGGACGCTCCCCGCCGGATTCGCGACAAGATTGAGGGGCCGCGCCGCGCCTCGACTTTCGATGAAGTCGTGCAGGGCCTGGACGAAGAATCGGCCGTATTCGAGGCTCGCCGCTGCATGAGCTGCGGAAACTGTTTCGGGTGCGACAACTGTTTCGGGGTCTGCCCGGACAACGCCATCACCAAGATTCGACCCACCGATTACGTATTCAAATACGACTACTGCAAGGGCTGCGGTATCTGCGCCGAAGAATGCCCGTGCGGGGCGATTTCGATGGTTCCCGAAAATATTTAAAACCGGTTTGCGGGTCCCGGCTCGGTCAAGGTTTTGTAAAAACTTGGCCGAGCCGGCGGGTTTTTAGCGGTTTTTCACGCAAAAGTCCGGGTGTTGCGGGTTTTCCACAAGCGCGGCCAGGTGGGGTTATCCACTTTTAAATCTGTCACAAGTACGGTGGGGCAGTTTCTCCAGTTACCTTGGGTGTGCGGAGCCTCACGGGTGACGGTGAAAAAAGGGGAAGATGATGGCGCAGATGTGTTACTGGGGACTGTTCAGTCGGCAACACGCGCAGGCGGTAGCTTATTTTTCTGGAGCCGAAAACCGGACGTGGTTGGGTTTGGCGGCAGAAAGCTATAACGAGCGGTGGCGAGACCTGCTTCGAGACTTAGAAATTTTCGGCGACTATATAAACGAGTTGGAGGACGCGAAAGCCAGTCTGGAGGCACTGCTGTGAGCTGGCTCGATGATGTGTCCATCGGGGATGACCGCAGTCCGGTGGTGGGCCACCCCCAAGATTTTTTGGTGGGCGGGGGGCCCGGTCTGTGCGTGGACACCGATGAGATGGAACGCATGGGGGCGAGCCTGCAGCACAGTGCGCAAGCCCTAGACGTGTTGAGCCACTGGATACCGGCCGAGCAATCCCGCCTGGCGCACCGATATTATACGGTGCACGCCCGGTTGGTGAGGTTGTGTGAAACCCCGGAAGGCGCCGCCGAATATGGCCCGCTGCTGGCGGCCCTGGAATCGGCGTGGGTCCGGTTCGAGGACGCGGCGGTGCTGGCGTGTCAAGGCAGCTGCGGTACCGTGGCTCTGAGCCAAAAAATCGAGTCGCTGTTCCAACAGCTCGAACGGGCCACGGGAATGTATAAGCTGACCGAGGACGACCTCAGAAACCTGTTCGGAGCCTTTGATTTTGAAACGATTATGATGCACCTGGTAGCTCAACATCTGGCTTTACGACAATACTTCCCCGCCAGTTTTACGGTGGATGGCCGGGTGTACCGCACGAAACAGATGAGCGATACGGAGCTGGCTGCGGTATTCCTGTCGTGGATGCAGGCAAAGCTCGGAACCCAGTACTACGGGGTATCAAACACGCTGCAGGTCAGCGGCAACGGCAGCAACACCATCCTGCACACCCCCGGCTTTGAGGATTCTCCGGAACTGAACGCCGCTTTTGACGGCTGGTTCGACAAAGTCACTCCTCAAGAACTGATTCATGCCTACGAGTGGGATGACCCTCTCACCGTGGCCGGGATATTGCTCTTTGGACCGATACAGTTCTTTACCGGCAGGGCTGTGTTGGAAAAAACCGGTGTCGTGCCGCGAAAAACTATGCCTTTCGGCGAACAGCTGCCCGCACTGTGGCTGCGAACCTATGACCAGAGTGCGTATGCCAAGTTTGCCGCCAGCCAGCAAGAGACTCGTGACATCCGCCGGGCGAACTTTCCCCAAACTCCTACCGGCAAGCTCATCGGAATCAACCGAGCCCAACGTTTGGAACGCAAACTGTTGGCGACCCAAGACTACAACCCCCGCGTACAAGGCGGAGGCGCGGGCCAGGGGTGGACGTTGGAGGGAAGTCCGGCTGGGGCTACCCGAACTTTTCCGAAAAAACCTGGCGACGTGTTCCGCTACTCCAACACGATTGACCCCTACGGCGACAACGGCGCTTTTGAGATTCAACGGTGGCGCAACGCCGCGGGTCAGAAGGGAGTGCGGGTCATTTTGCGCGGCACCGAGAGTTGGGACGCCGGTTCGGGGATGCCTCAGGATATGTTGACGAATACGGAAGCGGTGGCGGGACTGGAAACCGGTCCGGCGCGGGCGGTCACGGCGGCGCTGCAGAGCATGGGGGTGGATAGTGCGACCCCGGTGGAACTGGTGGGGCACTCCCAAGCGGGTATTGTGGCGGCAAACCTGGCGGCCGATCCGTCCTTCACCAGCCACTATAACGTGCGTTCGGTGATTACGGCCGGTTCACCGGTGGCGGGGGTGATGGGCCGGGTGCCCGAAAACATCCACATGATTTCGTTTGAAAACAGCAACGACCTGGTGCCCAAGCTGGAGGCGGGACTGAACCCGGGTTCGGCGAACCATGTCACCGTGTGGGGCAACCGGGGCAGCCTGTTCAACATTCCCGAGGCACACAATCGAGATTCGGTTTATGCCAATATGGCAGACGATTTCCTGAACGCACACTATTCGCAAGGTGATTATTTCCTGAAATGTCGTAACAATGACATGAATCTTAACCACAAAATCGTGTTTGCGGACTCTCAGCGGTTCGAAATGACACGCAAATAAATCTTAGAAGAATTGCAGGTTATCTCGTTTGGAAAGTTAATTCTACAGCAAACAAATTGCGGTCTTTCAGGCATTTCTCATTGATATCCAGGGCAAACACTCTTCCGTTCGAGGGGGTTAAAACGTTACTATTGGAGGGAACAAGTGGTGTCTTGGAGATACCAAATAAGGTACAGGGACAGGTGAATAAGGATTATGAAACCGAAGACCCCAAACATGGATGTAAAGGCGAACGAGGGTTCGCAGATCGGCGCAGCGATGCGCCCGATGGTGCATGGCCGCGTGCGTTTTGGGCGCTTTCTGGTCGGCGGAACCGCACTCGTGGCGATGGTTGCTGTCGCCATGTTGGCTGGTAGCCCCGATTTGAACCGTTCGCCCATGTTGGGTCAGCCCCAACAGACCGCAAGCGCCGGCGCAGATGATTCCTCAGTTGCTGAGCCCTTGGCTCCTGGTGACTCCGCTCCCGCTAAGCCGAACCGTGTCGGCGGCGGCGGTCCTACCGCGACTGCGATTGCTATTTCTCGTACCGCTTTCCCCGGTGGAGCCTCTGAAGTTTATGTGGCGCGTAACGATAACCCGGTTGACGCACTGGCGGCCTCCGTGCTGCCCAACGGCCCGATTTTGCTGGTCCCGCCCTCGGGTAATGTCCCGGCCGATGTCTTTAACGAAATTAAGCGTTTGCACCCCTCCAAGGTTGTGGTTCTTGGTGGCGAAGGTGCGATTAGTGCCGATGTAGCCGGTCAACTCAGCACCTACACCGGAGTCGCCAATGTGACCCGTTTGGCAGGACCGAACCGTGTGGCTACTGCGGCGGCCATTGCCAAGTATGCCTACCCCAACGGCAACGCCAAAGTTTACGTCGCTGACGCGATGGGCGCCAACGGTCTGGGTTCCCCCGACGCAGCTGTGGCAGGGGTGTTGCGTGACGGCCCGATTATCACCGTCAGCGGTAACGGCGGCGACATTGCCACTGCTGCCAGCACGGTGAAAGCTCTGGGCGCCTCTCAGGTCGTAGCTTTGGGTGGCGAAGCTGTGGTTCCCAGTTCTCGTCTCAGCCAGGTGGCGAACGGGGCTGCGACCGGACGTATTGCCGGAGCGGATCGTTACCTGACCGCTCAAGCTATCAACCGGACGGTATTCTCCAACGCCAGCCACGTTTACCTGGCTTCTGGCACTGACCTGGTTTACCCGCTGATTTCTGGCTCGTTGAGTGACGGTCCGGTACTGCTGGTTCCCGCCAACGCGCGGAGCAACACTCGCGACTTCGTGACGACTTTCGGTAACCCGGCAGTGACCGCAATCGGGGACGCCAGCGCGGTTTCCGACAACGTCTTGAATGTCGCCGCCGGCTTTGCCCAGCCCCAACAGGCGCCGGCAGCGGCAGCACCGGTTGCCGGTGTGTCCCAGGTTTACACCAAGTACTCGATGCAGCCCTCCCCGGCCGACCAGGCTCGTGAAGACGCGGTGTTCAACTCCATCAACGCGACACGTAACGCTGCGGGTATTCCTTCCTTGACGCGCGACCCGGTGATGGATGACGCGGCTCGCGCTTGGGCGCAGCAAGTCGCCCGCACGGATGTGTTTGTACACTCCAACGGCGCTTTGAAGTACGCGGACCTGTTCCCGGCAGGCTGGAAGTTCGCTGGCGAGAACATGGTGGGCTTCTACAATGTTGAGCCGGCCGCATACGCCGCGGGCTCCACGAAGGCCTGGGTGGCCTCTCCCGGTCACTACCGCAACCTGATGGATCGGCGCTTCAACCGCACCGGCATTGGTACGGCCACCGGCCGCCAGTGGGTGTACACGGTCCAGAACTTCGGACAGTACTGAGTCTTTTAGGGGAACCTCCCTTTCATCTCCCTAGGTTTCGGTGTCAGGCTTGGCCTGGCACCGAAACTTATTTGTGGCTGGCCCTTGGGTGGGGCTTGCGGTGGCTGGGAACAGGCCGGCTCGCTCTGCCCCGCCATCGGGTAGTCGAGATTATTGATGAAGTCCGTCTTTATCTCGGGGTTGGTGGTTGATATGGCCACAAAGGTCGATTTAGAACATGGATTTGCCGCCGGTCGGGTAGCATAGGGCGATGTCTGTTAAGGCCGGAAGCAACAATAAAGTCCGTCGGGTACGCGATGAGGGCGTGTACTGGCTGGGCGACACTCCGGTGTACCTGACGCGAAAAAACGTGCGGAACCTGCGGCTACGCATCGATGGACGCGGTGAGTTCCATCTCTCTATCCCCTGGCGGGCGCCGATGTCGCTGGCCCGGGACTTCCTGCACGAACAGGCCGACTGGATCGTTCGACAGCAGGAGCGGTTCGCACGGCGACAAGCGGCGCAGCCTCAGCTGTTGGATGGCGAGACGGTAGCGTGGTGGGGTCAAGACATTCCCCTCAAGGTCGTGGAAAACCCCCACCCCCGCGCTCGTGCCGTCGCGGAAGTGGGCGCCGGGGCGATTGTGTTGAACGTACCGGTGGGAGCCTCGCTGGAAAAACGCCAGCGCGCCTTGGACAAATTGTGCAAAACGTCTCTGGAAATCCGGCTGGCTCCGGTAGTGGCCAAGTGGGCGGCGGCTTTCGAGACAGAACCCGGAACGGTGCGGATTAGACGTATGAAGTCACGGTGGGGGTCATGCAATCCACGCACGCGGGCACTCACGTTCAACCTGGAACTGAGCGCGAAAGACCCGAAATACCTCGACTACGTGGTGGCGCACGAGTTCACGCACTATTTTCACCCCAACCACGGTCCCGAATTTCATGCTTTGCTGTCTGCCAAGCTGCCCCAGGAACGCCAGCTGCACCGCGCTTTGAACCGGCGCAAACACACGGCTTGAAAAACCTCACGGCACCCGTGACCACACCCGTGACCACACTTGTGACGAACCCGAAACGTAATCCTGCGCCGCATCGCAGCCCAAACCCATGAGCAAACCCCTAACCCGGACCCAATGCTGAAAGCAAAGCCCCCGACGGGGTACCGCCGGGGGCTTTCGCTATTTGAGAATCTCAGAGGTTACTTGGACAAAGTCCCTTTCACACTCTTGACAATCTTTAACACCTGAGAGTTGGAGTCAAAGTAGGCCACGTTAGACAGGTTGCCGTCCTTGTCGAGGAAGAACAACACCGGCACGTAGCTGGGTCCTACCACGTTGAACAGCGGGTAGCCGTTGAGATGGAAATCGCTTTCCATATCGGACAGACCCAAGCGGCTCAGCGTGTTGCGCACCGTGGAAGAATTCCCTGACAACATCACTTCGGCAAAGTTGAACCCTGACTTGTTGATGTCGTGCAGCTGGCGCCAACTGGCTTGGCAGGCCGAGCAATCGGGACGTCCCAAAGCCACCACGGTCGGACGCTTGCCGTCAGCCAGGTCGCTAACCTTGAGCGATTTGCCGTCCAGAGACTGAATCGTGTAATCGTTCAGATTCTTGGCGTAGGCGCGGCGCATCTTGTAAGCCAAGTCGCTGCCCGACAGGTGCGAGAACTCGCCGTTAGCGTCGCGCTGAGCGTAGCTGAGCGTGGTGAGCTCACCGGTGTCGCCGCCGTTATCGCCCGGGTCGTCAGGATCCACAGTCGGATCCGGAGTCGGTTTGTTCGGATCTGGAGTCGGCTTGGTGTCGTCGGGGTCAACAGGGTCGGCCTTGTCACTAAACGTACGCTCCACAAACGCCGGCAGGGACGCCGCGGTTTGGGACCCGCCAATGTTGACCAAGCGGCCGTTAGCGTCCAACAGCAGCGTGTTCGGCGTGGTCAGGAAGTCCGCCCGGGCGGCCCAGATGGTGTCCACCGCATCATAGTAGATATGGGGACGCATGGCTTCCAGCCCGTTTTCAGAGATGACATTGTCAACCATGTTCACGGTCTCTTGCATATTTTCCGCCACAGAAGTTACAACTTCGATGAAGTTGTACTTGGAATGGTCGAGCTTGACCATTTCCTTCCAGGTGTTCACACAAGCCCCGCAGCCCGGATAGCCGAACATCAGCACGGTGGTCTTGTTCGGGTCCACCAGGGACTCTAGCGTCTTTACCTGGCCCGAAGCGTCCTTCACCCGGTATTGCAAGAAGTTCTTGCCATAGTGGTGGGTCAAGGATTCGTAGGCCACATCGGTGTGCTTCAATCCCTTGAAATCTCCGCGCTTTTCACGCTGGTCGAAAGTCAACCAGGCCAACCCAGAATTGGGCTCGACTTTACCGTCTGCGGTGACCCGGAACAGGGCCAGACCATTGCCGTCAACAAAGTTGGCTTTAGTGGCCGTTACCGCCACGCGATACAGTCCCTTGGAGGCGTTGAACGGCAGCTTCACATCCATGGTGGCTTCACCGCGGTTACTCACCGTCAAATCCTGGGAGGCAATAGACCGACCTGAGGGATCCGTGACGGTGACTTTGGCATTGGCCTTGCGGATGTAGTTGCCGTCCAAATCATTGACCAAGACATTGACCTTAGCGGTGTCCCCAGCCCGGTAAGCCGGAGCATCGGTGGAGGCCACGATATCGAGAGACTTCGTGTATTCGGGGAACACGGCAGCGCGACCCTCGTTGAGCCACTTGGTCATGCCGCCATTTATCCAGTAAATGTACTTGAAGCCCTTTTCCTGCATGAGTTTGGCGGTGGCCCCGCTACGTACCTGAGTACGGCACAGCAACAGGTAGGTCTTGTCCTTATCGAGGGTATCTAACCATTCCGACAGGCCATCGGCGTAGTAGTCGCGGTTCACGGCACCGTCAATGTGCGCCTCGAGGTATTCCGCCTTGGTACGCATATCCAGCAGCGCGAAGTCATCCTTGCCCAGACGCTCACCGAGCATAGTCGCGGCTTCATCGGTCTCAATCATCTTGTAGATCTTCTGTTTTCCATCATTAGGATCGACCGGATCCGGCTGAGGATATTCGGAACCAAAGACTACCGAATAGTGACCCACGCCCCGGTAGTATCCGTTCGCGGCGATGGTGACTTCGACGTTGTAACGCCCTTCGCTCATATCCGAATTCGGCTGGATGGAAACCCAGGTCTGGCCGTAATAGTTCGTGCTTTTCACCAGGTTAGCCTTGAAATCATTAGGACCGGTGACATTGATGTAGGCGGTCGCGTAAGGCAGAGCGTAGCCGTAGGCGTTGCGGGCCGTAATCGAAACCTGAGCCCGCTGTCCGAAGTCGTACTGGGTCGAAGACGACTGGAAATACACCATCGGGGTGTAGGGGTTGATTTGGTTGACGATATCGAAAGACATCGTCGCTACGCCCCGGTTGAAACCGGGTTGTTTCGTGGTGAAACGAGCCAGGTAGGTACCCGGTGCGGCGTTACGAGCCGTGGTGTAGCTGTAGGTCGTCGCCCCCTGGTAGTTCGTCTTACCCTGGTCAGAGTGAATGACCTGACCTGAGGGGTCAACGATGTCCACCTTTACCTCAGCGCCCGCCGCGTAACGGCGCGGCTGCCAGGTGCTGACATAGAAGTTGATGGTTCCTCCGCGAGCTACCACAGAACGGTCTGCGGAAACTTTCGCCTTTAAGCTGGGAGCGGTGGGATCAACACCACCATCGTCAGGTTTCGGCTTGTTTTCGTAAACGGTGTAGGTAAACGACTGGCGAGCCGACTCGTAGCCGTCCTTCACGACCGCTACGGTGAGGGTGTATTTCCCGGCCACCGTGTTGAGCGAGGCGGGCACGTTGAGGGTAGCCTTACCGCTGCGGTCCGTGGTGCCGCTCAAGCTCCGCGAAACGCCTTTCGGATTCGTTACCGTCGCGCTCACATTGGTGTTTTCCACCGGAATGTTCGCTTGATCCTTAACCGCCAGGTTCACGTTCAAACCGTTATTCTTCGCGACTTGGGTAGCGCTCAAAGTGGCGACCAGTTTCAAGGTGCGAACCGTAGGAGCCGGTTCCGTGACAGTGACCTTCATCGAAGCGGAAATCCCTGAACCATCAGTCGCTTGCGCGGTGATGGTGGCACTGCCCTCAGAAACGGCGCTAACCTTACCGGAATCGTCAACCGTAGCTACCGAACTATTGCTGGAGGACCACTTCAACGTCTTGTTGGTGGCGTTTTCAGGGGTGACGGTGGCTTGTACCGTATCGCTGGACCCGACCTGCAGGGACAGCTGGGAGGGATTGAGCATGATGCCGTCGACACGGGTTTCATCGCCCGGCTTCGGCGCGGTACCGGCCGGAACGGTGATAGCTTTCAAGCTTACGTTCGAATTGGCGCGGAACCGGGTCAAATCGCCCCAGGAGCTACCGTCGTAGGAAATGTAGGACTGGCCGGAGCGAGCCGTGGCGCGTGAGGAATAGCCCCACTGCGGCTGCTCAATCGGGATGGGGTAGTTGTATCCCGGAGTGGTCAGCTTCACCATAATGGCGAAGCTGCTGCCCTTCGCGACGGTTTGCGGGTCGAGGTCGACCGTGTGGTAGCCCGCAAAGGTAAAGTTACCCGAAGCTACCTGGTGAGTGGTATCAAAACCTTTCGACGGCGTAAAGTTCGGGTCCACGTAGACTTCGTAGCTGGCGCCGTTGGAAGGCACGAAGAAACCGGCTTCCTTGACGTCCACGTTTTCCTTGGTGGGACCAAAGACGTTGGCGAACCAACCAGTCGGGCCCTGCCCGATGGTGCCGGTCATGCCCAGCGGATCGTAGTACCAGATGGTGCCGTTTTCGGTCTTGGGCTTCAGGACGAAGGCAGCGTTATTGGTTTTGCCCATCACACCGTCGTAGTAGGAAACGTAGAAGTAACCGTGGTCGTTGCCCCAGTTCGCTCCCCAAGAGTTCTTAACAATCCAGGCGCCGTTCCCCGGCGGACGGTAATAGAAGTTTGAGGCGGAATAGTTATCGTCCCAGCCCATAATGGTTACAGCGTGGTTGGGTGTTCCGTAGCCGCGGTCGTAATGACCCATGGTGCGGAAGTTCAGATAGTTCGTGCCGCCGTAGACCGTGGTGTACAGCGCTCCATAGTCCATGATGGCGCGCTTCATGGTTTCGGTGTCCGCTCCCGAACGCATCGTCGGCAGGTAAAGCACCTCGTCAATGTCGAATAGCCGGCTCAGGTTGTCCGGAGAACGGAAGTAGTAAGGATTGTAGGGATCTTCCCGCTCGGCAACAGGCCCGCTCCAGCGCGCCAAGTAAGCCGCCGCGACCTGTTCGGTGCCTCCGTCGTTGGGGCCCCAGTCAAAGCCGTGGGTGTTACGCATATTGGCTTCCGAGTAGTCCGGGTTCGAGTCGAGCCCTTTAGACAGCGCAATCGATTCTTCGGAGCCATTCGCGGCGAAAGACCAGCAAGAGCCGTTAGGTCCCTGGTCGCGCACGGGGGTAGAGCGATTCAGTTCGCGTAGGTCATAACGAGCCGGCAGCTCTGCCGGAGCGCTAGCACGCATCGGTGCGCGCGCACCGCCCAACAAGTTGTAGTTGGTGTTGATCCTAACCGGGTCTTGACGCTGACCATTTTCACGGTTGCCAGAAGCCTTAGGGAATCTGTAGTAGCTGCGGGTGCGGCTCCGGTCATGGGAAAAGCTGGGGTTCAGCGGAGCTTCGTTTACAGTCAGGTCCGCGTTGAGACTGGGATTCAGTGCAGTGTTGGAATCAGTTGCTGCCACGGAGGGCACTGAAGCACTGAAAGACAATCCCGTAATGGTTAGTAGGGAGACAAGTCCCACTTTTATCTTTGATAATTTCATCATGTGTTTCCTAGAGCTATAGGTTCTCGGAGCCAAGGTTGTTGGCATGACTCCCGGTTTCTATCAGGAACAAAAACCGTTAACTGATAATTTAGTGAATAAATTCTTAAAAAACAAAGAAACATTCAGGGTAGGATTTTCTGATTCAAAAAAAGTGATAAAAGCCCAGGTGGGAGCCGTGGTTTTACAAATCCTTAAAATAGTGCCAATTTTGTTAGGTTTTGTGTTCAGATATGACACCTAATGAACACTAAAATAATTATTGATTTGTACGTGTTCACAACATGACCGGGAAAGTCTGGTGCTGTCGGCCCAATTCCCAGCAAACTCTCATACATTACTCAATGAAAAAATAGGTTACGTTTTACTTTTGTCCGCTACGCCAGATTTGTGTGGTCATTTGCACACCGAGACGACCCGAGGAACCCTGGCGCGCGACAAGACTAAACCCCTGCGGACTGTGCCAGGCAGCACCGCAGGGGTCGAATCTAAGGATGGAAAATCGGGTTATTGGCCACAACCGCAGGACGGTTCCTCGGACTGGCCGCAGCCACAGGAAGACTCGTCAGACTGGCCGCACTGGCAGCTCGTGTCGTCGCGCTTGGGCTGCAAATCCACCCACTCGCGAGGCTCTACGCGAACCCCGGTAAAGAACGGGGTGTCGACCCGTACGAACAGGCGAGCTTCAACCTCGCGCTGTTTGCGCAGCACACCCATGACCCGATCCAAACGGTCGGCCTCCAGGGTGATGGTCCATTCCCAATCCCCCAGAGCAAACGCCGCCAGGGTCGAAACCGCCACGTCATTGAAATCGTGGCCGTTCATACCGTGTTCCTTCAGGATGGCGTTGCGCCGCGCCTTGGGCAGGTAGTACCAATCCCAAGAGCGCACGAAGGGATAGACCGTGGCGTACTTGCGCGGGGCGAAACCGCCCCAGCAGGCCGGCAGGTGCGATTCGTTGAACTCAGCGGGCAGGTGGCGGCTCATCGCCGACCATACCGGCTCAAACAAAGCGGGCCGGCCGTGGCACGTCCCGATGGCGCCCACCTTGCGAAACGCCTCTTGCAAAGCCTCGGTATTGTCAGCCAGCGCCCAAATCATCAGGTCAGCGTCGGGGCGGAATCCCGACACGTCATACCAGCCGCGCACCACCACGCCCTGCACCGCTTCTTCCAAACGGTGGGTAATGCGTTCCAAGCGCTGCGGGTCGGTGGGCAGGGGCCGAGTCCGACGAAACACCATGTGCAGAGAATAGTTCTCTCTGGCGTTGACTTCGTGATAATCGACTGCGTAATCGCGCGGGTCGCCGGTGATTTCCGGAGCTGTTTGAACGGATTGGGGATGTCCCATGGTTTCTCCTTTGATTGGGGTTGGGTTAACAGTGTGATGAGGACGAGAATGGTGAGGACGCGGATACTGGCAGCAGTTCGGTCCGCAAGTTTCCGCCAAGGGCGGGTAGGTGTCGGGCTCCACAGACTGTTGGGGGTGTTCCCCGCGCGCAAAGGCGGCCCGTTCGTAAACCAGGTCAGCCAGTTCATCCAGGAACTCAGGGTCAGATTCCGCAGTGGCAGCCCGACGGTATGCCAGGCCAAGTTCCTGGGCAGTGGCGGCGGCCTCGGTGTCGAGGTCATACACAACTTCCATGTGGTCCGAAATAAAACCAAAGGGAGCCACGATGACCCGGCGCACCCCGGCGGCCGCCAAATCGCGCAAATGATCATTAATGTCGGGTTCCAACCAAGCCTGGTGGGGGGAACCGGAACGGGAACAAAACGCCAGCGACCACGGCATTTCCAGCCCTTGTGCGGACAGATGCCGGTTAATGGCTAAGGCTATGGCGAGGTGTTGAGCCAGGTAGGTCCAGCCCTGCCCCAGGGCGTCTTGCTCGCGGGTCACCACCGGCAAAGCGTTGAGGGCTTCGGGGGAAAAGTCTGTCAGGCGCTGGCGCAAGGGGACGCGGGGGCGGCTGACCGGAGTGTCAAAACGGTCGTCGAACAGGGCCGGTTTCCGCACCGTCGGGGAAGCCGCGGCTGTGCTGTGGGCAGAGAGGGACGGCCCGGAATGCCGCGCCATTTCCAGGGGAATCGAATGCGTTACGTAAACCAGGTGAACCGGTGAGGGTGACGCCGCGGAGGATTGGTCAGAAGTGGGAGTCACGTTTAGGTCCCGGGCTGCCGCCGCGATAGCGCGGGCATTAGCGCTGACGAATCCGGGGGTGTTCGCAAAAGGCCGCACTCGGTCCAGCGTGACTTCACCGGCCACCTCGGGGCGGGCAGCGCGCAGGTCAGCGAGCGCCTGGGCCAGGTTTTCCCGGTATTGTCGGCATCCCGAATAACACGTGTAAGCGGTAGTAAACAGCGTCAAAATCCGCCGCGCTCCCCGGTCAACCAAGTCAATGAGGCTTTCGCTGAAATACGGGTGCCAGTTACGGTTGCCTACCGCATAGAGGAGGTCATCGCCGAGGCGTTGGTGCAGGCTGGCCAGCAGCTCGGCGTTGCGGGCATTAATGGGGGAAATGCCGTCAAAAAGTCGATAGTGCCCGCCGACTTGTTCCAGGCGAGAATCGGGAATACCTGCCCCGCCGGTAGCATTGCGCAAAAACGGCAGCACGTCCTCGGGACCGTTCGGACCACCGTAGCTGACCAGCAGCAACGCATCATAAGGAGCCAAACTATTCATGCAAATTACCTGACTTCAGCATTCAGCGCGGCTTCGAGTACCTCGGGGATCAGTCCCCACACGGTCGCTAGGGCATCAACCCACTCGGAGCCCAAGCCTGCCTCGGCCGCCATGTGGGCGGAAACAGTAGGAGTATGCGCCAGTTTGGCAATGACGTGGTGAATCGCGGCCTCCGCGGCCTCGCGAGAAATCATGTCGCCAGCGGGAAGTCTGTCAATCTCGGCCGCAGCCGCCTGCTGGAAAATGGCGCGAAGTTGGACAATAGCCGGATCCATGTGCCGTGCGGCCACCGCCGCGTCATACTCACTCAAACCTTGTTCAATAATTTCGTGCGCCCGACGCACTTGGGACACCGCCAAAGCCGGAACCCGGTGGCGAATATCCTCCAAATCCCACAACGCGACTCCCGGCAGGTCTCGCACGCTTTCCTCGACGTCACGATGTAGCGCCAGGTCCAAAATGGTCAAGGAACTCTCCGGACCCGACAAGCTGTCGCGCACCTGTTCGCGGCGCAGCACCGGGGCGCCGATTCCCCGCGCGGTGACGACCAAATCCGCCTGTCGCAGCGCAGGCACTAAATCAGCGGCGGGAACGACGCGGGTTCCGTGATTCTTGGCAAATGCCGTGACCCGCTCGGAAGTCGAAATATTGGCGATGTCGCGCACCCCGCGGGCACGCAGCTGAGCGACCGTACTTCCGGCATAAGCGCCGGTGCCGACCAAAAGAACTTGTGCCTGTCGCCATTCGGGCAGCCGCCCGCTCGCCTCCGCCACGTCCAACCCCACGGAAACCACGGAACGCCCTAGTCCGGTCAGTTCAGTTTTGCTGGCGACCTTACGCGCGGTGGACAGCGCCCCCTCAAACATCCGCACCATCAGCCCGTGCACTTCCCCCAAGTCTTGGGCTCGCGTGAAGGAACGGCGTACCTGACCCGCGACCTCGGCCTCGCCCACCACCATGGAATCCAATCCCGCGGCAACCCGATACAGGTGCTCGGCGACCGCGCGACCCTCAATGAAATTCCAGGCCAGAGCGTCGTTTTCGGCATGAGGCGGGTGGGGAGCTTCGAGCTGTTGAGTTTCGGAGGGCAGTTCATGGGCGGGAACTAAGCGCACTCCCGGATCGGCCGAAGCATAAATTTCCACACGGTTACAGGTCGAGACCAGCACCAGGGAATGCACTCCCGGCGTCTCGAGCCATTCCGATTCCTTTTCTGCAGCTTGAGCCGCCGCCTGTGCCACTTCAGCCAAGCTGTGGGTCAGGTGATTGACGGTGTAAAGTTGAAAAGGCATCAACCTTTTTATACCTTAAATATATTAACCCCCGCAAAACAGTTAGTAAGGCAATCCTAAGTTAGGAATATGTTTTGACTAGAGCCCCTCTGGGTCTTGACCCACTATTCTCCGGTTCGCGGATGCGTGCTGCGCTGAGCGGAATCAGACCGGTCACCACCCCGGTGTGGTTTATGCGCCAAGCCGGGCGTTCCCTACCGGAATACCGTGCCTTGCGTGAGGGAAAATCCATGCTCGCGGCCTGCACCACCCCCGAGGTTGCCGCCGAAATTACCCTCCAGCCGGTACGCCGCCACCACGTCGACGCGGCCGTGTTCTTTTCCGATATTGTGGTGCCGCTGTATTTGGCCGGCGCAAACATCGATATCGTGCCCGGCCGCGGACCGGTACTGAAACAGCCTCTGACCAGCGCCGCCGAGGTAGAAAAACTGACCGAACTGGAAGTTGCGGACTGGTCGGTCATCGAGCAAGCCGCCGCTCACGTGCGCCGCGAACTGCCTTATGAAAAAGTCCTGCTGGGATTCGCCGGAGCACCCTTCACCCTGGCGTCTTACCTGTTGGAAGCCGGCGGGCCGCGGCGGCGCGAATGCTTGGAAACCCGCGCTTTTATCGAGGCGGAACCCGCCGCCTGGACCAAACTGGCGACCTGGTGCGCGAAACTGTCCGGCCAGTTCATGAAAGCCCAGATCAACGGTGGCGCCGAAGCGGTGCAGCTTTTCGATTCCTGGGCGGGGTCTCTGACAGCCGAGGAATACCGCCGCTTCGCCCTGCCCTATTCGTCACTAGCCTTTCAGGGTGCGCCGGGAGCCACGCACGTTCACTTTGGGGTCGGCACCGCTCACCTCATCGAAGCGATGGGTGAAATCGCCGAGGTCGTTTCCGTCAACTCCGACTTGGGCTTGGATACCGCCGCGCGGCGCCTGCCCGGGAAAGTCCTGCAGGGCAACCTCGACCCGGACCTGCTGGTCCCCGCGGAACACCCGGCACAAACTGACGCCACCCCAACAGAGGCGAAACCGACTGACCACATGGAACGAGTCTGGCGCGAAGCCGAACAGGTCCTGCAGGCCGGGCTGGCCGCTCCCGCCCACATTTTCAACTTGGGACACGGGGTGAGACCCGACACCGACCCCGGGGTACTGACCGAACTGACCGCGAGGATTCACGCTTGGCGAGCCCCGGCCACGTCCCCCACCGAAAACTCTCAAAAACCCACCAAACCCACCAGATAACGCTTGTGAAGGGAAAACACCATGGCTGACGAAGGCTTTGACATGATTATCCTCGGCGGCGGACTCGGCGCGCTGGCTGCCGGATACGCGGCGACAAAACGCGGGCTGCGCCCCCTCATCTTGGAGGAACGCGGACGCCCCGGCGGCCTGGTCTGTTCGGGAGTTTTCGGGGGAGCCACCGTGGATATCGGGGCTGAATCCTACGCCACTCGCACCCCCGAAGTCACCGAGCTGTGCCGGGAACTGGGTTTGAACCCGGTCGCCCCCCACAGCGACTCCTGGGTGTGGGACCACGGCCGCAACGATGCCGTGCGGATTCCCTTCGGAACTCTGGGGATTCCCGCCGACCTTGACGACCCGGTATTCGTGGAGGGACTGACCCACATCGCCGGGCCACAAGCCCTGGAGCGCGCCCGACAGGATTTGACGCTGCCCGCGGAAGTCGGCGCGGACGCGAAAAGTTTTGGGGAACTGGTAGAAGCCCGGCTGGGGAAAGCCGTGCTGGACGCGTTCGTGACCCCGTTCGCGGGAGGCATTCACTCCACGCACCCCAACGGGCTGGATCCCGACCGGGTCGCACCGGGATTGCGCGCCGCCCTGGCACGCACCGGGTCACTGACCAAGGCGGTGGCCGCCACCCGTAAACCCAACTCAATCGTGGTGATGATGCCCGAAGGCGGCATGTTCAAGCTGGTAGACGAGCTGGTGAAACGTATTACCGACGCGGGGGGACGCATCGACAACCACGTACGGGTCATGCATGTCGAAGCCGGTATCGGAGCGGAGAACCCGCGCTGGGTCGTGTGGTGCAAACACACGATTTCCAACACCAAGTACCAGGGCGGGCCGCCGGAAGAAACCGGTAACGCTTTCGGGTTGGCGACCGACCGGATTGTGGTGGCGCTGCCGGGCAACAGTGCATTGAAGGTGCTGAACTCGGCCGCGGCCTCGATGCTGCGTCAGAAGTTCCACGCCGAACGCGACCACCGGGACGCCACCCTACGGTTTGACGCGGCGGCTTTGGAAGAAATCGGCGATTTGACCACCGGATTTCAGCTGCATAAAGGCACCCACGTGATGAATGTGACCCTGGCAGTCAATGCACCCCAGCTGGACAACCCGCCGCGCGGGTCGGGCATGTTGGTCGGGCCTCCGCCCTGCGGACCTGATGAGGACCCGAACGTGTTGCAGGCCAAAGCCATCACGAACTATTCCGCGAAATGGCCCGGCACGATGGCGGGAGCTGCCCCCCACACGCATATCCTGCGGATTTCCTACGGTCGAGAAGGCGACCCGGACGGTTTTGTCTACCAGATTACGGTGGAGCGGGCTTTGGCTGACGCGTCGCGGATGCTGGGAGTGGAACTGACGATGGACCAGGTCCTGGATTCGCGCCGCATCTTTTGGGGCGACGCCATGACCCACCCCAACGCCGAGGAACGCGCCGTGCTCAACCAGATTGCCGCCGCGGCCCAGCGCGTGGAGGGCTTGGATCTGGAAGGTGCGTTGTTTGCTGGGACCGGGATTACCGCCGTGGTCGCTCGTGGATTGCAGTTTCAATAGGCCGATTCATAAGGGCGGGGCGCACGGTTGCCGGGCGCTCACGCGGCGATGACGTCGGTTGCGCTGAAGTCCGTGCCTTTGAACAGTAGCGGTTCGTTCAGGGCGCGGGAGGCGGCGTAGGAAAAACAGTCCCCGAAGTTGAGTTTGGCTGGAGAGCCCGAGCCGCGCGCGAAATTCTGGATGGCGTAGCGAGCCCAATAGAGGTGGTTTTGATCCACGGGGGTGATTTCAATACCTAGGGCGTGGAGAACCTGTGGTGGATCACCGTACTTGCGCGCTACGAGTTCGAATTCAACTGCGGTTCCCGCACTGATTTTCGTGTTGTCGCTACGGAGGATTTTTTCGAGATATTCTCGGTAGCCGGGTTCCTTAGCCATAATGGCGATTAAAACTGAGGTGTCTACAATCACTTCGGTAATCCGTCCTCATCGTAGAGGTCGTCATCAGTCAAGAAGGTAATCCCTTCCTCCTCCACTTGGGCTTGAATTTCCCTGATGGCCTGCAGTTTTTCCTCATAAGTCGGTCGGCGCGTGGTCTCGAGTTCCCGCTGGGCCAGTTCGCGCACCACGGCGGTCATAGTCATGCCTTTACGTTTCGCGAGCTCGCGAACGTTTTCATACACCTGGGGATCTTTGATAGTCAGCATCGGCATAGAAAAATTCTACCATGAATGCTAGAAAAATGGGAGGTTGGTTTGCCGCTCCGGTTACAACTTAACCCTGCTTTGTCCTAAGCTAGAGCTTATGCAAACGATTGGCAGCGCTGAGCGTCCGCTCGTGATTGGCACCCGGGCCTCTGCCCTAGCTTTGACCCAAACCCGCACGGTGGCATCCGACCTACAACAGCGTGGACTGCACGTGAACGTCCAGACCTTTACCACGGAGGGCGACATCAACCGGGCTTCCCTAGCTAGCCTCGGCGGAGTCGGCGTGTTCGCGGCGGCTCTGCGGGTGGCGCTGCTGGAGGGCCACTGCGACCTGGTGGTGCATTCGCTGAAAGACCTGCCCACCGTGCCCGTAGACGGTCTGGTGGTGGCGGCCACCCCGACTCGTGAAGATCCGGGGGACGTGCTGGTGGCGCGCGACAATCTCGGGTTGGCGGACTTGCCCGCCGGTTCGCGCCTGGGAACCGGCTCGCCGCGCCGGGCCCGCCAGATTGCTGCCGCACGCCCGGATATTACGTTGGTAGACATTCGCGGCAACGTCCCTACGCGAGTCGGACGGGTGAAAGGTTTGGCTACCGTGGCTGAACGGGCCGGCCTGCAGCCGGGCAAGGCCGCGGAAGATTTGGACGGGGTGGTGCTGGCACGAGCCGGGTTGCGCCGCTTGGGATTGGACGAGGCCATCACGGACTCCTTGGAAGGCACGGTGATTCCGGCCGGTGGACAGGGCGCGCTAGCCCTGGAAACCCGCCCCGAACTGTTGGACGCCGCAGAAGGGCGAAACTTCGCCCAAATCCTCAAGTTTGTGGACGACGAACCCACCCGTTTAGAGGTCAGTGCGGAACGCGCCCTGTTGCGTTACCTGGAGGCCGGCTGCGCCGCGCCCTTGGGTGTGCGAGGAATGGTGACCTGGGACAACCGTGTCGAAGCGCCCTCGGGACGCCTGGAACTGACTGCCCGAGTGATCGGAAATCAGGGCGAAGTCTTGGAAGTCAACGGGGAAACCACCGTGTTGCTGGGGGCTGAAGCCGCGCAGCGTGATTTCGCGCTGGCCGCTGCCCAACAGTTGGGGGTGGATTTGGCTGGGGAACTGTTAGCGGCCGGAGCAGCAACAATCGCCGACCTCAAGGCCGCTAAACCCGAGACAACCCAGAGTGGTGCGAATCAGACTGTAGATAATGAAAAGGAATTGTGGGGGGAATAACATTTGATGAAACCTAAACTGTTGGTGCCCAGAGTACCGGGAGACGTGTTGGCACAGGGACTGGAAAAGGCGGGGCTGCCGGTGGTGTGCGCGCCCGTGACCGAAAAAGTGCCCACCCCCAGCGAGGACTGGTTTGAGCCGATGCAGCGGCTGCAGAGCGGGGAATACGACTGGGTTGTGCTCTCTAGCGTGGCAACAGCCACGTTCCTGGACGCTCACTACGACTTGGAAGATTTGTTTGCTCAAGTGCAGGTCGCAGCCGTGGGTGCCGCCACCGCCGAAGCCATCCGTCAGCTTGACGGTCATGTTGACTTGGTTGGGCCCGATCCGGCCTGTGCCGAGTCGCTGGTCAAGGTGTTTCCGGAGGGAACCGGAACGGTGCTGCTACCCGGTGCAGTTGGGGCGGCACCGACCTTGGGGCAAGGGCTGACCCGCAAGGGGTATAACGTGGAAAAGCTCCGGCTCTATGAATCCGTGTCCCTGCCCGATTTACCGCTGGAATGGGAGACCGCCCTAGCTTCCGGAGCGCTGACCTACGTGTTGATTACAGCCGGTTCGGTGGCACACGCCGCCCATCAACTGCTGACGAAAGCCGGCGTGAAACAATGGCCTGAACCCATCGCTTTCGGGAAATCTTCCGCCGCTGTGCTGCGGGAACTGGGCTGGTCAGCCGCCGAGGTTTGTGAAACCACGAACACCGAAGGGGTCGTTCGGGCTTACGAGGACGCTGTTAGAGAGCAAGAAAAGAAAGCCGCACAAGATTAGGGGATAACTATGACAGGATTACCGCACGCCGCAAATTTGGGGGTAGGACCGACCACTCCGAGCGCTACCGGAGGACGGCACACCGGGACTTGTGAAACCGAGGCCAAGGGCGGGACGAATGAAAAGGTCGTGCCCGCGCGGAAACTGCCCCACGGCCTGACCCCTTTTGTGCGTCCCCGCCGGTTGCGCACTTCCGTGGCGATGCGTCGCCTGGTGGCGGAAACCCGCTGGAGCCCTGAACAGCTGATCCTGCCCGTATTCGTGCGTGACGGGATTAGCGAACCGGTAGAGATTCCGTCCATGCCCGGCCAATATCAGCACACGCCCGAGTCTTTGGCGCAGTTGGGACGGGAAGCGGCGGATGCCGGCATCGGGGGCATGATTGTGTTCGGAGTCCCCACCGACGCTGACAAAGACGAAACCGGCTCGGCAGCTTGGGACCCCAACGGGATTCAAAACCGGGGCATTGCCGCCCTCGCCGATGCGGTCGGGGACCAGCTGGTGGTTATGGCCGACACCTGCTTGGATGAGACGACTTCGCACGGGCATTGCGGGCCGCTGCGCCCTGACGGTGTGGTAGACAACGATTGGGCGGTGTCCTGTTACGCGGCCACGGCGGTGTCACAAGCGCGGGCCGGGGCGGTCGCGGTCGGCCCCAGCGGAATGATGGACGGCCAGGTCGCCGCTATTCGTGAGGCTTTGGACGAAGCCGGATACAGTGACGTGGCGATTATGGCCTACTCCGCCAAATATGCGTCCGGCCTGTTCGGGCCGTTTCGGGACGCGGTCGGTTGTGCCCTGAAAGGCGACCGGCGCACCTATCAGCAGGACCCCGCCAACCGTCGTGAGGGACTGCGCGAAACCTTGCTGGACATTGAAGAAGGCGCCGACATGGTCATGGTTAAGCCCGCTTCGCTGTATCTGGACGTACTGGCTGACGTAGCCGCGGCTTCGCCGGTGCCGGTGGCCGCCTACCAGGTGTCCGGTGAATACGCGATGATTGAGGCGGCAGCCGCTAACGGCTGGATCGACCGTTCTCGCGTCATCGACGAGTCCCTGACCTCGATTGTTCGGGCCGGGGCAGACATTGTGTTGACGTACTATGCGATTGAGGCGGCGCAAGGCTTGGCCTAACTGAGTCCGTGCCACGGTGAGCTATCCGAACACGTAACCCAAAAGACCTTGTGACACAGTACTTTCATCACCCAAAGGAGGGCAAAATGACAACGAATGCTGATTTGTTTGCGGCGGCACAAGCCGTCATTCCCGGCGGGGTCGATTCTCCCGTGCGCGCCTACGGTTCGGTCGGGGGCGTGCCGGCTTTCGTGGCTCGCGCCAAAGGTCCGCGCGTGTGGGACGCGGAAGGTCACGAGTTCGTTGACCTGGTTTGTTCCTGGGGGCCGATGCTGCTGGGTCACGCCGATGAACGGGTGGTGGAGGCCGTGACGCGGGCGGCTGAGGCGGGTCTCAGTTTTGGCGCGCCCACCGAGTCAGAAACGTTGCTGGCCGAGGCGATCCGTCAACGTGTCCCGCTGGCGGAAAAGGTCCGTTTCGTTTCGACCGGGACCGAAGCGACTATGACCGCTATCCGCCTGGCGCGGGGGGCGACCGGTCGGGATTTGATTATCAAGTTCGCCGGTAACTATCACGGACACTCTGACGGTTTGCTCAGCGAGGCCGGTTCCGGGGTTGCCACCGGCGGTTTGCCCTCCTCCGCGGGAGTACCGGCGGGAATTTCGGCCCTGACCTTGGTGGTGCCCTACAACAATGTGAAAGCTGTGCAGGAAGTGTTTGCCCGGCGCGGCTCCGAGATTGCCGCGGTCATCGTGGAAGGCGCCGCCGCGAATATGGGTGTCGTGGCACCGCGGGCGGGATTCCTGCCCGAAATTTCTCGGCTGTGTCGCGAGTACGGGGCGTTGATGATTCAAGACGAGGTGCTGACCGGGTTTCGGGTGTCGCGTTCGGGCTGGTGGGGGTTGTCCACCGGGCGGGAATATCTGGAAAGTCCAGAGGGCACCACGTCCGGGCCGGCGGGACTGTTCCCGATAGGGGTCGCCGCCCAAAACAAAGGCGTGACCTTCGGCGAGTGTTGGACCCCGGACTTGTTGACTTTCGGCAAGGTCATCGGGGGAGGAATGCCCCTGGCCGCCATCGGAGGCCGCGCCGAACTGATGGATCAGCTCGCCCCTCTCGGCCCGGTCTATCACGCCGGAACCCTGAGCGGCAACCCGCTGTCTTGCGCGGCCGGGTTAGCTACTTTACAAGGTGCCGACACTTCTGTGTACGGCAAGGTTGATGCGGTGGCTGACACGATTGCGGGCGCTCTGGACGCAGCGTTGAAACGCGAGGGCGTGCCCCACTTCATCGGGCGAGCCGGATCGCTGTTCTCCGTGTTCTTTTCTGAGACTCCCGTCACCGATTATGCCGGTGCGAAAGCCCAGGAAACCTGGCGGTTCGCCCCGATGTTCTGGGAGTTTTACCGGCAAGGCGTCATGCTACCGCCTTCCGTGTTTGAAGCCTGGTTTGTTTCCGCGGCCCACTTCGGTGACGACGGAGCCATCAACCGGATCTTGGATGCGATTCCGGCCGCCGCGAAGGCCGCCGCCACCGCTAAACCGCCCCAGGCCTAAACCTAGGCGCCAACTATCCCTCACAACTATTGAAAGCAAAACAAATGGCTACTGAATTTCCCACCGCACACGTTGATTTAGGGGCACTAAGCCCGGCGATTGCCCTTGGTTCGCTGGACGGACGATACCGCGGGGTCGTAGCCCCGCTGGTGGACTGGTTTTCCGAAGCGGCGGTGAACCGGGCACGTCTGTTCGTCGAGATAGAGTGGCTCATTTGGCTCACGGACCAGGAAGTGCTGGACGGCGCGCCGGTGTTGAGCGCGGCGGAAAAAACGTATCTGCGCGGCTTGGTCGGGACTTTCGGGGCAGACGAAATCGCTACCCTGAGCCAAACCGAAGCGAAAACCAAGCATGACGTGAAAGCGGTGGAATACCTGTTGAAGTCCGCCCTTGAGGCCGCCCCGGAGGCGTTAGGCGGCACGGAAGGCCAGGCACTGCCGAGTCTGAAAGAAATGGTGCACATTTTCTGCACTTCCGAGGACATCAACAACCTGACCTACGCGATTTTGATAAAGAACGGGGTGGGACGCGTGTGGCTGCCCGCCGCCCGCGCCCTGCAAACCCAAATCACCGACCTGGCCCGGGAAAATGCAAACGTGCCGATGCTGGCCCACACCCACGGACAGCCCGCCACCCCCACCACCTTGGGACACGAACTTGCCGTGTTTGCCTGGCGTATGAACCGTCAGCTGAAACGCGTCGAAACCCAGGAATACTTGGGCAAAATCAACGGCGCGACCGGCGATTTTGCGGCGCACACGGTGGCGGTGCCCGGAGCGGATTGGGCGGCGCTGTCGCGCGGATTCGTCGAGGACCGGCTCGGACTGACCTGGAATCCTTTGACCACCCAGATTGAGTCCCACGACTATCAAGCGGAACTTTATGCGACGGTCACGCACTTTAACCGCATCGCCCACAACCTCGCTACCGACATTTGGACCTATATTTCCCTGCGGTATTTTGCCCAGGATTTGGCGGCGCAAGGCTCGACCGGGTCTTCGACCATGCCGCATAAAATCAACCCGATTCGGTTCGAAAACGCCGAAGCGAACCTCGAGATTTCCTCCGGCCTGTTCGAGGTGCTGGAACAGACCCTGGTCACGACCCGGATGCAGCGCGACCTCACCGATTCCACTACCCAGCGCAATATCGGGACCGCGTTTGGCCACTCCCTGCTGGCGATGGATAACCTGCGGCGCGGACTGGCCGGGCTGAAAGTTGATGCGGCCGTGATGGCAGCCGATTTGGACGACAACTGGGAAGTGTTGGGCGAGGCGGTCCAACAGACCATGCGTGTGGCGGGGATTGCCGGAGTTTCTGGTATGGATAACCCCTATGAGCGCTTAAAAGAGCTGACCCGCGGGCACAAGGTGGACGGGGCTCGGATGCGCCAGTTCATTGCTGACCTGGGGCTTCCCCCAGAGCAAACCGCACGTTTGCAGGCCCTGACTCCTGCGACCTACACCGGGCTGGCCGCCCAGCTGGTCGACTATCTCGAGTAAGCCGGCTCAGCCCACCAAACAGGGCCGATTCCGGTTCCGCCGGGTGGGAATAATCCGGCGCAACCGGTGGTTAAAATAGACAGTGGCCCTACGAGCGGCCAATATCGCAAAACAGCAACGAAAGGAACCCCTAATGGCAACCCTCACCATGAACCTCGACGGACTGACTTGTGACATGTGCGTCAAGCACATCACCGCTGACCTCAGCGACCTAGCGGGCGTTGAGCGCGTTGAAGTGGTGCGTGACGAGGGCCGCGGTGTCGCTACCGTGACCGGCGAAAGCCTGCCCTCCGACCAGGTCCTCACCGAAACCGTGCAGGACGCCGGCAACTACCGCGTCGTGTCCATCGACCGGTAGATTTTGTTTCCTTCGCTGTCTCCAGCGGTGGTGTTGGGGCGGCGCGGGAACGGCCCGGTGGTTTGATGACACACAACGAAACGACAGTTAATTCCTCCGCTGACCCGGCGCTGGATCCGGCGGTGGACCCGACCGGGTTGCGCCGGAAAGACCTGGGGCGTCGCCTGGTGGTGGCCGTGATTTTTGGTCTGCCGGTGATGGCGATCTCCATGCTGGAAGTCCTGCAGTTCCCGGCTTGGCAGTGGGTTGTAGGTGTTTGCAGTCTGCCGGTGGTGGGGTGGGCCGCCGCGCCGTTCCACCGTGGGGCTCTGCGGGCGGCACGAGGGGGGTCCACCACGATGGACACCCTGGTCGCGTTGGGGGTGAGCGTGGCGACGCTGTACTCCTGGGGGGCGCTGATTTTCACCCCCGCCGGCCGTATCGGCATGACCATGAACATGAGCCTGAACCCGCTCGCCGCAGCGCACGAAACAGGCTCCGGGGGCGAAATCTTTTTTGAAACCGCCGTGATGATTACCGTATTCTTGCTGACCGGACGGTATTTGGAGGCTCGGGCTAAGTCCTCGGCGACCTCGGCGCTGCGCGCTTTGCTGTCCCTAGGGGCAAAACAGGCCGTGCGCGTCACCCGTCCCGGCGACCCTCGTGACACGACCACGCCTTGGGAAACTGAAACTGTCGACGTCGCCGCGCTACAGCCGGGGGACTACTTTTTGGTACCGGCCGGGGAAAAAATCGCCACTGACGGCATCGTTTTCGAGGGGCACTCCACCGTTGACGAATCCATGCTGACCGGCGAGCCCATCCCGGTCGAAAAATCTGTGGGCGATAGTGTGACCGGCGCCACCATCAACGTCCAAGGAATGCTGGTCGTTCAGGCCACCAAGGTCGGTGCGGAGACGAAACTGGCCCAAATCACCCGACTGGTGACCCGCGCTCAAGCCGAGAAAGCCCCGGTTTCCCGCCTAGCGGACCGGGTCTCGGCAGTGTTCGTCCCGGTGGTAATCGTCCTGGCTGTCCTGACTTTCGCGCTGTGGCTGGGACACGGACAACCGTTCCCTGCCGCTTTCACCGCCGGGGTATCAGTGCTGGTCATCGCCTGTCCGTGCGCGTTGGGGTTGGCGACCCCGATGGCTTTGCTGGTCGGGTCCACCCGGGCATCCCGGGCAGGCATCCTGCTGAAAGGCCCCCAGATTCTGGAGGAAACCCGGCGCATCAACACCCTGGTCATGGACAAAACCGGCACGCTGACCAGCGGGGAAATGCGCCTGGAGGACGTGACGGTGTCCGCTTCGAGACCTGCGGGGATGGAGTCGCTGGGGGACACCGAGGCTCTCGCGTTGGCGGCCAGCCTGGAGGCCGGATCCCCCCACCCGATTGGAAAAGCCCTGGTCGCAGCCGCAAAAGCGAGAGACTGCGGGAGCGGACTCGGTGCCCCGACCGGGTTCGCCACGTTCATCGGGCGCGGTGCCGGAGGTTTCGTGGACGGCGTGGCCTATGCGATTGGGAAACCGGAGTGGCTCACGGCGATGGGCGCGGACATTCCCCCCGACGTGGGTGCGGCGATTGGGGCCGCCCAGTCACAAGGCCGGACCGTGGCGGTGTTGGCTACGGGTGCGGACTGGTCTTCACATGTTTCCGGGGACGCCTCCCCGGTGTTGTCAGGCGAGCCCGCCGGTAACGGACAGCTGTCGGCGGAGCGGGACAGCACGGAAATGACCTTGAAAGTCACGGGAATGACCTGCGCGTCTTGCGTGGCCCGAGTGGAAAAGCGACTCAATAAACTCGACGGGGTTTCGGCTTCGGTGAACCTCCCCTTAGAAATCGCCACCGTGACACTCACCGTGGATGTCCCGGCTGAAACCCTGATTGCACAGGTCGAAAAGGCCGGTTACGGGGCCAGTTTGCTGGACAGTGCGGGAACCGTGGCCAAACCGGGCCGGCGCAGCGAAAACAATATCGCCGCGGTGGCGGGAGACCTGGTGCAGGCGCGAGCCCTCGCCGTGTTTACGTTCAGCGACCCGGTCAAACCCGAAGCCGCACACACGGTAGCCGGCTTGAAAGCGGCCGGTATCGAAACCGTCCTGCTGACCGGGGATCAGAGCGAACCGGCACGCCTAGCGGCCGACCAGGCCGGAATCGAAACCGTCGTGGCGGGAGTCAGCCCGGAAGGCAAGGTCGACGCAATCCGGGAACTGCAAGACGCCGGGAAAATCGTGGCGATGGTCGGGGACGGCGTCAACGATGCAGCCGCTCTGGCCGCTGCCGACCTGGGGATTGCCCTGGCCACTGGCACCGATGCGGCTATCGGTGCCGCGGACATCACCCTGGTGAACCCCAGTTTGGGGGCCATCGCCCAGGCCATCAACGTGTCTCGAGCCACCCTGAGAAATATCAAAGAGAACCTCGCCTGGGCTTTTGGTTACAACATTGTGGCGATACCCCTGGCGGCCGCGGGGATGTTGAATCCGGGGCTGGCGGGGGCTTTCATGGCGTCCAGTTCGGTGCTGGTGGTGCTGAACTCTCTGCGCCTAAACCGCGTCCACCTGTGATTTCGCCAGGTTTTTAGGCGTGTGGCACCGCGGCGCGAACCGGGTGGTACTCAATTTTTTGGCGGATTGGCGCTGGGCGTAAAGACGCTAGACTAAGGGAGGCCAGCGAAGGGACGGTGCAAAGTGGCTTCTGAGGGTGATGCTGACGCTTTGACGCCGGCTCGACGCAAACGAGTGCTGTTGGTGTGCTCGATGACCGTCGTGTGTACCCAGCTGTATCTGAACGCGATGAACGTGACCTTACCGGCGATACGGGCGGATTTGCACGCCAGCACCGGGGAGCTGCAGTGGTCGTTGAACATCTATGCCCTCGCTTTGGCGGCCATGCTGATGGTGACCGGAGCTTTGGGTGACCGTTTCGGACGCCGCCGCACCATGATTGTGGGCATGGCGACTTTCACGGCCGGCACCGTGCTGGCTGCCGCCGCGTGGGTGCCGCTGGTGCTGATAGTCGGCCGCGGTTTGCAAGGGCTGGGGGCGTGTATGCTGCCGGTTATCAGCCTCGCGGTCATCAACGAGGTGTTTCGCGACCCGGTGGAACGCGCGAAAGCCATCGGGTTTTGGAATGCGCTGCTCGGAGTCGGTTTAGCCGCCGGGCCGGTGTTGGCTGGAGCCTTGGTGACCTGGGTCGATTGGCGCGCCGTGTTTTGGGCGCCGCTCCCGCTGCTGGCTTTGACCCTGGCGGGCATCATCCGGGAAGTCCCCGAATCGCGTGATGAAACCGGACGCCGCCTGGATATTCCCGGCCAAATTTTGACCGCGGTACTCATGGGTGCCCTGACTTATGACATCATCAGCTTCGGGGAAGGCATTTTTGGTCTCCGCGAGTGGATTTTGGCGGGGATATTTGTGGCGGCCTCCCTCGGTTTCGTGTGGCGAGAAACCCACACGCCCTGGCCGATGCTAGATTTTCGTTATTTCCGTTCCGTTCCTTTCGTCGGGTCCCTGTCCGTCATGGAGTTCGTTTTCATTACTCACGGCGGTTTCATGTTCGTGTTTGCCCTCTACCTGCAACTAGACCTCGGTTTCACCCCGTTGCAGGCCGGGTTGATGATGCTGCCCCTAGCGATTGCCAACACCATCGCGGCTGTGGCGGCGGGACGTATCGTCGCCGCAGGCAACTACCGCGCGGCGTTCCTGGTAGCTGGCATCGGCACCCTGCTGTTGGGTGTCTGCCTGCTACCTCTGAACAGCACCGGCCCGGTCGTGTTGCTGTTCGTGGCCACAACCTTGGCGGGTGTGGTGTTGGCATTTACCAATATGCCGGTGACGAACCGGGTGCTGGCAGCCATGCCGGAAAGTCAAGCCGGGGTCGCTTCCGCCACGACTTCCACCGCCCGCCAAATCGGTATGTCCCTGGGCATTGCGGGCTTCGGCGCGTTCATGAACCTCGGGGTGGCGCGCGGCCTGCCCATTCACGAGGCCGCCCACCCGGCTTGGTACATCACCATCGCCTTGGGGGCGGCGGTAGCCATCATCGCGGTGGTGGCCACGACCGGCTGGGCGCGCGGCACCGCCGCCCGAGTGCGCCAAAGCCTGAGCTGAGCGCGAGCCCGGCGAGGACTTCCAGAAATGCCAGGACCACGCCTCTTGTTATGACCAGCAGAACCGGAAAATTCGCAAGGCTTGCCCGTCCCCCAGCTCTGCCAGAGTGCCAATCCTGCCAGACCTGCCCGAGCCTCAAGCTAGTTGCCGATTCTGCCAGGACCGTGCGCTCAACCAGACCTCCTAGCCCAAGAATTCTGGGCCTGCCCGGGATGTCGATGGAGCCTCCGCCACCAGCCCGATTTTCAACGGTTTGGCTACCCGAACAGTCACCATCCATCCCGAAACCGTGCAAGACTCCAGGTGAGAACCGTTCTTGGTGGCGTATTCGCCGGCGGTCGCGCAACCGTCCCCACCGGTCAACACGGCGGTAGCCCCCGCAATGGCAGCCAAATCACTGGCCTGATGAGCGGCAGTGGCACCCGCCGCAGCTACCCCGACCTGAGCCAAACCCAAGGTCAAAGCCAATCCCAACAGAATCAGCCCCAACGCCATGACCGTTCCCGAACCGCGCTCATCACGCAGTCTCTCTCGGAGCGACTCTTGACCGGCGGTTTCACCATGAATCTTCACGAGGAATCACCGCCTGCGCTTTTGCGCTCATGCCGAGCATTCCGAGCATCGCGGGCATTTTCTTGGTGGCGCTGCACTGCACGTCCTTGCCAGTGGTGTTCACGCTTACCGCACCAGCCGAACCTCCGGCACCCCCGAGCAACCGATTGCCGGCTGCAACCGCCGCCGCGCTGTCCTCACCAATCGCTACCGACCGGCAAGCCGCTCGCGCTGCCGCGTTGACCTGGACTCCCGCCATTCCGGCTGCCCCGGTCAACGCCAACGCCACCACAATCATGATGACTGCGGGGAAGGTCAGCGCGAGCTCGGTCGTAACCATCCCGTTTTCCGAACTGAGGCGTCGCCCGTGAGCCAGCCAACGGCGCACTAGGCGCCGACTGAGCTGTTGACGCCAACCTTTCCCGACATTCATCATCATGTTCAGACCTGCAAAGCCGCTTCGATGATGGACTGCAGCGCGCCTTTCAACTCGCCGCCTTTCATAATCATCAGCAACAGTCCCGCAAAAGCGGCCGCCGCCAGAGTACCGATGGCGTATTCCGCGGTGGCCATGCCGTTCTCCTCGCCCTTGAGACGAGCCCAAAAAGACAGTGCCTTCGTTTGCAATGCGCTAATCTTGTTCATTTTCTCTCTCCTTTTTCCGATTTGTCTCGCGGACCTTCCGCGTGACCACCAGCAGTCACGGTGACGAACTGGCACCCCCTTGTGCGTTGACAAAGGGAAGTATGTATTCGGCCCTCACGAAATGAGGTCCTCAATCGTGGACACCACCACCGGCACAATCCCCAGCGCAAAAAACGCCGGCAGCAGGCACACCCCCAGGGGAATCATCAGCCGCACCCCCAAACGTTCCGCCGCGTCCAAAGCCCGGTGAATCTCCGCGGCCCGAGTCCGCGAAGCCCCGCGCACCAGCAGCGGCACCGGGGATGCGCCCTCCTCCCACGCCGGCTGCAACACGGTGGCCAAATCAACCCACTTGGTATCCGCCTGCGCCCACGCCTCATCCCAGTCCGCCCCCAACAGCAGCATTCGCGCCACCACCGCCAAATCCGCCTCCTCGCTGGCGACGGACACAGCTTGCAGGGTGGACGTCAATGACACTCCGTTTTGTTGACAGGCCGCGATGATGTCCATCGCCAAAGTCGGATCGAGGCCCGGCGTGGGGCTGCCGGTAGCCTTGCGAATCATGGCTGCTGACCACAGGTTTCCCACCACCATCAGACTCAAACCGATGACAAAAACCCAGGTATTGATACCGCCCCGAAAAGCCATATCGATGACATCCACCCCGATAAACTGGGCCATTCCCAGCGCCGCCAAAGGCAACACCCCCAGCAGGCGAGCGGTAGCTTTGGGGCCGACCTGCGCGGTGTGACGTTTCGCCGCGGTCTCTAGCGTGGCGGCAATCCCGTCGGCAACCCGGTTCAAAATCTCGGCCAAAGGGGCTCCGACCTGGGTCGCTACCTGGGTGGCAATCAACATACCCCGCAAGGCTTGAGCGGCCGCTTCCGGGTGACGCACCCGAGCCAGCGGGTTTGTTTCCGCCTCTCGCCCCGCCCGCAAGTAAACGAAGCGTTCCCGCAGTCCCGGCCGCGGATGAGCCACAAAGGCTTGTATCGCGGCGAAATCCAGACGCGCATCCAGGCGATGCAAGGTGGTGGCCCAGGCATTTTCAATGCTGGCTCCTGCCTCTAAACGAGTGGCGATTTCTGCACACAGCAGCCCCACGTCCAAATCCCTCAGCCCCCGTGGCACCTGGCGCTCGCTTCGCCTGGAAAACACAGTGAACCAGGGTGCTGCGCCTCCCGAACGTTTTGCGCCGCGAACACCCCTTGCGGCGCGGGAGGACAGGTCGCGTGGTTGCGGTTCACGCCCGCTGCGTGAACCCATCCCCGCTAACAGTCCCGCACCTGCCAGCAGCACCACGGCCACCACCACGGTAACCAGCTGTGTCGAATCCATCAGCGCACCCCCTGAGTACCCGCAAATTCGTGGGCGGACAGGTTCGGCACCTGATTGCGCTCCCCCACAGGATTCCATTCCAGGTGGGGAACTTGCCATTTCGGTGGCGGTGTTGGGGTGGCAACCCGGCTGGTTTCTGCCAGTTCCGGTTCTGGGTGAAAAATTTCTGGGTCTGTATGCACAAGTTCGAGTTTTGGGTTTGCGTGTTCCGGTCTCGGGGTCACAAGGTCGTTGCTGCGGCTGGTCGTGTCCGCCCCGGTGGCGGGGGAGCCTACCGCAGGGGAAACAGTCGGCGCGGGATCCAATGGTGGTTCGGGCAACTCAAACTGGGCGGCAAAGTCCCGCCAGCCCTCCAACCGTTGCACCGCCCCGGTCTGGGGATCGAAATCCAACACCGCTTTTGCCGCCAACGCCCCGTCAGAACCGCGCGTCAGACGTGCCAACTGCACCACCGCGCGACGCACCCGCCCGTCCTGATCACGAAACCGGCGCAGATGCACGATGACATCGAAAGCCGGCAGGGATTGGGCGCACAAAGCCTCGCGGCTCATACCCGCCAAAGCCCCCAGAGCCTCCAAACGCGCCGGCACCTCCAGCGCCGAATTGGCGTGAACCGTCGCCCAACCGCCGCGGTGACCCGTGTTCAACGCGGACAGCATCTCCCGCACTTCGCCACCCCTGGCCTCACCCAAAATCAAACGATCCGGGCGCATTCGCATCGCGGCCTTCACCAAGTCGGACAAAGACACCCCGCCAGCCCCCTGCACATTGGCACCCCGTGCCTGCAGATGAACCACGTGCGGGTGGGCCGGGCGCAGCTCCGAAACCTCCTCGATACAGATGAGACGCTCATCTGGGGCCGCCAACCCCAACAAACAAGCCAACAAAGTCGTTTTCCCCGTGCCGGTAGCCCCGGTTATCAACCCCGAAGCCCGCACCTGCACCAATTGGCGCAGCACTTCAGCGAGCCAGGGGGAAACCATGCCAGATGCCACCACCGCCTCCAAAGGCAGAGCCACCGGACTGGGCACCCGCAACGAAATCACGGTCGAATCCCCTGACAGCGGCGGTAACACGGCGTGCAGACGCACTCCCGAAGGCAGGGTCGCATCGACAATCGGGGTCGCGTCATCGAGCCGTTGCCCGGCCGCGGCCGCCATCCGCACCGCCGCCCGGCGCAGAGACAGCGCCGAACCCATGCAGAAATCCGGGACTTTTTCCAATCCCGCACCGGCATCTATCCAAGCCTCTTCGGGGCCATTGACCAGCAAATCCGTGACTCCGGGTCGAGTCAGCAGGGAACCGAGCGGCTCATCGACCCCCTCCAAGGATTGGCGCAGCCCGCGGGCGCCCTGTGCTAACTCGCCGGTTGTGGTGGCTGCCGGAGCCGTCTGTAAAACGGCCTGTGCCGGATCCAAACCGCCCGCGACCAGGCGTCTCATCTCACTAATGTTCATCGTCGTGTCCTTTGTTACAAATGCAGCAGACTTGCCGCGAGGTTCTCTGTGAGGTGCGCCACTTTTCGGGGCAGCGGGGCGATGAGCCCGTCACAGCCGAAACTGTCCCAAATGCGTGCCGAATAGGACCAGTCTGAAACGGCGATTTCTGGGTGAATTCCGCGCAATGCCCGGCGGGCTTGACGCGGGGGCAAACCTCCGCCCGGAACCACGACGAGGTGTGCGGGGCAGGGCAAGTCCGGGGGTAGCGTTTCCCAAGCCAGCAGCGCCGCCCGGGAATAATCCGCAACCCACACGACAGCATCCGTCCCCACTGTTCCGCGCGGCATCCCCGCCCCGGATAGCACCTGCGCGCCGGCGCCGGAACCCAAATCCAGTACTAGGCACGGGAAAATCCCCGCCAAATCGCGCATCACACCCGGAACAGTTTCGGCACGGACTAGGGACCCCGAACCGCCCAGCAACGCTACGTTTTCCCACGTCGGCAGTCCCGCCGCCGCGCGAAACCCCGGAATTTGTCCCGTAACCTGCCAAGCGTTCCAATCCAAATCCGCCCCGCTGACCGGCGCCACCCAGGCGTCTAAGGGCAGGTAGGAGCCACTGCAGTCCACCCAACAAACCGGGGGAGTGCCGCTGTGCCCCTCGCCGTCGCCAATAGAGTCGCGACCGGTCGCATAGCTGCCCCCGAGCCCTCTGTTTCGGTTACGCCCGCTTTCTCGCGTGTGTTCACGAGTGTGTTCGCTACCGGTTTCGCCCTCTGCCGCCACCGCGAGGGCGCGCGCCAGCAACCCCGCAATGACCGTCGTATTGACTCCGGGCACCAGGCCGCGAACCGCCACGGTGAAAGCGTTGCCGGACTGCTGGAGCATGAGGCTCAGCACTTCGCGTTCATCAGCGGGCAACACCAGAGCGGGCCCGGCCTCTGCGCCCCCGCTGGTCTCACCTTGCAGACTCACCAGGTAGGTTCCCCCCGCGAGCCTGCCTGGACAGGCGGCAGCCGCTTGGGTAGAGCAAAAGACCGGGCCGGGCCACGTCCCGGACCAGTTTCGCGGTGCTATGACCCGCAAATCGGCGCCCGCCAGCGTAGCGAGCATTTCGAGCTGCTCCCGCCACGCTTTCTCGTGCGGTTCGCACAGCAGCGTCACCGTTTTGGAGGTATTGACCATGCCCCCCAGTTTTCGTCCCCGACCGGCATGGCAAAAGCAGAAAAATTTTTACCTGTGGAAAACCCCGAAATCGCGGCCTTGTGGATAACTCAATAAAACATGGCACAAACTGGGAAAACCGCTAAAACTTGACCCAATTTTGGGGAAGTTAAGTATCGCTGTAGCCCCGCGTTATACAATGGCTCGGTGTCCGATAACCTTCCACAGCCTCCCAGGAATCCGGTTCCCGGGCAGACCGGCGGCTCGCAGCGCCGCCGCCAGGAGCAACCGGCGCCTCCTCATGCCCGCCCGCAGGCCCCGGCTAATTCCTTGCAGCCTGCGCAAACATCTGGCAATCCGCCTGTTCCCTCCCAGCTTTCGAGCCAAAAAACGGTTCAGCCACGAGTGTTGCCGTCCCGTTCCGCGGTGCGGCGCGGATTGGTGACTCCCCCGGGGCAGAGCGCCGCGACCCCACAACCCAACGTCCAGCCCGGTCAGGCAAATCCCGAGGGCGCAGTATCCCCGGTGATTCCCTCACCCCAGCCCGCTCAGCCCGCTCAACCCGCCCAGTCCCACCCCGCTCCGCTCACCCCGACCGCCGCCGGCACCCCGACCGTCTTGCCGGACGTAGGCATCGATGAGGCCGAAGCCGCAGCTTGGCGGATCGAACTCGCTGCCGCCGCAGCTCAAAACGAAGTCGAACAGGTCCCCGAGGACTTGAGCCCCGAACCCGCCCCCCCGGAGGCACCCTCCAAGCGCCCCGGCACCTGGAAACGGTTGGCTTACCTGCGCGATCAGTCTCGTACCCTAGCGAAAACGGGAGCCCCGAATCCTCCACCCAGCACCTTGCGCGCCAACCTCATCGGGATTCTCACCGGCCTACTGGTGGCGCCCATCTCGATGATGTTCCTGATTTGGGGTACGAAAACCGTAATGGACGCCAGTTACGGCGCGGGAGTTGTCGCCATCTTTTTGGGGATTTTTGAAATCTTGGCCGGAACCGCGCTGCTGTCAATAACCGGCGTGGTCACGGGCTACTATTCGTCACTGTCCTGGGCCATTTCTGCGCTCTGGCCAGTGTTGCTGACCGTCCTGGCCAGCCCGATTCGCGGCTTGGTCGCCACCCACAACGACACTTTGACAGGAGCCTCGCAGTACTCGCTGTGGTGGGATTTCCTCGATGGAGTTTCCACGTTGACAGCATCCGGATTATTCCCCACCATGGCAATAGTCATGGTCGGGGCATCTTTGGCGTCTCAGATTGCCTATCTGGAGGGGCGGGACTTTGCCCTGCAGGAGCATCAGCTCCGCGAAATTAACGACCGCGAACCTGGCGCTCCCATCGCCCCGCCGTCACGCCTGAAGAACCACATTCTGGCGATTGTGGTGGCTGTCATCTGCACGATTGCGGGAATGCTAGCGCTAATCCCACTGCATGACCGTTTGGCGATTATCACCGGAGCCACCGGACATTTGTCCAAGTTACCGGCGGTCGCGACTTACGGGCTGCCGATTCTGGGCATCCTCATGCTGTTCATAGCGGTTTATTCGGGTTCCCGCTCCGCCGCCGGCTTACTGTTTGCGGGCGTGACCTGCGGTATTATCCCCGGTATAATTCTGGCTTTCGGCGAGGCCTCAACTTCTGGGTGGGCCGAACGCCTGGTCAGGTTCCTTTCGGACCACCTCACGGCCTCCATGCACGTTTCCGGTGGACCGCTGACGACCTTCGGTTTTGTGCTCATTGCCTGCGCTTTGACGTTGTGGTGGTGCCGGCAAGCCGGGCAACGCGACGAAAAGGCAGACCTCGCCGTCCAGTCCTAGCCGGTTTTTCCACGGTGTTCACAAGGGGTTTGCCCCGGTTTTTTCGTTGCTTTCTTCGGTTTTCCCCAGCGCGCCTGGTGAGATTGGCTGGGTTCGTGCGCTAACGTGTTTTCCGAGGTGACTGACGAAGGGAGACTCCCGTGACCGAAGAAAATCAGCCGGCAGAATTGCCTGACTACCTGCGCGACTCATCCGAGGACGCCGATAAGACCTTGGACGAGGAAGTTGATGCCGCCAAGGCTTGGGCTGAGGCTTTTGCCGAGTCCGGCGAAGACTCCGATATCGACCCGGAGGCAGACCCGCAGACTGAACCAATCGCCGAGCAGCCAGTTAGCGACCCGGTTGAGGACAGCGAACCCGAGGGTCAGTCAACCACCGTTGGTTCAGATAACGACGAAAACTTGGTTACCCCGCAGGCTCCAGTGACAGAGGGAGACGCCCCCGCGCCGGAACCCGAGCCGGAACCTGACTCGATGAGTGACACCTCTACGCAGGCCTGGTCCTCTTTCTTGAACGAAGAAACTATGGCGGAAACTAAAGATTCTCCCACTGACGTGGTTGACTCTGATGTTCCGGATACGGCGCCCGCGCAACCCACCGAGGAACTGGAAACCACGGTGGTGCGCCGCAAATCCCTCTTGGGAACGGAACCCGAAGCGGCCCCTGGGGCTGGCGCGGCACCGACAGACGCCGCCAACGAAACCCCGGAGGAAGTCGACCCACAATGGCAACCACGTCAACCAGAACTTTTGGGTAACGAAGACAAAAAGCTCAATGAATCCACGATGCTGGCCGGAGCCTCCATCAAACCGGCGAAAATCAGCCGGGCCGGGGCGCACGCCTGGTCCTTGCTGATTAGCCTCATCGGGGTGCCCCTAGCGTGGGCATTCCTGCGCCACGCGGGAGGACTGCTCTACGGTTCAAACCATTCCGCTTGGGATACGGGCAAATATTCTGTGGAAGGGCTCGTCTTCCTGATTCTGGGTCTGGTGGCAGTCATAGTCATCGGGAGCTTTGTGCGACTGTCCTCGCTGGGAATGTTCGTGTCGGGAATCTTATTTACCGTCCTGGGCGGCGCCTTCGTGGTGGTTCCGGGAGCGATGAAAAGTGCGGTAGGCACCAGTTTGCAGGGAATGCAGGACAGCCCGGTGATGGCGTTGAAGGTGCTGGGTTACCTCATTGAGTCAGCCGGGGCATCGGGACAATTCCTCGTCATCGGCATCCTGTTGATAATGATTGGCGTGGTGGGACATTCCGCCCGCCGCAAGGGCCGGGTTGACCAAATCGCCGACAAGGCTTTGGCTCGCGCCGAAAACGCTTAGCCCCAGGCGGCAATCCAGAGTTTAGACGAGGAAGTCTTCGGTGGCACGAAACAGCGGTTTAGCAGGCCTCGGCGCAGTGTGGGCCGAGGTGGTGGCGGGACTGGGCGCCAGAGCGCGTGAGGCCGATTTGGATCCACGTTTTCGCCTGGCTGCCGAGGGTAGCGTCCAAGACCGGATTTTTCACCTGCACTCGGGGAAAGTTAAGCTGACCCGCGCCACTTCTATGGGCCGCGATCACCTGCTGGAAGTCCTGGGACCAACCGACACATTCGGCCTCAACGCCCTCACGGATGACCCTGTGGAGGAATTTGACGATTCCAATTCTGTCCAGCGCTCTGCCGCCGCACCGAAACAGCCCGACGATTCGGGAAACGCCACCCCCAACAGTACCCACCGTTCAGCGGGACAAAACGCAGCTCGAACCTGGTTTGCCACCGCAACCACCCTGGAACCGGTACACCTGGACTGGGTCTTAGTGACGGATGCCCGGGAATACTTGGCAAAACACCAGGGACTGCACCTGGAGCTGCTACGCGCCCTGAACCGGCAAACTGAGCTGCTCTACCAGCGCACTATGGCCCTGCGGGACGTGGACGTGCCGGGACGTATCGCGGCGGCACTGCTGGAACTGATGGAGCGGTTCGGACAACCGTTGGAAGCCGAAACCGCAAACCAACCCCGACCAACCGAGGAAAGCCTCACCGGAGGGCAAATGTCAGGACAAATGGCGCCTCCCGCCGCGGTCACAAGCAGCGGAAACCCGCCTCGAGCCGCTTTTCCTGTCGGCGGGGTGCGGCTACCGCACGGACTGACTCAACTGGAGTTAGGACAAATGGCCGGAGCCAGCCGAGAGACGGCCAACAAGGTGCTGGCAGACTTTATCGCCCGCGGCTGGATTGTTCAAAAGCGCAGGTCAATCATCATTATGAATGAGGAGCGGCTGCGGTATCGGGCCTCGTAGAACAAACGCGGCACCCCCGCAGACGGCACCGAGCTACGCCAAGGGGCGTTTGAAGTAAGCGACCAGGGAATCCCCACCGCCCGGCCCGGGCACTATCGCCACCAGTTCCCAACCGTCCGCGCCGAATTGGTCCAGAATCGCTTTCGTATTGTGCACCATCACCGGTGCCGTCAAGTATTCCCACTTCGTCATGAACTCAGCCTAAACCGTGGCGGGTCGAGCCGGAAACCGACCGCCTCACTCTTGAGACATAAACACTGGTGAAAGCTACTTTGAGAGCGCTGCTGGACGGCGCGAGGCGCGAACGTGAGCCAGCACGTGGGGGGCGTGCTTGGTGCGCAGCTCCGCCGCTAGCTCATCATCGGCTTCACGCAGCCAGGTTTCCCAGGAACGCACCTCGGGATAACGGCGCAACATGGCGCGACGCTCCCGTTCGGTCAAACCGCCCCAAACCCCGAAAGAAGCGCGGGAATCTAGCGCATCGGCTAGGCATTCCAAGCGGACGGGGCATCCGTAACACATAGAACGGACTTCACGTTGGGCTGCACCTTGAACAAAAAGTTGATCCGGCGGGCAATCTGCACACAGTGCTTTAGCTGCCCATGTTTGGTCTCCATTGACTGACATATGAATCTTTCTTTCTCGAAAGCCAGCTTGCCTTTAACACCTTAGCCGCCGGTCAAAGGAATTTCAAGGGTGATTTTTTGTAAATTTTCCGGGACAGATTTTACCCTGAGCATACTGAGTCTTTTTCCAATCATCACCAGGAGCGTGAAAAATCTTTGCCCAAAAGCGGCCAGGTGACGTTTTCAGGTGGTGCTGCCTGAGTTTAATTTAGAAAGAATCACGCCCGACCTTTAGGATTGACCTATGGGGAAAGCAGCTAGTTCAACTTCCGCACTGTCCAAGACCCGTAAATCGCGAGTGCTCGCCCTTTTGGTAGCTTTTGTGGCGGCAAGCGCGGTGGCGGGCGTGTTCACCGCTGGTTTGGCCCTGCCTGTGGTCGGCGCCGCTGCTATCGTCAGCGCGAAAGGTGCCGAAACCCTCGACGACCTGCCCGCCGACTTCACCACTTCGCAGCCCTCCATGAAATCCATCATCACCGCTGCTGACGGCACCCCCATTGCCGAGTTCTATGCGGAAAACCGCATCGTGATCCCTCTGGCGCAAGTCGCCAAAACCCTGCAACAAGGGGTTATCGCCATCGAGGACCGGCGGTTCTTGGAACACAAGGGCGTCGACATAGAGGGTATGAGCCGAGCTATCCTGTCTAACCTGGCTGGCAACGACTTGCAGGGCGCCTCGACCCTGACCCAGCAATACGTGAAAAACCTGCTCATTGAGCAGGGCCGGGTGTCCGGAGATCCGGACATGATTGAAGACGCCAGCGAAGCGACTTTGGAACGTAAAGCCCGGGAAGCCAAACTGGCCATGAGCTTGGAACAAAAGATGACCAAGTCCGAAATCCTGGAAGGTTACCTGAATATTGCCCAGTTCGGGCCCTCGGTCTACGGGGTGGAAGCGGCCGCCCAGCACTATTTCTCTAAGCCTGCCAAAGACCTCAGCCTCGCCGAAGCCGCCCTGCTTGCGGGAATTCCCCAGTCCCCCAACGGGCACGACCCTATTGCGCACCCCGAATCCGCCACCAAACGCCAGGGGCTGGTGCTGGACGCGATGGCTCGCGACGGATACATCACCCCGGAACAGGCCAAAAAAGCCAAGTCAATACCAGTTTCGGAACTGCTGCATGTCTCGAACCAGCAGCAGGGGTGTGGGCTGGCCGGTAACGCCTCATATTTTTGCGCCTGGGTGGTAGGGGAAATCCTCTCCTCCTCAGAGTTCGGCGCCACCTATGCGGAACGCCAACGCTTGCTGCTGCGCGGCGGGCTCAACATCAAAACCACCCTCGACCCGAAAACTCAAGATGACGCCTACAGAACAATTACCGGACGCATCCCGGTGGGCGACCCTTCTGACGTAAAGATTGCCCTGTCCAGCGTCGAACCGGGCACCGGCAAAATCAAAGCCATGGTCCAAAACACTAACTACGGTGTCGACCCGGGCAACAACGCGGTGACCGAAAACTCTTACAACGCCGACTACGCTCACGGCGGTTCGGCCGGTTTCATGACCGGATCGACTTTCAAAGTGTTTACCCTGACCCAGTGGTATATCGACGGGTACGGCGGCTATGACCAAGCCGGGGGACGCTACAGCATTCCCGCCAAAGACTGGAAGATTTCCTGTGCCCCGGAGCTGGCCAACACCTGGAACTTCTCCGAAACCGGCGGCGCCAAGAAAGGCGCGATGACGATTGCGGCCGGCACCGCGAACTCCATCAACGGCGTGTTCGCAAACATGGCGACCAAACTAGACTTGTGCGACATCGCGAAAACCGCCGCCAAGATGGGGGTGAACGAACCTGATGGTTCGCCCTTCAAGCCAAACCCCTCTTTCGTAATCGGTGCCGGCTCCGCTCCCCCGCTACAGATGGCAGATGCCTACGCAACCTTTGCCGCCCACGGAGTCTATTGCAATCCCATCGGCATTACTTCCGTCACGGATTCCTCCGGGAAATCTTACGATGTGCCAGACGCGAACTGTCACCAGGTTCTAACCCCCGACGTGGCCGATAAAGTGGCTGTGACCTTGGAGGGAGTTCTGCATGCCGGCGGGCGGTCCGCTGCTATTCCCCGACCGGCCGCAGGCAAGACTGGCACGACCGACCATAACGAAAACACCTGGTTCGTGGGCTTTGTCCCCCAACTGGCGGCCGCGGTGTGGGTCGGGCACGCGAACGCGAATATCCCGGTGGGTCACCAAACTATCGGGGGACGCTACTACGGTTCCCTCTACGGTTCCTCCATCGCGGCCCCGACCTGGGGAACTTTTATGACTGCCGCCTTGCAGGGAGTTCCGGTCCAGCCCCTGCCGAAAGTAAATCTCGGCTCTACCGGCGTGTTTGTGGGCGGGGGCTACAAGCCCAAGACTGAGGAGAGTCCCACTCCCACGCCTTCAGATTCGGCCAGCCCGGCGGCCCCCGGTAGCGGCGCAGGTAATCCGGGAACCACCCCCGGTGAGAGCGGGGGGAACCCCGGAGCAAATCCTGGCGCCAACACCCCGGCGCCACCTGCCCCGCAGCCTCCAGCGCCCACCCAGCCGGCGCCTCCTGCCCAGCCCGCACCCTCGGCACAATAACTAACAAAATAACCGGCGCACAAGGAAAGTGAAGGCAGACCCTATGGATTCCTCCTCGTGGACACGGACCTGGACCGCAATGAAAGTCGGGGCGCTGGCGGCAGGAGCCGTGGCGTGGACTGCAGCGCGCGCCTCCCGCTCCTACCAGCTGCGTCATGTGACTGTTCCCGTGCCCGGACGGGCTTTACGTTCCATCGCTGCGCCGGAGGCGGAGGCAACAGCGCCGCGTTTCGGGGTGGCGGGCACGCCACACTTTCCGGGGTTGCGGATTTTGCACCTGTCGGACACGCATTTTTATCGCGGCCGTGAGGATTTGGTCGGCTGGTTGCGCGTGCTGGCTAAACGGGCAGGAACGGACTTTGACCTGGTTGTTTTGACCGGGGATATGCTGTCGTCGAGTTATGGGGATGATTATTTGGTGACCCCGGCGCTCCAGCCGTTTATCGATTCGGGGGTGCCGGGAGCCTACGTGTTCGGCGATCATGATTTCTTTGCCAGTCGCGTGGGCAATCCGTTGAAGTATTTATGGAATACCAGTGAAAAATCCGGGGCGGGTCCCGCGGGCGTCAAACGGATCGGCGAGCCTGGTCAGGGCAATCATCTCAGCCGGCTGCTGGCCGATTCCGGCTGGTTGGACCTCAATAACGCGAACGGCAGCTTGGATGTGCGCGGGGTGCGCCTGGAGTTCAGCGGGGTTAACGACCCGCACGGGCGCCGCGACCGTTATGTTGGTTTTGAGGCCGGCGGTTCAAGCTCACTAGGTTCGATTGGTGGCGCGGGCCGGAGCGGTCAAGGCGGCGAGGTCGCGAGTGGTGAGGTCACAAGCGGTGACGGATCGCACCAGGGTGGGGCAAGCGCTGGTGTGTCGGGTAGAGCCGGGGTCACAAGTGGCGGTGAGGTCGGCTTTTCCAATGAATACTTGCGGGCCACCAACCGCAGCGTCCGCCTGGGACTGTCCCACGCCCCTTATGCACGCGTACTCAATGAGTTCCTCTCAGACGGCACCGACCTGGTGTTTTGTGGGCACACGCACGGGGGGCAGGTCTGTTTACCGGGCGGACACGCCCTGGTGACGAACTGTGATTTGGATCCCCAGTTCGCTTCCGGCCTGTTCGAGTGGCAAGCCGATACATGCCCCGGACGCGAAAGCGAAACTGGGGAACCTGACCGGGCGAGCATGACCGTCTGCGTCAGCCCCGGCCTGGGGACCTCGCCATTCACCCCCTGGCGCGTGTTTTGCCCGCCGGTGGCCTACATCGTTGAGCTGGTCGCCGCCTAGCCTACAATCTTTCGGCTATAAACATCGGTTACGAACGCTGTATACACGAACCCGGATAGGGTTCGAACATACGTGATATCCCCAACCCACAGTTCGTTGGGCCTACTGGCCGTGAACTGCCGATTCACCAATTCCGGGCGAGAATCTAGTACTTGAGCGGGTCTGGTTGTTATTGCTGTGCGTCCCCGGCGAACACCAACAATCCCAGCGATTTTCATGAGTCGAGCGACCTGGTCACGACCAATATCCCAGCCCGCGCGCCTGGCTGCGTGCCACATCTTACGAATACCATAGACACCAAAATTGTGTGCGTGAATCTCGCGTAGTTCTTCAGCAAGAATCCAATCACGAACGCTCCTGACGCTTGCTGGTCTGCTCTTCGCTAGCCGGTAGCCGCGAGAGGTAATAAACCCTCCTTCCAGGCTCGCACCCAGTGTCCGGCAAATCGGCTCGACCCCGAAACGACCCCTATATTCGTCAATATAAGCAATCATCATCGGGCCGGACGGTCGAGCTCCGCTGCGAAAAAAGCCGAAGCAGTTTTCAAAATCTCATTCGCCCTACGCAGTTCCGCATTCTCGCGTTTGAGACGTTTGATTTCCTCATGCTCTTCACGCGTGAACCCCTGCCGCTCACCCGTAACAACCAAATGCTGCTCATACCAGCGGCGCAGTGACTCGTTTGCGATCCCCAGCTTCACAGCTATCTCATTAACCGCCCTCCACTGCGAACACGAACAATCAGCAGCCAACCGATCAGAAAGCAACCGCACCGCCCGATCCCTTAAACTCCTGAGAATACCTCTTAGACATATCCCTAATCCTCTCAAAAACGAGTAGGAACAAAACCCAGTACGCTTCACTTCAACAATCACATAGCGCTGGGGCGTGCCTTTTGGTACGCCCCAGCTGCATTAAATATTCGCATTAGACGGGAGCTTTTAACTCCCTCATCCCCTGGGTGTCTAACCTGCATGAATGAAACCAACGGATCGTATGCAGAACCTGAGGCGAAATCGTAAGCAAATCCATCACGGCATCACGCTTTCTTCCATGCCAAGGTCAGCCTTGAATAGAAGCATCTTCTACACATTCTCATAAGATCAAAACTGAGTCTTGGATGGCAACCGCCTACTGGTGTTATGGAATCCCGCGTTCGATTTGCTATCGCAAACTGTCAAAATAAAAACCAAAAGACACTCAGAATTCTCTAAATATTTTGCCAGATTTGGCAGTTATTTATAATTTGACACGTCGGTTTTAGGGAGTATTTTTAACCAAATAACAGTTCGCTAAAGTATTAGTAAAGGAGGGAACTGAGTGTCTAAACCTTCACGAATCGTGGGGCTTGATGTAGCGCGCTCACTCGCGATCATCGGAATGATAGTTATCCACATGGCCTCGCTACTTTGGAGTACCAAAGTAATACTCTCTGGCCTACCCGCATCATTATTTGCCATCATCGCCGGCGCGACGATGATGATTATTGGACGAAACTACACCAGCACCACTTTCTTGCGGCTGATAGCCCGAGGCGCTTTAATCATCCTCATCGGCCTGGCACTACTGCCCGTGGGTGGACAAATCCAATTGGTTCTCATCGTAATGGGCCTGGTAATGATCCTAGTTTCCTGGATGCCCGCATTGGGAACGTGGTGGAGGCTCGGTCTATTTATTGCCGCCACAATCGCCGCAACAATCGTTTACGCCCCCATCGAACTGCCACAGATTTATCCGCTATTGGCATGGATTGCATACTTCATCGGTGGCATGCTTCTTTTCGATGTGTACCTGCGCGGCCGACTACAGCGCAACCCCGATGAGAACAGCAACCCTAACACTCGACTGAGCTGGATCGTAACCGCTATCAGCGTTGTCATCGCTGGTATCGGCATCTACTTCCGATTTGACCCAGACATTCCCAGCTGGCTCAGCTTTACCGGTCACACCGGTGTTGCCGGAGAGATTATCCTCTCCGTTGCCGTTGCAGCCGTAGTGATCCACCTATGTGTGCTCATAGGCGATCTCTCTTCAACCTTGGTTTACCCTTTCGCTGCCATGGGAACAATGTCGCTAACCATTTACATTCTGCACATTCTCACCGCTTTCTACTGGCAGCAAAATGTCGTGTTGCATTCCACTTTGTCAGCAATCGGTTTCATCGTATTCTTCCTCGTCGCAGCCAGCCTCTGGAAGAAGTTTGCAGGACAGGGTCCTGCTGAGAAACTCGTTGCCACCACGATCAAGGCCATTGTTCCTTCTAAGAAAGGGAATTAACCGTGAAAAAAACATCTTTTTCGATCGCGACCATTGCCAGCGCCGTCCTTCTAATGACTGCCACTCCGGCTCTCGCACTCGAATATGGAGATCCGGCGCCCGATAATGCGGAAAGCAGTTCCGTTGCCGCGCTCAAAATGGGCAAAATCGGCAGCTTTGGTGACTGCACAGGCACACTCATTGCCGACCAGTGGGTACTCACAGCGCGCCACTGTCTAGAGTCAGTCAACAATGAAGGCACCCAGGCACGCATCGCTGGAAAAGTCTACAACGCTGATTCCTGGGCTCTTTCGCCCACATCTGACGCGGGGTTACTTCACCTGACTGAGAAAGTGACTAACGCAACCCCCGCAAAAATCTCCCACGATATTCCAACCCCAGGTCAGACGGGAACTCTTTACGGTTGGAGTAGCAGCTCGTCAATGGCACGATCTGGACAGCTACCAATGGCCAAAATGGTTGTCAAAGAGCTACTAGGTGGCGCACCTTCCGGTTCTGACACGCCGAGTGCTCCCGAAACTCCTTCCGATTCCAAGGCACCTACCGGCGCTGATGCGTCTACAGAGACTGCCCCGCCACAGGCTCTACCGTCAAAACCTGGAATGTCAGAATCCAGCCAAACCGAGTCTAATCCTGAGGGGATGTCGGAAGTCCCAGCCGACAACTCCATACAGCCTAGGATCGAAACCTCTATCTTGGATGTGCAGTCAGTTTCTGGAGCTGGCATGCAGGGCGGTGACTCTGGTGGCCCGTTCTTTGTCGACGGAAAGCTTGCGGGACTTGCTACCGCTGGAACTGCCAATGGGGATCCGGACCTTCCCTCCCCTAGTGCTGCAATCACCACAGTTGCAGGCACCGCCGAATGGATCGACAACATTGTCTCTGGCCGCGACACCCAAAGCGTTCTAACTGCAGAAAACACTCCTGCACCGCCAAAGAACATTCAAACCAGTGGCGATAATATTTGGGGTTACCTTGCGATCGCACTCGTAGGCCTTGCGGTGGGAGCAATCGGCTCACGTATCCGCAATGCGCGCCAGTAAGGATTCCTACTGGACTGTCTAGCGAATAGCATTTCACCCTTTGAAGCCGTCTCCCAGAAAACTGGGTGGCGGCTTCAAACATTAGCTCTTTTACAGTCATGCGACCCGTATCTGACCCCCTTGCCTACTGAAGTTCACAACCGATCAGCATTGCTGAACCAACAGGAAGATTATAGAAAGCCAGTAACCGAAACCTGGCTCAATCCGTGCTCGGGTCACGGAACACGGGCGTTAAAAGTGTACGGCTCCGTTAGGCCGTGTACTGGAGGGCTATGCGATCTTCCGGATGACGATCATTCAGATAGAGGACGGCCAGGAAGAACCACTCCGCTGGTTTCATCAAAAACCACACAGCATCAGCCGCCCACTGCGATCTGATCAGCTTGGCAACCGGGAAGCCATACGTGTCATATAAGCGCCGAATAACCCGATGGGTTCTGGGCACACGCTCTTCCAGTACCTGCTCAAACGCATTGGCCACAAGAAGCTGGCGATTCACAACCACCGGCCGGCCATGACGCAGGCCCATGCGGATTGGTTTTACCACCGCTCGGTGTCCGCCGGCGGCCACAGTGCAAAGGTAGTGTTCGTCAAAATACACGTTTTGCGGGGCAACCTGCTGTGACAGGTTCCAGTCACTGGTCTCCGTAAATGCCCTCACCACCATGCTCGGCGATTGCCCAAACAAAGCTAGAATCCCGACCAGCACGGCAAGGAGCGGGAGCGCCACCACGAACCCTAGAAGCGGCCAGCGCTTCGCGTCAGCCACCATTGCGTCGAGTTTGCTCAATACCGAGGAGCTGTCGATGCGGCCTCGTCTATCTCCATCAGCTTCGTAGGCGCGCACTTGGATTGCAACTATTTTCACCACAATCGCAAGCACAGCCAACAAAGGAAGAATCAGCAGTGCGTCTAGGGGGGTTTCAAAAGTTGTGATCTGGATAGTCCACACCAGGCCGAACACAACGCCCAAGTAGAGCCCCGCAATCGCAATCACAACTACGAGGGGCGGCAACTGTCTGGCTTCGTTAAACCGCAAAAGGAGGAATCCGAGTACGAACAGTAGCGCGATGAACAGCACGTGTGGCCATGCCCGCGTGTAAATCGGCGCGTGGGTTTGGTAGTTTACCAGCTGGACGTGCCAGTCCGCAGTAGGCACAACCTCTTTGAAGAACCCTAGGTATCCGAACTCATAAACCGCTATGACACACAGGGTCCAAACGTCCAGGCCCGCATCGAGAACCGGCAGGTCCTTACCACTCCCCGCTTTGGCCGCACGGATTATTTGGCTGACAGTCAGCGCTACTGGGTAACCGGCCGCGAGCGCGACGAGGGCTCCTCCAACCAGAATCTGCCCGAGAATCTGACTTGCGCCTGAAGGAGGTTGGGATACGAGGTAGGCAATCGCTCCGGTGATTCCGATCAACAGAGCCAAAACGATTCGCGAAAAAGAGGGGTGCTTGCTGGCGTAGCGGTACAGCTTAACTTGTCCTCCTGTCCTGCAAGACATGATACACGCGTTTTCTAGACCATTGAACTAGCGCAGGACTTTACCGGCCATATAGTGCTTAGCTCCGTTGATGTCGCACACGTAACGGGCGCGACTCCAAATAGCTCGAAGTCGCGCCCAGTATATGCGCGTGGTTAGCAAATATTGTCGATTACTACTATAAGTCGCCCTAGAACGAGTGGAGCCCCGCGGGTTAGCCCTCTAGCCAAGCAATCTACGAGCATACGCACCGCCCGATCCTTAAACTCCTGAGAATATCTCTTAGACATATCCCTAATCCTCTCAAAAACGAGTAGGAACAAAACCCAGTACGCTTCATGAACCGACCAACTATCAACCCGACTTTCCCCGCCAACGCAAACAAAACACGGGAAAACAGACACACAATTTGACCGACCCCAAAGTTCAGCCAAACCAACTTTCAACCTGACTTTAAAGCTCTACCACAACGAAAAACCCGGATAAAAAACACACAATTTGTCCTTTAACCCTCCCGTGTTGGGGGTTTAAGCCGGTTTTTTGGCTATATTGTGGGCGTTTGCCCTGGTCGGGGTATTCGCTTCACTCACACCCTGTCGGGGTATTCGCAATCGCTAAGCGATTGCATGCCACTTAGTCGAAAACTCAGCCGTCGAGGTTCGCTCCGCTCCTCCGTCGGGGTATTCGCAATCGCTGCGCGATTGCATGCCCCTTAGCCGAAGCGGCAAATACCTTCCGGTTTTGTTTTGCCGCGGACTGCGTCCGCGGCTACGTTGCGCGGCCCCAGCTCGCTTACGCAAGCATGCTTGCGACGCGGCTGTGTCGCGCAACTAGCCCGCTTCGCGGGCAAAACAAAACCGGTCAAGGTGCTTACCTTGACCGGAGTCGGGGTGGCGGGATTTGAACCCGCGGCCTCTTCGTCCCGAACGAAGCACGCTACCAAGCTGCGCCACACCCCGTGCGTTTTGCAACCCCTCAATTATACAGATGAACGGAAATATCAGAAATCGCGACCGGTCCGAAAATCCGCGCCGCGCCATGAGTCCCATCAGAAACTGCCATGCACTAACAAGCATCGCCCAGGTGGCGCAGTCGCCCCTAGAGTGCCACGTTCGCGGCTTTCGATACAATCGACCCGTGAATATCCTCGTCGTTTGTACCGGCAACATCTGTCGCTCCCCGATGGCTGAAATCGTCCTGCGCGAAACTGCCCAGCTAGAGGGGCTTGACCTGCGCGTATCTTCAGCAGGAACCTCAGACGAAGAGCACGGCCACGGTCTGGATCGGCGCGCGGCAAAAGTCCTACGCGAAGCCGGCTATACCCTGCCCGCCAGCCACTTCGCCCACCGCGCCACCACCGCTGAACTACGGGAGGCCGACCTTGTGCTGGCTATGACCACAGGTCACGCCCGCATTCTGCGGCGCATGATGGCAACAGCTGGGGTCAGCGCCGACAAACTGCACCTGTGGAGAGAATTCGACGGCACCGTGCCTTTCGGCTCCATCAACGATTACCTGCAATCGTCGCCAGGGTATTCCGACCAGTATTCTTCCGGAGGCCACGCGGACGTGCCCGACCCCTGGTATGGGAACCAGGACGGGTTCTATCGCACTTTGGCGGTCGTGGAGTCCGGTGTTCAGGGTCTGTTGCGCTGGCACAAGGCCGGAGGGGCAGAAGGGCGTTAGGCCCCGGCTTGCCGGTCTCACGCTGTGACGGAAACGCTCTCTTGAACTGACGGCGGTTGCCGTCAACCCAATGCGTGTTTTCTGTTTGGAGTTCGACCGGCGCAATGTCCACTGGACATTGCTTTTATGCCGGTCTCACACTGTTACGGAAACGCTCTGGCGTGTTTTCTGTTTGGAGTTCGACCGGCGCAATGTCCACTGGACATTGCTTTTATGCCGGTCTCACACTGTTACGGAAACGCTCTCTTGGGTTGAGGGTTTCACCCTCAACCCAAGAGAGCGTTTCCGCAATTTGCACAAAACTTTGGTTTGGGGTCGGGGAGTTTTGCCCCGCAGTTCGAGCAAAAGCCTCCGGCGCCCCCAGCTGGGGCCGCCGGCTGCGGTTTACCGCAGTTAGAACAGAACTTGCCGGTGTTTTGCGCCCCGCAATCGCAAGCCCAAGCCGCACCGGCCGCACCCGCAGCACCCGCCGCCCCGGCCTGCTGAGCCTGCTGCGCCGCCTGCTGCTGCATCTGCGCCTGGTTCGAAGCCGAAGCCGCCCCCATGAAACCGCCGCCGGCCTGCATCCCCATGCCGACACCCATCATGGCCATACCCGCGCCCGCCGGGTTCGACCCGGCGTTCTCGATACCGCGCGCCACGGAGCCTTGCACAAACCCCTCGCGAATCGTGGGATCTTGAAGCATCGCGCCCTGATTGCGCATATCAATCATCTTGCGCGACTGTTCATCGTAAGAAATCGAAGCAATACCAACGGCCTGAACCTCGATACCGCGCTGTTGCAGCCACTCGGCGTCCAAAGCGTCGCGCATATACTTCGACAGCTCGCTCATCTTGGAGGTGACCTGGGAAATGCGGATTCCGTCCACGCTCATCTGGTTGATGGAAACCTGCAACGCCTCCAGGAACTCGTTTTGGTACTGTTCCTTAATCTCATCGATATGCACGTGCGTGGCATCACGCGGAATCGCCTCAGCATAGAACTTCAACGGGTCGACAATGCGAATGGAATAGGTGCCGTGAGCCCGCAGGAACAGCTCGGCGTTATAGAAATTATCAAAGTATTGCACCGGGTTAGGAGTACCGAACTTAATACCCTTAATCTCCTGCAGATTGACGTAAAAAGCCTGTTGCGCCCCGGAAGGAGTGCCGCCGAACTTAAAACGATTCCAAGTCTCTTTCAGCGCATCGCCCAAGCTCCCGGTAAACAGCGACGGCGCCGAACCGGAGTTAAACGTGTACGCGCCCGGCTCGGTGGAAAAGTCCACAATCTTGCCCGAATCAGTAACCAGCAACGCTTGACGGTCATAAACCAGCAGCTTAGAGCCGTCAGTGATGATGTCCTCGGAGCCGCGCTTGTTAGACCCGCGCCCGCCTTGGCGCATCTGGGCACCCTTGGTAAAGACGATACCTTCCCCCATGTCTTGTGCGGCGATGGCATCCACCCACTGATCCGCTAAAGTCCCGCCGATAGCGCCTGCTGCCGCCTGAATCAAGCCCATGTTTTCCTCCTAATGTCGGTGTTTTCAACAGTCCACTCGGGTCGCCTCGCTGACTACCCGGCTGATTCGTCTCCAGCTTTCACTAAAAATCTAGATGATTTAACACCCAAAAGGGTGAAAACTCAGCTGGGTTTGTGTCGACCGGGCATTTTTCGGGAAAGCGTGAACGATCACAAGGGTGGTGCGTCCGGGTTTTCACCCATTTGGGTGTTCGTTTTGGGCGGGGGCGCTGAAAACATAGGGGTGGAAAACCCCGCAGTGGGAGTCAATACCAAGGAGGAAATCATGGGTTTATTTGATGCAAAAGAATGCGCGCTGTGTTCTCAAAAGGCCGGAATGCTCACCAAACAAAAGCTGCAAGACGGCTTTCTGTGCGGGGATTGCAAGAAAAAACTCTCCGACTTGTCCTCGGGGTGGAAGCAACGCACCGTCGCGGACGTGAATGAACACCTGGCGCTGCGCGAGGCGAACAAAGAACGTTCCGCCCAGTTCCAAGTCACTCGCTCGATTGGGACCGGAGGTTGCCTGGAACTTGACGACACCCACGGCTGGTTTCGGTTTAAGATCGGACGCGACTACAAGCAGGGCAACGCCCAAGTGTTTGCCTTTAACGAACTGGGAAATTTCTATGCGGAAATTCATTACGATTCCATCGCAGACGATGAGGACGACGACGGTATCCCCGACCAGTATGATCGCGATTCCTCGGGTTCACGCCGCAGCGGCATGGGAATGATGGGGGCGATGGGCGGTGAACTGAACTCCCAATCAGCCAATATGTTCGTCAATGGTTCGGGAATGGCTCAGTATTTCCGTTCCGTCGGCAATCAGATCAACGACGCGGGGATGCCTTCCGAAGTCACGGAAATCACCATGGTGGTGGGCACCACCAACCGTTTCTGGCCAGAAGTGCGGTTGCGCGGCTCGTTCTTTGGGGCCGGTAACGATATGCAAAAGTTGCAAGAAGCTCAGCAGACTATTCAGGCCCTCGCCCAGCTCCGCGCCGGTGCTGGCGGCATGGGGGCTCCGATGGGTCAGCCGGGTATGATGGGCCAGCCCATGGGGACGATGCAGCCTGGTATGCAGCCGGGCATGATGGGCCAGCCTATGGGTCAGCCGGGCATGGCTCCTATGGCTGGGGGCATGATGGCCGGCGGCATGGGTATGCCTCAGCAAGGTATGCCACAACCAGGTATGGCGCAGCCGGGGATGCCCCAGCCCGGGATGCCCGGTGCTATGCCGATGCCCCAGCCCCAGATGGGGACAGTTCCCTCGCAGGGTATGGGTGCTCAGATGGGCGGGGCACCAGCTCAGAGTGCGCATCCGACAAACTGCCCCGCCTGTAATGCCCCGGTGGACGGGCAATTCTGCGGCAGCTGTGGCACCAAAGTCTATTGAAAACCCCAAACAGGGCGCCAGCCCATTGAAATCCCAGATGCGCAGCGAACCTATGGAGTGAGGTTCGTACATTCAGCGGGGGTCTCCATGAGGAGGCCCCCGCTGGTTTTCCCGGCAAACTCCGGATCAGACACTTCCTTTTACGTAGCGGTGAATGTGATTGCCACAACTCCCGGCTTTGCTGAGGTTTTGTTCTGGCATAAGTCCGGGTGGTGAGGTTGCCAGAGTGACTCTCCTTGCATAGCCGGACACGCCGAAATAGGGCGAGTACTCAGCTTTTTACTCAGCCTTTACTCATAGACAATCCGCGTTAGTATGAATCCTGTGAGACATTCAGCATTTATTCATAAATAATTTCGACTTTTTCAAATCTATTAACTGGATTAACTCAGATTAGATATTATTTGTCACCTGAAATGTTTTCTCCATAGAGAGTATGTTAGGACATTTGAACTTTATCTAAATGCCGACTTTTCCGCGCTATTTCAATGTTTCATACCAATGATTTAAATTTTCTTAAAAAAGGCATTCGGTTTCTTGAATATAACAAATACCATATTAAGCAAAGCGATTTTCAATCTGTCACCTATTTAACACGGAGGTTTACAAATGGGTCGTTCAGCTACGAGAAGTGTTACCCGAGGGGTAACACACACAAAGAAGGGCATATCCGTATTTAGTGCAGTCGCTCTCGGTCTGGGTGCAGTAGTAGCACTCAACATGGCTGCTCAAGCCGATTACGCCAAACCTGGCACTACCGTTGCTACTGCCATCAATGCCGATGCTATTGAAGGCAATGGTCCCTGGCCCCTAAAAAGTTGGGGTGGCATCGAAGCTACCTCCAGTACTACGGATAGTGCCGGCGGGGCTAGAGTCTCTGGTTACGCGGTGATTATGGATAAGTCCACCAATGCGGTGAACAATGGTGGAAACACCGCCGTACCTGCTGGAACCAAGATTTATATGCGGTGGCAGGACACGGATGGTCAAGTCTCACCCATTTACTACGCCACCACGCACAACAATTACACCAGCGCCGCCGACGGCGCTTATGCCTTCAGCGTGCCCAAGTGGACTGACTCCGCGGGTAAAGATCACGTAATGCTTCCGGGTGCGGCGAAACGACCCAAGATTAAGGTGTGGTTTGAACCTTTCAATGACCCGATTACCGGCGAACAGGTCGTCATGGTTCGTGATGCCAGCGCTGGTCCTAGTGGTAACCCGCGGGTGATGGGTGATTATGACAAAAAAACGCGCGTAACCGGGGCGGGTGCGCAATATGTGGATTTGCAGTACTTCAGCAACGTGACCCTGTTTGGCTACCAGATGCCAGCCGAATATATGATTGCTCCCCCGGAGCGGCAAACGGTTAGCCACACGACTTATAAGGAGCGGGGTAAGTCCACGGATTACATTCAAGGCCGGGTCTGGCTGGAAATGCAAGGTTCTCCGGTAGGTTCTGGACCAGCCTATGACGGGAATGACACCCTTGCTGTTGGCTACAAGGTCGTTTTCTCCGTGCTGACCCCGGAATGCGCCATCAAAGCTCAACAGAGCGATACGAAAGCCGGCTCGGACAACATTGCGCGGGTGAAAGCCGCGAAAGACTTGGTCACCGCAAATCCGAGCTGTATCCAGGAAACGACCACCGCCACGGTAGACAATGACGGATACTATGTCGCCCAGTTCTCTAAGGATACTTTCCGGCTTAAGAAGGTAGTGGTCGACGGTAAGACGTACTTAGCCAGTGACGCGCAGCGCAACTATGTCTACGGTTATGTGACCGATACGAAGGGCTCCGTCATGCCGGCATACTCTGCGTTTACCGACAACGCTTGGAACGCCCCGAACGAGTTTGCCGCCGCGATCCCATCAGCTCCGCCGGGCTTCAACCTCACTCACTGGTACAACACCCACTTCGCGGTCACACCGTACTACAACGTGGGTATCAACCTGGACAAGTACGTGGCGAACAAGGTCGGAGAAACAGTAACTGCTTTCGCCACCGGTAAGTCCGTCCACCCTGGCGGCTCCAAAGTCGTGTGGACTGATCCCGCCGGTAAAGTAGTCAAAACTTGTGACGGCGTGGAACCCGGTTCCGGCAGCTGTGCTATGGAAGTTCCTGCTGATGCGGTTGACGGCACCGCCTACACCGCGTCGCTGTACTTGGGCGACACGTTGATGGCGATGGATTCTTTTGAATTCGTAGAGCCGGAAAAGGTCGCGCCGAGCTTCACCGCAGAGGCGCCGGAAATTACGGGCGTCATTAATGAGCTCATCGAGGAAAAGGTCGTTCCTCTCGATAATCCTGATGGTTTCGAAGTGTCTTGTACCGCTACGGGCTTAGCCAAGGGACTGCAAATTTTCTATAACGCAGAAAAGGGTGGCTGTGTCATCTCGGGCGTGCCTGAAGAACTGAAAGACGTCGACAGCACCTATATCGTCAGCGCCACGTGGCTGGATAAGGCCGGTAAAGACACTACCGTCACGGCTGAGGGCAAGATTAACATCACCAAACCCGGTGATGATGATCACGACGGTGTCAACAACCACGATGACAAGTGCCCTAACACCCCGAAAGATGCGGTAGTAGACGCTGATGGGTGCGCTATTGCGCCTACCATCAACGATCCGCAGGGCAAGGGATTCGCGGTAACCGGTATTAAAGGTGAACCCATCACACCGGTGATTATTCCTGTGAATAATACCGGCAATCTGACCATCACCAGCTGTGAAGCGGATACCTACACCGGTGGGGACACCCTTCCGACTGAAACCGCGAAGACCAGCGAACCCGCCAGTGCCGGCAAAGAACCTGCGGGCAGCACTGCGCCCAGCGAGCCTGCCGAATCTAGTGAGGAATCAAGCTCAGAGGCGACCCAGAGTGCACCCGAACCTGCCCCGGCGGTAGAACCGGTTACTCCGGCGTCCGGTCAAGGTGTGGGCGTGTTCGCTGAGCCTAAGGAAAGCACGGTTGCTGGATTGCCGAAGGGCTTAAAGGTGGAATGGGATCAGGATCAAAGTGCCTGCGTTATCTCCGGTACCACCGATGTGGCGCTGGACACCCCCATCAACGCCACCGTCTATGTCAAGTACAACGCAGACAAGCGCGCTGACGCGACCCCAGGCACTTCTGAAGAAGAACTTAAGGTTGACGGGACCGTGTTTATTCACGACCGAGGTCTGGACGACGATGACAACGATGGTGTGTTGAACAAGGACGATGCCTGCGCTAATACGCCTACGGACACTGCGGTGGACGAAAAGGGTTGTGCCAAGGCTCCGGTGGTCACCAAGGTTCCGCTGATTGAGGGGACGGTCGGCACGGAAATTACTCCGATTACCGTTCCTGTGGCTAACGACGGCAACAACACCATCGTCTCGTGTGAGGCTACCGGTCTGGTGGCTGGTTTGAAGATTGCTTGGGACGAAACCGCCAAGGCGTGCGTGATTTCCGGCACTCCGACCGAACCGACCGCGGGAACCGACCCGGTGGAAGTCAACGTCAGCGTGAAGTATGACTCCCCGGATAACAAGGCGTCCGAACCGAAAGACAGCGCTTCAACCTCCGGTCAACAAATCGTCAAGTATGGCGATGCGGACGGCGATGGTGTGCCCGACAATGTGGACAAGTGCACGGGAACTCCTGCCGGAGCCAAGGTCAACCCCGATACGGGTTGTACTGTCGCTCCCGAAGTCGGTTCCTTCCCGAAGGTAGTTGGAACTGTGGGTGAAGAAATCGTCCCGGTCAAGGTTCCGGTGGCTAACCCCGGTCAGGCAACCGATTTGGTTTGCCACGCCACGGGCTTGGCGGCAGGGCTAAAGATTGATTACGTGGCGTCAGAACACTCCTGCGTCATATCGGGCACCCCCACCGCGAAAGCTACGGGCAAGGTCGAGGTGACCGTAACCTATAACCCGGTCGATGATGGCACCAATGACAGTAAGGTCACTGATCCGGTCAAGGGAGAAATCGCTATTGTGCCTCCCCAGCCCGGTGACGAGGACGGCGACGGCGTAACTGATGACATCGACAAGTGCCCCGGCACCCCCAGCGGCACCTTGGTCTATCCGGCAGACAGCACCGACCCGAATAAACAGCCGGGCTGCGAGGTTGTTCCGGACCCGATTACACCGGCAGAGCCTTCCACACCGATAGAGCCTCCCGCACCTAAAGACAGTGACAATGACGGCGTAAACGATGACAACGATGCTTGCCCGGATACGCCAACCGGTACCAAGGTTGACGCGAAGGGCTGTGCTGTAGCTCCGACCGTGGGAACCGTCCCTGCTATTGAAGGCGAAACGGATCAGGCTATTACGCCTGTGGTGATTCCGGTAGATAACCCGAACCACACCCAGTTCGCCTGCTCTGCCACCGGTTTGGCGCAAGGTCTGAGTATCGCGGTGTCTGCCGATGGCAAGTCTTGCGAAATCACCGGTACACCTACCGATCCGATCAGCGGGAAAGTCACCGTGACGGTAACCTATGAGCCCGTCGATAACGGCTCGACCGGTAGCGATTCTCAGGACGGCGACATTAACATCACGAAGCCGGCTCCCTCGGATGACGATGGGGATGGCTACAGCAATGATGTGGATAAGTGTGCGGGAACTCCCGCTGGCGCCAAGGTCGACGAGAAGGGCTGTTCCGTAGCCCCGGTTATCTCCGGTGTTGTCGATATTAATGGTGAGGTTGGTAAACCTATCAGCGATGTCACCGTGACAGTGGATAATCCGGGTCTGACTGTCCTGAACAACTGCAAAGCCAAAGGTCTGCCGGCAGGACTAGGGGTGGCGTGGAACGCTGAGCACACTGCGTGCGTCATCTCCGGTACGCCTACCGAAAAGGTTGACGGCAAGTACACCGTAGGCGTGGTTTACAACCCGGTTGACGACGGCAAGAACGGCGACTTGTACGCCTCTGGTGCAGCCAAGGTCATCATCAGCGATAAAGATGGCGACAATGATGGCGTTCCCAACAGCAAGGATAAGTGTGCCGACACTCCTGCTAAAGCCAAGGTCGACGCTGATGGCTGTACCGTGAAACCTCAGGTGGATACGGTTCCTAATGTGAACGGTGAAATCGACAAACCTATCAAGGATGTTGTGGTTCCCATCAGTAATGAGGGCCAAAACAAGATTCTGGAGTGCAAAGCTGCGGGCTTGCCCAACGGTTTGAAGATTGCGCTGAACGCAGAGGGCACGGCGTGCGTCATCTCGGGCACCCCCACGGAGGAAGCCTCCAACAAGGTGACTGTCGAGGTCGTCTATGACCCGGTCGATGACGGTAGCGACACTACCGGCACCGTCAAGGGTGAGGGCGACGTGAGCATTGTCGACTCCGATAAGGATAAGGACGGTGTGGACGACAGTGTCGACCAGTGCCGCAACACTCCTGCAGGAGCTAAGGTCGATAAGAAAACCGGCTGCTCGGTAGCTCCGCGCTTGGGAGATGCTACCGCTATTACCGGTAAGGTTGGCGAGCCGATTGCGGAAATCACCGTATCGGTGGCTAACGACGGCAAGGCTGCTCTGGGTCAGTGCCAGGCAACCGGCCTGCCGAAGGGTGTGACTATCAAGTGGAACGATGTCAACAACAAGACAGCCTGTGTCATCTCCGGTACTCCGACTGAGGAAGCGGGCGGGGAATACGCCGTCACCGTGACCTACAACGCGGTTGATGACGGAACCAAGGAATACAAGCAGGCTCCGGCGGCAAAGAACACCATCAATATCGCGAAACCTGAACCGAAGGATAGCGATGGCGACGGCATCAACGATGACCTCGACAAGTGCCCCAACACACCTGGCGGTACAAAAGTCGACCAGAACGGCTGCTCTGTGAAGCCGAGCATTCCTGCCGACCTGCCGGAAATCAAGGGTCAGGTGAACCAGGAGATTGACCCGGTGGTCATTACCGTCACCAACGATGGCGGAGCAGAAATCCTGTCCTGCAAGGCTCAGGGCTTGCCCAAGGGCTTGACCATTGCCTACGACCCGATGAAGAAGGCGTGCGTCATCTCCGGTACTCCCACCGAGCCGACCGAAAAGGCGGATTACACCGTGACCGTAACCTATGACCCACAGGACGACGGCAAGGACGAGCCGGCGACCGTGAAGGGCAAGGGTAGTGCGACCATCAAACCGGCACCGAGACCGGGCGGATCTGGTGGAAGCATCGGATTCATCGAGCCAGGTGACCGACTGCCTGACCCTGACAACCCTGTGATTGCCGGAGTCACGGATACACCCAAGGCGGGTGTTGCCGAGCCCGGTAAGCCTCCGGTGGCTGGTGTGAACGAAGCGCCGCGCACGATTGCTCCGCTGACGGTGACGAGTCAGCCGCGTCTGCCGCAGGCTCTGGCACGTACCGGTGCGATTGCAATCCCGGTACTCCTCGGGGCAGCGTTGGTGATGATTGCCGGTGGTTTGATGTTCGTTCGTCAAGGCCGCCGCGAGGAAAAGAAACACTGAGGATTCTCAGGGCTGATTCGGGATCTCCCTCTCAGGCGTTTGCTGCGGAGGGAACCCCCGACCCCCTGGTTTGACCAGGAGTATTAACTGAATATGTCCCCGGTTCGCCGCGTTTGCGGTGGGCCGGGGACTGTTGATTTTTAGGGTGCGCAGTCACAGTTGCGGGTGCGGTAGGGGGAGTCCGCCCTGGTTTGGCTGGGGTTTCGTTTTTCGGGGCCATCTCGGGGTATAAATTCGTGATTCTGAGCGTGGACTTTGCTGCTGAGAGCTACACTTAATCACAAAGAGGGGGAAACCGACCGTGGAAAGTGACCAGGAACACCTTGTGAACGAGACAGAAACAGCTCACACGGCGGCGAAAACAGATGCCCCTATCCGCCAGGCTTACCGCGGAAAACGTCCCGATTCCACCCCGGTGTGGTTCCTGGGTCAGTCCGTGTTTGAGCATCCTGACAATTGGCAGGATTTGAGCGTACGCGAGCAAGTCGATTATTTCCTGAATCCTGAAGTCGGGGTGAAAACCGCGCTGACCCCGGTGAGCCAATTCGGCGTAGACGCCGCCCTATGTACTTCTGACGTGCTGTTTCCCTTGCGGCTGGTCGGTTTTGACCTGGTGCGCAAAATTGATCCTCGCGGTCAGCCGCTGCGGCCGCTGCACTCCACTTTGGACGTGGACCGGGTTCTGGCCTTGCCCGACCCCGATTGGTCGCGAGTCGAGGCGGTCAGCCGGGCACAGCGCAGCGAACTGGCGCCGGAAAAAGCCCTCATCGCTATCGCCGGAGCGCCGTTCGTGCTGTCGTCACTGCTGGTGGAAGGCTCTGCCAATGTCCCGCAAAACCTGCAGACCCGCATCTTCATGCAGTCCCAGCCGCGCAACTGGGAGCGGTTGATGAGCTGGACTTCGAGGCTGGTGCGGAATTTCCTGGCTGCACAAGTGCGGGGGGGAGCCGAAGTCATCCAGATGGTCGATCCGTGGGTGCGCACGCTGACCGAGGGGGAGTATGCGTGCCTGGCGGAATCCTACGCGCGCGATATTTTCAACGAGTTTGACGATGACATCACCAGGATTTCTTGCAGCCTCGGCGCTGAACATTTGCTGTCCTCGGTCGCCCCTTACGTTGATGTGCTTGGTGTTGGTGATGAACTGACCCTAGCGGAGGCGGCCGGAATCGCGCCGGGCAAAGTCCTGCAGGGTAACCTCGACCCGGACCTCATTTTGCTCGGTTGTGATGAGGTGCGGGACGCAGCGCGCCAGGTGCTGGAATCCGGGTTGAGCGCCCCCGCTCATGTCTTTAATGTGGCGGGTCGTTTGGATCCGGAATCGGACCCCGCTGAGGTTCACCGGCTGGTCGATTTTATCCACGACTACCGGTTTTAACGGTTTTGCGGCGGCCCTCGCCGGATTTTCCCTCAGCTTAATTTATGCCTTCTACCAGCACATACGTGTCAAAAAATACAAAGTTGAGCCTAGGCGTATCAAGTTTAGCTGGCACTCTGGGAATAAGAGTGCTAATCTGGTTGTTGTACTGAATGGAACCGGGAAAACCGGAACCACAGCCGAAAACTGAAAACGAGAAACTGCAAAACTAACTGGAGGATACAAATCATGGCTACATATCGTGACCCGTTTGCTGAAATCGATCGCATGTTCAACACCGCGATGCACTTACCGGCGACCCCGGCGATGCCCCTGGATCTATACCGGGAGGGTGACAAGTTCGTCGCCCGCGTGGATCTGCCCGGTGTGGATCCCGCGACTATTGACATCGACGTCGAGGACCGCACCTTGACTATCTCTGCCCAGCGCAAACCCACTGAGGGCGAGGATCTGCACTGGTTGAACCGCGAGCGTCCCGCCGGGACCTTTGCTCGCCAGCTGACCTTGGGATATGGCTTGGCAGTCGATCGGATTGCCGCCACTTATGAAGGCGGGGTTCTGACCGTGACTATCCCGGTCGCCGAAGAGAACAAGCCGCGCAAGATTCAGGTCGCGGTGGGCGGCGACGCCGATAAGGTCATCGAAAACTAGCGGCGGCGCGGGCACGGCACCACAACGCTGGTGGAAACCCTGGCCCCGCCCTTATGAAAAATAATTCTCCCCGGTCAAAGTGCTTGACCGGGGAGAATGTCGAATTTGTGGAAAGTCTCGCTAGTGAAAACTAACCGACAGAAACCGAATCCGCAACTTCTGCGGGGGTTTCCGTAGTGACCGGGGCATCCAGCGGGGGACGCACGCCACGCGGATCCTTGACAATCAAGTAAACCGCCCAAATCATGCCGCCCAAGGCCACCACGAACAGGCCCAGGTAGGCATCGTTGAGCATATCGAGAGGCTCGGGGTTGAACACCTCAACACCGTCTGCGATGTATTCAGAAATCAAGTCCACAATCCACATCAGGGAAGCGCCCCAGTACATCCAGCACAGCAGGTCTACCCGCATTTTGGATTGGGGAGCGTGGGAATACCACCAAGCGGTCGAGGCAATGGCGGCAAACAGAGTAATCAATAGGGTCATGTCCGGCTCCTTACGCTTTCGGGTTCGTCTCGGTGACACCGCGGCGTTCGGTGGCGCGAATAACCGCGAGTCCGACTGCCCATACGACCGTCACCAGCACGGCCATTCCGACCCCGGTAGTGCTCATCTCAAAGAGCATTTGCCGCGCGTCGGCGGGGTTGGCGGCCGCCGTGAGGAAGGGGAAATACGGCACGACTTCGCCATGCCAGAAGTGTTCAAACATCAACAGAACAGCTCCGCCCCACAGCAGGTTCGTTAGCCAGTTCAGTTTGCGAACCAAGATCAGGGTGCGCTCGGACTTTTCCGAGGCTTCGCCGGTCTTGGCTTTATGGGCGAGATGCTTTTTCACAGCCGTCACCGCGACAGCTTCAGCGGTGGGAACAAGAAAACATGCCATTATGAATCCTTACTTGAATGCGGATAAAACCTAGCATTTATTCTACACAGGTTTGCCTAACATCGATAAAAACTGGCGCTGTTGCGGGTTGCTACGCAAATCCGGATTCGTCGCGGTCAACACCATGACCCTGTCCAAACGCTGAAACGTTAGGAAATCATGCCCAGTTCCCGCCAGGTGTCCAGGGATTCCTGAGCTTCCTCAGCGGTCAGCAGGTTCATCGCGAACCCGTTTTGAATCAGGACATAATCGCCCACGCGCGCTTCGGGAACGTAGGCCATACAGGCATCTTGCACTTGACCAGCCACGTCGATGCGTCCCATCGGCATCACGCCGGGGGTAATCGACAAAATCTGGCAGGGCACTCCTACGCACATGACTGGGTCCTTTCCACAGAGGAATGCGAATCTTTGGCCGAAACGCTCCCGCTCTCCCTATTCTAGACGTTTTCGACTTTCAGTCCCATCTGGCCGGCAGGGGCGGAACTGATGGGTAGGCAGGGGTCGGCTTCGCGAATGGATTGTTCCCAAGCGCCGCTCTGTTGTGCCTGGTCCAGGGCATAAGCCTGGGTCAGCAGTTGTGCCAGCCAGGGTTCGTTTTGAGCGGTGGGTGTGAGGATGCGGGCCGCTTGAATCGTGCCGTCGGCTCCGATGGTAAAGGTGTGGGCGAGGATGCCGCGCGGTCCGTCCACCAGTCCGGTACCGCTACCGGGCGTGAACTGCACGGTCGTCGGATCCATGAGTTCTCCCAGGTCAGAGCTTTCCACGAGTTGAGTGAGCTGCTGGGTCAAGGCTTCGGTCCGTTCCAAGACATGCAAAGTGATGATGGCACGCGCCCCGGCGGCGTCGCGTGCGCCAGCCAGCCACCGCTCTTGTGCGGCCGCCGCCCGCGGGGTGGGCAAAGTGCCGATGGAAAGCTGAGCGACCGGCCCGACCCGGTAGAGCCCTTTCTCAGGTCCGTCAGCCCGCAAGTATGGCCGCGGGGCGGGGGAATCGGGAATTTCCTCCGTTACCCGCTCATTCCACCGAGAGAAATCAAACTCGTCCACCGTGCTGGTGCCCCGCGTCACTCTGATCCTGGTCCCAAACACGTCAGGGTTGCCGTCGGCGTCGATGAGCGCCACGTCCGCTCCGGTAAAGTTGCCGGTTGTGACCGTTTCCGGGCGGGGTGCTAAGGCTGAATCGCAGAGGTGCTCGGCGATGTCTCGCGCCGCGGCCAGGTCTGCGGACAGGTCGCACAAGGCCGGGACAGTGGGCCACACGCTGACCCCGCCGGGCACTGCCGTTGCCGGAAAATGACCCGGAGAACCGGCCGCGACCAGCATCTTTTTCGATATCCGTTTCAGCGCCACCCCGGCTTCGCGGTCCTGCATTAAAAACCGCAGCGAATGGGCTTCGACGATAGAACCGTAGTGCAGCAGTCGGCGGGTGAGTTGCGCCGCGGGAGCAATCGGGGGCAAACCGCTCAACACATCTAGCGCCCGGGTTCCAGCCAGATGATGCGCCACCGGACAAATCCCGCACAGGTGCTCGGTCATTTGCAGGGCTTCGAGCGCGGTCTGGCCCTCCAGCATGGCATCCACCCGCGGTAAACCCTGCAGGTCAAAGCGGGCGTGGGGATGGCCGGAAGAATCGTGGGTGACGACGATGCGTCCCTCCATCGGGTCGATGATTTCGTCAAGATTGATTTTCATGATTCTCCTGAGACAATTAGTTTATGCATGAACTTGGGCTGTTAACTTCGGTGGTGGCAGCGGTCGAAACGGCGGCCGCAAAGGCTGATTCCCAGGTTACCCGAGTTGAAAAGGTCGCGCTTGAGGTTGGCACCATGTCCGGGGCGATTCCCGAGGCGCTCTATGGTTCCTGGCCAATAGCCCGGCAGGACAGTATCTGCGCCCAAGCACAGCTGGAAGTCACCATGATTCCCGCCAGCGTCTACTGTCCACGTTGTGCCAAGGACGTGCCCATCGACGAGTTTTTCGCCCTGGCCTGCCCGGAATGTGGGATGCCGACCGGCAACCTGACTCACGGGCGAGAGTTCAAAATCGCCTGGGTGCAGTGGGACACCGCGCCGGGGGACGCTAGCCACGCCGCGGAGCCATCCCAGTCAGCGTAGTCAGCGCCGGACTCTCAACTGAGCCAAGAATCGAGGATTTCCGCCGCGAGCTCGACCGCGCGGGGGATACCGCCGCGGGCGCTCTCGGTCAGTCCCAGGCGCAAATCGACGTTTTCGCTGACCACCCCGACGACTTCGAGCACTTGAGGTTCCTTGCCGGTCAGGCGTGCCGACGTCAAAATATCGAGCAAACCGACCTGGTGAGGCGAAATTTTCATGGAGAGCAGGCGCGGCACGTGATCCCCGCTCAGATGCAGGGCTTGACCGGGGGCACGTCCGTTACCGGGAGCTACCGAATCCAGAATCAACAGCTGTGCAGCTTCCTGCACCACCGGCACCAGCTCCATACCGCCGGTACCGCCCTCCAGCAAAGCCAACTCACCGGCCTTTTGCGCAGCCTGCCAGGCGGGACGGGTGGGTAGGAGCTGCTGGAGGCCAGCCAAAATCTCTAGACCGATACCGTCGTCGCCCATAATCGGGTTGCCCACCGCCAGGACGGTAAAACGCGCCCCGGCCCAGCCGGTGGGGTCGACGTCGGAAATATCCGGCAACGGAACTTGACCATCGAGCTGGTCCGGGGCGTCTGGTGAATGGGAACACTCAGCGGAACGATCCGCTGGCGTAATCGCGGCAGGCTTTTGAGCCATCAAAACCTTTCTACAGTTCGGGGGCGTCAACCGGCTTTGACGTGCGGCGCATCCACACGCCGCCGGAAATCATGGCCGAGATGCCGCCGTGACGTTCTAGGGAATCCGCGCGGAAAGCCAGATAGATATGCGCAATCACGAAACCCCAGAACAGGAACATGATGGCGGCATGAATCAGCCGCATTTGCGGAATGCCAATCCAGTCGTTCGGAGCGGCCATAATCTGCCAGAAAATGCCCTCGTAGCGGTGGGGCAACGCGTAAAGCGCCAAGCCAACGACCATCTGGATAGCTCCCAGGACATAGATCGAGGTGTAGGTGAGCTGCTGCAGCGGGTTGTGCGCCACGTACAGCGGGCATTCCTTGCGCAGGAACAGGTAGAACCCCAACGTTTCGCCCAGGTGTTGCCAATCTTGCTTTTTCTTTAACGGCCAGAACGTTTCCCAGCGCATATAGCGGTCCTTGGAAAAGAAGGCGATAAACACCCGAACCGCGCCGACCGCCATCCAGGTGAATGCGCAGGTGAAGTGGATAAACCGCATAATCCCCATCAGGTAGCCGATTTCGACGCCGCGGAAGAACGTGTCGCCAAAGAACGGATCCATGATGTAGTAACCGGTGATGGACAGCATCACAATCAGCAATACGTTCAGCCAGTGCAGGAAACGCAGACTTGCAGACCATACGCTCAAGCGAACCCAGTCCTCCGTGGTGGGGGTCAAGTCGCCGCCCTGCAGGCCGGTGCCGACCGGGCGGACGTTGACGAAACCTTCCATCTGGAACGGAGTGAGCTCACCGTTTTCATCCACGGTAGCGGTGGCGACCCCCAGGCAGCGGTAGCCGCGCGAGCCCGCCATCTGGGCGTTCTTACGCAGCAGGGTACGTTGAGCGCGTTTGGGTTGGGCCACGTTCATGACGGATTCCAAATCGCCGCGCGCAATCACGGTCGGTCTGGATTCGCCCGTCTTGGTACGTTTCATGTCAGCGATACGCGCCAGAGAATAGCGGCGTTCCTGCGGGGGATCGAAGTCCGCGGCGGGAATGTCGACATTCGGGGCGCCGTGGCGGAACCGGTAGCGCAGGGAGTTCTTAAGGGCGATATCGACCGGGTCGGTGCTGTTTTCAGGAGACACCGCAGCCATGACCAGCAGTCGGCGCATCGAGAGGTCAGAGCAGCTGAAACCGCCGCCAACCTCGATACCGTCCGCCTGGTTGCTGTCCGCCGCAAAGAACTCAATCTGTTTTTGATCCTGCGGGGACGCGCTGGGAGCCGGGCTGGCCTGCGCGGTTCCCGCGGCAGCACCACCGGTCAGCGTATCCGGGGCGGGAGTGCTCTCGGTACTCATGAGGTCACCGCCTCACCAATCAGATTTCCGTCCGGATCGAGGATGTGTACCCCACAGGACATACACGGATCGTAGGAGTGGATGGTACGCATCGGCTCCAGCGGAGCTTTCGGATCGACCAGCGGGTGAGTTCCGCTGCCCATCAAGGATTCTTCATAAGGGCCGGTCACGCCGTTAGCGTCACGTCCCCCGGCCAGCCAGGTGGTAGGCACGACCGCCTGGTACCGCTCGACCTTGCCGTCCTTAATGGAGACCCAGTGAGATAGGTTGCCGCGGGCGACCTCGACGAACGAGTAACCCTGGCACTGTGCCGGCCAGCTGGAGGGCTCCCACTTGCTGGCATCGAAAACGTCAATCCGGCCTTCCTTAATGTTGTCGACCAAGGCGTTGTAGTCCTCCAACAGCAGTTGGGAGGAAACCTTGGCCTCGGCGGCGCGGGCGAACGTCCGACCCATCGTGGAGTTGACTTGTGCCGGGGTAATCCCCAGGGCTTCGATAGCCCCATCAACTAACTCTTTGACGGGTTCGTATCCCTGAGCGTAGGCCAACATCATGCGCGCCACCGGACCGACCTGCATCGGCTTGCCGTCATAGCGCGGCGCTTTCGACCAAGTGTATTTATCGTTGTCGCTCAACCACTCAAAAGGTGGTTCGGGGCCGGTGTAATTGACGGTGGTTTCACCCTTGTCCGGGGTCAAACCTTTATCGTCACCCACCGAGTATTCGTACCAGGCAGAGCTGACGAACTCTTCGATCTTGTGCGGATCAAAGGGGAGAACCTTGGTGATGTCTCCGTCCATGATGACACCCGGCTTGATTGCCGTGTGCGCAGAAGAGATGCGGGACTTGTTGGGATCTCCGCCGAAAGTCGAGCCGGCCAAACCGACCGCGAGGTAGTTCGGGTGGGTCGCGCCAATATCGAAGTAATCCTTGTAAACCCCGGCCACAGCCAAAACATCGGGATAGTAGCAGTCATTGACGAACTCGATGATTTCGTCAATCCAGGTCTTAATCTGGTCCAGCTGGACCTGGTTGATGGATTCTGACGAGTTCGGGTCGATAGAGCAAGCCATGCCGCCCACCAGGAAGTTCGGGTGGGGGTTCTTGCCGCCGAACACCGTGTTGATGCGAATCATAGAACGCTGGAAATCCAGGGCGTCCAGGTAATGGGCGACGCACATCAAATCAGCTTCGGGAGGTAGGCGGTAGTCGGGGTGATCCCAGTAGCCGCCGGTGAAAATCGACAGCTGGCCGGAATCCAGCACCTGCTGCACCGTGTCCCGAACTTCCGTGAAACGCTTGAGGTTGTTGCCACGCCACTTCGAGCCGATGGAATGAGCGAACTCCAGAGTTTTCTGGGGGTCGGCTTTGGCGGCGTTCACCACGTTGACGAAGTCCAGGGCGTGCAGATGATAGAAGTGAATGACGTGGTCTTGGATTTCTTGCGAACCCAGAACCAGGGAGCGAATCAACCGCGCATTTTCCGGCGGCTGTGAACCAATCGCATCCTCTACCGCGGTGATGGAAGCGATGGCGTGTACCGAGGTGCAAACCCCACAAATCCGCTGGACGAAAGCCCACACGTCACGGGGATCGCGGTTCTGGACGATGGTTTCAATGCCGCGGAACTGGGTACTGACGCTCCAGGCTTTCTTAATTTGTTTGCCTTCGGTTTCCATCTCGATACGCAGGTGACCCTCAATACGGGTCAACGGATCAATGAGAACTTTCTCTGCCATTACTTAGCCTCGCTGTTCTGTTCAGTAGCTTGCCCGGTTGATGACGGGCTGGGGGAATCGGTGGGGGCATCGCCGAATGCGGCCATCGGGGAGTTCTTGGTGGCTTTGCGGTCGGCGGCGGCACGAGCGGCGGTCACACCGGCATGAACCGCCACGCCAGCAGCGACGACACCGGTCAAGCCCAGACCAATCTTTTCTGCGGTGGCTTCCACGCCGAAGCCTGGAACCGTGGGCAGTTTCTGGTAGAAAGGTGTGAAACGATCGTAGAAATCACGTTCAGTACAACCGATACAGGGGTGACCAGCGCCGATAGGCCAGCCAGCCTTGAGGTTCCACTGCAAAATCGGGCAGGGGCTGAAGGTGGAAGGTCCTTTACAACCCACATCGTAGAGGCACCAGCCTTCGCGGGCTCCGGCATCGTCGAAGGTGCGCACGTATTGGCCGGCGTCGAAGTGCGGGCGGCGCGGGCACGAGTCGTGGATGCGCTGGCCGTAGGCGAACAGCGGGCGACCCTCGGAGTCGAGCTCGGGGGCTTTGCCGTGGGTCAGGATGTAAGCCAGGGAGGCGGTGATGACTTCCCCAATCGGAGGGCAACCGGACACGTTGATGACCTGCTTGTCCTTGATGACTTCGTCCACCCCAACTGCGCCGGTGGGGTTGGGTTTGGCGGCCTGTACCGAGCCAAAGACCGCGCAGGCCCCGACTGCCAGAATCATGGTGGCATTCTCAGCGGATTCACGCAGCACCTGCTCGGCAGACTTCCCGCCGATAGTGCAATAGATGCCACCGTCCTTGAGCGGAATAGAACCGTTGACGACCAGGATGTGTTCCTTCGCGTTCGTATCGGCTAAGGCTTTTTCGGCGGCTTCCCCGGAGGCAGCCATCACGAGTTCGTTGTAGTTGACGGACAGCAGATTCAGCACGACTTCTTCCACCGTGGTGCCGCCGGAACGCAGCGCAGATTCCATGCAGCCGGTGCATTCCTGCAGCTGGAGCCACACCACGTTCGGTTTTGTGATAGCCCCCAGTTTGTCGGCCAGTTCTTCGCCAGCAGTCTTCGCTGCAGAAGCATGAGCCAGTTCGGGAGTTCCTACCGCGAAGATAGCTGCCAAACCGGCACAGAACTTGACGAAGTCACGTCGGCTCACGCCGGCACTGGCAAGGTTTTCAGCGAGCGTTCCAGCCCGCCAGGGTTTAATCTCATAGCTCATATGCGGTCCCTCAATAGTACGAAATGGACAACAACGTCCGTGCTACTATCCTACCGCGTTTTCGCAGTTGAGCCTAAAAATTGGGTAAAAATCTTGGCGTCTTTTCGCAAAAGGGAAATGATTAATTTACAGTTCTTCCAGCCATTTAACCCACGCGTCGACGCCGTCGCCATTCTGAGCAGAAATCTCGATAACTTTCACGCCCGGATTGACCTGTTCGAGGTAGCCGCGGAATTTGTCCATGTCGAAGTTCAAGTAGGGAGCCAAATCCATCTTGTTTACTACCACGATTTTCACCGAGCGGAACATGACCGGGTACTTCAACGGCTTGTCCTCGCCCTCCGTGATTGAGAACAGCATAGCTTTCGCGGTTTCACCGACATCGAATTCGGCCGGGCACACCAGGTTGCCCACGTTTTCGATAATGACCAAATCCAGCTGGCTGAGATCCAGGTCGTCCAGGGCATGATGCACCATCGGGGCATCCAGGTGACATTCCCCGCCGAAACCGTGACCGGTATTCAACAGCGAAATCTGGGCGCCGTAACCGCCCAAACGCTCGGCATCCAGGGGCGTCTCAATATCGCCTTCAATAATCCCGACCCGCAGTTTGCCCTGCAGCTGCGCCAAAGTACGCTCTAACAAAGTCGTCTTGCCCGACCCTGGTGAACTCATGAGATTCACGACCTTCACCCCGTGTTGGGCGAACGAATCCCGATTGTGCTGGGCTAAGTGGTCATTTTCCGCATAGATGTCTTCCAGAATCTCGATGCGTTCGCGCTCGGTGTCGTATCCAGAATGATCCCCGATGACTTCCGGGTCGGCCACATACTCGCCGTGGTCGTGGTGGTGGGGGTGATCCCCGTGGTCATGTTCGTGTACTGTGCCGTCGTCGTGGCGATGAAAACGTCCCATCTTAGTGATTCCTCTCTGGCGTGACATCTATCGATACCACTCTAAACTCTTCGCCGCTGATTGTCTGGACATCGCGTGAAGAGCACTGGGCGCAACGGAAATCCAGATACTCGCCCAGCTGGGTTTTCGCCTGGCATTCCCGACAGACGACAACTGCCGGGATTTCCGTGATCTGCAGTTCGGCGGGACCCCGGAGGGTGTTTTTCCGTACCGCGCTCCAGGCAAAACGCAGCGCCTCGGGCACAACCTGACGCAGATGCCCGACTTCTACCTGGACAGACAATACTTCACGTCCCGCCGCCCCGCGCGCTACCACGCGAGCGAGTTGCTGGGACAGGGCGACTTCGTGCATAGTGTCTCCTCACTAGGTTTTGGGTTCCTCGCGGCGCATTCCACCTTACCGTTTTCCGCTCTGGGGCGTGAGAGCTACTAGGCTTAGGGGTGAGCCAGATTGCGGACAGGAGGTTAGAGATGCGCCGAGCGTATGAGCTGCGGGGTGTGGTGCAGGGAGTCGGTTTCCGTCCGCACGTTGCGCAGGTCGCCGCCCAGTTCCCCATCACCGGTTTCGTGGGCAATGACGACGAGTCGGTGTTTATCGAGGCCCAAGGCACGCTCGCAGCGGTGGAGGGTTTCATGGAAACCATGCTGGCGACCCTGCCTCCGCTGGCCAGCGTGTTGCGCAACGTGTCCAGGGACTTACCTGAGCAGGAGGGCGAAACTGAGTTTCGTATTGTGCCCTCCCGCCGTCGTTCCGGCGCCCGCACGCTGATTCCTCCAGACACCTCCACCTGTCCCGACTGCCAAGCCGAGATGGCTGACCCGACGAACCGACGCTACCTTTACCCCTTCACCACCTGCACGAACTGCGGGCCACGCGCCACCATCATGGTGGACCTCCCTTATGACCGCGACACCACGACTATGGTGAAGTTTCCCATGTGTCCCGCTTGTCACGAGGAATACACGAACCCGACCAACCGGCGCTATCATGCCCAGCCTGTCAGCTGCTACGACTGTGGGCCGGTGCTGTGGGTCAGCCCGGCTGACGCACCGGACTTGCGCCCGCCCGCGGGGGATCGCCGCCCGTTGATAGCTGCGGCTCTGGACGAAGCCCGCCAGCGGCTGTGTGCCGGGGAAATCCTGGCGGTGAAAGGCATCGGCGGTTTTCACCTCATGTGTGACGCCCGCAACGAGGAGGCGGTCGCGCGGCTACGGAAACGGAAGAATCGGGGGGATAAGCCGTTTGCCGTCATGGTGGGAGATGCTGCGGCCGCGGCCCGGCTGGCTCAGCTTGACGCGGACCAGTTGCATACCCTGCAAACTGCCGCCCGGCCCATTGTGATTGCGCCTTTCGGGCCGGAATATGACCTGGCCCCCGCGATTGCCCCCGGGTTGGGGGACGTGGGGATTTTGCTGCCTTACGCGCCGCTGCACCTGGAGTTGTTAAGCGGGGAATGTGCCCAGATGGCGCTGGTGGCGACGTCGGGAAACCTGGCGGGAGAACCGCTGTGTTTCACGAACGAAGATGCCGCCGAGCGACTGGCAGGAATAGTCGATGCGTTCGTGTTTCACGACCGCGACATTCACCTGCCGATGGAGGACTCCGTATTTCTGGCAAACTCGCAGGTCACCATTCCTTCGCGGCGCTCTCGGGGCTACGCGCCGCTGCCGGTGGCGCTGTCGCGGCCGGCTACCGTGCCGATTTTGGCGGTGGGCGGAGAACTGAAAAATACTTTCTGCCTAGCACACGGGAGCTGGGCACATATTTCGGGACATATCGGCGATATGGGCACTCTCGCCAGCCAGGAGGCGTTCGGGCGGGCCGTGACACAAATGCTGAACTTCCAGCGGCAACAACCCGAAAAAATCGTGTGTGACCTGCACCCGAACTATTCCACGGTCAGCTGGGCCGAGCGCTACGCCACCGCTCATGACATCGAACTGGCCCAGGTGCAGCATCACGTCGCCCACGCCTATTCCCTGTTGGCGGAGCATTCCTGGCTCGATCCGGCGGTCGTGGTGTCGATGGACGGCACCGGCTACGGAACAGACGGCACCATTTGGGGTGGAGAAGTCCTGGACATTAAGGGTTCGCAGTGGCAACGAAGTGCGCACGTACCGACTTTCAGCCTGGTCGGTGGCGACCGGGCGGTGCGCTATCCCTGGCGGGTCGCGTTGGGGATTGCCCAGGATTGGGGCCTGGACTGGGTTACAGAGGCAATCAGCGCCGAAATCGGGGCGCGGCAAGGCAAATCAACTGAACTAGAACTGGTGAAAAGCCAGCTGGCCAGCGGTTTCGGGGTGACTGAGACCACCAGTTGCGGACGGCTGTTCGATGCGGCCGCGGCGATTTTAGGGATTCGCACCGAGGTGACCTATGAGGCCCAGGCCGCGATGGAACTGGAACGTGTGGCCACCAGCTGGGCAAAAGCCCACCCGAAGGCGGATTTGCCGCAGGTCGATGGCTACCTGGAACTCGTCGAGCAGTTGGGCGAGACAGACCGGCCGGTCGGCCAGCGGGCTTGGGCCTTCCACGTGGGGTTGGCGCAGCTGCTGGGCAATCAGGCCCGTGAAGCCGCCGAAAAGGCCGACACAAAAACGGTGGGACTGACCGGCGGGGTCGCCCTCAATCGGCTGTTCACCAGGCACTTTGTGGATTTCTTGGAGGAGAGCGGATATCGGGTACTGACTCACCGCAACGTGCCGCCCAACGATGGGGGCCTCAGCCTAGGGCAAGCGTGGGCGGCGGTTCTCGGTGCCTGCTGAGGGGCACTCTGACCTGTAATCTGGCCACTGCTAATTGGCGAGTGTGTGGAATATAAGGTGGAATATGGGCAATCGCTGCCAATAATGGCAGCTAATGCCCTATTTTCACCTTATAAACACAATCCGAGCGGGTATTGCGGGATTCTCGCAGGCTTTTTGGGTCAACAAATCCGCGGCAGCGGGTCGCCGACCAGCATGTCTATCATGCGGGTGCCAGAAAACGCGGTTACCATCACGACCGAGGACTCCGGTTTGGCCACGACCCGACCGATATTCGCCGCTTCCTCACCGCCGGGCAGTTTCCGCAGCGCCGCCACGGCCGCATCGGCCTGGTCAGCCGGAACCACCGCCACAAACATGCCCTCGTTAGCGACATAAATCGGGTCAATCCCCAACATGTCACACGCGCCACGAGTCATCTCGTGCACCGGCACGGCTTCATCCTCGACGGCGATACCCCAGCCGGTCGCGATCGCCAACTCATTCAACACCGTTCCCAAGCCGCCGCGGGTCGCGTCACGCATCCAGCGGGTCTCCGGGACGGCCTCCATCAGGGCTTCGACCAGGTGATTGACCGCCCTCGTGTCGGATTCAATAGGAGCCTGAATAGCCAGGTCGCCCCGCGCCATCATGACCGACATACCGTGGTCAGCAATCGCGCCGGACACAATCAAACGATCCCCACGCTGCACTTTGCTGGCGCCCAGTTCCCTACCGGCGGGCACAATCCCGACTCCGGCCGTGTTGATGAACAGCTTGTCGCCGCTGCCCTGGGGCACGACCTTGGTATCGCCGGTGATAATCCGCACTCCCGCCGCCTCGGCGGCGTCGCGCATCGCCTGGACTTCCCGGCGCAAATCCGCGATGGGCAGGCCCTCTTCCAGGATGAAACCGGCACTGATGACTTTCGGAATAGCCCCGCTGACTGCCAGGTCGTTGACTGTCCCGTTCACCGCCAGTTCCCCGATGGAGCCGCCGGGGAAAACCAGGGGATTGACCACATAGGAATCGGTAGACATCGCGAGTTTGCCGCCCACCGGGCTTGTGCCCTCCCCGGTCAAACCCGTAAGCAGTTCCGCTAGGGGAAGCACCCCGGCATCGGTCAGTTCCTCGAGCACCTCGTTGCCGTAACCGGAAACGAAAACCTGTTCGACCAGGGCTGCTGAAGCCTTACCCCCCGCCCCGTGAGAAAGCGTCACATAGTCGTCTTTCAGCTGCATTCCGCGGCGGCGTACCCGCGCGATATTCGAGTTCACTTGCAATTCATCTTGATTCAGGCGGTTTTTCGGATCCACACATTGATAATCGCACAAACGACTCACCTTTTTCATCTTTTGGACGGACTGGGAAAATACAAGTAACCTGGAAAGGTCTATGGAAAGGGAGCAGCCGATGTGTTTGGGAGTGCCTGCCGAGATTGTGGCATTTGACGAGGCGGAAAGCGGACGGGCGAAAGTGTCACTGTCCGGGGTGGAACGCATGATTTCCACGGATTTGCTGATGGATGAGGACGTTAAGGTCGGCGATTGGGTGCTGGTGCACGTCGGTTTCGCCATGTCCAAGATTGACGCTGCGGAAGCCGCCACCACCCTGGATCAAATTAAGAAACTGGGCCAGTTTGAGAGCGAGCTGGAACAGTTTAAGACGACTTCAGCGGATTAGGGCAGCTCCCCAGCGCCCGCACGGAAGTCTGTCGAGGAATCTGTCGAGAAGAGAGCAATCACGAGATGAAGTACGTTGACGAATTTCGCGACCCCGAGTTCGCCCGGAAACTGGTGGGGCGCATCAACGCTGAGGCCGCCCATTTTGAACGCCCGCTAGCGTTTATGGAGATTTGCGGAGGCCACACCCACACGATTTACCGTCACGGGTTGGAGCATCTGCTGCCGGAAAACGTCCAGTTTATTCACGGTCCCGGCTGTCCGGTGTGCGTTATTCCGATGGGAAGGGTGGACGACGCGCTGTGGCTGGCGAATCAGCCGGACGTGATTTTGACGACTTTCGGGGACATGATGCGGGTTCCCGGTTCACAAGGGTCCTTGTTGCAGGCTCGCGCGCGCGGTTGCGATGTGCGGTTCGTGTATTCCCCATTGGATGCCCTGAAAATTGCCAAAGAAAACCCGGATAAACAGGTTGTTTTCTTTGCTATCGGGTTTGAAACGACCGCGCCTTCCACCGCCGTGACCCTGGTGGCGGCACAGAAACAGCAGGTGCGGAACTTTTCTGTGTTTTCCAACCACGTCAAAATTGAGCCGCCCTTGCGGGCCATCGTCGGGGCTGATGAGACGCGGATTGACGGGTTTATCGGGCCGGGTCACGTGGCGACCGTGGTGGGGTCTGACGCGTTCAAATTCCTGCCCGAGGAATACAACAAACCCGTGGTCGTGACCGGTTTCGAGCCGTTGGATATTTTGCAGTCCGTGGCGATGCTCATCGACCAGTACACCAGCGGGGCGGTAGACCGTGGCGAGGCTCGGGTAGAAAACCAGTATTCTCGGGTCGTGCGCGATGGCGGGAATCCGGCGGCTTTGCGGTTGCTGGATCGCGTGTTTGCCACCCGCGACACGTTCGAGTGGCGTGGCTTGGGGTGGATGCCGTATTCCGGCATGGGGATTTCTGAGGAGTTCGCCGCCTGGGACGCCGAGCGGCTGTTTGACGTTCCCGGCCAGCGGGTGCCTGACCCGCCGGCCTGCGAATGCGGTTCCGTGTTGACCGGGCGGATTAAACCGTGGGAATGCAAAGTGTTCGGCACCGCCTGCTCGCCCGAGAAACCCATCGGGACCTGCATGGTTTCCCCCGAAGGTGCCTGTGCCGCGTTCTATAACTTCGGCCGTATCGACCGGGAAACCGCCCACGCCATCGTGATAGAGGACTAGGCTCGCTAGGACTAGGCCCGCGCGCGGCTAGACGTTGAACTTGAACTCGACGGTATGTCGTTGCAAAGTTACTTTGTCGTTAGACTGCAACAATCAGGAAACAGTAATTACATCAGTACACAGAGAACTTATAGGGCGCACGGAAACACTTATAGGTTTTGCGGAAACAATATGGGGTGCACTCTGGACCCCTTTAAAACTCTGAGCCTAGGAGAGATCCGGCCCCTCTGCCCCGGCTCCGTAACTCCTATTGTTTCCGCATAGCCTCGTACAATCCGCATAACCCGCGTGTCGGTGTCCCGCCCCTTCTTCCCCATCGTCGACGGCGCCGACATGGTCCGGTTCGGCCTGCAGACCTCCGGCTCCGACCAGGTAGATGCGCTACTTGATGTCGGCTCCACCACCTTCGGTGGCACCTACGCAGCCGAGCCGGACAAGCTCATTGAGCAGCTCAAAAGCTGACGCCATCGTCATATCCGCCGACACCCTGCTCATCACCATCCCCACCAGGATGGGGGACGTCGACGTGAAGATTTTGGACAACTTCGCCACTCATGCCGCCCCCGCGTTGGGTTGGCAGCCGAACCGCGAAGGACCAGTCATCGCTTCTCCCATCGACTAATTCGTACAGGTCGCAGGACCTTCGCGTGACTTTCAGCTCAGTCCATTTGAAATAGTTCAGCACTCGCTGTATAGTTCAGTACATGCTGACTATTGCTTCACGCCTCGACGTCATGAACCGGCTCGGCCGGGCCATGGCGGATCCGACGCGCTCCAGAATCCTGATGACCCTACTAGACGGCCCGAGCTACCCGGCCGTACTTTCGCGCGACCTGGGCCTAACCCGCTCGAACGTCTCGAACCACCTGACCTGCCTGCGTGACTGCGGCATCGTCGTTGCCGAGCCGGAGGGCCGCAAGACACGCTACGAAATAGCCGATCCGCAGCTCGCGGCAGCGCTCAACGGACTGGTGAACGCGACGTTGGCTGTCGACGAAAACGCCCCGTGCATCGACCCTGAGTGCTTGGTGCCCGGCTGCGACGAGAAAGGAGCGGACGCATGAGTTCAGCATGTGGATGCGAACACGAACCCGCCACGGAGATCGAAGCTCTCGATCGGCCATGGTGGAAGGACCCCGAGTTGCTACTGCCGATCTTCTCCGGCGTAGCCCTCTGCATAGGCCTGGCGCTGGACTGGTCCGACTTGGAGGCGCCCGCGACGGTACTGTATTGGGTTGGCCTGCTGCTAGGGGCGTATACGTTCGCGCCCGGGGCGATCCGGAACCTTGTCACGAAGCGCAAGCTTGGCATTGGCTTGCTGATGACAATCAGCGCGATCGGCGCGGTGATCCTCGGTTACGTCGGAGAGGCCGCGGCGTTAGCGTTCCTGTACTCGATCGCCGAGGCACTGGAAGACAAGGCGATGGACCGGGCCCAGGGCGGACTGCGGGCACTGTTGAAGTTGGTACCGCAGACCGCGACGGTGCTACACGACGGCACAGCGGCCGAGGTCGCAGCGAAGGACCTCGTAGTTGGCGAGCTAATGCTCGTGCGCCCCGGGGGGGGGGTCGCCCCCGCGGGGCTCATTCCGGCCGGGGGGGCCCCCCCTTCCCCCCCCCCACCACCCCCCGGGGCCCCAACCCGGCGGAGTTGAGCCGCCGACGCGG
>NZ_CABTWO010000002.1 GCF_902488535.1 uncultured Mobiluncus sp.
AAACACGGTCCTCATCAAATCAGAAAACCGCAAAAACACTAACAAAAAAGCACCCCAAAAAAAGGGCACCAAAAAACGCGTAAACAAAAAACAAAACGCTATCGAGATCAAAACCAACAAACCCACTCGCGCGAGGTTTCCCTCGCACCGGGGGACCCGATTTTAGAGCACAGAACTCCCTCAGCGGTTCATTCCGTAGCTTTGCCATCAGGCCCGATTTGCTGCCCTACCGACTTAGTCAGTCGCAAGAGCAACGGATATATAACTTAGTAGGTTTCCTACGCAGTGTCAAATCGAAGTTAATCGTCCGCGTTTTCCCTCAGTTTTCAACCGTTTACGACACTGCTTCTCGGCGCAGGGCATCCTTGAGTTTCAGGCGCTCTCCGGTGGCGAGGATTCCCCTGCGGTACAGTTTGGCTCCCAACCAGACTAAAACCGGCAGGATAGCCAGGTTAATCCCTACCGAAAGTAGGGGCTCCCACCACTCCACAGTCGAGGAGGCAAGCTGACGTGCCGGCATCGCGTAGCAGTTAAGGAACGGAATCAGAGAGACCACTTTGATGAACACGCTTCCGGGAGTGAGTACCGAGAAAATGGCGGAGTAAAACCCGCCCAACTGCAGCAAAATGAGCGGAAGCGTGGACTGTCCAACATCTTCTTGACGCGATGCCAGCGCTCCCGCCCCGGCGAATAGCACCATATAGGTCGCTAAGCCCAAGATAAACCACACTATGTACCAGCCGGAGAAACTGGCCAGGTCGATTCGGATTCCGCTGGTCAGACCCGAAATTAACAAGGCTACCAGTCCCGCTGAGCCCATGATTAAGATTTGCAGGGCTCCCAATAATGTGATGCCCAGAATCTTGCCGATGAGGAGCTGCTTTGGGGTCACCGTAGAAACCAGAATTTCCACTATTCGCGAGGATTTTTCTTCAACAACGCCGTAAGCAACCAGCTGTCCCGACGCCATGACGACAATAAATAGCAAGGTAATCAGCACCATTACCACCAGGTAAGCCGCGAAGTTAAAGTCATCCCCGCTATCCCCGGACTCTGAGATGTCTCTCACCTCGACCTGCATTTGCTGCATTTTCTGGCCGATTTCCTGGAAACTGCCGCCCAGATTACCGATATATGAGCTCAACATGACGCTTTGCGCGGTGGCATTAATCATCAACATCGCCGTGGGAGAAGCCGGTCCATTACTAAACACCACCGGCTTGTCAGCAGTGCCACCAATCCCGAGGCTAATCTCCTCTTTTTGTACCGCCTGTTCCAATTCCTGGTCGTCGGCATATCCCTTGACCTTGTACATCGGCCCCATCGGGGAAGCCGTATTCAGAAAGGGATTCGCCTCAGGTTCAAAGGCCGGTGCGTAACTTTGGGTTTGGGTGGTTACGCCGATTTTCTCGGTGTCCGCTTCGGAGAGGTGAAAGAAATTTGCCAATCCCCCTGCTATTAGCACCACCAGCACCACCACAATGGTAGAGATAATGGCGGATTTGGATTTCATCCGCACCGAGAACTCGCGCCCGGCAATAATCATAATTTGTTTCATTGCTGACCACCTTTCACATCCGCGGTCTCGGTACAGACCATCGCGGTGGCCCCGGTTTTTGGTTCGTTTTCCTCTACGGCGCTGCGGAAGATTTCCGCAAGCGTGGGGATTACCGGGACGAATTCTGTGACATTTCCCGTCTCAACCGCGGCTTGCAGTATGGCGTGAGCTGTAGGGCTGTCTGAGAGAACCGGCACCAGCAAACCGCCGGGAAAAAACTGTACCGATTGGTTTAATTTGCGGGCGGCTTCCGTCCCCGCCACCACGGCAGCTTCGTCGCCACACAACCTGACCACCGGTGTCCCGGCCTCACGCCGCAGCTTTTCAACCTCGCCCGAAGCAACTATGGACCCTCCCGAAAGAATCGACACGTGCGTACACAGCGACTCCACCAGGGACAGCTGATGAGACGAAAAAATGACCGGCACCCCTTGTGCCGCGTACTCCTGCAAAACCCCACTCATGACATCTACGGCCAACGGATCCAATCCGGAAAATGGTTCGTCGAGAATCAGCATCACCGGATTGTGAACCAGCGCCGCCGCTAGCTGCACGCGCTGCTGGTTGCCGAGGGAAAGCTTTTCCACGCTGTCTTTTAATCGCTCTGACACTCCCAGACGTTGTACCCAGCGCTGGGTTGATTCGCGTGCGGTGCTTCGATTCTGACCGTGCAATCTGGCGAAGTATTCCAGTTGCTCCCCGACTTTCATCTTTGGATACAGGCCGCGTTCTTCTGGCATATAGCCGATGGAGGCCCGGACCGGGGCGTCAATAGGTTCGCCCCCGAAAGTCACCCGTCCCCGATTCGCGTCGATGATGCCCATCACGATACGCATGGTTGTGGTTTTCCCAGATCCGTTCGCGCCCACAAAACCCATGACCTGGCCAGGTTCCACGTTCATGGAAACACCTCGCAAAACTTCGCGAGTCCCAAAAGATTTGTACAAGCCCTCTATACGCAAAGCTCTACTGTTTTGTCCCATAATTTCTCCTCACACCAAAACTTCCGCGCAAAATCAGGATACAACCAACCCCCGAGCGTCCGGTTCCGTTTGTCCAAGTTTACCGGTGGGGCGTATAGGATAAAACCCATGTCATGGTGGGAAGCGCTAATCCTCGGTATCGTCGAGGGCATAACTGAATACTTACCTGTCTCTTCAACGGGACACCTCACGATTACTGAATACCTGATGGGTAAACAGATTGATGACGTGGGGATGGTCGCTTTCACAGCGGTCATTCAAATCGGAGCCATCGCGGCGGCAGTACTGTACTTTTGGAGTGATATTTGGCGCATCATAAAGGCTTGGGTGACGGGTCTGTTTCACAAGTCCGTCCGGCGCAATCCCGATTATCGCTTCGGCTGGGCCATCGTCATTGGGTCGGTGCCGATTGCTGTGGTGGGATTGTTGTTTAAGGACTTTATCGAGACTGGCTTGCGTTCCATGTGGTTCGTAGCGGCCGGATTAGTGGTGTGGTCAGCCGTGCTGTTCGCTGCCGACCACTATGCGGCGCGACAGGCGGCGAAAACACCAACTCCCGGTTCGCCCAAAGCGACTAAAACAGACAATGAAACCACAGTGATTCAGGCGCTCCTCATTGGTTTGATGCAATGCGTATCGCTCATTCCCGGGGTTTCACGATCCGGAGCCACGATTTCCGCGGGCCTGTTCCTGGGCTTTGACCGGGTCTTGGCGACCCGCCTGTCTTTCTTCCTGGGGATTCCGGCTTTGGTTGCTGCGGGCACTCTCGAAGGCGTGAGCAACTTCGACACTATCGGGGAAACAGTAGGCTGGGCACCCACCATTTTGGGGCTGGCTATGTCATTTATCATCGGGTACGCATCTATTGCCTGGTTACTGAAATTTGTTTCAAAACACAGTTTTAACTCCTTCATCATCTATCGCCTGTGCATTGGCGGACTCATCGCGGTGCTGCTGATTGCTGGCATTATTCCAGCAAACTGATTTCGGGTATCGTGGAATCCATGAACGCTGAGCTTGGGTTGTTTATTTCTACATTCACCACCTTGTTTGTAATCATCGACCCCTTTGGGAACCTCCCCGTATTCATGTCTCTGACTAAGGACCTCCCCAAGAAACAGCGTCAAACAGTTGCTTGGCAGGCTAACCTGTTGGCGATTGCCATTCTGTTCGTATTCGGGTTTTTTGGCTTTCAGCTCTTCGGCCTGCTGGGAATCAGCCCCGCTGCTCTACAGATTTCCGGAGGATTGCTGCTGCTGATTGTGGCTCTGCAGCTGTTGACCGGTGCAGAAGGAACTGTCGGCGAGGAGGGGGGCTCTTTGAATATCGCCGCCGTTCCATTGGGTACACCTCTGTTAGCGGGACCGGGGGCGATAGTGGCTCTGATGGTAGCCATGGGACACGCGGGGCATCATCCCCTCGCCGTCATAGCGGTGACCAGTGGAACTATCGCGGTCATGTTTACCTCGTGGCTCGCTATGCATTTTGCTACGCCTATCATCCGTTTTCTAGGAAATTCCGGTGTCGCGGTGATGACTCGACTGGCGGGTATGCTGCTCGCAGCCATCGCTGTGGAGCTGATGATCACCGGTGTTATCTCAGTCGTTCAGGACGTAGCAAAGACCATTTAGCAATCAACCAAAATAATTTATACCTGAATTTTGTATTCTATTTTTCCAATGGCTATTGGCTCTCCTCGGATGAATACTGCTCGGAAAATATAAAGTTGAACTAAGCTGGAACAGCGACACATTAAGGCAACGCCTCGCAATCACGCGATACCACGGCTTTGCCAAAATCTGAGGAGGAGTGCAATGACGCAAGTAAAAGCCTATGCGATGGATGGACCCGATCAGTCCTTTCACCCGACAATCTTGGAACGCCGCGAGCCCGGCCCTACCGAGGTGTATTTCGAGGTGAAATTTGCCGGGGTCTGTCACTCCGATATTCACACCGGCCGCGGTGAATGGGGGTCAGTTATCTACCCACTGACGCCAGGCCATGAGATTGCGGGTATTATTACCAAGATTGGAACGAACGTTACAAAGTTTAAAGTCGGTGATCGTGTCGGCGTGGGCTGCTTCGTGGATTCCTGCGGTCACTGCGAGGCTTGCGAAGCCGGTAGCGAACAGTTCTGCCGCAACGACGGCGGCACCATCTGGACTTACAACTGTGTGGGGCGCGATGGGCTGCCCACAGCGGGGGGCTACTCACAAGGCATCACGGTCGAACAAGACTATCTCTGCCGCATCCCGGATTCCATTCCGCTGGATAAAGCCGCTCCGATTATGTGTGCGGGCATCACCTTGTACTCCCCTCTGACTCGCTGGGGCGCGGGACCAGGCAAGAAGGTTGCTATCGTGGGGATGGGCGGTCTGGGTCACATGGGGGTCCAGATTTCCTCCGCTTTGGGTGCCGAGACTCACGTCATCTCGCGCACGCGCTCCAAAGAAGCTGACGCACGCCGGTTTGGAGCCGTAGAACTTCATCCCACTTCTGAGCCAGGCACCTGGGAATCGATGGCAGGACAGTTTGACCTGCTGGTTTCTACGCTGAGCGACGGGGTGGAACTTGACGACCTGGTTGCTTGCGTGAAGCCTGAGGGTGTGGTGGCTGTAGTCGGACTGCCCGAACACAGGCAGGAATTTTTAATGCGCAATGTCGTCAACGACCAAAAGATTATCGCTGGTTCCAGCATCGGAGGCATCGCCAAGACTCAAGAAGTCCTGGACTTTTGTGCCGAGCATGACATCGCCCCCCAGATTGAAATCATCAGCGGAGATAAAATCAATGAAGCCTGGGATAACGTGGTGAATTCCAAGGTGCGCTACCGCTACGTGATTGACACGTCAACTTTCTGATTCACGCGAATCCAAAAAAATTTTCCGCGTCACAAAGTTCCACACCGCGACAACCACGGTGGCGAGGATTTTTGTGATGAGAGGGTCGATGCGGAACACGACATCGCCGACGTAGAGCATGATTTCGTTGATACCTAAGCCAATGACGGCACCAACGAAGAATAGGATGACTTCACGTCGGCGAGTCATGTCGCTCTTGTGGCTGAAAACATAGCGCATCGATGCCGCGTAGTTGAAGGCTAGGGAAACGCAGAAAGAAATCACCGCCGCGATGAGGTAGTGAATTCCTATGATTTTGTAAAGGAAGGCAAAAAGCGTGTAGTCGATAAAGAAAGCCAGTAATCCGACAATCCCGAAGCCAATAATCTGCTTGCATAGATGCCACAGATTATTCCAGAAACGAGACGATTGAGGTGCTGCGGCCATTTCCTTATGTTCGACTGTTGCTTGCGATACCGAAAAGTCGGAACCGGATTCATCCGATTCCGACTTCCAACCTGTGGAGCATAGGGGATTCGAACCCCTGACCTCAACATTGCGAACGTTGCGCGCTACCAACTGCGCCAATGCCCCGGTTCGTATAGATTGTAGCGGTTGCAGGAGCTAACTTCCAATTTTCCCGACCCCTTCGGCTGTCGGCAAAAGTGCACCGGCGATTGAACCGAAATTCAGTCCCCGCTGGCGCGACGCCGTTCCAGGATACTTTCCAAATCCACCGGAGCTGCACTGACGTCTTCTGCAGCCAGAGCCTCACCGGCAGGCAGAATCTGAGCGGTCTGGGGCCGCATGGGTACCGGGGCGTATTGCCAATCGGCACGAAAATCTTGCTCCACAACCACTTGGCGTATGGCACCAGTCTTAAGCGTGTAGGACGGGGTCGGTAAATCAGCGGGATTCCACTTTGAGGTAGTTTCCTGTGCAGTCTCAACGGGATTCTCCACGGTCTCAGCACCGGGCTCCGTTTCAGATTTTGCCTTTTTATCAGGGCTCGAGTCTGCTGTTACCGGCTTTGTTTGAGCTTCAGCCTCGCTATCGTTTTGTACCGGACGTTCCGAATTAGTCAGGCACTCCGCGTCCTTAGCCAGACTTACTGCAGTAGCGGGCGCGGCTTCATTAGCTATCTGCACCGCTTGAGCCAAAGTACCGGGCACCGGTTTTCCTCCCGCTAGCGATGCCGCAGCGACCTTGGCCCACTGCTTAGCTCCGCGCATCCCTGCCGACTGCAACGCCGCTCGCCCTGCGGGACTTTGCGCCAAACGCTTTTCGAGAACCCGAATGGACTGCTGGAATTGACGGTCTTGCTCGCGACCGCGCTTCGCCGCTACTGCCCCCCACGAGATAGTTGCGGCGATGCCCGTCACGGGAGCCGCCAGCACCCACCACGCCAGGAAACCCGTGGCGACAAAGGCGCTGACTGCTGCCAAAGCAAACACCATGCCACCTAACAGGCCAGCGCGACGACGAGCCGAAGTGACCCGGTTGGAAGCTGCCGCCGCACGGCTGGCTTTCGCTTCTGTGTAGGTTCTCAAATCCTGAGCCATCTTAATGGGTCGAGTCACCGTTCGTCCGAGTTGACCTTGGTTTTTATGCAGAGCGACCTCTACGGAATGGGGTTGTTGCACCTGTTGGTCTAGTTCCAAAAGGCGCACTCCGTCCGAGAACCGGTCATCGTTTCGGGCTTGGCCCATTAGACGCCGCGATTTGGCCACCTGCGGTAAAAGCACCCCGATGACCACCAGTGTCAGGCCTAAAAGAATCCATGCAGAGATACCCACAAACCCAAAATAACGACCGGGCGGTACAAAAGGGTCACGCCACTCCGTACTCCCCTCGGAATACCGCAGTTTGACCAGCTGCGGAATCCTCACCAGTTAACAACTACCACATCGCTAACAATATTCACACTGACGCGCTAACTATTTTGGAGCGGCGGCTAGCCACGTTGACGCGCCGTCTCCAACCTGGCCACCATGTCGCCAGGGTGCCATTCTTCTGTAGTAATCGCGAAGGAATCATGATCACGCCACGCCGCATCAATGTAAAGGAAACGCTGCCGCAATCCCTCATAGCGCAGACCGAGCTTTTCCATGACCCGCAGAGAGGGGTTATTCTCAGGCCGAATATTCACTTCTAAACGGTGCAGACCGTAGGAGGCAAAACCCCAATCAATGACCATAGCTAGGGCCAGCGGAGTCAGACCCCGACCGGCGAAACGGGAGTTAATCCAATAGCCCAGGGCAGCGCTCATCTCTGCCCCACGATGCACGGAGCTGAGTGAAATCTGACCAGCCAGACGCCCTTCTGCAACGATGCCGAAATACATTCCCTGACCTAAGCGTGCGGTGCGAGCGGCGTCTTTCACAAACTCATCTATGCTGACCGGGCGTCCCAATCCCGGGGGCGCTCCGGCTTCCCAAGGAGCCAACCAAGCCCGATCCCCCATTCGTAACTTTTCGATGGCGAAAAAGTCGCGCCCTTTTAGCTGGCGCACTTCCAGCCAATCTACGTCCGTCTGCAGACCCCGTTGTTTCAGGTTTTCTTGCCGGATGATGACCCGCCGGAATGCCCCCGGGTAAACCGTCTCACCTCGCAAATTACGCATTTTGTACCGCTCATTCCAAAACCATACAGTGTAAGGTTTGCTGCGGCTGGACTTCTGTAACGTCCTCGGGAACCACCGCGAAGGCATTGGCCTGAGCCAGAGCCGCCAGTCTAGCCTGCGGATGCGAACCCAATACTTCTGCGCGGTATTCTCCCGGTTTTCCGGTCAGAACCACGGGAACAAACTCGCGACGTTCCGCTGGAGAAATCCAACCTCGTGACATTTTCGCCGGCACGGAAGCACGGTACAGGTTCGACCAGCCCGCCATCTTTCGCAAAGCCGGGCGCACAAAAGTTTCAAAAGCGACTTGGGCAGCCACTGGGTTACCCGGCAGACAGTAAATCGGGACCTCGCCCAACTTGCCGACCCCTAACTGACGACCCGGAGCAATGGCCACATTGTCAAAGCGTAGGGAACCTAAAGGCGTGAGCACGTCCTTCACAGTATCTGCCGAACCGTAGGATAAACCTCCCGTGGTAACAATCACATCAGCACGCACCAGCTGGTCTTCAATAGTTTCCCGCAACCGCGAGCGCTCATCGGTGACCATAACCCGAAAAGTTTTCGCGTCAACTTCCTCGGCAGCGGCGGCCAGGCTATGACCATTCGCATCATTAACCTGACCCGGTTCACGATGAGCTCCCGGCTCTACAAGTTCATCACCAATGCTCAAAATCACGACCCGGACTCGGGGATGCACCCGCACCCGTCCCTTACCCAAAGCCGCTAATAAAGCGATTTTTTGCGCATCCAGACGTTGGCCGGCACGCAGTACCGTTGTCCCGCCGGGGACATCAATACCGCTGGGAATGACCATTGCGGAGGCTCCTGGAGAAACCGGCTGGTTGACTGTGACCTGGGAAATGCCCATATCTGTTGACTCTACCGGCGCCACCGCATCTGCTCCGGGAGGCAGCGGAGCCCCCGAAGCAATCCGGATGGCGCTGCCCGGCACCAATCGAGTCCACACGGTATCACCCGCTTGAATATCTGCGGTAACGGGCAGGGTTACGGGAGCGCTAGCCACGTCCTGCGCCCGAACCGCATAGCCGTCCCCACCAGCCAAGTCAGTTGCGGGCAGGCTGGATTCGGCAATAATATCTGCCGATAACACGCAGCCCACGGCGTCTTCCAGGGGCACTGCCAGTTCCGGCAGCGGTTCAGCGGCCAGCAGGCACAGATTCAGATGTTCTCCAACGGAACGCATTAGCAAGCGCCTGCCTTTCCGCCCCGACCCTCGGTACTTTCGGTGCAAGTTTGGACTGCGGCCGGTTCGTCAAGCGAACCGACTAGACCTCGCATATATTCTCGAAGATGCGCACCGAAATCAGGATTTTCCAAGGAAAGTTCCATCTGCGCTTGCAAGTATCCGGTCAAATTGCCGGTATCGAAGTGACGCCCACGCGAAACGACCCCCCAAACGCCGCCTCCTTCCGTGACAGGAATTTCAGCAAAGGCAGCCAGAGCGTCGGTCAGTTGGATTTCATTGTTGCGTCCCGGTGGGGTTTGGGCCAAAATGTCAAAAATACGTGGGCTCAGCACGTAGCGTCCCATCAGGGCATAGGGCGAACGAACCTGATCCGCATCCGGTTTCTCAATGATGTCAGCAAGCTTGAACACTGCGTGCCCCGCGGCTGCCGCACCCAAGTCAACTGGCTCGACCCGTGCGGAACTGTAAAGTTTCGCTTCCGCCACGCTGACTTCCATCAGGGCCACCACGCACCCCCCAGTCACCGCGTGCACGTCCAACATAGTTTGCAACAGAGGATCTTCGGGGTGATACAAATCATCCGGAAGCTGCACGACAAAAGGCTGTTCCCCCACGGAATCACGAGCCTGCAGGACGGCGTGTCCCAATCCCCGGGCCTGTTCCTGCATCACCAAATCAACTTGGGGCAACGGCAAGTCTTGCTGACTTAACTCGCAGTCTTCGTGGGTAAAAAAATCTTTCAGAGCCGGCTTTTGAGGGCTGGCCACCACGTGAAACTGCTCAATACCACAGCGGACGGCTTCCTCAATTACCGTCATGATTACCGGTCGATTCACCAGGGGAAACAGCTCTTTTGGCACGGATTTGGTCAGAGGATACATCCGGGTTCCCTTCCCAGCGGCGGGGATAACGGAGCACCTAACTTCTAAACTCATGAATCAAGCCTAATCTATCCCGATGCAATAACAAGATAAATGAACGTAAATCAGGCACAATGTTAAGGTGCATGAGATGGAGCTAAACTTACCTGATTTGCGTGGGCAGGAGCCCGAAGATGCTAAGCAGCAGTTGAGACAACTCATTCGCGGATTTAGGGAACGGCTCAGTGATAGCCAGGTTTCCCAGGCCGGTCAGGAAATTAGGGATCGAGTGCTGGAGTTCGCTACCGACTTTCACACCATTGCCTGCTACGTCTCAGTTAAGAAAGAGCCTCCCACCCTAGATTTAATCGAGGCACTTTACCAACAGGGCAAGCGGCTATTGGTGCCAAAGCTGGGTTCCAAGCTAAACCGTGACTGGGCTTATTATGCGGGTCGCGATGATTTAGCCAACCGCTCCCCGAACAGGCCGATGGAGCCCAGCGGAGACGCTTTAGACTCCTCCGCCTTAGCGGCCGTGGACCTGGTAATCACCCCCGCTCTGGCGGTAGATCGACACGGAAATCGCCTCGGCCAAGGTGGAGGCTGGTATGACCGCGCTCTGCCCTACGTTAAGAAACAGACCCCTATCTATGCGCTGTGCTACACCCATGAGCTGCAGCGGGAACTAATCCTTCCCACCGACCAGTACGACATTCCGGTGACTGGCGTGTTGACGCCCTCATGCAGTTTCAAGTTGGCAGGCTCCGAGTTTCAAAAGTCGGGAATTTTGCCCGCTTAATTCTCTCCCATAGGCCTTTTATACTGCTGTTTTACTCGATCACAGGAGGTTTTCCACAAGGGCGGTAAAAATCGGGTTTTCCACAGGTAGACAACCACGGTGGTGGCGTGTGGTCCGTCATCTTCCTAGCGTGGACTCATGAACATAAATCGTTTTTGGAATTGGCGTTACCCTCTCGCCGCGGGTTTGGCTATCTTGGCCGTGTTCGTTGTGGTAACGCTCTTTTTACCTGAGAAGGCCGCCGCCACCGTAGTGGTGGTCAAACACGAAGTGTGTGCCGGCTGTGAAATTACCGCGAAAGACGTGGGGCTTTCCGCTTTGGCTCCTTCCGGTGTTCCCCGAGACCACTATCAAAAAGCTGACCGTGTCATCGGGAAAACCGCCGCGGTTAATTTGTCTTCCGGAACCGTGCTGCAGCCTGCATTGTTGGTGGAAAACGCGGTGGAGGATCTGCGGACAGGAGAGGTCGCCTTCGCTGTCGAAGTCAGCGACCCTGCGGTGGCGGGGTTCTCCAAGACCGGGCAGCGGGTAGAAATTTGGTGTTCCGGAGGGAACGTGGATGGGGAACTGTTAGCTTCCAATGCCCGAGTTGTCGGGGTAAAAGCCGTTTCAGAAAGTTTTTTGGGCACCGGAAACTCCGCCTCTATCGCTTACTTGGCGGCTCCCGAGGACGAAGCTCGCCGAGTCATCGCCGCCAAAGCCGACTACGACCTCAGTTTCGTGGTTCGCCGATAGCTGATACCAGACTACAGCTTTCCGAAATGCGGGGGAATGTCTGCTTTCAGCCGTTTGTCATTGGATTCGTCGATTTCTTCTGGTGTTTCCGGAGTCGCCTCAAGGTTACCTGGGCCGGGAATCGCGAAAGGGTTGGCTTTGCCTTCGTCCTGCTGGGAGATATAGGTGGCGCGACGGTGGCTGCGAATTCGCCGGCGTTGCCTTTTCGGTTCAGGCTGAGCCTTTTGAGCGGCAAAAATGTCGAGCGGGGTAGGTTTGTTCTGTTCCATCGTTTTCCTCACAAGGCAGCGTTGCGCCGACGTACCACGTGGCGCAGCACAGCGTCGACTTGGGCGCCGCGACGCGATAACTCTAAGGTTTCCCGCAGTTCGTTCACCTGCTGGTCCTCGTTTCGTGCCACCCCGTCGGATTGAATCCACTCCAGCAGCTCGTCCAACTGGTCGTCTCCATAGGCTGCCAAGGGCAACCCTTTGGCAACCGGGGGACGTGGGCCGCGAGCGGTGCCGACCACGCGAAGGTTCGGGACGGCGGGACTTTCCGCAGAAGTCTCCTTTTCGGAGGCTGTCTTGACAACGTCTTCAGCAGGGGTTTCCTCAGGGTCCTGCGGCGCGGCGGAGGTCAATGAAGATGTATCTGTACCGTTCAGTACAGAATTTGGACTATCTGGTTCGTCGGGAAGTTCGATTTGGGGAGCCGCGATGAGCGGAACCGAAAGGGCATCTTGACGGCTGACTAAAGCCGTTTCCACCGCATGGCGAACCTTTGCCGCCTGTGCCGCCGGGTTCGCAAAAACTTCCATGGTGTAGCAGGTAATGACTTTCCAACCGGCCGCTTCTAGGCGGGCGGGCCACAGTCTCTCCCGTCTGCGCAAGGAAGGTTCTCTCACGTAAGTGTCGTCATCGGTCAGCACCGCCACCAGCAGTTCACTGGGTAGCTCGGCAGACCCGATGGCTAAGGGAATCTGAATACCGTCGTTTAATCCGAAGCGAGGTACCACCGTCAGCCCTGCTCGCCACAGACGCTCCGCCAAATCCACCAGCAGGCGATCCGGTTCCGATTCGAAAGATTCCGGGGTAGTTAAAGCCCGTTCCATACCTTCGGGGTTGTCGGAGGAGTCCAGCAAATCCACCAGCATTCGAGCCCCCGGCTCACTAATCTTGGACGCATCGACCTCATTGGCTCTAAACGCGCTAACAATTTCGAGCCGTTGGCGCACGACTTCCAGACAACCCACCACGTGAGCGACCCCGGAGGGGCCGGAAACTGGGCCAAAGTTCAACTGCACCCGCCCGCGCGGGGTCTTGGACATCCCCAAACTCATAATCACCACGTCACGTCGCAGCCCGCCAGCCGCAGCGGAATCAACCACAACGAAGGGCTCCCGCGCGTTTCCACTTTGAAAGAAAGCCTGAGCCTGCGGCACTTTTACCAAAGCATCGCTCAGGGCGGAACGGATCCTCGCCACCCCCCCGGGATTCAGACAGACCACCGCCAGGGACTGGGAGGCTCGGTTCAGGGCGTGATCCAAGACCAACTCCACCACGCGCGAAATTTCGACCCGAGAGATTACGGGCGATCCATCCCGCGCCAGAGGCGCTTCCGAACCGGTCACCACGTGGAGTTTCACCAGTGAGGCCGGGCGGGGAGACGGCACGGGCGCCACGGATTCACCGTAACCGTGACTCGCCAGGAACAACGCCACCTGCTCAGAAAGCTCACCCAAATCCGAACGCAGGGACACTACTGGCAGGACTTTCGCTGCAACCTGAGTAAATCCAGTCCACCCTCGCCGGGAATCACCGAGCACCACCAACTGCTTCGCCCGCGCAATGAGCGGAATCACCTGAGACAAGCTCATAAAATCCAGATGGTCCAAAACCAGAACTTCGATTGTGGAACTTCCATAAATCTGAGCCAGCAGGTAAGGCGAAAGCGCCCAGACGGGACGCAGATGGCGAACGAGAGGGGCAAAACTTTGGAAGTCAGACAACTCCGCCGTGTCCCCAGTCTCTAACACAGATTGCAAAGCCTCAGCGGTCGGAGCTTGGGCTTGGCGCGCTTGATCCGCCAGTTCGTGCATGGCTCGCGCCACAGGGAAAGGCAATGATTCGATTTGTGCCAAATCCAACGAACGCAAGGTATCCGCCAGCTCATGCATGGCTGCCCCGTCTATACCGGCCAAGACCGGGTCGCTTTGCATAATCTTTAGCAAGATAGCTGACCACCAAGCCAAGTCCAGTTCTGCCAGAGCTAAATCAGCAGGTACTCGCCGGGTCCGTAAATCATCGAGAAGCGGCCCTAACCCAGAATCTTTCAGTTCCTTTAGTAGCTGCACCTGCCCGGGCAGACGTAAGGCCTGGTCCGTAGTTTCATCTAGGGATTTAACTAAATTCAGAAGGTCGGATAGAGGCACTTCCTCTGGTTTCGCCCCTTCCGGGGTGGTGACTTGGCCGAGAATGGGGGCAAGTTCCGCAACCTCGGCAAAAACTTGCGCCGAAAGTTCCTGTACCGCCTCAAAATCTTGCGGAATTCGCGGCCATGCCCCCGGCAGCGCATGGCGGCGCCACAGGTCACGGAAACTTTGGACCCGCACCAGTTCATCGTGCAAATCCCGGGGCACCACTCCCGGACGCAGCGCATCCTTGGCTTGCTTCACCAGACTGCGCTTATCCCTTCCTTTCATCGGTAAGGAGCGTTCTTGACGCCATTTGCGGCTGGCGGTAGCGATGACCATATCCGCGGCCGAATGCTCAAAAATTCCGGGTTGGAAAATATCTAGAGATTGTGCCACTCCCTTTAACATTCCCAGCTGTTCTTTCCAGGCGTTCAACGTGGGGGCGAGAACCAATCCAGTTTCTTCGCTGACCCGCTCCAGTTCCTGATGCAGAGTTTCTAGGCGACCGTCCGCCAGGGCATGAATTTTCTCGATGACATCCTGGGCATCCGCTTCGGTGGAAAGAACCACGCCTTTCCAGGGGGATTCTTGCAGTTCCGGCCCTAGCAGGCCGGCATCTTGGGCTCGGGTCAGCAGCTCACGAGCCCGTTCGCGTCCTTCTTTGCTGGAGTGTTCGTCATCGGCAAGTTCCAGTTTCACCTTGGTGCGCGGTCCCGGCTTTGCGCTGGTTAGGTCCGCGAGAGCCTGCAGTGCAGCATAGGCGGAAACTCCCCACGGCTCACGCACCACGTGCAAACGCTGTGTATAGGCACTGAGTTTGTCTCGAGTTTGGCGCAGCCTCTCGTGAGCTTCGCTCAACTCCGTAACCGGCACGGGCGGCTGCGGATACGCGGTGTCCCCGCTCAAAAGTTGGTCTCGTAGAGCACTGCGCCACTCACCAGCCCCGGTCAGATCCAACACGAAACGGCCCAATCCGGCCTTTTGCAAACCTTCCACCGTGGCCTTACCAATTCGGCGCACTCCCGGTACGTAGCAAACGTGTTTTCCGCTGGCGCCACAATCGGCCAAAATGGCTTGAACAGTGGATGAACCGGGAGCCCCCGGAGGAACCTCAACAAAAATGGAACGTCCACTGGCGACCAGTTCTATAACTCGTGCTTGGCTCACATCCAAGTCGCCAATACCGCGTTCCAAATCCGGGTCCCGGTCCGCCGGACTGGTTTCAGGCAGCGGCTCCAAGAGCTCGGCAGCTGCCGATTTGTCTCCCGCAAAGGCTTTGACCAGCAGATTTTCACCAGCCACCGGGAGGATGGTGTCCCAATCCGAACTGAGTACCGCGCTGGATACCCCCAGATTAGCAACCAGCAGGTTTTCTTTGAGGTCAAAACCCGGTATAAAGTCCTGTCCTGCCCGACGAATCGCCTCGAGAGCTGAGGTCACGTTCAAGCGGCCGTCCTCTAAGCTCGAAGCAATTATGGCTTCAGGATTGCAATCGATCTGACGATCTCGAAAAACTTTCACCAAGACCGGGTTCATCACTACCGATCCGCCCATTTTCAAGGTGTAGTCCCCGTCAACCGCTTCCAGTTCCAGCGGACGCATCAGCACCGGCAGGTTGAATCTCTCCAATTTGAAATGGCTCAGTTCGGGGCGCGTTCCCCGTTCGGATTCTTTAAAAGGCGGCAGTTGCGTCCAGTTCGCGACCCCAATCACCAGATTGGTAGGGTACAGCCCGCAGCGAGCCACTGAGGATTTCTTTTCGGCGTCAATTTTCCTCATCACCGTTCGGGCGGCACCCAAAGTAGTGCTGTCGCGCAGCAACGAAGATAATTTCGTCAGCCTACCGCCATACAGCTGGGCTATTCCCGCGGGATGCGCCCCGGTCAATTCCAGAAGGTTCTCGAGCGCATCGATGTCGCGTATCCCCCGGGCTCCTGGTGAGGCCGAAGCTTCCTCAGCCCACAGCGCCAGACGCTCCTGAACCGGATCGACTGCTACAGACTGCAAAACCTCGGTGGCAGCGTCACTCTGATCAGAGGAAGCGGAGGCGGGATTTTCCGCGCTTTCCCCGGGGCTTTGTACCGGCTGTTCCAAATCTTCTTCCACATATCCACGATATGTGAAATATGGCACAATTCCGCGATGGCACGCCAAAAGTGGGCGAATCTAGAGGAGGAAATACAGAACCTGTAGTCAGGATTACCTCACCGTTTCCAGCTGCCCCAACAGACGCTGAATCACCGTTCCCAGCACTGCAATCAGATCCTCGCGACTCATGGAGGCCAAAGGCTCCAGCTTTACTACGTAACGGGACAGCAAAACCCCCAACATCGCGCTCATCATCAGCTCTACGGGTAAATCCAAATCCGTCCCAATCTGTTCCCTAATACTGGCCATAATCTGGTTTTCCACATAGTTCGCAAAGGTCTGCTGAGTCGCCGAATCTTGCAGCAGCAGGTTAAACAGCGTCTCCAAGGTTCCCGCGGTAGCAGCTTGTTCCCAAGTGTTCAGAATGGTGGCAGCTAAACGGTGTCCGGTTTCTTCTGGGGGACCATCCACCAGCGCCGCTGTCATCAACTGTTGAGGGTCTCCCGGCAGAGCCAATGATTCCCGCAGCAGCTGAGCCTTGGAACGGAAGTAATACGCGATGAGGGCCGGGTCGACTGCGGCCCGGCGGGCAATTTCGCGATAGGTAGCGTGTTTATAGTCCAGTTCGGTAAATGCCGCGTTAGCTGCGGCGAGGATTCTTTCTCGGGTTTCCCCTCGCGGTCCCGTGGGTCCTCTTCGAGACAAATTGGCGCTCTTCCTCATTTTAGCAAGCCTTAAGTTACGTAATTATTTTTTCGAGTTTCAATATTAATTCACTAGGCTCTCCGGTTACTTTCCCGGTAAACCCAATGATTCTGCGTTCTATATTATTCTAATTTCAACACGTTAAAATTTCTCAGTTTTCTGGGTATGTTCCTAGAAAACACGGCAAGGAAATGAATTGAGGCCCATCGTATGACTGTTAGTGCTGCGAACATCATCCGCCTCGGAGTTGATGTGGGCTCCACCACTGTCAAAGCAGTGGCCCTCAACGCGCAAGGGCAAAAGGTCTTTGCCGACTATCGCCGTCACAAGGCCGATGTTCGGCGCGAACTAACCCGGCTTTTGGAAGATGTCCTCACCGATTTGGGCGACGTTACTGTCCAAACCGCGGTCACCGGCTCGGGCGGTCTGCAAGTCGCTAACTCTATGCGGGTCCCTTTCGTCCAAGAAGTCATTGCTGAAACCGAGGCTGTCCGTAAACATAGTCCCCACACTGACGTCATCATCGAGCTGGGCGGGGAAGACGCGAAACTGACCTACCTGCATCCGACTCCCGAACAGCGAATGAACGGGTCTTGTGCGGGGGGAACCGGAGCCTTCATCGATCAGATGGCGACCCTGCTGGACACTGATGCCGAGGGAATGAACACCCTCGCGGCGCAAGCGCAAACGATTTACCCCATCGCTTCACGCTGCGGGGTTTTTGCCAAATCCGACATTCAACCGTTGTTGAACCAAGGTGCCGCCCACGCGGACATTGCCGCCTCTGTATTCATGGCGGTAGCCACGCAAACCATTGCGGGCCTTGCCAATGGCCGTCCTCTCCGCGGCAACGTCATGTTCCTTGGCGGCCCGCTGCACTTCCTGCCGGAACTGCGCCAGGCTTATGAAAAACTGCTGCCCAAAGTGGAAAACTTTTACACCCCCCCAGATGCACAGCTCTTTGTGGCTCTAGGCAGCGCCCTGCTGGCTGACGGAGGGCGCGCGGGCGGTAAAGCTGCCACCCCGGAGAGCCTGGAAGTCCTGATTGAACGCCTGAAACAGGCCGAAGTCGTCCACGAATCGACCCGGATGCGGCCGCTGTTTAACAACGACGCGGAACTCAAGGAGTTTCGTCAGCGTCACCAGCGCGATTGCATCCCGTCTCTGGACCCGACGGAAGCAAAGGGACGCTGTTGGCTAGGGATTGACGCTGGCTCCACCACTATCAAAGCCGTGGTCATCGACGAGTCCGACCGCATTGTTTTCTCTCATTACGCCACGAATGAAGGCAATCCTCTCCGGGCAGCCATCGACATTGTCCGCCGGATTCGCCAGGAGCTTCCGGCGGGCGCTACTATCGGGCGGGCTTGTTCTACCGGCTACGGCGAAGGCCTGATTAAGGCCGGGCTGACCCTGGACGAAGGGGTCGTGGAAACCATGGCTCACTACCGGGCGGCCAACCATATCGCTCCGGGGGTGACTTCGGTGGTGGACATCGGCGGCCAGGACATGAAATTCATCAAGATTAAGGACGGCAGCGTCGACTCGATTTCAGTCAACGAAGCGTGTTCTTCTGGCTGCGGTTCGTTCCTGCAAACGTTTGCCGCCACAATGAGCACCACAGTGCAGGAATTTGCCGCCGCCGCGGTGCAGAGTCCAGATCCGATAGACCTGGGTACCCGGTGTACCGTGTTCATGAACTCCTCGGTCAAGCAAGCCCAGAAGGAAGGCGCCGATACCGGGGCTATCGCCGCGGGTCTGTCCTATTCGGTGGTGCGCAATGCTCTGTATAAAGTCATCAAACTAAAAGACCCTTCAGATTTGGGCGACAAGGTCGTGGTGCAGGGAGGTACTTTCCTGAACGATGCCGTCTTGCGGGCTTTCGAGTTACTGACGAAACGAGAGGTGATTCGACCTAACATTGCCGGGCTGATGGGAGCCTACGGAGCGGCCTTGAGCGCCAAAATGCACGACGACCCCACCACGCAGTCCACGTTAGCCAGCTTGTCGGATTTGGATGCCTTCGATGTCGAAACTACCCACAAAACCTGCAACTTTTGCCAAAACCACTGCCAGGTGACGATTTCTACCTTCGCTAATGGCTCGCGCCACGTCACCGGCAACCGTTGCGAACGCGGCGCCAGTTTGGAAAAACGACCTCAAAAGTCCCAGATTCCAAACCTCTATGACTGGAAATATCGCCGACTGTTCGCTTACCGTCGTCTGACTGAAGACAAAGCCACTCGCGGGGATATCGGCATTCCTCGCGTCTTGGGGATGTATGAGGATTACCCGCTGTGGTTCACAATTTTGAGCCAGCTCGGTTTTCGCGTCATGATTTCAGGGCGGTCCTCCCATGAAGTGTTTGAACAGGGAATGGAATCAATCCCCTCGGAAAATATTTGCTACCCGGCGAAACTGGCTCATGGGCATATCGAGCAGCTGCTGGAAAAAGGGGTGAAAACAATTTTCTACCCCTGCGTGAACTACAATATGCCCCGCAATCCCAAAGCTGACAATAACTACAACTGTCCGGTCGTCGCCACCTATCCCGAGGCGCTGCGTCACAACATGGAAGGCCTTGATACCCCCGGAGTGCGCTTCATCTCGCCGTTCTTAAACATGGCAGACCCTGATTTTGTGGCGAAACGTCTAACTGAAGTGTTTACTGACTGGAACGTCACTATCGAGGAAGCTACCGCTGCGGTTCACGCCGGTTATGCCGAGGATGCGCGGGTCAAAAACGAGATTCGCGAGCAGGGTCGTCTGGCTCTGGAATGGATGCGCGCCAACGGCAAGCGCGGTGTGGTTTTGGCGGGTCGTCCCTACCACTTGGATCCGGAAATCAATCACGGAATTCCAGAGGCGATTATCAGCATGGGCATGGCGGTACTGACGGAGGACTCTATCGCCGATGGACGTCTGGAACGCCCGCTGCGGGTGCGTGACCAGTGGACTTACCACTCTCGATTGTATGAAGCAGCCGCCCGTGTCGCCGCGGAACCCGACTTGGAGCTGGTGCAGCTGACTTCCTTTGGCTGTGGTCTCGATGCTGTCACCGCAGAGCAGGTGCAAGAAATCCTGGAAGGTCAAAACGACATCTTTACCCAACTCAAGATTGACGAGGTCTCAAACTTGGGAGCGGCAACCATTCGGCTGCGTTCCCTGGCCGCGGCCGCCATTGAGCGTGAGGAACGTACCAAACGTCAGGAAAACGCCATCAACGTCGCCGGTCTGACCGGTAGCGCTCACGTAGACAACACGGGCAGTGTCAACGTGAGCTTCCTGCCCAACACCTCGACCGACACTATTCCGGACAATCACAAGGCCGCTGGTGCGGCTCTCACGTCAGCGACTGTGGCTACTTTCCCGGCCTCCGCCACCCGCCCGGAGGGGGTGCCCAGTCCCCTGTCCGCGGCCTCTAGTGTCGGCAAGAACCTTGCGGGTCATGTCTATGAGGCACACCCCTTCACGAAAGAGATGCGAGACGCGGGCTACACCATTCTCGTGCCGCAGATGGCGACTATCCAATTCCGTCTGGCTGAGCCGGTCCTGAAACGCAAGGGATACAACATTCGACTGCTGGAGAATGTCGATGCTCAAACTATGGAAACCGGTCTGAAGTACATCAATAACGATGCCTGCTACCCCTCGCTGGTGGTACTGGGTCAGCTCATCGACGAATTCGTTTCCGGACGTGCCGACCCGGATAAAACTGCCGTAGCTATGAGCCAGACCGGCGGTATGTGCCGGGCGACGAACTATGCTTCGCTGTTGCGCAAAGGACTGCGAGATGCTGGATATCCGCAGGTCCCAGTCATTGCCATGTCCCTGCAGGGGCTGGAAGAAAATCCCGGATTTACGTTCACGATTCCGATTTATCATCGAATTATTCAAGCCTTGGTTATCGGCGACGCCATTCAAAAGATGCTGCTGCGGGTGCGGCCTTACGAGGCGGCTCCCGGTTCCGCGATGGCCCTCTATGAGCGTTGGAACGAGTTGTGGCGCGAGTGGTTCGCTTCGGGCGGGAAACGGGTCGGTGGTTTCGGACGTGTCAGCTATTCCAAGCTCACCAAGATATGCGTGCGCGAGTTCGATGCCCTCCCGCTAAGGAATATCCCCCGTAAACCGCGGGTCGGAATTGTGGGAGAGATTCTGGTGAAGTTCCACCCCTACGCAAACAACCACGCGGTACAAACCATCGAGGATGAAGGCTGCGAAGCGGTGCTTCCCGGCCTGCTGCAGTTCTTTGAGTACTCGCTCGCGGACGGAAAATGGGACTGGGAAAACCTGGGCATGAATCCACAAGCCCGGTTTACGAAACCGCTGGCATTGTGGGTTTTGCGCCGCTACACCGCGACGGTAAACAGGGCGATGTCGGCCACCAACGGCAAGTTCCTGCCCGGTCGCAACATTATGGATATGTATGAGCGTTCCAAAGATATTGCGTCCATGGGTAACCAGGCGGGAGAAGGCTGGTATTTGGTTTCTGAGATGGTGGACATGATTGAAGGTGGCTGTCCGAATATCATTTGTGTCCAGCCTTTCGCCTGCCTGCCTAACCACATCGTTGGCAAAGGCATGTTCCGACCTCTGCGTAACCGCTATCCCCAGGCAAATATTGTCGGGATTGATTATGACCCCGGGGCTTCGGCAGTGAACCAGCTGAATCGGATTAAGCTCATGATTTCGACTGCGAAGATCAACGAGGGGCGCGATTTGGACTTTAGTAAGTTGAGCCCGGATTTACCCGAATTATCAGCGGCTGAATCCGCCACGTATGGATGTTGCTCCGACCCGGACGAACCGGCGCTGCTGGGGATGCCGACCATGCCCGGCACGACTAGACGAAAGCGCCCCCGAGCCGATTCGAACGGCCGACCTACCGCTTAGGAGGCGGTTGCTCTATCCACTGAGCTACGAGGGCAACGTTACCAAGTCTACTGTCTTTTCAGCACGATTTTAAACCTGACTGACAGAAAAACCGACCGCGATAAAAAGCGAGAGTGGAGCCGGAATACCGACTCCACTCAACTAAGTTATAAAGTTACTGACCGATACGCACGTATTCAGGATTACCGTAGACCTGTTGAACCTTCACGGATTCACCAGGGCGCGGTGAGTGTACCATCTTGCCTTCGCCGAGATAGACGCCAACGTGGCCGCCGTAGTAAACGATGTCGCCTGCTTGGGCTTCCCCAGCGGAAACGTGCCGCCCGGAAGCGCCTTGAGCCCACGAAGTGCGGGGCAGGGAAATCCCGGCCTGATTGTATACATAACCAACGAAACCGGAGCAATCAAAGCCATTGGGTGTGGTACCACCATAGACATAGGGCACACCCTGGTAACGCAGGGCAATGTCCGCGATGGAACCGCCAGCGATATTAGCCGGAATAGAAATCGGAGCGGCCGAAACCGCGGCACGCCCGGCACTGCGATTAGCGGTGCCGTGATTGTTAGCACTCTGAGCCTGCGCCTGCTGTTGCTGAGCCGGTACTTCGACCTGACCCTCAGTCCACGCTACGTTCTCCGGGGCAGTGACCACCGGGTTAGCGGCAACCGCCAGGTGCGCCTGCGCAACGGCGTCGCCTACCTGAGTGGAGACCGGCACCTTGGCCTGGGAAGGGGTATCTGCGCCTTCTGGAGCGGCAATGGCCGAACCAGCCCAAACGGTGCCTAGCGCCAAACCGGCGGAGGCTGCGGCTACAAACCCTTTCTTTCCATCGATGTTTTTCAAAGAATCTAAAGGTGTAACGGGCTTAGTTGCGGCGCGGTGCCGAGCCCGAGAAGTGGTGTTAGCCAACCTTGTCCCTTTCCTTGAAGGCCTGATTTCAAGTTCAGGTTCCGGACGGTTCGACCCGTCCTAAGAACGTGTTTCTAACACTACACCATTGAATTTCAAATGTCACATTTGGATAACAATTCCCGGCGATTTTGACAAGAGTTGGGCAATTTTTGCCTATAGCTTTATGAAAAAATGCTTGAAGAGATCGCGGGGAATCGCCACCGCCGGCAGGTCTTTTTCGCCGCTTTTCCCTGTGTTCTCAAGGAAAAGTGTCGCAACCTCGGCGCCGTCGTCAAACCTGAGCGTAACCTTAGAGCCAGGTAACATTTTGGCTTCACTTAATTTCTTAAGAATTCCCTCAAAAGCCTGCACCGGCTCTCCGATTCTCCCGATTTGCACCGCTCCGCCGTCAGGGTGACGACGCCAGAAAGAATCTAGGGTAGCTCCCTCGACTGTGGGATTAAAGTTCTTATAGTTCTTAACTCGGCGGGGGATCGGATTGCCATAGGGATCATGGTCCGGCATTTGCAGCAGCGCCAGCAGTAGAGACTCGACTTTCTCACTCATGACGTGCTCCCAGCGACAGGCTTCATCGTGGGCTTCGTCCCAAGGCAAGCCGATGACATCGGTCAACAGCCGTTCTGCCAGCCGGTGCTTGCGAATGACCTCGGTGGCCTCGCGCAGTCCCTGTTCGGTCAACGTAATTTTTCTATCGTCTTCCAGACTCAGCAGACCGTCACGCTCCATACGGGATATGGTCTGGCTGACCGTTGGCCCCGAATGGCCCAATCTCTCCACGATTCGGGCTCGCAACGGAGCCACTCCGTCTTCCATCATCTCGTAGATGACTTTCAGATACATTTCCGTGGTATCGACCAGTTCACTCATTCGCGTGATTCTTTCTGCATCGTGACTTCTCAGCAACAATCAGTTTTTACACCGCCAAGAACACCCTCTAACCTATCAAAATTCTTAACTAGCGGGCACCTCTCCAGTCAATTTCCTTTCTCCGGTCAGTTTTCCCGGTCTCCTTCCCTATTCTTCACAAGAGTCTTGGGTCTGGTTCCCGCGGATTGTTCGGCCTGATAGGGGTGGTGGCATAATCGAAACGTGAGTGAATATGCGAACCTAAAGATTCCCGCCGAACTTTTACCCAAAGACGGCCGTTTTGGCTGTGGCCCCACCCTGATTCGTCGTGAGCAGCTGGAGCATTTGGGTCATTCGACCCTCATGGGCACGTCTCACCGTCAGCCTCCGGTGAAGAATCTGGTGGCGGACTGTATCTCGCGGATGCGTGCCCTTTTCGAGGTTCCCGCCGACTACACGGTGGCCCTCGGCAACGGCGGAGCCACCACTTTCTGGGCCGCCGCCACGGCGTCTTTGGTTCTCCACCAAGCCGCCCACGCCGTCTTTGGTTCTTTCGGTGAAAAGTTCGCCAAAGAGACTTCGGGGGCGCCCTTCCTTGAGGAGTCACTCATCACCAAGGCCGAGTTGGGCGACTCTACCCTTCCGCAGCTCAGTGAGCAGGTCGATGTTTACGCTTGGCCGCAACAGGAAACCTCTACCGGGGCGATAGCGCCGGTGAAACGCCTGGGTCACGCCGATCAACTGGTGTTGATTGACGCAACTTCCATTGCCGGTTCCGTGCCGGTCGATTTAGCCCAGACCGACGCATACTATTTTTCCCTGCAGAAGGCTCTGGGGTCAGACGGCGGACTGTGGTTCGCTTTCCTCTCTCCCCAAGCGGTGGAACGAGCCGCCGAGATTACCGAAAACCCTTCCGCAGGTCGCTGGATTCCCGCAATCTTGAACTTGCAAACTGCGGTGGCAAATTCCGTAAAGAACCAGACTTTGAATACACCGGCTATCGCCACGTTGGAACTGCTGCACTCCCAGTTGCAATGGTTGGATAGCCTCGGCGGACTCCAGGCGGCGCAACAGCGGGTTCGCGCCAGCTCGGAGGCGATTTATGCGTGGGCGCAAGCTCAGTCTTTCGCATCTCCCTTTGTCGCAGACCCCGCAAAGCGCTCCCCGGTTGTTTCTACCGTAGAGTTTGATGCCTCCGTTGACACCGCCGCTCTGCTCCAGATCCTGCGCGACAACGGCATCGTTGACCTCAGTCCTTACCGCGCGGTAGGCCGCAACCAGTTGCGTATCGGAACTTTCCCCTCTACTGATCCCGCCGACACGACAGCGCTGCTGGCTTGTCTCGACTACGTTATCGAACGCCTGTAACGAAAATAAATCGTAAAAGACCCGACCAAGGTCTTGGTCGGGTCTTTTGCTTCAGAACTCAATTAGGCAATCAGCGCCTGAATGGGTCCTAAGGCAAAGTAGATGACGAACAAAATGCCCACCACCCACATCAACGGGTGAATCTCTTTGAACTTACCGCGCGACAATTTCATGATGATGAAAGCGATGCAGCCAAACCCGATACCGGCGGTAATCGAGTAAGAGAACGGCATCATGGCGATAGCCAGGAAGGCTGGAATCGCGTTTTCAGCATTCTTCCAATCAATATCCGCCACCTGTGTCATCATCAGGAACCCCACAAAGACCAGGGCGGTTGACGCGGCTTCTGCCGGCACCAGCTCTACCAAAGGGGCAAAGAACATGGACAGCAGGAAACACACCCCGACCACAACCGAGGATAAACCGGTACGGGCTCCTGCGCCTACGCCGGAGGTGGACTCCACGTAGGACGTGTTCGAGGAAACGCCGCCCAAACCGCCAGCCATGGCAGCGAGGGAGTCAACGAGCAGAATCTGCAGGGTACGGGGCGGATTACCTTTCTCATCGAGCAAACCACCGGCAGCACCGACGCCGACCATCGTGCCCATCGTGTCAAAGAAGTCCGCCAGCATTAGGGAGAAAATCAGCAGCAGCACAGAAATCACCGGGAGCTTCGTGAACGCCCCAAAGAAGTCAATCTGACCGAAGGTGGCAAAATCAGGAAGCTGCACAGGCGAGCCCTGCAAAGCAGGAACGTTCTTAGTCCAGCCGGTTTCGTTGACGACCTTGCCGGTCTCATCAGTCATCAGCGGAATCTTGACAATCGCTTGGATAATGACTGCGAAAACGGAAGACACTACAATCCCGATGAGGATGGCGGCCTGTACCTTGCGAATGTAGAGGACCAAAATGACCACAAAACCGATGAGGAACACGACCATCGGCCAGCCCGCGAAAGACCCCCCGATACCGAGCTGAACCGGAGTGCCTCCCGGACGGACAACTCCTGCGTTGATGAGGCCGACCAACGCGATGAATAAACCAATACCGACCGAGATAGCGACTTTCAGTTGGCTGGGGACGGCGTTAAAGACAGCCTCCCGGAAACCGGTGACCACCAGCAGCGTAATGACGACGCCCTCCCAAAAGATGAGTCCCATCGCTTCGCCGTAGGATAGCCCGAAGGGACCGAGCACCAGGGTGAAAGACACCATCGCGTTCAGCCCCATACCAGCCGCCAGAGCCAAGGGGAAGTTTGCCACCAGCCCCATCAAGATCGTCATCAAGCCGCCGACCAAGGCAGTTCCCGCCGCGATAGAGGCAGGGGTGACATTTTCAGCTCCACCGGCGCTGGCGGCCGCAATCAGGATGGAGGGATTGACGACCAGGATGTAAGCCATCGCAAAGAAGGTCACCAGGCCGCCGCGGATTTCTTGCCTTACGGAAGATTTACGTTTGGAGAGTTCAAAAAAACCATCAAGTCCTCCGCTGGTGCGGGCGGAACCAGGAGTGGTTTTCTTATCAGATTTGTTTGCAGATTTCGTTGTATTATTGCTCACCGCTTAACGCTAGCCGTTTCCCCGACAATAAGCCAAAACGCAACGTCACGGGCTTATGCATCCGCAGCTTTTCCCGAAAGAGTAATCTCATCCGGGTCAAGTTCCTGCAAGGATTTGTCGTCCAAGAAGGTCCGGCCCACCGGTAGTGTGCTCGGTGTCAGGTCTGCATCGGTTTCGGAGTGGGCTCCACAAGTGTGGTCCATCGCCACCACGTGTCCGTCGTCAGGGCTCCACGCGTTGGTACACAAACCAAACTCCAACCGCAGCGAACCACTAATTTTCCACAGGTAACCGCAGGTAGAGCAGGGATTATCCGGTGGATTACCGTGACGGTCCAGTTCGGTACGCGAATGCACATCGCGCAGCCAACGTTTTACCGCCGCATTGCGACCTTCCCGATTCAACACCCGTTTGCGCCCCAGTCCCAGTTCCCACAAGGCCAGCTGGTCAGCGTCCTCGCCGGTAGCTTCATATCCCTGGTCGAGGTTCGGGTCGTCCGGATCGTAGGGAGTCCGGTCTTTGCGTCCCAAGTCGCCGGGCTCCAACCGCTGTGACCACGGTATCCACGGGGGTGCCAGCAAGGCTCCCTCAGCGGGCAGCAGGTCGGTTTCACACACTGTCCCAATCCGTGCATGCGGAACTCGGGTCAGGCTGACAGCCCATACCCAGCCCTTGTACCCCGGTTTCAGGCACTCGAAAAAGTGCGTCACCAGACGTTCGCCGGTGGCTTCCACCCGCAAATGTTCCCCGACCTGTTCATCCTTCGTGATAGGTTTCAGAGCCTTGCGAGCCAGGTCGGACTGTTTGGCCAGCACTGAATCGGGCTCCGGGGCTCCGGCTGACTTAGTCGTTTGTGTTTGTTTTCGAGCCATCAACAGCTCCTTCGTGTCACTTCTTAGTCTGGTTTCATTCTTTCGGCAGGCGTTTAAGCTTCAAAAGACTGCGCCACGATTTTCAGCATCTTGGCAATCTGCTTGCCGTTTTCAGGATACTTCCCCCGCCGCAGGCTTCCCGAGGCGTCGTCGAGAATCCGAATGAGATCCTCCACGATAGGAACCATATCGGCAGCTTTCTTGCGTTGCGCTTTGGCTACGGAAGGGAGTTTTTCCACCACGGTCACATTCATGGCTTGGCGGCCGCGTTTGCCGTCAACGACCGAGTATTCGACCTTGGTGCCGGGATGCAAATCCACCACGTCCTCAGGCAGAGCCGAGGCGTGTAGGAACACCTCATCACCGTCGGCTCCGGCCACAAACCCGAAGCCTTTGACAGCGTCGTACCATTTCACTTTCCCGCTCGGCACTTGTCCTCCTCTAGAATCTTGGTTCACTTACCGCTCAAATCTAACGATTGTGGCAAAATTTTCAACCCAACCAGTCTAACTGCAAGCCCCAGCTGAGATAAAGTTATAGGTAACGTTTGTTGTGTTCGAAAGAAAGTAGCAAAGTTACTGTGTTTTCAAGAGTTCGTTTTATAGCGGCAGGTTTCGTTCTGCTGATGGCGGGGTTCGTTCCAGCGAACCAAGCTCAAGCTTTTCCCGCTATCCAGCCCGCAGCCGATCCCCTGGATATTTCCAGCAACCAGATTTACGACCCCGATAACAAACTGGGTGATGACGGCATCTATCAGGTAAAAAGTTCCATCGAGGCAGCCAAGAATTTTAATATGTCGGTCTATATCGCTATCGTTCCCGATTTCGGTGAGCTCTCTCCTCGTGAATGGAACGAGAAAACGATGCAGTTGTCGCACTTGGAGGCCAATTCCTACCTGCTCTCTATCGCCTACAATCCTGATGAGAACGGTTCGGGAGAGATTGCGGCCTCTTCCACCGCCGGTTCGGCTATCAATAGTGCCCAGGCCGGAGACCGGGCTATGCAGGTTTTGCCTTACCAGTTGAGCAACGGTGAATATGCTTCGGGCGTGAGTTCTTTCGTTCAGCAGTTAATGGATCTGGCTATGTCAGCAGGCTCAGGCTCCGCGGCTCCTGCGGGTGATACCGATGTATCAGGACGTTCCACCAGTAATTGGTTCATCCTTATGCTCATTTTGGCGATGCTGGTGGCGGTGGCTTTGGCCATCGCAATTTATCGGCGGAATTCCTACAACACCGCAGCCAAGCCTCACGACACCGTCGACTTTGACGCGGTCGAGAGCGCCGACCATGACAGCGAATTCGAAGGTAGCGAAGCGTTTGCTTCTGGGGAGCCAGTAGAAACCCAACTGCAAGCTAACGCCACGCAACCCATTACTCCCATCGGCACCCCGGATGTTATGGCTGCTGCCCCCGAGGCAGTTCCGGCAGATATCCATGCTGCGGGGGCACCGCCGGAAGCCAACCAGCCCGAATCACCGGCCTATCCAGAGCCAGAAATGCTCTTTGACGAAGCGGCTGCAGCGGAAAACGAAGCCAACTTTGAACGCGGGCTCAACGCCTTGAGCGACTTGAACAATTCCATTTTTGCAGCTACCGAGGACTTGCACGCCTCCGTACAAGCCTTCGAAGAAGCGGAAACCAGCAACTTCGCCGCTACCCTGGAATCCTCCCGCGACCATGCCAACGCTTTGATGAACTGGCTGGCGGGAGCCGATGTGGTCAACCGTGAGGAAGCTGGGCAACTTGAGGATTCGGCTCGCCAAGTTAAGCAGGCCCTGTCAGCTGAAGTACTGGAATTCACGAAACGCCGCCATAATCCCGCTCAAGTTAAGGCTTCCCTCGATCGGTTGGCAGCTTCCTGGAATCGGGCACGGAAGTCTCTGTCCCAAGTCGAGACTGTGGAAAAACAGCTGGAAGTCGACTATCCGCAAGCGAATTTGGGTCATGCCAGCGCGAACCTCAGTCAATCGAAGCGCTTGTTAAAGGCAGCCTACAAAGGCATCTTGTCCGGACAAAAGTGCCTGCAGGAGGGCGATGCCAAGACTGCAATCCGTTACGCGCGCGGTTCAGAACGGGCTGTTACCCAGACCGAATTCGCCCTGGAACACATCACGAAACTCGGCGCCTTCTTGTCTGAAACCAGAGAATACCTTTCTACGATGCTGGAAAGGCTGAATGCGGACGTGCAAACGATTCGGACTTATGACCCCGAGGCGAATGGGCAGGAAATTGCCATTACGCTACGGACTATGGAAAAAGCCCGCAAGGCGCTGGACGGAGAGGGCGACCCCATCGTGGCCTTGAGCAAACTCTGCGGTCTACAAGCAAATCTGTTTAATGTCTATGGCACTTCGGTTCTGGCGCAAGAATTGGCACAGTTGCAGGCTCAGTTCCCGCTGCGTCTGGCGTGGGAGCAACAGCATCTGGAGCTGCTGCGCACGAATATCATGTTGCGCCGCAAGAGCATCGATCCGCAGATAGAGGTGGAATTGTCTCGTTGCGAGCAGCTCATCGCCCAGGCGCGAGAGAAGCTCCCGCAAGAACCGCTCGTCGGGATGACAATGCTCTCTACCAGCGCAGAGATGCTGGTTCAGTTAGGCAGTGGGATTCCGGTAGCCTTCCCTACGCCGGCTAAGTAGTTCGATAGCAGTTTTGACCCGGTTCTCGGGTCAAAACTGTTTTTTAGAAAAAGTTATCCGACTGACGGCACGGCTAAAAAAGTTGTAAACTACTGAGACGTTTTGAAAATTCCGGGATAGCTTTCGAAAGTCTCGGCTGTTCAAATTATGAAAATTTAAAGAAAACACCATAAGCAAAGAAAAAATTCAATGAAACTGCAAATTCCTGAAGAAGAAACAACTTACCTTCTGGTCGATGGAGAGAACATCGACGCCACCCTGGGGTTGAGCGTCTTGGGACGCCGCCCCGACCCTGACGAACGTCCCCGCTGGGATCGGGTTCGCGACTACGTCTCGGAGACCTTTCCCGGCCAAACCAAGGGGCTGTTCTTTTTGAACGCGTCTGCCCATATGCCCATGACGTTTGTCCAAGCCTTGCTAGCGATGGATTATCAGCCGATTCCCCTCACTTCCGAAGGGGATGAAAAGGTTGTTGACGTAGGGATTCAACGCACCTTAGAGGCCATCGACAAACAAGAATATGGAAATGTGGTATTAGTTTCTCACGATGGGGATTTTGAGCCTCAACTGCGTAGTTTGCTGCGCAACGACCACGACGTTACGGTGGTGGGATTTGAAGAATTCCTCTCTGGCGAGCTGCGTACTCTTGAGGAAAACGGTCTAAAAATCGTCGATTTGGAGCGCGAAATTCACGCTTTCAACGCACCGTTGCCCCGCATTGGAGCCATCGAACTGAGCGAATTCACCCCGGAAGATTTTATTTAATCGCCGCTAATCGCTCTCGGCGTAAACGCTGCAACCCGGGAATTTCCGGTACTGCCAACGGAAGGGTCGCCCCCAAAGCACGTGCTAACAACAAGTCCGCCAGCTGCGGGTTACGCGCTAAACACGGTCCGTGCATATAGGTCGCAATGATAGAACCCTGCACGCAGCCTTCCACCGCTCTTCCGTCCTCTGTGTCCCGGTAGCCATCAGGAATCTCGCGGCTGACTTCGCGTCCCGCCTGTACCCCGGCTTGTGCGCTCGCACCGTCAGCCAAGCCCGGAGCCACCCCGGGCTGACCGTTGCCGGTGCCATAAGTCACGAATCCCAACGGCAACGCGTCCCCACCTAAGATGGTTGCGCCCCCATGGTTCTCAAAACCGGTCAGGGGCTCGGTCAGCTCACGCGATAACTGTAAACCACTCGCGGAACTGACCAATTCTCCAATAGCCCGAGCCCCTTGCGGCAAGGTCACCACGTCGAGCAGCCCTGCCCCTTCGGTGCGTTTACCTTCCGCGTCCGTATACCAGGTTCCCAAGACCTGGAAAGCGGCACATATGGCCAGCACAGGCTTCCCATTTTGTACCGCGCGTTCCAATCCGCGGTCCGTCAGTAGGCGGCGCGAGGCTATGGTTTGAGCGATATCTTCCCCGCCGCCCAAAGTGTAAATATCTAAAGTCTCCGGGATTGCGTCAGTGCAGCTCACATGAATAATTTCAGATTGGTAACCCAATAATTTCGCTCGCTGCGCCAGCACCACCGCGTTACCACCGTCCCCGTAGGTGCCCAAGACCTCAGGCATCAGCACCCCGATACGTAACGTTGATTCACTCACCGCAACCACCCCTGTGCTACAAATTCGGCCCGTGCGTCACGGAAACATGTGTAGTTCAACAACATATCGACCTCGCCGGGGTCAGCCATCTCGATAGCTTCCAAAACCGTCGGAGCCCAGCGCGTATCGATGCCCGCATAGTTCAAACGTACCTGCAAGTCTGCGCCGCGTTCGCCGGTGGCCACCACAGTTTTCCCGCTCAGCGCCTCGAAGTTCACATCCCACAGCCAACTCAGGTCGGTCCCATCGGCGATTTGGCCATTGACTCCCACAATGATTCCCGCCTGCGGATTGAGCATCGTCAAGGATTCCATCCATCCGGCCGGGTTCTTTGCCAACAACATCCGAATGTGGCGTCCCTGCAAGCTAAAACTCGCGTAGCGCCCCGCGACATCTCTCACTCTGGCGATACCTGCGGCAGCATCTTGCGCCTCCACTCCCAGCAGCCTCGCCGCAACGAAAGCCTGCAAGGCGTTGCCGCGGTTGGCTCTGCCAGGGAGCCGCACCGTTGCAGTCGTTTCCTGCCCGCTGCCGGTATCTACCATCCGCACAGGGGCACCAGCTTGGAAACTCTCGGCTTTCCAAATCCACTTCGGGTCGGGCCGGGCAAAATCGGGCTGAGTCGGAGGCCTATCCCAAGGCACCTCATGGGCCAACAATTCCTCAACCGGAACCGAGCGCCACAATACTTCCCGATCGAGACCGGAAGCCAATTCACGAGGTTCGTCAGTCGGCGTATCCGGTTTGTCAGGGGAATAAATTATCGCTCCGCCGGTTCGGGGTGCCGTCAGCGAGTCCCCACTCCAGCCTTTTCCCGCCGCAACCCATACCGGGTGCGCACTATCCCAGGCTGCCGAGGTCATCAGGGGGTCGTCCACATTGGCTACCACGTAGGCCTGCGGATTTTCATCAACTGCGGCGCGAATGCGCTTTTCAATAACCGCAATTTCCCCAACTCGATCCAGTTGGTCACGCGAGAGATTCAACAACACTATGACCCGCGGACAGGTCGCTTTTGCGACAAGTTCCAAGTGCATTTCATCGATTTCTAGAATCGCTACTCTAGCGCGCAGATTCGACATCAACGCCGTGACGACGCCGGGAGGCATATTGTCCCCGCCGCGGTTTGAGGCTACTGATGCACCTCCCGCCTGAACCGCTTCGCTCAGCATTCGCGTGGTCGTGGTTTTTCCGTTAGTGCCCGTTACGAGGGCGATAAGTCGGTGTTCCGCCAAATGCTCCAGAATCTGGGGCTGCAGCCGCAGCGCCACCCGACCCCCAATCATGCCCCCGCTGCCGCGTCCAGTAACTCGGGACAGCCACGCTGCGCATCTGCCCGCCCCTAATGCCACAGAATCACGAAAATTTAGTCGGCCTTTCCAAGATAAGACCGATAGACTGTCTACGTCTGAGGAAGAAACGGATGAACTCACAAAACAATTCTAAGGGCAATAATGAAAAACAACCTCATGCAATTCTGCATATTGTCTAATGTTAACATGGAAATTTATTGATATAACAGCAAATTCTATGTTATGTAATAACTTTTTACGCAATGCTCTGGGCGAAGATGTCGAAGGAGAATGTCATGCAGCAAATCGTCATACTCGGCGGCGGCACTGCCGGTTCAACCATCGCTAATCGCTTGCACAGGGAACTCCCGCCCGACGAATACAGAATCACGGTGGTGGACCGCGACAATAGACATCACTACCAGCCGGGATACTTATTCCTTCCTTTTGGTATGTATAAGCCCCGCAGCATAGTGAAGCCACGTTCGCGTTTCCTGCCGAAAGGCGTGCGTTTTCTTATGGATACCATCAAACGGGTCGATCCAGTCACTAAAACAGTGGAGCTGGGAAGTCAGACCATCTCTTACCATTACCTCATCATTGCCACGGGCTGCACCACCCGTCCTGACCAAGTGCCGGGAATGAACGATCCTAGGGTTTGGCGTAAATCCGTCTATGATTTTTATAGCTTTGGCGGTGCCGTTCGCTTACACCAGGCCATGCAACAGTTCAAACATGGCCATCTGGTCGTTCACATCTCAGAGATGCCCATCAAGTGTCCCGTGGCTCCGTTGGAATTCGCGCTTTTGGCTGATTGGTTCTTTTTTATGCGTCGCCGTCGCTTAGACATCGATATTACTTTCGTCACCCCCCTGGACGGCGCTTTCACCAAACCGGTAGCTAAAGCACAACTTGGGGACTTGTTACGCCATCGTGATATCGAGGTGGAAACCGACTTTAACGTCGAGTACATCGACCCGAAAAACAAAGTTCTAATGGGCTACGATGGGCGGGAAATCCCTTTTGATTTGCTGGTGACAACCCCTCCGATTATGGGTCAGCAATACATTGCTGATTCTGGCTTAGGCGATCAATCCAACTATGTTTCCGTGGATAAGCACACTCTGCAATCCACCGCCTACCCCGATATTTTCGTACTGGGAGATGCGGGGAATTTGCCAACTTCCAAAGCGGGAGCAGCGATTCATTTCCAGGCCAAGACTTTCGTGCCAAATTTCATCAACTACCTGCGTGGCAAGCCCATGACGGAATCTTTCGACGGACACACCAACTGCTTTATTGAATCAGGATTTCACAAGGCGCTGTTGCTCGACTTTAACTATGACGTTCAACCTGTAACGGGCAAGTTCCCTATCCCCTATGTGGGTCCTTTGCGCCTGTTGAAAGAATCACGTCTCAATCACATGGCTAAAATGGGGTTCTACCTCGCATATTGGGGTCTCTTAATACGCGGTCTTCCGTTACTGCTACCTCGTGATATGCCTAAAGCCGGCAAGGATTTTGCACGATGGGGCTTGCGGGACGATGGGGTCACTGCCCTTCCCCCGAAACCGCGTCGAAAAGCGCCCTCTTTTCCACAGGTTCGGATTCCTCGAGTCAAGGTGGCTCCTCCAGTTCCACTAGCGTCTGAACCCTCCACGTTGAATCCAGAACCACCAGTTTTCGCCCCAAGAGGCCAACTTCCCGTACTGCATCAAGTCAATGGCATACCTATTGACGTGACCGATGAGGGTTTCATGATTCGTCCTGAACAGTGGAATGACGAAGTAGCCAAGGGGTTGGCGGCGGCTTTGCACTTAGAGCTCGACGATACGGCTTGGGAAGTGGTGCGTTTTGTCCGCCACGAATTCGAGCAGCACGGTGTTTCTCCTACCTTGGGACGGATTGCCAAAGTTGGTGGGTTCGAGGTTAGAACCGTGTTTGATATTTTCGGAGCCAAGCCTGCGAAAAAGCTAGCTTTCATCGCTGGGGCTCCGAAACCGGTGGGGTGCGTGTAAAAACGAACCAAACTAGCAAATCTAACCCACGAACCTTCTGAGCGACGAAACAGAAAATCAGGAACAAGGATTATGACTCAAGCACATGAAACACCCACAAATGCCGACGCGGCGCAAGACGCAGACGAAATCACTTACGTAAACCGCAAGATGGCGTTTATCTGCTCCAAAGGCAACCTCGATATGGCCTATCCCGCCTTGATTATGGCTCACTCCGCTCTCAATGCAGGTGTCCACGTGGATATATTCTTTACATTCTGGGGGTTGGACTTAATCAATAAACGTACGATGGATCGGCTCAAGTTCACCGTGCAAGGCAACACCGCCATGCACATTCCCGCGTTAGAAAAATATTATCCCGGATTGGGGGATATGCATTTTTCTCCTTCATTAGGAACACTTCCGGGCATGACGAAACTTTCCACTTGGTACCTGAAAAATGAACTGCAAAAAAACGAAATTCCACCAGTGCGTGACATGATTGAACAGATTGCTCAGTTGGGGGCGGATCTGTGGGCCTGTAAACTTTCGGCGGACATGATGAAGCTGACTCCTCGTCATCTGCACAAGTCCGTCAGGGGGATAGTTGATGCCGGTACCTTCATCGAACTGTCTGAAGGGTCGCAGATTATCTTCATTTAAGTTTCGCCTTCCCGGATAGGCTCCCCCGTCACCAGTGCGGTAAAGTGGCTTGGTACCCTTTGTTCTGAGAGGTGGGCTATGCCAAAGATATGCGTAATAGGAGCGTCGGCGATGGGCACGGCGCTCTGCCGGCCGCTCGTGGACACGGGCTGGGACGTAGCCATGTGGGGAACCGAATACGACGATGCCGTTCTGGATGCTTACGCTCTGGGGCAAACCCACCCGGCGATTCACGTGCCTCTGGCCCCCCAGGTTAAGACCTATCGCGCTAAGCACCTCGACGCGGCGGTAAAAAGCGCGGAAGTCCTGGCCATTTGTGTTGCTGCCGTAGGTTTACCTGACATCACCAGACGCTTGGCGCTCTACTTTAGTCGCGTGCGGGCGGTCTGGGTGCTGACGAAAGGCTTTATCAAGGACGAGGCGGGCGAGGTTTATTTGCTGGCTGAGGCGATGGCAAAGATAGCCGCCGAAAACGGAGCCGAGCTGCCAACCTTGGTGTCCATAGGGGGGCCGGTTATTGCCCGCCAATGCGCGCTGAGCGAACCCACTGCAACGGTGTATGCCTGTCAGGAGTTAGGAGCCGCGGTTCACTATGCCCGCGCGGTACGCACTGATTACTACCGTGCCTTTCCTACTGAGGACACGACCGGGGTTGAAGTCCTGGCTCCTTTGAAAAACAGCTACGCCATTGCTTTGGGAGTTACCGAGGGCATTCAGGAGTCAACCGGATCTCCGCAATCTAACTTGCGTGCCGCGGTGTTCGCCCAGGCAATTCGCGAAATGTCCCTGGTTTGCGAGGCTTTGGGAGGACGCCAGGAATCTGCCATTGGTCTGGCTGGTGTGGGCGACCTGGAAGTAACCGGCATTTCGGGGCGCAATAAGTTCTTTGGAATGCGGCTGGGACGCGGCGAGCATCCGGCCGAAGCCGAAGCCCAGATGAAGGCCGCGGGGCATACGGTCGAAGGGGTGTACTCCACACCCTTGGCGGTAAAACTCATTGAACAGCGCTGCCCGCAGCTATTGGACGAGCTGCCTTTGCTGCGCGCCGTGGACGAAGCGATTAGTGGCGAAGTGGATATTCGTAAGATTCTGGTCTCGGCGGCACTGCCCGCCTACCCCGCGGATATTTTCGCGGCCCAGCAACAAAGCAGTTGGAACTCAGACTGGAACCCTGTCGACACCGGCCGTTCGTGGGGACTCGCGAAGCTGGTCAACCACTTTAAAAATAGGTTGAGCCAGGAGTGAGACCCTCAACAGTACACACCACGGCACAAATCTCATTAGAATTCTTAACGAATTCGAAGGTGAAATCCTAAGGCGGTGAGACTTGGCATGAAAAACGTGGTGATTATAGGCGGAGGAACCGGCGGTACAGTCACGGCAAACTCGCTGGTGCGCCGCCTGGACAGTAAAGAGTTCCGAATCACCGTCATCGACTATTCCGCCCGGCATTATTACCAGCCCGGTTTTGTCTCACTGACCTTAGGGAAAGTTCCCAACCCGCTACTGTGGCGGTGGCGTCGGCAAACCTTCCTCCCCGGTATCCGGTTCCTGCAGGATAAAGTCACCGCGGTCGATCCGGTGGCGAAAACAGTCTCCACTCAGACCAAGCAAATTTCCTACGATTACCTGATTTTGGCGACAGGTTGCGAGTGCCGTCCCGAGCTGGTCGAAGGAATGGCACAGGGAACCGTCCTGAACACCGGGATTTATTCCTTTTATACTTTGGCTTGGGCACGTCGCTTGCGCCGGGCACTGCAGACTTTCGACCACGGCCGTTTGGTCGTGCATATCTCTGAATTCCCTATCCGCTGCCCGGTCGCTCCGATTGAGTTTGCCCTTAAAGCCGACCACTATTTCTTTGAACACCGAGTTCGCGATGATATCGATATTAAAATTGTTACCCCGCAATCCCAGGTTTTTGAGCAGCCCGTGGCTGCCCGGAATCTTTCTAACCTCTTGCGCCTGCGCGACATCGAGGTTCAGCCTGATTTCGTGGTGCGACATATCGATGCGGAAGAAAAACGGATGTATGCCTATGACGGGAAGGTCGTTGATTACGACATGCTGGTGACCATTCCCCCCATGCGTGGTCAGCAGTTCATCGTGGATTCCGAACTGGGCGATGAAATGGGATTCGTTCATCCTGATCTGGAAACCTTGCAGCATCGTGAATATCCGGATATTTTTGTCATTGGTGACACTGCCGATTTACCGACTTCCAAAGCTGGTTCCGCAAGTGTATACCAATCTAGGGTATTAGTTTCTAACTTGCTTGATTACATGAGCGGTAGGCCGATGATTCGCCATTACGACGGCCACGCCATGTGCATCGTTGACACAGGCTACAACAAGTCCACCGTGATAGACCGTTCCTACACAGTACCAGCAGTAACGGGCAAATGGATTTTCCCCTATCTGGGGCCTATGTCCCTGCTGAAACAGACCCGGATGAACCACCTCATAAAGCGGTTCATGTTTGTGTTCTATAGTGTGCTCATGGTGGGCCTGCAGATTTTCGATAGATTTTCTCATATACAGCTTTTAGGTAAGGAATTTAGTCGGTGGGGTCTACGGCCGGATGGCACCACCCCACTCAATACCCCGGATCTTTCTCAAGACTCTACAAGTTTCATCGCTCCCACTTGGAAACGTCGTCCCAATGCCTGTCTCGCGGCGGCATTTTCCACGAAAGTTTTGGAAATCCCGGTTCTCCACGAAGCCGGCGGAGTTCACATCGACGTGGACTCGGAAGGTTTCATGACCAATCCGAATGAGTGGACTCACGAAATCGGTGCCGACCTGGCTAGGGCTATTAAATTAGAGATGACGCCCCGGCACTGGGAAGTCATCGAATTCGCCCGAGAAAGTTTCGCAAAATATCAAGTCAGTCCCTCGTTGAGACGTTTCGAAATGGCGGGAGACTTCCCGATTTCCGAACTGTTCGAGCTTTTCCCCTTTAAACCGGGTAAACTCATCGCCTACGTGTCCGGAATTCCCAAACCGGTAGGCTGTATCTAGGTTCCGTAGGAGAGTGAAGTGATGGACAAATCCCCAACTGATTTCTTTGACAAGGATTTCTGGCACGTTTCGGAGCCCTTGTTGCACGTGGATCAGCGCAAGATGGCCTTTATCTGTTCCAAAGGTAACCTTGACATGGCTTACCCGGCACTGATTATGTCGATCGCCGCTCTCACGGACAAAATCGACGTCAATATTTTCTTTACTTTCTGGGGTCTAGACATCGTCACGAAACGCACCATGGACTCCCTAAAATTCACCATGCAGGGGAACGCGGCTCTGCATCTTCCCTTCCTGGAAAAACTCCGCCCTGGTTGGGGCAAGCGCTATATGCCTCCTAGCCTGGGAAATCTTCCGGGAGCCACTCACCTCGCCACCTGGTACATGAATAAAATGATGGAAAAGAACGGTATTCCCCCCGTACGTGATTTGTTGGAGCAGATTGTTGAAATGGGCGGTCATCTCTGGGGGTGCAAGATGACCGTGGACCTCATGGAGCTGCGCCAGAACATGATGTTTAAAGGGGTTTCGGGAATCATCACGGCCCCCGAATTCATCAAAAAATCGGAAGGCGCCCAAATTATTTTCATCTAATCGCGTTCCCTCAGCACGCTGGCTAGAGCTGATGGTCTATCGCGACGCCTAGGGGTGAAAGATTAGCGGACTAGCAGGCAAATTTTCAGGTCCCCAGCTCGCCGCGGCTTGCTTGAGGATTTCTTTCGTGGGGCGGGTCAACAGTTGTGTCGCGTCAGTTTTCGCGGTCTGCCACCCCAGCGTTTCCAAGGCACGCAAAAGAATCTGTTGGTCAGACCACCCCCGGGCGTTCAGCTCGGGACGGGTCACCGATTTATCTCGCTTGGCCAGGCGCAGCCCCTGCGCATTCATGACCAGCGGCACATGAGCGTAGGTGGCGGGGCGGCCGCCCAAAGTTTCAGTAAGCCAGGCCTGCACCGGAGCGCTGGAAGCCAAATCAGATCCACGCACAATCTGGTCCACGCCTTGATTAATGTCGTCCACCACCACGACCAGCTGATAAGCCCAATCCCCATCGGTACGCCGCAGCACGAAATCGTGGAGCAGACCGGTCAGTGGCCCCAACAGGGAATCGTGTACCGTATATTCCACTCCTTGCGGGGCTCGCAGCCGCAAGGCCGGTTTGCGGCCTAGTGCTGCCAGGGCGGCCCGTTTTTCCGCTCGCTCAGAATCACTTAAATCCCGGCAGATTCCCGGATAAATCCCGGGTTTCCCGTGCGGGGCGCTGGCAGCGGCCGCGATGTCTGCCCGCGAACAGTAACATTCGTAAACCAAACCCTTTTGTACCAACTGTTCCAAAGCGGCTTGATACAATCCCCCACGTTGCGACTGGTAAACAACCTCCCCATCGCTCTGCAGGCCCAACGCCGTCAAGTCCTCCAGGGCTTGGGCGGCAAAAGCAGGACGGGAACGTCCGGTGTCGATGTCTTCTATTCGCACCAAGAACTTGCGTCCGCTGGATTTAGCAAACAGGTAGGCTGCCACCGCGGTGCGCAGATTCCCGAAATGCATGACTCCCGACGGGCTGGGAGCAAACCGGCCGAAGCCACTTTGGCTCACACTACACCCGCTTGACCAGCGGGAACGTGATAGTTTCACGGATTCCTGCCCCGGTCAAAGTCATCAGCAAACGGTCGAGGCCCATCCCCATCCCGCCGGCGGGAGGCATCCCCTGCTCCATCGAAATGAGGAAGTCCTCATCCACTTCCATAGCTTCCGGATCTCCGTTGGCGGCGTCCAAAGCCTGCTGTTCAAAACGCGCCCGCTGTACCACCGGGTCGTTCAACTCGGAATATCCGGTGGCAACTTCAAAGCCGCGAATCATCAAATCCCACTTTTGCACCTGGCCGGGCTTGTCAGGGTGGGTCTTAACCAGAGGGGAGGTGTCCTCGGGGAAATCGCAGACAAAAGTGGGTTCCCACAATTTGTCGCCAACGAGTTCTTCCCACAGGACTTCCACGATTTTCCCGGAGGTATAGTAGGGTTCCAGCTCGATGCCGAGCCGATCCGCCAAAGTTACCAAGGCGTCCTTCGGGGTGCGCACCGTGACTTCCTGACCCAGCGCCTCAGACAGGGAACCATAGAGGTCAATCCACTTCCATTCCCCGGATAGATCGAACTGGGTACCATCGTTCAAGGTCACGACTTCGGAACCAAACACGTCCCGGGCACAGCGCTGAATCATCTCTCGGGTCAGGTCCGCAATCTGATGGTAGTCCCCGTAAGCGCAATACACCTCTATCATGGTGAATTCCGGGGAATGCGAAGAATCCGCGCCTTCGTTACGGAAGTTCCGGTTGATTTCAAAAACCTTGTCTATTCCGCCAATCAGACAGCGTTTCAAAAACAGCTCCGGGGCGATACGCAGGTAGAGCTCTGTGTCGTAGGCGTTCATGTGGGTCACAAAAGGACGGGCAGCTGCCCCGCCGTGCAAGTTTTGCAGCATGGGGGTTTCTACCTCGAGGTAGTCGTGCTCGTCCAGGTAGCGGCGCAATGTCTGCACCACACGAGAGCGGTTGCGCACCATGTCGCGGGCAGCGGGGCGCATAATCATATCCAGGTCACGCCGGCGAACCCGCATATCTTCACTCAAAGAGACTTCTTCGCCGGCTTCATTAATGTATGACTTCGGCAAGGGGCGCAGCGCTTTACAGGTCAGCTGCCAAGAGTCCACGAAAATGGACAGCTCTCCGCGTTTAGAACTGATCACCCGACCGTGGACAAACAGGTGATCGCCCAGGTCGACCTCTGCCTTATAGGCGGACATCGATTCTGGGCCGACCTCCCGTTCACTGACCATTATCTGAATGGTGGAGCCGTTACCCTCTTGTAAAGTAGCGAAAGCCAGCTTGCCGCTGGAACGCATCAGCCGAACCCGCCCGGCCAAGCCGACGTAATCTTCGGTTTCTTCCCCCGTCTGCAAATCCGAATACTTCTCACGAACTTCGGAAATGGTGGCGGAAATATCCACGTGTACCGGGTAGGGGGTCCTGCCTTCGGCCAGCATCTTGGCGCGTTTTTCCGCACGGATTCGAATCTGTTCAGGAGCCTCAGCCGCGTACGTCTCATCGTCGCCCGCCGCAGGCGCTGTGTTTACGTTCTCAGTTTTGTTTTTGTTTTGAGCCACCGTCTTAGTTTAGACCATTACCAGGGAGTGTTGTTCCGCAAGGGTTTTGCCCCCGTCAACCGGGTCCCCCACGGGAGCGAGCCGGGTAAAATTGCCCCAAGAAGTCAATCACGATGTTTAGGGGATTCGATGCAACTTTCCGCCGCTGACAAAATGACTGTTTCCGCCCGGCTGAGCGAAGCCAAACAGTCCTTAGATGAGGTTATTGAACTCATGGATACCGACGCGGACGCAAGCGCGTTGATTTCTAAGTTGAACGAATCATCGAGACGCTTAGACCGAGTCTCTTTCGCGCTGATGGTCTCCAGTTTGCAGGGCACCGTCGAGGCCAGCGAACCGGAACGCGAGGCAAACATCAAGCACCTCGAGCAGCTGTTCTTGCACATCGAGTAAGTGGCAACACCCGGAGTTAGTTAACCGGATGGTTGTTCGCGTCTACGTGCACCACGCGAGGCGTCAAGTTTCGAGCTGTTTCTTCATCAACAGTGGCGTAAGCGATGATAATGACCAGGTCCCCGGGAACCACCAGGCGAGCAGCGGGTCCGTTCATCTGAATCGTGCCGGAACCGCGGGTACCGGCAATGGTGTAGGTGGTCAAGCGCGAACCGTTATTGACATCGACCACATCAACTTGTTCCCCCGGCAGGATGTCGGCACGCTCCAGCAAATCCGCGTCAACAGTGATGGAGCCGACATAGTTAATGTCCGCATCGGTCACGGTAGCGCGATGAATCTTGCCGCTCATCATGGTTCGCATCCGCATATTTCCCCCTCAATAGGTTTCCCGGTTTGTTACTCAGGTAGTGACGCCCCAGGGGTCTTTCACAGGGTAATCCGAAATACGATGGGGGCGCAACATTTTTCACGCCCCCAGGCTCACCCCGAAAGGCGCGGCAGGACCCTCGTGACCTCTAAAGTTGTACGTCCATATTGTCAATCAGCCGAGTGGAACCGACTTTCGCCGCCAGCGCCAAGATGGCGCGGCCACGAAAATCGCCGGTAATCGGCACGAACCCCACCGGATTCACCAAGGCAACGTAATCCACGTCTATACCCGGCACCGCCTCGAGGCGCTGACGCACTTTGGCTGCCAAATCGCCCGCACCGAGGCGGGAAGCGTTTTCTTGACCCCACTTCAGAGCCTGGGAAAGGTTGAGGGCAGTATCGCGTTCGTTGGGGGACAGGTAACGGTTGCGTGAGCTCAAGGCCAGACCATCAGGTTCCCGGCGGATTTCCACCGGCAAAATGGTCAGGGGGAAGTCCAGGTCGGTAACCATCTGGGACACAATGGCGAGCTGCTGCGCGTCTTTCTTGCCGAAAGCCGCTACATCGGGACGGGTCAGATGGAACATCTTGCCCACCACCAGCAACACTCCGGCAAAGTGTGTGGGCCGAGTTTTGCCCTCCAGAATTGTGGCGGCGCGACCGGGGTCGAATCGTACCAAAGCCTCGCCAGTCGGATACATCACCTCGGGGGTAGGCGCAAACAGCGCGTCAGCCCCGACCGCCTGGAGCTTGGCCGCATCCCCCGCCAGGTCGCGCGGATAGGTGTCATAATCTTCACCAGGGGCGAACTGGGTCGGGTTGACGAACACCGTCACCAGCACGGTATCCGCCTGGGCTTTCGCGGCCCGAACTAAATCTAAATGGCCCTCATGCAGGGCTCCCATCGTCATGACCAGGCCAAGCTTGCCACTGACACCTTTGCGCCAGGTCGCCAATTCTACCCGGGTTTTCAACAATTCCATGATTTTATTCCTCTCTGAGGCTGTCTGTTTGTCCCTCGTTAGGGTGGGCACAAGGCTGTGTGTTAGAGATCACGCGCTCCAGCCAGGCGGCGGGAGGTTCTTTCTGACGCGCCATGTCCGCGTGGGAAACTTGCAGTTCCCAGAGTCTTTGCGCGGACTCATTGGGCAGATGGTACACCGTGGTCGGCACCACCCCCGGCACCAAGTGCAGTTTGACGTTCGCCATTCCCAAAGCCCGTTGCAACGGTCCTTGCCGCAAGGCTACGGATTGCATCCGGCAATGCGGCACGAACGATACGCGGCGGGTGATTCTACCGTCGCGAATCATCACCATCGTCGTGGTCAGCACGGCAGCCTTCCGGTTCCACGTAATCCAGTCAAACCAGCGGGCTTTCGGCGAAGCGGTAAAAATACCAGGCGCTGGCCCGGAGCCGTACATCATAACTTCCAAGAGGTTTGTACCGGCTGTTCCAATTTCGGCGCCATTGAGGTCGGTGACCGCGCCGAGGTCATGTTCCATCATCCACAATGCCTGCAACGCCTGGGTTCGCGTTCCTACCGGCAGCATCACGTGAGAGCTGGTCTTGTTCTTATTGTTGCCGTTCCCTTCGGCGGCGCCCTGGTAGCCGGCCATAGTTAACTCGACCCGCCACCAGTCCTTGCCTCGCCACAACAGGGGTTGTTTCAAGACGACGGCGTGGACTCGTCCGGGAGGAATGGTTTGGGAATCATGGGTGGTCAGTCCGTGGCGCAGACGGATTCCGTCAGCAGAGGCCGCCGCGGTAAAGTTCCACCCTTCGTTAACTTTTTGCCCTATCGCCGTGATAGTAGCGAAAACACCGGCCAGCACACCGAGCAGTGCTTGGGGTGCCAATAACATCGCGGCCCAGAAACTATCCGCGTCACCGCTCATGAAGATGGCTATCGCGGGAATCAACCCCAGCACCAACAGCAGGGGAATCAACAGCACCGCAAACCAGGTAGAGATGGAACGCAGAATGGAACCCACCAGCATCTCGGTGGGGATTTCGTATAGTTTTGTCTCCGGGGCTTCCCCACTGGCGGCAGGCAGGTCCCCGACCAGTCCGGCCTCACCAATCCCGATAATTTTTGTATCGTTCGTTAAAGAATTAGCGGCGTCTGTGGCGGGGCTTGTTGCAGTCTTTTGCCCGGATGCCTTCGATAAGACTTCAGCCCGCAACGCCTGAGCCTGGGAGGCTTTCAGATACATAATGTCAATCTGAGAACCGCTGGCTCCTGCGGAATCCACGTGCAGCTTCGCCAAACCGAGCAGACGCGGCACCAACGGGGCGATAACGTCTACCGCCTGAATTCGATTCAACCGCATGTGACGTTCTTTTTTGAAAATGATGCCGTGGCGAAACAAGACCGCTTCATCAGTCACCGCGTAAGCGGTAAACCTCCAGCTCAAATAGGCAAAAAGAACCAGCAACAGCAGAAGCACCACGATTCCCAGCAGGGAAAAAAGCAGCACCGGCAAGACCTTTCCTCCTGCTCTTATCGCCGACATCGCCTGGGAAACGTCGCGTATCGAGTCAAGCTGCGAAAAAATGACCGCTACCAGCACCACCAGAGCCCCCCAAATCTGGGCTAGTGGTGTCAGGGGATGAACTTTGCGCCAAACCGGAGGCTGTGCAGTAACGCTAGAGATGTCAGAACTGGCCGGAATCCCCTCCGACAAGCCCTGCGAAGGGAAAGTCCCCGAAGATTCTTTGGGCTTTCCTTCCGAGGGTTCCCAGCCCGGATCAATTGGTTGTGTCATCTGTCGTTCCTCGCCGTGTTCACAATCCCGCTCGCAAGGATTCACCGCGTGCGGTGAGGATTTGACGTAAGCGATCTGCCTCGGCATGGTCCAATCCGGGAATGCTCGCCGCAGATTCCATCGAAGCGGTCTTCATGCTGACCTGGGCGATGCCGAAAATCCTGTCGATAGGCCCCTGTTGCACATCAACGAACTGCATCCGCCCGTAAGGAATCGCCCACATTTTCTTAAACATGATGCCGCGACGTAAGAACAGATCCCGCTCGGACTCGGCGTAACCCCACGCCTTGACCTGACGCGGAATCAACCACAGCTGCCACACCAGCAGACCAATCGGTACAATCTCCAGGAGCCAAAACCACGGCAGCTCCTGGGTGAACATCATTGCCCCCGCGAATACCCCGAGAGCCAGTGCGAAAACCACAATCCACACCAGCAGCCCCAAAATCCGCACCGTGATGAGCTTCATGGAAATCGGCTTAAACGTCACACCCTCAGGATTGAATAATTCACCACTCATAGGGACATCTTATCCGGGCACACAGGGATTAATCGAGGCAGAATCTGCATTCAGCCTAAAACTTTTTGAAGTTGGTCGAACTGGGTGGGGCTCAAACCTCCGCGTTGCCGCAGTCGCTGCGCCGCGGCTCGTGCCAGAGCACGATAGGAATCGGGCAGGTCAGCCAAATCGTCAAAAGGCACTGCCGGATCCAAGTCATCTTTGTCAAGGACGGGTCCGTCCTGCAACGCCTTTAGGTGCAGAGCCACGGTTTGAGAGTCCCCCCGCACCACCGGTCCGGACAACCCCGCTTCCCCCTCCCGCAAAGCTCTTTCAAAAGCGGCCTTAAACAAAGGCTCCGCAAAGGCTGCCGGGTCGTCAAGACCCGCCATTCGCAGCGCTCGCAGGGCTTGGGACAACAAGATTACTAAGTGATTCGCCCCGTGCGCTAAAGCCGCGTGGTACAGGGGACGTGCCGAGTCAGGCAACACGTGCGGTACTCCGCCGAGGTCCAAAACTAAAGCTTGCGCCACGGCCAGCAATGCCCGTGGGGCATTCACTGCCCAATGGGTTCCTGGCAAACGCTGCAAATCTAAGGACGTACCGGAAAACGTTTGCGCCGGGTGCAGCGCTAAGGGAATAGCTCCCGCTGGGGCGGCAGGCTGTAAAACATCCAATCCGTGAGCCCCGGAAACGTGAGCGACCAGCTGACCCGCTCGAAACGCTTGTGACTCGGCTAAATGCGTAACCAGAGGGGCGATTTCTTGATCCCGCACGGTAAACAGCACGAGGTCGCAATCGGGCACCAGCTGTGCCGGCGGCACCACCGCAACACCGGGGAGGATAGCGTCCACCCGCTCTTGGGAAGTCTGCGAACGTGCCGAAACTCCCACTAAAATGTGGCCTGCCTGTGTGAACGCGGCGGCCAGGATGGGGCCGACCGCACCCATGCCGATAACGCCTACTCGCAGAGCCGGGCTGGGACTCCCACCAATTTCAGACATGACACTATCGTAAACCACCTCCACCACGGGTAACCCGGCGCAAACCCGTAGCGTCCAGACCAGACTTTCCCAACCCAGCGAGTTGCCAGGGACTGGTGAATTCAGAGAATCTCCGGACTATTCGACGGGAAATCCGCTCCAAGCTGCCCCCAGCACTACCTTTTGCCGTTAAGATGTATGTATGGAGTGTTGTGTCTCCTAACTGGCACGACAAGTTGAACACGTTGGTTAACGAGGATGGTTATGGAACCTGCAGTGAGCGAAGCACGACTTTTGGTCGTGGATGACGAACCCAATATTCGCGACCTTTTAGCGTCTTCCCTGCGTTTCGCGGGATACGACGTCTTAAGCGCCGGGGATGGCACCGAGGCCTTGCGCCTAGCCACAACGGAGAAACCCGATTTGGTCATTCTGGATGTCATGTTGCCGGACATGGACGGCTTTACCGTGACCCGTAAGCTGCGGGCTTCCGGAGTTGATATGCCTATTCTGTTCCTGACCGCCAAGGACGATATGCGCGATAAGGTCGAGGGCCTGCAGGCTGGCGGTGATGATTACGTCACCAAGCCTTTCGGCCTGGAGGAAGTCGTAGCGCGTATCAACGCTATCTTGCGTCGCACGAAGCGCTCCGCGGTGGAACAACCGCTGCTGCGCGTGGCTGACCTGGAGCTAGACGACAACCTCTACGAAGTGCATCGTGGCGGTCGTCTCATCGACCTGTCTCCCACCGAGTTCAAACTGTTGCGTTACCTCATGGTTAACGAAGGCCGTGTGGTTTCAAAGACGCAAATCCTCGATCACGTGTGGGAATACGATTGGGAAGGCGATGCCGCCATCGTTGAATCTTACATTTCCTACCTGCGTCGCAAGCTCGACGCCCCGGACGAAAACGGCAAGATTCCGCCTTCGCTCATCCAGACGCGTCGCGGAGTCGGTTACCTATTGCGGGATCCCAACGAGTAGTTTTTGGCGGTTTACCGCTGCTGCGAACGGCACAAGCCCGCGGCGGAGGTGAGCCATTTCTTTGCCGCCTGGTGAAGCGGAACGGGCTGTCGAATAGTACCCAAGTCAGATGAGGAGTGGCGAGTGCGTGGAATAGGGAAACTGTGGACCTCCCTGGCTTTGGCCACGCGGCTGACCATCATTTTTGCCGTCGCTTTGGTTACGGCGCTGTCTTTGGCTGGCACCGTAACGGTACTTTCGCTTTCGTCGTACCTGACCAGCCAGCAGGACGCCCAGCTTTCCGCGGCCGCCAGGGTTATGGGCCCCAACGCCGCGAACCTCTCGGACACCACGGTATTTTCCAACAATATGCCCAGTGATTACTACATCTACGTGCAGTTTGTGGGCTCTATGCACCGCACGGATCGCGAATTTATCACCCCGGCAACTAAGAACGACTCGGGCATTCCCCAACGGCAATACCTGCCAAAAAAAGCTGACATCCCCACGATAAACAACACTTCTTCGCTGGTCATGCCCGGAACTACGGTCCCTTCCACCAAGGCCGGTCAAAAGTGGCGGGTTCTGTCGATTTTGTTGACTTCACAGGGCAAAGTCGCCGGAGCCGCGACTGTTGGTCTGTCGATGACACCGCAGCGCAATATGCTCCAGGCCATCATTTTCACCATCTCAATCTCGACTTTGATTATCGCCATCATCGGCACTCTGATGACAAACTACCTGGTAGGGCGCGCTTTCCGGCCTCTGCATGAGATTGAGGGGGTCGCGAACAAGATTGCGGCCGGGGATTTGACCCAACGTGTTAAGAAAGCCCCTACCACCACCGAAGTGGGTTCCCTGGCGAACTCTATGAACGTGATGCTTTCCAACTTGGAACAGGCGTTCTCAGCGGTGGAGCTGTCCGAACGCAAGATGCGGCGTTTCATCTCTGATGCCTCCCACGAGCTGCGCACCCCCACCGCCGCGATTCGCGGTTATGCGGAACTGTCGCGCATGGGCGGAGTAGGCCCGGAGCGTCAGGCGGAGGTTATGGCACGCATCGAGTCTGAGGCCACCCGCATGGGCAACATGGTGCAAGACTTGCTGACGTTGGCGCGATTGGACGAGCACCGTCCGATGACCTTTGAACGCACCGATATTACCGCTTTGGCGCGGAACTCTCTGTCGGATATGGCCGTGTTGGATCCGGAACGCGACATGCAGCTGCTGAACATGGAAGATGAGACGCTGGAGGAAGTTTACAGTGTCTATGCAACCGTGGATGCGGAAAAAATTTCCCAGGTCATTACCAATTTGCTGACAAATGTGCGTCAGCACACTCCGGCGAACACCCCCGTCGAGGTGGTGGTGGGTTACCATATGTGGCCTGATGAAACCGGGGTTCCCCTTAAGAATGCCGTGGCTTCAAAGATTCCCGCTTTCCAGCGTTGTGCGGTTATAGAGATTCGTGACCACGGTCCGGGGGTAGCTCCAGAAGACGCCAAAAAGGTTTTTGAACGTTTCTACCGTTCCGACACGTCACGAGTGCGGACCACGGGCGGTACCGGACTGGGTTTGGCTATTGTTTCCGGTATCGTTTCGGCTCACAACGGTACGGTGGCAATGCTCCAGACTCCCGGCGGTGGTGCCACGGTACGAATCAAGCTGCCGTGCCAGGCTTCGCACGTGGATTCTGAGGGCGAGAACAAAAATCCGGCCGCAAAGTTCGCTGCGGCTTCTGCCGCGATTAACAAAGCTTCCAGCGTCAAGGAAAGTTCCCGGCAGACTCCCGCCCCCGCTCGCACAGTGCCGACCAGCGCCCCGAAGCCGCCGCGTATGCCTGTCGTCAGGCCGGTGCCCCCCATAGCGCGACCTGCCGTACCCATCCCGACGGTACAGCCGACTCCTAACGGGGTGCCTTCCCCTCGACCTCCTGCCAAGCCGGTTCCCAAACCGAAGGTGATTCCCCCGCCTCCGCCTCCGCCGCGTTCTGCCTAGGTTCGGGCATTTTTTCGGCACCTGCGTGAGGGCTTTAGGCCGTGGTGTGTACCGTCCAGAGCTTCGGTTTTAGGCGAAAGTCGTTACTACCGGGATAAACAGATATACTTGGTAGGTTGCTTTGGGTTTCCCCCAGCTGGCAGAGGATGATGTGTATGGCCGAGATGATACCGGCTTGGTTATTGGCGGGTTTTGCCCGTTCTGTTGCCGCTGAAGGCGGTACGGCCCCGCGAGACGTAGCCCAATCCGTAGGCACCGAGTTGGCCCAGCGGTGGATGGATCCGCAGCGCCGTTTTCATAACCTGGAATATCTGAAAGCCACCCTGGAAAACGTTGATATTCTCAGTGAACAAGCTCGTGACGTGGACGCTATCCGCCTGGCTGTGTGGTATCACGGTGCGATTTTTGACGTTTCCGAAGCGGCGGTGGAGCGTGGGGAAGCGGGACTGAATGTGTTGAGTTCCGCTGACTATGCTGCTGATTCTTTGGCTGAGCTGGGCGTTCCTGAGGCACAGATTGAAAAAATCACGGATCTTATCCGCGGTTTACATCGCCATCAGGCGGTTGACGATATTGACGCCCAGGTGCTTTCCGACGCGGATTTGTCCATATTGGCTGCGGATCCGCAAGAGTATCTCGAGTATTTGCGGGCTATTCGCCGCGAGTACGCTGCCTACGACGAAGCTCGTTTTATTTCTGCCCGTTCCAAAGTCATCGGTAGTCTGCTGAACCGTCCGCAGCTGTTTTGGACGCACGGGGCAGCGGGTTGGGAAGAACAAGCCCGCGAAAACTTGAGGGCAGAACTGGAACGCTTGGAAAAAACCGGCACCGCCGGGTTAGAGATTGCCGGGGCAGAGACTGACCCTGCCATCCAGACCGGCATAATTCCCGCCGCGGCACCGGCAACGGAGCAGTCCCCCACCCCCGGGGAAGGCGTTGCGACAGTTCCTGGCACCAAACCGGAAACCGGGGACCTGTCTGAAACCGCCCCGAGGGCTGCAGACGCGGAGGATATCGACGAACCCGACGAGATCAACCCTTATGCCCCTCCGGATGAAGCGGATTTGGGCTCGACCCTCGAAAACGTCGCCGAAGCCATGGATACGATGGTCATGAAAGCGCTTAAACCGTCTGAAGTTGGCCTCAAACCCCTCTCTGACGTGCAGGAATAAGGTTTTCCACAAGGTGCACGATTTCGGGGTTTTCCACAGGTAGAGTTTTTGTGACTGGGCACCCTACGCGCATTGCCTTAGTTTGAGAGTGTGAAAACCAAAGTTTGGTTTTCCCGCGCTTAAGTGTTTCAAACGAAAGGAACCACCATGCAATTTCAAGTTGATAGCGATGCCGTAGCAGCTGCCGGCGCCCAAACTCGTGCCTGTGCTGAGGAAGTCAGCACCCAGGTTTCCGCGATGATGGCGAATCTGACCACCCTGCAGGAATCTTGGACGGGTGCCGCCTCGGCAGCTTTTGCGGCTCTCGCAGCTCAATGGCGCGCCACTCAGGCTACTGTGGAGGATAACCTCCGCCAGATTGGTTTGCAGCTGGATACCGCTTCCGCGAACTACGCCGAAACGGAATCGAACGCCACCGCGCTGTTTGCCGGAGCGTAAAAGAATTCGGTACATCGCAGATCCCAAAATGTAAGAACTGAGAGACTCCTTGGAAGTCTCTCAGTTCTTAACGATGTATGGATTTTGCAAAAGGGTGTTGCCGCGGTTTAGCGGTTCAGGCCCAGGTTGATTTTCTTTCCGGTCACGATGGAAATCACGACTGCAGCCGCAACCCCGGCGCCCACGCACAGCAGCATGATAAAGATGAAAGAAATCACGCCGGGAATCGAGTCAATCGGGGAGGACACGAAGGCTTGTGGCGCGTTCGCGTTGATTGCCGAGATGGAGGTCTTAGTTTTCCCGGTGGCATTTGCGGGAGCCTGGGGAGCCACATTGGCGTGAATCTGAGGTTCCGCGTTAGCTACGGAAGCCGGAGCCTGGGGATACATGACTTCAGGTCCAGCCGGGACCTCGACGTCATTGCCGCCCGCGTTCAGTTCCGCGGTAGAAGGAGCCGTGGGTGCAGGAGATGCCGGGTTGACCACTACGTCGGAGGCGCCAGAGGGCATTGAATCGAGGTTCACGTGCTCCATCACTGTGCCGGCGGAGTCTTCGGATGCGTTCGGGGAAGGCAAATTTTCTGCGTACGCTGCCGGGGCGAAAGCCAATCCCAGCACCAGCGCCGCTGCTGTAATCAAAAACTTTTTCATCGCGTCCTGCCTCAGTTTCGAATTGCTATGTCCAGGGTTTTCCCAGTTCCTCACCACACGATTTTCCCAGGTTCCAAACCTAGAAATCCTTGCGGTTGTTAGTTAACATTGTAACGTCTAAAACATTTATCGGTAACCCCCCAGGTTTCATTAGGACTTTTTTCGGCTTTTTTGGGTAAATCCCAAGGTTTTTTCCGGTAGTTTTCCAATCCTTTGTAACAACATTCTCATCTTTGCCTGCTCAGCTGCGCCGCCGAGCTGACACGCCCGCGACCGATACAGGTTCAGGGGAACAGTAAAAACCATCGAGGCGACCCCCTGAAAACAGGGAATCGCCCCGATGAAAGTTATGAAAACTCTAGCGGTTGCCTACTGGCTTAGTACATGCCGCCCATGTCGTCGCCAGCCGGAGCCGGTGCCGGAGCCGGAGGCTCAGGCTTGTCAGCCACCACCGCTTCGGTGGTCAGGAACAGACCCGCGATAGAGGCCGCATTCTGCAGAGCGGAACGAGTCACCTTCACCGGGTCAGCCACCTTGGCTTCCAACAAATCTTCGTACTCGCCGGTGGCGGCATTCAGACCCTGACCCTTGGGCAGGTGACGAACCTTTTCAGCCACAACCCCGCCTTCCATACCAGCGTTAGCCGCGATCTGCTTCAGCGGGGATTCCACTGCCACCCGCACGATGGCGGCACCGGTCGCTTCGTCGCCTTCCAGCTGCAGATCCTTGAAAGCCTCCGTGGCAGCCTGAATCAGAGCCACGCCGCCGCCGGGAACCAAGCCTTCTTCCTTGGCAGCCTTCGCGTTGCGCACAGCATCTTCGATGCGGTGCTTGCGTTCTTTCAGCTCCACCTCGGTAGCGGCGCCGGACTTGATGACGGCCACGCCACCAGCGAGCTTCGCCAAGCGCTCCTGGAGCTTCTCACGGTCGTAGTCGGAATCGGTCTTTTCGATTTCCTGACGAATCTGGCGAATACGAGCCTCCAGACCGTCCTTGTCGCCAGCGCCGTCCACGATGGTGGTGTCGTCCTTGGTGACAACGACCTTGCGGGCGGTCCCCAGCACTTCCAGACCCACGTTCTCCAGCTTCAGACCGAGGTCCTCGCTGACGACCTGGGCGCCGGTGAGGATAGCCATATCCTGGAGCATAGCCTTACGACGATCGCCGAAACCGGGCGCCTTGACCGCAACGACCTTCAGCGCACCGCGGATACGGTTCAGCACCAGGGTAGCCAGCGCTTCGCCTTCGATGTCCTCGGCAATAATGGCTACCGGCTTGCCGGCCTGCATAACCTTTTCCAGCAGCGGCACCAAGTCCTTGATAGAGGAAATCTTGGTATCCACCAGCAGGACGTAGGTGTCCTCCAGAGCGGCTTCCTGACGGTCCGCATCGGTTACAAAGTAAGGGGAAATGTAGCCACGATCGAAACGCATACCCTCGGTGACCTCAAGGTTCAGGCCGAAAGTGTTGGATTCTTCCACAGTGATGACGCCCTCTTGGCCGACCTTTTCCATGGCCTCGGCAATCATTTCGCCGATGGTTTCGTCAGCGGCCGAAATCGAGGCGGTCGCAGCGATTTGTTCCTTGGTTTTAACTTCCACCGCGTCGGCGAGCAAACGAGCCACCACCGCGTCAACGGCCTTCTCGATACCGTGACGCAACGCAATCGGGTTCGCGCCCGCAGCTACGTTGCGCAGACCTTCCTTCACGATAGCCTGAGCCAAAACGGTCGCCGTAGTGGTACCGTCACCAGCCACGTCGTCAGTCTTCTTGGCGACTTCCTTAACCAGCTCGGCGCCAATCTTTTCGTAGGGGTCAGCCAGGTCAATTTCCTTAGCGATAGACACGCCATCATTAGTAATGGTCGGGGCGCCCCACTTCTTTTCCAACACCACATTGCGGCCCTTGGGTCCCAAGGTTACCTTGACGGTGTCAGCCAACAAATCCAGTCCGCGTTCCATGCCGCGACGGGCTTCTTCTGCAAAGGCAATCATTTTTGCCATTTATTACAACCTCCGCTTTTATAAGGTTCATGTGCGGCGAATGCCCGCGACGGACGGCTGGGGTTGTGGCGGTTCACGTCTCCGCGCGACCTGCAGCCTCATTCACCAACTTGTCACTCTGACATTGAGAGTGCTAACTCAATCTTGGCACTCTAACCCCTAGAGTGCAAGTTTTAAACGTACGAGCCCGCGCCACGAAGCTGTGCAAAAATGACTGACCCGGCTGGCCTTAGAGCCTGCCGACCAGCACAACCTGAATTTTTTCCAAGCCGTCTTTGGGCACGATCATGTCGATATTCAAAACGCGCTGCACCTCGCGCGCTTCCGCCTCGCGGTCGGAGGGGTAATAGATGGTGTTTACTGCGGGTTTGGTGCCCTGGAAGTTATCGGCAGACACTTTCGTAAAGCCATCCGCCGCCACTTTGTCCTTGATTTTTGCAGCCAGTCCGTTGATTCCCGAAGCGTTCAAAACGCTCACGTTGATACTTTTATCGGCCGTAGGCGGCTCGGTAGTTTTTTCCGCAGCGGGCGGAGTAGTTTTGGTCGGTTCCTCGCTCGGTGCGACACTTTCAGTAGGTCGTTCGCTGGCTTTACCGGTTTCAGAAGGGCTCGGGGTCGCCGCGGTGTTTGGGGTTTGGCTCATCTGTGGCTTATTCGCCGCATCGTTGGCAGTTGAGGGGTGCGACCCAATCAGGAGCAGCATGGCCCAAGCCAACAAGGGCGCGGCAATAATCACGATGACAAAAGGCAGAAAACCGTGCCACCAGGGCTGACCAGGCCGGTGAGCGCCCTGGGGCAAGTTTTTCCCAATCCGGTCGAATTCGTCCTCGGGGTATCGTGCTTCATCCACGTGTCTAGCTTACGGATTGCGTCGGTTTCCGAGCTGTTCCCACGCCGTTAATCCAACGAAAAGGTGAGAAAAACAGGTTCTTGACCGACCGTTCACGGCAGGCGCCAATCCACCGGCTGGCCGCCCTGGGCAACCAACAGTTCATTGGCTCGTGAAAAGGGACGGGAACCAAAGAATCCTCGTGACGCTGAAAGCGGGGAGGGATGGGCCGATTCCAGGCAAGGCACGCGGGGCATGAACTCTTTGGTTTTGCGCGCATCGGCACCCCACAAAATCGCGACTAGCGGCAGCCCCTGGGTGGCGTGATGATTAGCGAGTTGGCGAATGGCGAACTCGGTAATGGCTTCCCAGCCTCGGCCTCGGTGGGAGGCGGGTTTGCCTGGCTGAACAGTCAAAGCCCGGTTTAGCAGCATGACTCCCTGATTCGCCCAGGGTCGCAAATCCCCCGAAGTCGGCAGGGGCAGGCCTAAATCTTGGTGCAGTTCTTTAAAAATATTAACCAGCGAACGCGGAATTTCTGTACCAGGCATTACAGAAAATGACAGTCCCATGGCGTGACCGGGGGTGGGATAGGGGTCTTGGCCGACAATCAGGACTTTCACCTGCGCCAAAGGGTACTGAAAGGCGTGAAATACATTTTCTCCAGCTGGGAAATATCCCCGACCCGCCGCCAGTTCAGCGCGCAGAAAGTCTCCCATCGCGTGAATCTGGTCCTCAACCGGAGCCATAGTTTGCGCCCAGTCCGAGGACATAATCCGTTCCAGCCCACCGCGATTCTCCCCTGACTGCATCGCCTGTTCCCTACATATCCAAGGCTAAATCGAGAATCGGCGCGCTGTGCGTGAGGGCTCCCACGGAGATGTAGTCCACTCCGCTGGCGGCCGTCGCCGCCGCGTCGCGCAGCGTCAAACCCCCGCTGGCCTCAGTTTTCACTCCGTGTGGGGCGGCGATTGCCACCGCTTTTGCCATGGTTTCCGGGCTCATATTATCCAGCAGAATCAGCCCTACCCCGAGATTCGTCGCCTCCCGAACCTGTTCCAAAGTGTCGCATTCCACTTCCAGGGGAATCTGGGGGGCATAGGCCCGTACCGCCTGCACCGCGGCCGCCATCGAACCGGCTGCGGCAATGTGGTTGTCTTTAATGAGTGCCGCGTCCCCCAGCCCCATTCGGTGATTTTCCCCACCACCGCAACGCACCGCGTACTTTTGCAGCACGCGCATGCCGGGAATCGTTTTGCGCGTGTCACGCACCCGTGCTTTTGTACCTGTCGTTCCACTCTCGCCGGGGGCAGCAGCAATCGCATCAACGTAAGCCGCCACCGCGGTCGCTACGCCGCTGAGCTGACTGGCCAAGTTCAACAGGGTCCTCTCGGCGGTCAGCATAGTCCTGGCACCAGCAGTTATCTCTAAAATGACATCGCCCGGCTCGACCCGTGCCCCGTCCTGACGCCGCATCGTGACCCGCGGTGTGGGGGCACCGGTCTGGTGCGCCAGCACGAAAGGTACCGCGGCGGCGATAGGAACCCCCGCCAAGCACCCTGACTCGCGAGCTACCATCCGGGCTTGTACCGTGAGGGAGTCATCAAAAATGGCATCCGTGGTGACGTCCGGCCCGTAAGCCAAGTCTTCGTCCAAAGTCGCTTCAATAAAATCCGTGACCTGGCGCGAATCTAACTTCGCTGCCGCTAAAGCGCTGGTGATTTCTGGTGGTAACATCTTCTCTCTCCTTTATCGTGTCTGGTTCGCGCCGTGAGTTCAGACCGGGGTCTCGCTGACTTCCAGGGAGGTTCCGTCTGCGCCCAGCTGAACCTCCAGATGCTTGCGCCACTCCTCGCGACGGTGCGGGAAATCCGTTCGCCGGTGAGTGCCGCGGGATTCTTCTCTGGCCAAGGCCGGTGCCACCAGGGCTCGGGCTACCAGCGTGGAGTGGGGGGACAGATTCTCAAGTTCACGCTGAGCCCGCTGCAAGCCGGCGCGATCGCGCAGCACGTAGACATCACGGCTCATGATTTCCTGGATTTTTTCCAGTACCGTCGGCTCCATGACCACCGGCTGAGGAATCGCTGCCGGTTTCGCCACCGGACGCCGACGCAGCTGTGGCAGGTCCACTTCCGCCAACTGCTGGGCAACTAAACTACCCATGACCAGGGCCTCCGTCAGGGAGTTGGAAGCCAGGCGGTTCGCGCCCTGTACCCCGGTACACGCCACTTCCCCAATGGCATAGAGCCCCGCCACGTTCGTCTGACCGCTCATGGTGGCCGCGATTCCGCCGCAATAGTAGTGGGCTCCGGGGCGAACCGGAATGGGCTCGGTAATGGGGTCTACCCCGCGGCTGGAAACCAGCTCATAGATGGTGGGGAACATTTCTTTCCATTTCTGTGCCCCAAAACTGGTGGCATCCAGGTAAAGGTGATCCAAACCGTGAGCCACCATATATTCCTGTTCCGCCGCCGAAACCACGTCACGCGGCGCCAGGTCCTCTTGTGGGTGAACCCCGCGCATGACCCGGTTGCCCTGCCCGTCCACAAGGAAAGCGCCTTCCCCGCGCACTGCTTCGGACACGAGCACCCCCCGGTCGCCCTTAACTTTAACGGGCGGTACAAAAATGGTGGGGTGGAACTGCATAAATTCGAGGTCGCGGCCGATGGCTCCGGCGCGCAGGGCTGCTGCCAAACCGGCTCCGTTGACGACCTCCGGGTTCGTGGTCGCGTTCCACAGCTGGCCGATTCCGCCGGTAGCGAGGATGACCGCAAAAGCGGAAACGACCCCGAATCCACGCCGGGAATCCCTTACCGTGGCACCGCAGGCGCGGCCGTCTCTATCGACCAGGACATCGCACAACTCGCAGTCTTCCAGGACTTTCAGTTCACCTTGCCCGCCGGTGTTCCAGGTCGCGCCGTCCATGGCGGCGACATTTTTCGCCAGCGTAATCTCGATTTCATGACCCGAAGCGTCCCCGTTGGAGTGCAGGATGCGCCGCGCGGAATGCCCCCCTTCCAGGTGCAAGTCGATTTCCCCGGCTGCGTTGCGGTCGAAGCGCGCTCCGATACTCATCATCCACTGCAGGGCTCGCGGGGCTTCCTGAACCAGGGTGCGTACTGCCGTCTGGCTGCACAAGCCCGCTCCCGCCACGATGGTGTCTTCGTAGTGGGCTTCGGGAGTGTCTTGCCGATCCCAAACCGCAGCCAACCCCCCTTGTGCCCAGTCGGTAGAGCTGGCGGTCAGGTCACTTTTCGTCACCAGTACGCAATCGACCCCGGCAAAAACCAGGTTGATTACGGCACTCAAGCCCGCCGCCCCGGATCCGACTACCAGGACCGGGGTCGTCATTGTCCAGTTGACGTCCATGGGAGTGTGTTCCGGCGTCTAGTGCTGTTGTGGCGAGGCGGTGTTGCCGATGGCAATCATGCGCTGCACACTGGCTCGGGCGCGCGCGGCGATATCTTCGTCCACAAAGACTTCGTCGCGACCGTTTTCCAAACAGCTGACCAAGTTTTCCAAAGTGGTTTGGTTCATGTACGGGCAGGCCGCCTGGGGCATGACCGGTTCAAAAGTGACCTCTGGATTGGCTTTGCGCAGCGGGTGAAGCATCCCGACCTCGGTGGCGACCAGCACTCGCGAACCTTTCGGGGCTTTTTTCGCCTCCGAGAGCATTCCGCCGGTCGAAAGCACCTTGACCTTTTCCGGACTGAGCTTGCCGGCCTCGATGAGGTCCACGGCTGCTTGAGTGCCGCCGCATTCGGGGTGAATATACACATCCGCATCCCCTGCGGCAAGGATTCCTCGCATCAAAATGTCGGGGGTCATCGCGGCATGAACATGGCAGGCACCGTCCCAGGTCACCAGGTTTTTCCGACCGGTCACGCGTCGCACGTGCGCTCCCAGGTTACGGTCGGGGCAAAACAGAATCTCGGTTTGAGCCGGAATCGAGTTCACCACGTCAATAGCGTTGGCCGAGGTGCAGCACACATCGGTTTCCGCTTTCACCGCGGCGGTGGTGTTCACGTAACTGACCACGACCGCACCGGGGTGTGCGGCTTTCCACTCCCGCAGCTGTTCGGCAGTGATGCAATCCGCCAGCGAACATCCCGCGGTGGCGTCAGGAATCAACACCCGCTTTTGCGGGGAGAGGATTTTGGCGGTTTCCGCCATGAAGTGTACGCCGGCAAACACGATGGTGCCCTGCGGAGCTTCGGCAGCCAAACGGGACAGAGCCAGGGAATCCCCGGTGAAATCCGCCACGTCTTGAACTTCGCCAGATTGGTAGTTATGCGCCAGAATCACGGCATCTTTTTCCTGGGCCAGCTGGCGGATACGTTTCTGGAGGGCTTGAGTTTCTGTGGCGCTTCGAGTCATGATGCTAGCTTTCCTTCCTGAAGTTTCCCGGACGGCTTGCCTGACACAGCTCGCGAAGATTCGAGTCACTTTCGTAATAACATTGCTTCCGATTATAGAACCCTTTATAACCGGCTTTTTCACCGGGGCGGGGGAAGGGAATGAACTGGCTTTGTCGCGCGGGCAAATTTATGGGAAAATTGGACAACCGCCACTTTAGCTCAGTTGGTAGAGCACCCGCCTTGTAAGCGGACGGTCAACAGTTCGAGTCTGTTAAGTGGCTCCACTTGGACTGTCCCCCGGGGTAACTCTCAATAACACCTCAGACCAAGATGAAAGCCGCCGCCGCTAGCCCCAGCAGCAACATCCCCAGGATGAGACGACGCACCGGGGGGGGCAAAGCCGCCCGCAGCACTCGCCGGGCGCCAATCCGCAGCGGAGCGCTGAGCGGGATCCACCACGCCACCAGCAGCGCCGCCCCGGACAGGGCTTGTGCGATATAAACCCTTTTTGGAACGATTGTTCCAAAAAGGGTAACCGTGTCGGGCAGTTCGGTGGGCAGCGTTGTCGTGTTGCCACGCAGGGTTTCCCCAGCCAGGAACAGCGCGGCCGCCACGATGACAGCGGCTGGCAGGGTGCTGACCAGGCCTTTGATGAACGCTCCGGGCAAGGAAAGAATTTTCCGGGTGGAACGCCAATGCCAGCCCGCCACCGCCGCTATCCAAAAGCCAAACACCGCGATAACTCCCGATACAGCCGGCTGCCACGGAACCCACGCTGCCCAGGTTAGTGCGCCTGCCAGTCCTAGGAAAGGCAGCATCCCCGGGGCGGTCTTGGTGCCAGTTTCCCCCTCCGTGCCGCCGGCGTTGATGTCGGATTCGGGAGTCGTTTGGGGATCCGGCAAATCCGTGTCCCCCCAGGTATCAGCCACACCACCAGTTTCCTCCGCGGACCATTCCGGGGCGGATTCCACCCCGACGGAGGGGTTCTCCACCCCCACCGGATTATACCGACCATTCAACTCTTGGGGCATGAGCGCGGTGTATCCCGGTTCGTTCGAACCTCTCGGGGTCAAAAGGGTGGTCGCGGCGGTTTCCTCGTCGGTCGCGCCGGACTGGACGGCCTGGAGCAGTTCGGCAAAATCCGCGCTTCGCTGCGCCTGGGGAGCTAAAGCCCGGCGAAAAACCTCAGCCAAGGGTGCCTCCAGACCGGCCACATCCGGATTCCCGGCCAGCACCCGCGAGACAATCACTGTTGGCGAGCCGGTTCCGAAGGGGGGTCGTCCGGTCAGGGTAAACAGCAGCAGTGCCGCTAAAGCCCACCAGTCGTCAGCAAAATCCGCTTTCCGACCCTCGATGACCTCGGGTGAGATAAACCCTGGAGTTCCCACCACCAAGCCGGTTCGCGTCAGACCGCTGGTGTTTTCCAATACGGAAGAAATCCCGAAGTCAATCAAAACTGGACCATTCGGTCCAAGAATTACGTTGGCGGGTTTGATGTCACGGTGGCAGATCCCGGACTCATGCACTGCTCGCAGGGTGGCGGCCAACAGGGTCCCCAGTTCCAAAGCATCCTCGCGCTGCCATGCGCCGGAAACCCGCACATCCTCAGCCAAGGTCGGACCGGGGACATATTCCGTAACGATAAAGGCATCGACCCCGTCGACTTCCAGATCCATCACGGCCGCGACCCCGGGAACATGGACCCGTTGCAGAGCCAACGCCTCCGAGCGCAGACGCTCGCGGGCATCCCCATCTCGCTGCCCCAGGTCAGCGCCGGGAGCCAACAGTTTAAACGCAACCGGATTACCCCCACCGTCATGAGCCAGATAGACGGTAGCAGAGGCACCCGTTCCGAGCCGGCGCTCCAAAACGTACCCGCCTATTTCGGCACCCAATAACTCGGCGTTTGCGCTCATGTAAAACGAGTATAGCCAAACCCCGGCTTTGTCCCCTGGTGCCAAATACCGGGGACGGGCCAGCGCACTCTCAACCTGCCAGCCCGCCCACCCACTCTTGTGCACAAAAACCTGAAACAAGCGTGCAAATCTGGAATAATAGTCAGGTCGGCATCGTTGCCGACAAATTTCATATCCAACCTTTACAACGGATCGTCCGGCGCGTACCTGCCGGTGAAGGGATTAAATTATTATGGCAACTGTCACTTTTGACAAAGCAACACGTATCTATCCGGGCAACACTACCCCCTCAGTGGATGAACTCGACTTGGAAATTGCCGACGGCGAATTCCTGGTTTTGGTCGGACCGTCCGGCTGCGGCAAATCCACCTCGCTGCGGATGCTGGCAGGTTTGGAGGAAGTCAACTCCGGGCGCATCTTGATTGGCGACAAAGACGTCACGGACGTGCAGCCCAAAGATCGCGATATCGCGATGGTGTTCCAAAACTACGCTCTGTACCCGCATATGACGGTGCGGGACAATATGGGTTTTGCTCTGAAAATCGCGGGCACCCCGAAGGACGAAATCGCTAAGCGCGTCGAGGAGGCCGCCAAGGTTTTGGACTTGACCGAATACCTCGATCGCAAACCGAAAGCTCTGTCCGGCGGGCAGCGTCAGCGCGTCGCGATGGGCCGAGCTATCGTGCGTAAACCCCAAGTGTTCCTGATGGACGAACCGCTGTCGAACTTGGACGCGAAACTGCGTGTGCAAACCCGCACCCAGATCGCCTCCCTGCAGCGCAAACTGGGGGTCACCACCCTTTACGTGACCCACGACCAGACTGAAGCCCTGACGATGGGCGACCGGATTGCCGTGCTCAAGGACGGCATTTTGCAACAGGTCGGGTCCCCGGACGAACTTTACCAGCATCCCCAGAATGACTTTGTGGCGGGATTCATCGGCTCGCCCTCCATGAACCTGCGCAAGTTTAAGGTGGAAGGCGACAAGGCCGTTCTCTACGGAGCCTCCCTGCCGATTTCTGCGGAGCAGCGGGATGCCTTGACTGAGGCTGACGGCGGCGAAGTCACGATTGGGTTCCGGCCTGAGGATTTGGAAATCACCACTGATACTGGTGATGGCGTGATGCCGATTGTGGTGGACATCATCGAAGAACTCGGTTCGGACGGCTACGTGTACGGTCACCTCGATGGCGCGGCACAAGGGACTTCCGGTTCAGTGACGGAAGATCACCTGGTGGTGCGGGTTCCGCCGCGCACCGCCCCGAAACCCGGCAGCATCATGAACGTGCGGATTACCCCAGGTCATCAGCATGTCTTCAGTGCCGCGACTGGCAAGCGTCTGCCCGACTAATCACTCGCCGGACGGGTCGGTCACTGCACAAGGCCGGGTGGCTCGGTCATTGCACAAGGCCGGTGTGCGTCTCGGTGACTTACGACAACTAATCCGGGTGACCCCCGCCCCTGTGGCGGGGGTCACCCGTGTATTTGGGCGCCCTGTTCGCGGGAAAATCCTCTTGATTCGGAAACTTCCAACGATTTACGCAACAGCCCGGAATGATAAAAGTAGTTGCTGTTTATGTGTGAAACATGTAAATTTGAAGGTAGTTCTGTTGGTGGTCGGCGATTTTCGATGTCACCCCATCACAACTGTGAAGCTATTTGAATAAACCCCCTCAACTGGCAGGTAATCAACACCACCAAAACCCAACCACCTGCCGGTTGAAACTGGGCGATTCTGGATTCCAGAATCGCCCAGTTTTTTACTCAACCAACAGCCACCCACCGATTGCGGCCGTAGGCCGAAGCCGCCGTAATTCCGGAGATACCCAGACCGGATTGTATTTATAAGGTGGTATTTGGGCTGTAGCTGCCATTATTGGCAGCTACAGCCCAAATACCACTTTTTATTCCACGCACACCCCCGAACCTACTTCCCGAACAACCGCCTGAGAATCCGGACGCAGTCCGATAATCCTGAGGCCCGCAATGACTCTAAATCGCCGCCAGCCAGCACAGATTGAGCGCCGAATTTGCCGGCGGCGTGTTTGCCCTCAGTCGTTGGCGTGTTTATCCAAGAATTCGTAAACCTCGCGATCATCTACTCCGGGGAAAGTTCCCGGCGGGGTCGCCGCCAGCAAATGCGAGTGAACTTTGACGGATGGCCAGGCGTAACGCGCCCATCTGCCCTGCAAATCCGCGGAGGGCTCCCGGCAGCAAGTTGCGGCAGGACAGCTGGATTGGAAACGTCGCGAGGTGTCCCGGCCGCGAAAGAACTGGGCGTGTTCAAATGGCGTGCCCACCGAAATGGAAAAATCCCCCGCCCGGTAGCGTTCCAGCTTGGACACCGACCAATAGGTGCCGCTAGGGGTGTCGGTGTATTGATAGTACGGGGCTGCCGGGTCGATTTGTTCAAACAGTTGCCGGGCGCCGAACTTACGGCACGCCAGCTGCCCTTCAATCGAACCGTCATTATGCGTCGGGAAAACCACGCCATCGTTGGCATAAGCCTTATAGATGGTGCCATCCGTGCCAACCCGCAGAAAGTGCGCCGTAATGCCCAGGTGTCGAGTCACCAGATTCGTGAACCGGTGGGCGGCGGTCTCGTAGGTGACGGCGACCCGATCCGATAGGTCCAGAATGGATAAATCCCGGCGCCGCTTATCCTCCATCAGCTGGGCGACAGTGGCAGTTTCCGGCATCAGCACGGCCGAAGCGAAATAGTTGGCTTCGACCCGTTGGCGCAAGAACTCGTGGTAGGACGTGGGTTTGGGATGGTTTAGCGCCTGGTCCCCCAGGGCGCGCAGAATCAGGTTGCGCTGATCCCGATCGCGGGCTTCCAGAGAGTTCAGATAGATTCGCTGATGTTTCAAGTCGGTGATGGAGCGTGCCCCGCGCGGCAAGTCGGGCAGCTTGACTATGGAAAATCCCATGTAGTTGGCGATTTCTTCAACTCCCGATTGCAGCAGGGGCCCGCCGGTGAAACCGGTCGCATCGGTGATTTCCGTGGCGAGTTGCTCAATGTCAGCCAGGTAGTTGTCTTTGTGATGCATTTCGATATGCAGCTGTTGGTTGGCTTTGCGGGCCGCCTCGGGGGAATCCAGGCTGATTGCCGTCAGCTGCTGCAGTTTCCGATGGGTCGCTACCAGCGCTTTCAAGGCGTCGTGGGGTAACCGCGGGCCAATATGCACCTGGGGAATGCCCCACTTGACCGCCTCCGCGCTGGTCTGACACTCGTTCAGCTCCAGCTCCAGAGCGGCTCGTTCGTTGGGCGGACTGGGCTGCATCAACGTTTCGACACTGACTCCCAGCGCCGCCGCGATGGCAGTGAGCAGGCTCAGTCTCGGTTCGCGTTTGCCGTTCTCTATTTGGCTCAGAAGGGAGGTGGCGCGGTTGACCCGTTCCCCCAAGACGGTGAGGGTCATGCCTTGGCTGGTGCGAGCGTAGCGAATCCGGGCTCCCAAGGTCGCCAAATCGATATCGTGATGGCGTTTACTCGCGCCAGCCGGCGGCAACGGGGCAGGAATTTCGCCGCGGACAGGCTTTTTAGTGGTCATCGTCGCACCTCTAAATTCTTCCCCGCGAAGGGGACGCTTTTTTCTCACTTAAGTGAAAGTTTAGGATTTTTTCACAACCCCATTTGACGCGTACGGGGTCAAGGACAGCATTTTTTTATCTTATTGTAAACTTTTGCATTTTTTTACACAATATTACCTTGAAAAAATAGGCAACCTAGCACCACAATAAAAGTAATAAACCTTTTCACTCAATGGCGAGCCTACAACCCCCGTAAGTTCACAACCTGAGTGCCCAACAAGTTAGGAACCGCAAAATGACCGAAACTGCTGAACAGCGCATTGCCCGCGTAGGCGCCGAAATCGACAACGACTGGAAGACCAACCCTCGCTGGAAGGGTGTCGTTCGCGAATACACTGGTGAACAGGTCGCTCGCCTCCAGGGCTCTATCACCCAGGAACACACTCTGGCCCGGCTGGGTGCTGAGAAACTCTGGAAGGCGCTGCACGAGAACGACTACGTGCACGCTTTGGGTGCCATCACCGGTAACCAGGCCGTAGAAATGGCGAAGGCCGGTTTGAAGGCTATCTACCTGTCCGGCTGGCAGGTCGCGGGCGACGGCAACTCCGCCTCTGAAACCTACCCCGACCAGTCCCTTTACCCCTACGATTCGGTACCGAAGATGGTCAAGCGGATCAACAACGCCCTGGTGCGCGCCGATCAGGTGGACTACTCCGAAGGCAAGTCCGATGTGGACTACTTCCTGCCTATCGTGGCTGACGCGGAAGCCGGTTTCGGCGGCCCGCTGAACGCTTACGAACTGGCCAAGCACCTGATCGAGGCCGGTGCTTCCGGGATGCACTACGAGGATCAGCTGTCCTCGGCAAAGAAGTGCGGTCACTTGGGCGGCAAGGTGTTGATTCCGACCCAGCAGCACATCCAAAACTTGAAGGCGGCTCGTTTGGCGGCTGACGTGGAAGGCGTGCCGACCTTGCTGGTGGCTCGTACCGACTCCTTGGGCGCGAACCTCATCACTTCCGATGTGGACGAAACCGACAAGCCGTTCCTGACTGGCGAGCGCTCCCCCGAAGGCCACTACTACACCACCCCGGGTGCCGAGGTCGTTATCGCTCGTTTGCTGGCTTTCGCCCCCTACGCGGACTTGCTGTGGGTCGAAACCAACACCCCGGATCCCGAGTTGGCTCGCAAGGTCGCCGAAGCGGTCAAGGGCAAGTACCCGGACAAGATGCTGGCCTACAACTGCTCGCCGTCCTTCAACTGGAAGGCCAACCTGTCCGACGATCAAATCGCTTCCTTCCAGAAGGACTTGGGCGCGATGGGTTACGCTTTCCAGTTCATCACTCTGGCGGGCTTCCACCAGATCAACTACGGCATGTTCGACCTGGCCTACGGCTACGCTCGCGAAGGCATGAGCGCCTACGTGAAGCTGCAGCAGGCCGAGTTCGACTCCGAATCCCGCGGCTACACCGCCACCAAGCACCAGCGTGAGGTTGGTGCGGGCTACTTCGACTTGGTGTCCACCACCGTGAACCCCGAATCCTCCACCTTGGCGTTGAAGGGTTCCACCGAAGAAGCTCAGTTCTAATATCGTTGCGAATTCAACCCCCAAACCGGGCGGCGTCCTCGATTGCGAGACCGTCGACGCCGCCCGGTCACCCATCTATTGAGAAAAAAGAAAAGAGACACACATGGAACTCCGTCCTGTGAAAGTGGTTCATCCGGTCGTCGACGGCAAAGAAGTTGTAGTTGAGCGCGAGGACGAAATCCTCACCCCGGAAGCCCTGACTTTCCTGAAAAAACTGCACGTGAATTTTTCCGGGCGCCGCGCCGAGTTGCTGCGTGACCGCCACGACCGCCGTCAGCAGCTGGTCAATGGGCGACTGCCGCGCTTCCTGGTAGAGACCAGGGACGTGCGCGAGGACGACTCGTGGAAAGTTGCCCCGCTGGGTCCCGGCCTGGAGGATCGCCGGGTCGAAATGACCGGCCCGACCGACCGCAAGATGACTATTAACGCCCTGAATTCCGGGGCTGCCGCGTGGATGGCAGACTTCGAGGATGCCAACACGCCCCACTGGGAAAACGTCATTGGCGGCCAGGTCAACCTGCGTGACGCGATTGCGGGCACCATCACGTTCGATTCCCCGCAAGGCAAGCACTACGAGCTAAAGGATCACGACATCACCAAGCTGCCGACCCTGCTGGTGCGTCCGCGCGGCTGGCACCTGGTGGAAAAGCACATCATGGCTGGTAACGAGCCGATGGTGGGCGCCTTGGTGGACTTCGGTCTGTACTTTTTCCACAACGCCAAGACGTTGATTGAAAAGGGCCGCGGACCGTACTTTTACCTGCCAAAGATGGAGTCTCACCGTGAGGCGCGTCTGTGGGCTGACGTGTTTTCTTACGCCGAAGAGTACATGGGGATTCCTCACGGCACGATTCGCGCCACCTGCTTGATTGAGACCATCATGGCCGCTTTCGAGATGGAAGAATTCCTTTACGAGCTGCGCGATTACAGCGCCGGTCTGAACGCGGGACGTTGGGACTACATTTTCTCAATCATTAAGAAGTTCCGTGATTCCGGCTCCAAGTACATCTTGCCGGATCGTGCTTTGGTCGGCATGACTGCCCCGATGATGCGCGCCTACACCGAGTTGTTGGTGAAAACGTGTCACAAGCGCGGGGCGTCGGCTATTGGCGGAATGTCCGCCTTTATCCCTTCGCGTGACGCGAGCGAAAATGCCGAGATTGAGCGGAAAGTCCGGGCGGATAAGTCCCGCGAGGCCGCCGATGGTTTCGACGGTTCGTGGTGCGCTCACCCCGGCATGGTGCCCTACATCCGCGACGAGTTCGACAAGGTTTTAGGCACGAACCCGAACCAAATCTCGAAGCAGCGTCCCGAGGTGAACGTTACGGCAGAGGACCTGTTGAACGTGTCTGCTACCGAGGGCGCGGTGAGCGAAGCGGGCGTGCGCACCAACATTTCGGTTTCCTTGCGCTACCTGGAATCTTGGTTGGGTGGCAACGGCGCGGTCGGCATTTTCGGCCTGATGGAGGACGCCGCTACCGCCGAGATTTCTCGCGCCCAGATTTGGCAGTGGATTCACAACCGCGTCAAGCTCGACGACGGCCGCGAGGTTACTCGCGAACTGTGCCAGTCCCTCATGGATGAGGAATCCGCAAAGTTCAAGGCTGAAATCGGGGATGACCCGCAGCGTCAAGCCAACCTGACCCGCGCGGTCCAGATTTTTGGCGACATTTCGCTGCAAGATGAGTTCCCGACCTTCCTGACCGTTCCGGTTTACGCCAACTACGTGGCCTAACGCCGCGGACGACGCAAAAACCACAAAGAGCCGGTTTTGTACTGTTTGGTACAGAACCGGCTCTTTGCTATTTTCGCGTGGAAACCTGAGTCAGCGTAGGGCGCTATAGATTTCGCCACGCACTGTTTCCGAAACCGTGCCGTTTGCGACCCCGAGACGCGCGCTTTCTTTGGGCGTGACGACACCCGAGGTCTTGTCGAGCTTGAGTAGACGCTCCTTTTCGACCGGTAGGGGACAGACCAGGATTTATTCGAAATCCACGACCACCGGAGCGTGGTCGGAGGGCTGTTCCCCGTCACGTTCGGCGGTGTCGATGAATGCACCGGTCACGCGAGAAACCAGGCGCGGAGTAGCCAAGGCAAAGTCGATTTTCATGCCTTGGTTACGCCGCCAGCGGGCCCGCTGGTAGTCCCAGTAGGTCCAGCCGGGAGCGAATTTTCGAGTAATTTCGGTCAGATTTCCGGGCAAACCCGCGATGAGGTCATCGTGGAGGGTGACCGCGTCACCGACCGTGTCGGGGTCTAGGAGCTTGGCAAAAACTTGCCGTTCCGGTTCGGAAACATGGGTCGCCCCGACGAAGTCCGCCATGTCCCACACGTCCTCATCACGAGGAGCCACGTTGAAGTCCCCCAGGTAAAGACCCAAACTTTCCGGATCTGTGTCCAGGGTGCGAATCACGTGGGAGCGCAGGGAATCGAGCCATTTCAGCTTGTATTGATAGTGAAGGTGACCGACCTCGCGCCCATTGGGAACATAGAGCGACCAGCACTCCACTCCGGCCACGCGCACCCCCAAGACTCGTGGTTCCAGCTGAGGCGGCTTGGGCGGGATAGAAAAATACGGCTGGGCGATGGCACCGTAAAACTCGGTACCCAACAGGTGGGCGCTAATCCCCTGCCGCACCGCCACCGCGACCCCGTTCCACTGATTCAAACCGTTAACAAACACCTGGTAGCCGGCGGTTTCAAAAGCGGCGGTAGGGAACTGATCGTTGCGACACTTGATTTCCTGCATCGCCAAAACGTCGATGTTTTCGCGTGCCAGGAACGCCGTCACTCGATTCAGGCGAGTGCGAATCGAGTTCACGTTCCAAGTCGCTATACGCAACGTAACCTCCCTCGGAAATGGATGCTCCCAGTCTATCGAATTCCCTGCTGGACGGGACAAAGACACCTAAAATTGGTCTATGGACACGAAATTTACCAACCCCCGCGACCTGGCACGCGAACTTGCATTCCCCCCAGACTTTGCCTTCGGCACTTCCACGGCTTCGTATCAGATTGAAGGAGCCGTCAGCGCCGATGGACGCCAAGAGAGCATCTGGGATACTTTCGTCCACACCCCCGGCAAAGTCATTGACAACACCACCGGCGACACCGCTTGTGACCACTACCACCTGTTCAACCGCGATGTCGAACTGATGCGGCAAGCCGGCCTGAAACACTACCGCCTTTCCCTGGCTTGGCCGCGTATCCTGACCGCTGCAGGCACACCGAACCAGGCCGGAATCGATTTCTATAACCGCGTCTTAGATGCCCTAGCTGAGGCAGACATCGAAGTCATGGCGACGCTGTATCACTGGGATTTGCCCCAAGCTATGCAGGACAAAGGAGGCTGGCTCAATCCTGAGACCACCGCCATGTTCCTGCGCTACGCCAAGGTCGCCTACGAGGCATTCCATGACCGGGTGAAACACTGGATTCCCATCAACGAGCCGAATGTCCACACCCTGCTCGGTCACGCTATCGGGATTCACGCCCCCGGTCTGACACTTGGCTACCAGGCGCTTGGCGTGGGACACGCCTTGAACTTGGCCCACGGTGAAACGGTGCGGCTGCTGCACGGTTTGGGTGCCTCGTCGGTCGGTTGCGCCCCCAACCACACCCCGGTCTATCCAGCCGACACCGAAAACCCGATGGACGTACAGATGGCCGGTCTCTATGACGCGATTTACAACGACTTCTTTGCTTCGGCCATGTTGAAAGGGACTTACCCGCAGGCGGTTCTGGACCTCATCGCCCAGGAGGTCAACCCCGAGACTGCTGCAGCCATGAGCGAGCAGGTCAAAGGCGCCTGCGAGCCCCTGGACTTTTATGGAATCAACTACTACGAACCGGCCGTAGTGGTCTCACGACTGCCCGGCGACGACACACCGCCAACAGCCACGCCACCTGCCGCACCCCCCTTGCACGCAGACAACGCCGGTCTGTACACGATGCCGGACGGTATCCCCTTCACGATTGAATCCCTAAAGATGGAAGACCGCACCAGCTTCGACTGGGCGATATACCCTGAGGGACTGACCGAAATCCTGGTACAGCTCCGGGAACGCTACGGGTCTGCCTTGCCCCCAATCATTGTGACCGAGGGCGGTGCGGCGTTTACGGAAACCGTCACCACCGACGACTCCGGTCAAGCGCGGGTTCATGACCCGCGGCGTATCGACTACCTGGCCCGACACTTCCAAGCTGTGGCGGCGGCTCGCCAAGCCGGGGTAAACGTAGCCGGATACTATGTTTGGTCTCTGCTGGACAACTTTGAATGGGCCGATGGCGAAACCCAGCGGTTCGGGCTGATCTACACGGACTTTGCCACCGCCGATAAGACCCGGATTCCCAAAGATTCCTATTACTGGTATCGAGACTTGATTGCGTAGGTAGGCCAGCAATGAACGCCATGTCCGACCCCGCCTACTCCGCGCGCTCGGGACGCTTTCACGCCCAAGTTCCCGCCGACGCCCCCCTGGAAAAACCTCGGCTCAGGTGGCGCGTCAGCGTTTCCGCAGCGAACCTGGCCGTCTACACCGCCTGGTTCGGACCTATCCAGGTGCTGCTGGGGTTGCAAGCGGCCGCTGTCGCCCCGGACTATAAGGAATATGTACTTTCGCTGGTCACCGGCGTTGGAGCTTTCGTCTCTGCCCTGGGTAACCCGATCTTTGGGGCACTCTCTGACCGCACGACTTCCCGCTTCGGACGCCGTTTGCCCTGGGTGTTTTGGGGGACAATCCTAGGGGCGCTGGCCTTGGCTTGGCTGGCATTTTCCCATTCGGTGTGGGCCATGGTGGTCGCTTGGGCGCTGGTGCAAGCCTGCCTAAACGCGATGTACGCAGCCATTACGGCTACCGTGAATGACCAGGTGAAAGTGGAATATCGCGGTCAAATGGGCGGCTGGTTGGGAATGGGGCAAACCCTCGGGGTGGTCGCGGGAACAGGGATGGCCTCCGCTTTCGGCAGCCTGACCTTCGGGTACCTGGCCTGCATCGCCCTCCTCATCGCCCTGGTGATTCCCTACCTGTTCACCGCCCACGACCGTTACCTCGTCGAGAAACCCGCGCCCTTTAACCTTTGGGCCTTCCTGAAACGGTTTTGGGTATCCCCCCGGCGTTACCCCGACTTTGCCTGGACCTGGGCCAGTCGTTTCCTCATCAACCTGGCTAACTCCCTCTGTACGCTTTACCTGCTGTTTTACCTAATGGATGCGGTGGGCTACGCACATCCCGACTTCGGAGTTTTTGTGCTCTCCGGCCTGTACGCGCTGATGACCGTGGCGACGACCCTCGCCGGTGGCACTATCTCTGACCGGATGGGGCGTCGCAAGCCCTTGGTGGTGGTCTCTGGCCTGACCATGGCGCTATCGGGTCTCAGTCTGGCGTTTTTCCAGACCTGGGAAGGCGCGCTCCTCGGGGCGTTTCTACTCGGGATAGGCTACGGTATCTATGTTTCCGTAGACTTTGCGCTGGTCACACAGGTGCTGCCACCGACCAACGACGCGGCGCGCGACCTCGGAGTTATCAACATTGCAGCCGCTTTGCCCCAGGCCCTGGCTCCCCTGCTGGCAGCGCCGCTGGTGAAAGCGTTTCCGGGTTACGCCAGCGGTTATAGGGCGCTATACATCTTCGCGGCCCTCGTTGTGTTGGTTGGGGCCGCACTGGTGTATAAGGTCAAGAGCGTGCGCTAAACAGTTCACACCCTGGCGATGATGTCGGCAATCGAGTCCACAATCTCGTTGGGCCGATAAGAGAAATTGGTGATTTCCTCGCGATTCGTGGAACCGGTCAACACCAGGAACGTATGCAGACCGGACTCTACCCCCGCCAGCATATCCGTATCCATCCGGTCGCCAATCATGGCGGTTTCCTCGGAGTGGGCACCAATCTTGTTTAATCCGGTGCGGAACATGACCGGGTTGGGTTTGCCGATAAAGTACGGATTCTTGCCGGTGGCGGCCGTAATCATGGCGGCGATAGCGCCGGTGGCAGGAATGGGGCCGTCCTTGGTGGGGCCGGTCATGTCCGGATTCGTGGCGATAAACTTGGCGCCCTTGTTGATGAGCTGAACCGCCGTGGCAATCTGGTCGAAAGAATAGGAGCGCGTCTCGCCCAACACCACATATTCCGGATCTGTGGAAGTCATGACATAGCCCGCCTGGTACAGGGCGGTGGTCAGACCGGCTTCGCCCACCACGTAAGCGCTGGATTTCGGGGACTGGGTCTTTAGGAAAGACGCGGTGGCCAGCGCGGAAGTCCAGATGCGTTCCTCGGGGACTTCCAGGCCGGAAGCCTCCAACCGCGCGGACAGGTCGCGAGGCGTAAAGATGGAGTTGTTGGTCAAAACCAGGTATTCCCGATCTTTGTCCCGCAGGGCTTGCAGGAACTCTGCCGCCCCTGGAATCGCCTTAGTTTCGTGCACCAGCACGCCGTCCATGTCGGTCAGCCAGTACTTGATGGGTTTCTTGACCGGATTGATTTCCTTTTCCCGGTCCTCTTTCGTGCCGAAAGTCGCGTCCATCATCGCTTCGAGTTTGTCAGCTGTTTGGCTTTTCAATGTGTTCCCCTCAATTTTCTTCGGTCCCCAGATTCTGAAGTGGCGACAGAACCCAAACGCCGGAACACACCGGCAATGACTACCGGACGCGCCGGCTTTGGCAACTCAAACGTTCACTTATAAGGTTATGCAATAGAAGAATTTATTGCAATGATTGGGTGATATTTGTGGCGAAATGGGCGCTGATTACGGGGGCTTCCAGCGGTTTAGGTGAGGAGTTTGCCTGGCAGTTGGCTGCCGAACCGCTCAACGTCGTGTTGGTCGCTAGGCGTCAAGACCGTTTGGAGGCTTTAGCGCAGCGGATTCACACCACTTTAGGTGTTGAAACGGAAGTCTTGGTCGCAGATTTGTCCACCAAGGCCGGTCAGTACGCGGTCATTCGCCGCCTGCGCGACGACTCCCGCCCGGTCGCGGTGCTGGTCAACAACGCCGGTTTCGGTCTGGGCCAAACTTTTGTGGGCGGAAAGTGGGAGCGCGAGGACGAAGCCCTAGAGGTGATGGTGCGGGCCTTGTGCCGGCTGACGTTTGAGGGGGCCCAAGCGATGGGGTCGCGCACGCAGCGCCGCGCACCTGGCAAAGTGGAACGGTTGTTACAGAAATTGACCGGCCAGCCCGCGCTGGGGAAAGCCGCGGGCGGCGGGGCCATCATCAATGTTTCCTCCGCCACCGCCTACACCGCTATGGGCACCTACGCAGCGATGAAAACCTGGGTGCGGTTCTTTAGCGAATCGGTTTCCACCGAGCTGCGCGGCACTGGCGTATCCGTCACCGCCGTGGCACCGGGACTAATGAAAACCGAGTTCCACCAATCAGCCCAGATGAACGCTTCGGTCTGGCCCGAATACGGCTTTGTCAGCCCCGAAACAGTCGTCAGAGCCGCCATCGAAGCGGCTCGCCGCCGCCGCGTCCTGGTCACCCCGACCGTTCGGTACAAAATCGCGATGGCGGGCGCACGCCTAGCTCCCCGCTGGCTCATGCGCGCCCTGTTCGACTCCCGCCTATTCTCCCGGGCGCTTTGATGTCGAACCTCCCTTTGCGTGCAGTTTCTGGAGCCTTTAGTCTTTAAACCAAGCCAGTTTGCGCAACCGTTGGACACTAAAGTTAGCGACATCTTCAGGCTGGCAGATATTGCGTCCCTGCGCAAAGACGCACACCCGGTCAGAGACTTCGAGGATTTCGTCTTCCTCAGAGGAAACTACCACTACCGCTACATTCTCTTGATGCGCCATGTCCTTGAATATGCGGTGTATCTCCCCCTTAGCGCCGATATCCACGCCTTTGGTGGGTTCATCAAGCATCAGTAACTGAGGATTCAGTGCAATAGCTCGTCCCAGCAGAACTTTCTGTTGGTTTCCACCCGAAAGGCTGACCACAGGACCTTGAAGATTACCGCGAATTTGGAGCTTAGCGAGGATATTCTGCATCGCAGAATCCATTTTTTTCAAACTCAGCCAAGTAAACTTACTAAATTTTTTCGTAACCGGTAATGACGTATTTACGATTGGTGATAGTTTTGGAACTATACCGTCCATTTTTCTTTCTTCAGTAACATAAACCAAACCTGCTTTTAATGAATCAATAGGTTTATGTCCTTGAAATGATTGACCGTGAATAGAAATACTTCCACTCTCTATTGGATGTAATGTGCCCAGCGCTCGGAGGAATTCAGTTCTCCCTGAACCAATGAGGCCATAAATACCAAGCACTTCTCCGGGGTAAATATCTAGATTAACGCCTTTTAATACTGCGGAACGAAGCTCCCTGACCTGTACTAACGGTTCACTACTGCCCCGCACTCCTGATAGGTCTGAAGCAGGCTCAGACACGCTATCTCTCTTTGACTCCGAGTCAATAAGGCTCGATGCATCTTCCCCGGCAATAGCCACCACCACGTCTTCGTGGGAAACTTCATTTACATTACCATCAATACGAACTTTTCCGTCAACCAAAGCAACAATTCTGTCACAAATGCGATATAACTCATCGAGCTTATGGTTGACGATTAGCACTCCGATATTAGATTGTTCTGCCAAGTTTTTAATATATTTCAAAAGGGAATCGACCTGTTCACCTTCCAGGGAGGTCGTTGGCTCGTCCAAAAGCAAGTACTTGATATTTTTAGACGTGGCGACAGCAATCTCCAAAAGTTGGCGCGTCGCCACGGCATAGTGACCCAGGGGCGTATCCACGTTTACGTCGATACCGAAACGCTGTACCAGCTCTTTTGCCTGGCTGCGAATTTCTTCCTTTTTAAGCCCTTTCCAATCAGACTTTTCCCTTCCCAAGAAAACATTTTGCGCTACCGTCAGATTCGGCAATAACGACAGCTCTTGATAGACGGTTCCTACACCCTTTGCCAGGGCATCTGCTGGTGAAGTGAAGCTAACTTCTGTCCCGTCGATCAGCACTTGTCCGCTATCTGCACCGTGAGCCCCCGAAAGGACCTTCAACAGGGTAGATTTGCCAGCGCCATTGTGACCCACCAAGCCAACAATCTCACCGGGATGAATTTTGATAGAGACGCCTGCGAGAGCAGGCACCGAAGAATAATATTTCGCAATATTTCTTGCTTCAAATACTTCCATCATCGCAGGCGTCTCCTTCCTTCTCGATGAAGGTTTACTGATTGGTTATTAATTAGCCGACTTCACCGGGAGCGGGTGTTTGGCCCTTAGTGAACAACTTCAGGGGCCGAAGAATGTTTTCTTCCACCTCATCTCCGCCTATATAAGTCTTAATCTGCTGTACGGTACGACGACCGTAGTCTTCTGGCTCCTGAGCTACACAGGCAGGATAGGCATCGTCTGTCTGCATTTCAGACGCACAGAATCCGTACACCTTAATATCCTTCCCAGAGGCTTTGACCGCTTCTACAGCGCCTTGTGCAGCGGGACCAGTGGACGCAAAGATTACGCTGATTCCAGGATTCCCCTGCAGCATCTCAGAGGTCACATTCAAGGAGTCTGTGAGCTTCACGTTGCCATCGACTTCTGCTACTACCTTGGCGTTGGGGTTCTTTGCAATAGCTTTCTTAAAGCCTTCATCACGTTCTACCACTACGACCTCATCAGGTTCGGTGACAAAGCCAATTTCCATTGCGGTGTCGGCACCCAGATCTTTCATAATCTGCTCAGCCATCTGAGCTCCACCAGCTGCGTTATCGGCTCCCAAGTACTGAACCACGGATGCCCCTTGCGCTTTCAAAGCATCGGGATCAGCCGAGATATTAACGGTAAACACCGGTACACCCTTGTCATTTGCGGCCTTGACAATAGCCGCGGCCGGTTCAGATTTAACCGGGTTCAGCGCCAAGGCGCAGGGATTCTTACCTAGCATTGCTTGGGCTTGAGCCAGCTGATTAGCATCGTCGTCATTTGCAATTTGGACTTCGACTTTGAAGCCATTCTTGGAGCCTTCGTCTTCGAAGCCTTCCTTCATGGCTACATAGTAGGGATTTGTCTGGTTGGGCAAAAGTACTGCCAAATAGGGATTGTCTCCCTTGCAGGCTGCAGGAATAGACGCTACCCCATTGTCCTTTTCGGAACTTGCGGAAGTCCCGGTATCCAGCGCATTGCTGCAGGCAGATAAAGCGAAGGCGGCAAGTGCTCCCACGCCTAAAGTTGCCAGAATTTTTTTCATTTCTATCCTTCTTTCAGTGAGGGTTGTGTTTTCTGATCATCTTTTACACTCGTTGAGTGTTCAAGCATTTCGTCTCCTTGTGCAGGAGAATCTGGAGTCGTTGCGGAGCCACTCGGTTTCATAAAATGCTGAAGCAAACGGCGTATCGAAAAACCTCGGCGATTTGTGTCAATCAGTACACCAATCAAGATAATTACGCCAATAACCAAAGGTTGCCAGTAAGAAGACACTCCTATGACATTCATGCCATTTGAGACCTCGGCGATGAGCAGCGCTCCCAGAAAAGCACCGGGAATTGAGCCGACTCCGCCAAAAAGTGAAACCCCACCGACCACAGCTGATGCGATTGAATAGAACTGTTCAGTTCCAGAACCTGCCGTGGGATACCCCACCATCAGACGCGAAGCGGTGATGATGCCGCCACAAGCTGCGGTCACACCTGAGATTACGTAAACCAAGACAGTAATCTTGGCAACGTTAATACCAGCCAACCGAGATGTTGCCGGGTTGCCACCAACTGCATAAATATGTACGCCAGTGGCGGTATGTCGAAGGAACAACGCACAAAGGACAGCTGCAATCAACACCATAACTACAGGTATCGGGATTCCAAATAGACGCCCGCGTCCAAAAATCGCAAACATGGGGTCTGAAACGGTAACCGATTTCGCGTCGGTGAGAATCTTCGGAATCGACGCCGAAATGCCAAAAGTTGCGAAGGTGACGATAAAAGGCGGCATCTTGCCCCAATACACCATCGCCCCGTTGAACAGTCCCACACCAACACCCACAAGTATGGCGATGAGAGCCGCTACCCACCAAGGAACGCCGGATTGCATCGCCATTGCTGCGATGACCCCGGTCAAGGCGATGTTAGACCCCACAGAAAGGTCGATACCACCTGTTAGCAGTACAAAAGTTTGGCCCAAGGCCAAAAACAACACCACAGAACCATTGAGGAATAGCACTTCAAGGTTATCTAAGGTGCGAAAAGCCGGGGAGATGATACCCATGATGATGCCCACAGCCAGGACCACCCCGGCAACTCCCAGCTCCTGCGGTAGACGAAATTTTTTCATCTCGCTTACTCCAATTCTAACTGTGTCGTATCGGCGAAAAGGCCATTGACTTCTTGATAGCGTTCCATAATAAAAGGTTGCGGTTGCGCGGTATATGAGGAGGTTAACCGAGGTGACCAGACGGGGGGACGAGTTCCTCCGTTGAGAACCCAAGCGGCCTGACGTGCGGCGCCATCGGCCACGTATTCTCCGGTTTCCGGTATTGTGACCTTTACCCCTAATACAGACGGAGCAATACGCCTCACTGCCTCAGACTTTGCCCCACCGCCAATTAGGGAAACTGCGTTGACTTCCACGCCTAATCTCTTGAAGATTTCGAGGCCGTATCCCACTAGGCACAGCATCCCTTCAACTGCAGCTCGAGCTATATTCGATGCGGTCAAGTTATCCCCTCGAATACCCAAGAGAGAGCCGGTAGCTAACGGCGCATTCGGAGTACGTTCGCCGGTGAGATAGGGAACCATTACCAAACCTTCAGACCCTGGAGGTGCGCTCAGTGCAAATTCAGAAAACCTCTCATAATTGACGCCTAAGGCCGCCGCCGTAGTATCAAGCACTCGAGACGCGTTGAGCGTACACACTAACGGAAGATAATTGCCGGTTGCATCAGCGAAACCAGTAACTTCACCAAGTTCATCAAAGGTGGGTTTTTTCGAGACTAAGGAGACGACACCTGAGGTACCCAGAGAAATAATGACATGACCAGGTTTCTGGTCAAGACCAAGAGCAGCTCCGGCGTTGTCCCCAGCTCCGGGACCAACAAGCATTTCATGACCTTGCACACTAAACTCCCCGACAGGAGTATGGGGACCGAGAACTTTCGGAAGAACCAAATCTGCGCCGGATTTGCCTGCAGCTAACTCCAAAATGTCAGGTAAGTAGACATTTTCCACTGGGTCAAAGTAGCCGGTTCCAGATGCATCTGACCTGTCAGTCACCAAATCCGTAATTTTGTTCCTCTTGGTGATTTTCCACGTCAGGTAGTCATGAGGAAGGGCGATAGCACGAGTTCGGGAAAGATTTTCCGGTTCGTTCACCGCGAAATGACGCAACTTACTGACGGTGAGCGATGAAACCGGTACCGAACCCGTCTTTGCCACCCAGGCTTTCCGTCCTGCAGTATCATCGCCTCGCCCCAACTCTGTGATTAGATCCTTGGCGTCAGCTCCCGCGCTGGTATCGTTCCATAGCACGGCATCACGAACTACTTCGCCGTTTTCATCCAAAGTAACCAGGCCATGCTGCTGACCCGCTACTGAAATAGCGCAGATATCTTCTAAGCCTCCAGCCTGCTGTACCGCTTCATCGAAGGCACGTACCCAAACCGCAGGATTGACTGTGGTTCCGGTACGATGAAAAGCCATTCCAGAACGCACCAGTACACCAGTGTCAGCGTCACGAATCATGATTTTGCATGACTGTGTCGAGGAATCTACTCCTGCTACCAACCGGTTACTCACGTTCCACCTCATCGTGTCACTAGACTCTGAGCATCTCCGCCCAGAGCTACCTTTGTTGCACTATGCACGTTAGCACCTTCTGGCAAATCCTGTCAAGAGCCTTTTTAACTTTTTCCAAACACGATATTTACCCAACTTTCCTAGAGCTTCGGGTTTATTCTATGAAAACCCTTCGATTTCGCTTACGAACACTGTGAAAAAATTCTCCCCATCTGGACCGTTAAGTTGCTTTCAGCAACTAACACTCTTTGAATCAGGCTGGATAAAGACTAATTTGGGTTATGATTGTCACAGATGACAAGGGAGTCAACTTGAGTAGAGCAGCCAAATCGAAACGAACATCCCTGCAGTCCGCGGATCACGAAGTCCCCGGAATGCGGGCTGAATCCTTGCGTAATCACAATCTGCAACTGCTGGCCTATCGCATCGTTACCGGCTCTGAAGTCATGTCTCGAGCCGACCTTGCAACTGAGACAGGACTCAACCGCTCAACTGTAACCAGGCTCATTGAACGTCTCATCGACTTCGGCATAATTAAGGAAGGCTCTACCCGAATCGGGCCTTCTGGCAGACCTTCCATTATGCTGACTCCCGCCAGACGTACTCACGGGAGCATTGGGGCCGAAGTCGGTCAAGATTACATCTGTGCCTGCGTGATGGATTTGCGCGGAAACATCATAGCTGAACAATTTGACCAAGTTGACGTGCCCGCCTACTCACCTCAGAGCACACTTGGAAAACTTGCATCTATGGTGAACGAGTTAACTACCCAGATACAACGCTCTGGTTTGTCTCTGTGCGGGATTACCTGTGGATTTTCGGGAATTATTTCGTCCTCTACCAGCATTTTGCACATGTCACCTCATTTGGGGTGGAGAAACATTGATCTCGAGAAAAACTTCCGCTCGAAGCTCAATACTCAGGTGCCGGTTGACTACCAGAATACAGCAAATCTTTCTGCGTTAGCCGAGAGTATAGCTCGGCAAAAAACAGGTCAGGAGCTCAGCGACTTCATTTTTGTTTCACAAAAAAGCGCAATCGGTTCTGCTTTGGTACTCGATGGAAAAGTTTCCTCTGGCTTGCATGGATGGGCCGGTGAAATTGCACATATCGCAGTCAGCGATGAAGATAGACCCTGCGATTGTGGAGCAGTGGGATGTTTAGACGCATATATCGACAAAGCAAACCTTCTGGATCGAGCCGGCTTACCAGCAAATTCGCCGTGGGAACAACTATTTGCGAGCTTGCACAAGGGAAATTCCCAAGCGACCGAAGCGGTAAGGCTTTGTGGGATATATCTGGGACGCGCTCTGGCCACCTATATCAACCTGGTTGATGTCACCACCATTGTCTTGGGCGGAGTGCTGAAAAAATTACTTCCCTATTTCGAAGACGCACTTCGCGATGAACTCACCCGCCGCGCCCTGTGTTCTAAGTGGATGGAAATCAACTTACAAGAATCAATCGTTAAGGAAGGTTCTTCTTTGCAGGGTGCGGCTTGGAATTCTTTGCTGCACTTCCTCAGCACCCCAGAATCTTGGCAATGTCCTACCGATATTGCCCTATCTTATTTCCCGGTTGATGAAACACCGACAACTTTCATCGACTGAGGCAAAGCTACAATCCAAATCGAGTATAAGTTTCTCCTCGTAATTCTCATCAGCATGAAAACGGAGGGGAACCCGGGCGGGCTCCCCTCCGTAAGACAGATGTGGGTTACTTCATCTTTTTGCCAACAGAACCCAGACGTTCGCAAGCCTCGACGACGCGCGCGGCCATCCCGGCTTCTGCCGCCTTGCCCCAAGCACGCGGGTCGTACTGCTTCTTAATGCCGACTTCGCCGTCAACCTTCAGCACGCCCTCGTAGTTCTTCATCATGAAGTCCACGACCGGACGAGTGAACGCGTACTGGGTGTCGGTGTCAACGTTCATCTTGATGACGCCGTTGGCTACCGCGGTGGCGATTTCTTCGGCTGAGGAGCCGGAGCCGCCGTGCATCACCAGGTCGAACGGGCGGTTGCCGGCGTTGAAGTGCGCCCCGACTTCCTCCTGAATGGTGCCCAAGAGTTCGGGACGCAGCTTGACGTGTCCCGGCTTGTACACGCCGTGGACGTTGCCGAAAGTCAAAGCGGTCAGGTACTGGCCGTTTTCGCCCAAGCCCAGCGCCTCGACAGTCTTAATGCCGTCCTCGGTGGTGGTGTAGAGCTTTTCGTTGATTTCCCCAACCACGCCGTCTTCCTCGCCGCCGACGACGCCGATTTCCACCTCCAGGATGGTCTTGGCCGCGGCCGCCTTGGGCAGCAGACGCTTGGCAACTTCGAGGTTCTTTGCCAGAGGAATGGAAGAACCGTCAAACATGTGAGACTGATAGAACGGCAAGCGGCCGGCCTTCACTTCCTCGATTTCCAGGTCGATGAGCGCTTCGGTCCAAGAGGCCAGCTTGTCCTCGGTGCAGTGGTCGGTGTGGATAGCCACGTTGACCGGGTAATTCTGAGCAACTTCACGAACATAAGCCGCCATAGCCAGCGAACCCGCCACGCGATCCTTGATCGTTGAGCCAGACCAGTATTCCGCACCGCCCACGGACACCTGAATGATGCCGTCAGATTCGGCTTCGGCGAAACCACGCAGGGCAGCGGTCAGCGTCTGGGAGGAAGTCACGTTGATAGCCGGGTAGGCGAACTTGTTCTCCTTGGCGCGCTTGAGCATTTCCTTATAAACTTCGGGGGTTGCAAGAGCCACAATTATCTCCTTTTATATAGCGTCGGTTTGTCTGATGACGTGTCCCATTCTTTCACTTTTGGGCGCAGTTTTCGCGTCTTTCGCGGATTTCCCAGCCCGGTTTTGCCAAGCCACGGCTTGGTGCCAAGAGTGATTTGAACCCGGCACAAGGAGTGTCGGCGCCGCGGTGGGCGGGGCGGGTTGGCTCTAAGGAAGGTTACGCCAGTCCCAAGTCCGCTAGACCCAGGGCCGCAAAGTAGGGATAACCGGCGGCTTCGATTTTTTCTTTCGCCCCGGTAGCGCGGTCGACCACCACCGCCACAGCGACGATTTCGGCGCCTGCGGCTTTCAAGGCTTGGGCAGCTTGCAGGGGGGAACCGCCGGTGGTCGAGGTGTCCTCCAGGACGACGACACGTTTACCCGCCACCTCCGGGCCTTCAATCTGGCGTTTCATCCCGTGGTCTTTCGCTTCTTTACGCACCACGAAAGCATCGAGGCTCAAGCCTCGGGCCGCCGCCGCGTGCAGCATCGCCGTGGCAACCGGGTCGGCACCCATCGTCAACCCGCCCACGGCGTCGATTTCGGAAACAGGGAACCCATTTTCTTCCAGCAAATCCAGCATGACGTGACCAATCAGCGGGGCGGCCTCGTGGTGCAGGGTAGCGCGGCGCATATCGACATAAAAGTCAGATTCTTTGCCCGATGCCAGGGTGACTTTCCCGTGGACCACGGAAAGTTGTTTAACAAGTTCAGCGAGTTTTGTTAGCTGCGGATCATTCTTTTTCACGCTTTAAGCATAAAGTGTAAAGCGTGGATGAAAGCAATATATCGGCGGATAGTCCCGCAGATTCGGTGGATTTAGCGCCTGGAACGGTGGGGGTGGGGCCTTGGCCGGCTGATCGACCCGTGCCGGTTGGTCCCCAATACGACCCGGAGTTACTGCGGGACGGCGATGCTCGCAATGTGCCTGACCGTTACCGCTATTGGAGACTGGAGGCCATCAGCGAAGATTTGGACCGATTGTTACAGTCTGGACCGGGGGAACCCGCGCTGGAAATCGCGATTGAGAACGTCGGTCACGATTTCAATACCGGTTCCATCATCCGCACCGCGAACGGTCTGGGAGTGCGCCACGTGCATATCGTGGGCAGGCGGCGTTTCAATCGGCGCGGAGCTATGGTTACTGACCGCTACCTGCACCTGCACTACCACCCGGAGGTACGGGACCTGGTGGCATACGCCGCCCAGCAGGAACTCACGATAGTGGGGATGGATAATTTCCCCGACGCCGAGCCGCTGGAAACCGTCACGCTGCCACCGCGCACCCTGATGGTTTTCGGCGAAGAGTCGCAGGGGCTGACCCCCGACATGCAAAACGTTTTGGAACGATTAGTACAGATTACGCAGTATGGTTCCACCCGGTCACTGAATGTGGGCCACGCGGCCGCCATCAGCATCTGGGCTTGGCGGCGCACCTATCCGCCGCGCCCGGCCAGCCTCGCAAGCTCGTAACCCGCCAGGACGCAACCCGAAAAGCCCGCACGTCACTGCTGCGCCAAGAGAGCCAGCTCACGAATCTGAGCGTTTAAGTCGGGCCACAGTGCCTTGTGGACGGGACCAAACTTTTGCGCGCCCAGGAATGCCCCGGCTGTCCCGGCCGCGCGATCCACCCAGATGAACGACCCGGACTGGCCGAAGTGCCCGATGACTTCCGGGGGGAAAGATGCCGGCAGATAGTGGGGCGACTTCACGCCGTGCAGTTCCACCCCGGTTGCCCAGAGGTTGTCCTTTTGCGGCCCGTATCCCGGCAGCAGTCCGCGCAGCCCGGGATGCTGCGGGGCACAGAATCCATCGAGGTCGCGCTCGGTAAAGCCGAGAACCCCGGTTTCGGGGCTTAGCAGTTCGCCCGCCAGGCGCGCCAAGTCGCTCACCGGGCCCACCGCGCCCCACGCCGGGGAGTGCGATAAAACTGTACCGTTCATTCCAAGGGGTTCCAAGACCGTTTCCTGCACCCAGTCCGTCCACGGTTTGCCCACGACCTTTTCCGCTATCGACCCGGCCAACTCAAAGTTGTAGTTCGAGTAGATTCGCTTAGTAAACGGCGCAATCGCGCGCGCATCAGGGCGAGCTATTCCGAACTTTACCCCCAGGCGAGACTGGTCAGGTGAGGTCACCGGAGCGTCGAAAGGCAGACCGGAACAGTGCGAGAGCAAGTCCACCAGCTTGACTCCCGGAGCCGCCGGGGAGCCGACCGAGGTATGTAGAGACAGCGCGGGCGTGGCTAGAGATTGGCGCCAAAATCCAATCGCCACCAAGAACTTGGTGACCGACATCCAAGGAAAAGATTGGTTGAGGCCCCCGGGGTCGGAAGCGGTCGTCCACACGTAGACATTACCGTTGGATTGACGCGACAAAACCGCTAGGGCATAAGGAAAGTTAAAGCCCCAGCGCGCGGGCAGATGCGCCGCCTCGAGGGAGCCGAATGCTAAACTCATCAGTTTTTTACCAATCGGTACAAATTATTGAATCCAGCCGGACTCCCGGTAGTGCAGCAACAGTTCCTCACGATACTCGGGCAGGAACATCGAGAGGAAATAATGCGCCAGTTCCGAGGCGGCGTTGAATTCCCGGTCATAAAGCCAGTGAATCAAGATTCCGTTATATACGGCTGCCTGGATTTCAGCTAAATGCGTCGGATCCTCGGTGGCGGCGACTTTGCCATCCTGCTGCAGACGGGACCAAACCCGCTTTAAGAGGGTGAGCAAACGTTCGGAGCGGCGCATATAGTGATCGTGCGCGGGGTGAGTCTCAGATGAGGCCTCCACCATCATCATGCATTCCACTTCGATAATCATGGGATTTTCGTTCAGTCGTGAGGCGACCTCTAAAAGGGTATCCAATACGGGCAGCGCGTCCAGCCTCTCTAGGTTGTCCAGGTCAAAACCTAGCTGTGTTTCGTAGCGCTGTACCACGCTCATTAACAGGACTTCTTTGGAGGGGAAGTGATAGATAACCCCCGGATGTGAGATTCCCACGTGACGCGCGACGTCACGCAGAGACATACCGTGATAGCCGACTTCAGCGAGTAAATCAACAGCTGCGTCCAGGATTGCTTCCCGCCTCGCTAAGCCAGATTGATAGGGGCCGCGCTCCCGTCTTTCCGCAACCATAACCTCTCCCGCTGGAAACCAACACTTAAAAGAGCTATTCCCAGCAAAACACCAGGAAACACACACTCAATCGTAACTTACCACTCGGTAAACTTCCACATTTTGAGACGCCTTCTTTGGGAAAAAACACGTCAAGGCGGCACGAAAACACTTCCGTACCGCCTTGAACAGGTAATTTATGGAATTATTGGGGGTTTTTCACCCGCAACTCCAACCGATACTGATCTGACATTGGTCCTGTCAATTCGCTCAGGTCCCCAGATTTTATTAGATCAGTAGGACTGAAGTCGGGCATATCCACGACCACCGTCGAACCGGGCGTGATGTCTCCCGCCAGCAGCTTTTCAGCCAGCTGGTCGCCGATTTCACGCTGTATCAGGCGGCGCAGCGGGCGCGCTCCGTAAGTCGGGTCATAGCCGGTAACCGCCAGCCAAGAACGCGCGGCCTCGGTGACTTCGAGAGTCAGCTGCGTTTCCGCCAAGCGCGTGGTCAGCTGGTGAATCTGAATGTCGACAATCTGTTCCAAATCCTCGGTAGACAGAGCCTCAAACATGATGGTTTCGTCCAAACGGTTTAAGAACTCCGGCTTGAAGGCGGCACGCACCAAGTCCAAGACCTGACGGCGCGCCTCGGCTGGGTCAGCCGTGCGGTCAATCAGGAACTGGGACCCCAGATTCGAAGTCAGCACCAGGATTACGTTTCGGAAATCGACCGTGCGGCCCTGGCCGTCAGTCAAACGGCCGTCGTCCAAGACCTGCAACAAAATGTCGTAAACATCCGGGTGCGCCTTTTCGACCTCATCGAGCAGCACCACCCCGTAGGGACGCCGCCGCACTGCTTCGGTCAGCTGGCCGCCTTCCTCGTAACCGACATAGCCCGGAGGGGCTCCAATCAAGCGTGCAACCGAGTGCTTCTCGCCGTATTCACTCATATCAATGCGGGTCAAAGCCTTTTCGTCGTCAAACAGGAAATCGGCCAGAGCCTTGGCCAGCTCGGTCTTGCCCACCCCGGTAGGACCGAGGAACAGGAAAGAGCCCGTGGGGCGATTCGGGTCGGACACTCCGGCGCGCGCCCGGCGCACCGCGTTCGCCACCGCCCTCACCGCGGCCTTTTGCCCGATGAGACGCTTCCCCAAGTATTCTTCCATGTGCAACAGCTTTTCGGATTCTCCCCGGAGCAGCTTGCCGACCGGAATCCCGGTCCAAGCCGAGACCACTTCCGCGATTTCAGCAGCATCGACTTTCTCGGCAATCATAGGACCGTCCTCAGCCTCGCTGGCGCCCGCAGAACCAGATTTTGTACTGTCCGTTCCAGAATCTGCGGAATCTGCAGACGATTGCCCCGCCGAGCCCCCGCTCGCCGAGTCGCCTTCCGCGGCCGCAATCTGGGCTTGAATCGCTGGAATTTCGCCGTTTTGCAGACGTCCTGCGTCCTCCCAACGGCCCTCGCGCATGGCTTGTTCCAAAGCCGTATTCAGTTCGTCCAACTTCACGCGCAGTTCGCCGACCCGGTTATGACCGGCCTTTTCAGCTTCCCACCGCCGGTTCAGACGGTTCAGATGAGCCTGCTTTTCGTCCAGGCTGGCCTGCAATTGAGCCACCCGCCCCTCGGTCGCCGGGTCTGTCCGATCCGGGTCGGAGGCATTCAGATAGGACAGCTCCATATTGACCCGCTCGACTTCGCGGCGCAGAGAATCGATTTCCTCCGGGGAGGAATCCAGCTCCATCCGCAACCTCGATGCCGCCTCGTCAATCAAGTCGATAGCCTTATCGGGCAGCTGACGCCCAGAAATATAGCGATTGGAGAGCTGCGCGGCCGCCACCAAAGCCCCGTCCGAGATAGTCACCTTGTGATGGGCCTCATACTTCGGGGCAATGCCGCGCAAAATCGCGACGGTGTCCTCCACGCTGGGCTCACCCACGAACACGGTTTGGAACCGGCGTTCCAAAGCCGGATCCTTTTCGATGTGTTCGCGGTATTCGTCCAAAGTTGTGGCCCCCACGAGGCGCAACTCGCCGCGCGCCAACATGGGTTTGAGCATATTCGAGGCGTCCATCGACCCTCCGCTGGCTCCCGCCCCGACCACGGTGTGAAGCTCGTCAATGAAAGTCACGACTTCACCCTCGGCGTTCTTGATTTCTTCCAGCACCGCCTTAAGGCGTTCCTCAAACTGGCCGCGGTATTGCGCCCCCGCCACCATCGCCGCCAAATCGAGAGCGATGAGGTGCTTGTGCTTCAAGGAATCCGGCACGTCTCCCGCCACGATACGCTGCGCTAAGCCCTCCACCACGGCGGTTTTGCCCACGCCGGGTTCCCCGATGAGCACCGGGTTGTTCTTAGTGCGCCGGCTCAGTACCTGGATAACGCGCCGAATTTCGGCGTCGCGCCCAATGACCGGGTCAAGTTTGCCGTCCATCGCCCGCTGAGTCAGGTCGTCGCCGTATTTTTCCAGCGCTTTAAACGTGGCTTCAGGATTCGGGGAGGTCACTTTGGTGTCTCCACGAACCTTTTGAATGGCTTGGCGCAGTTTTTTGTCGCTCGCTCCCGCGTCGCGCAGAATCTTGCCGGCTTTGCCCTCATTGTCAGCCAACCCCAGCAGCAAATGTTCGGTAGAAACGTATTCGTCGCCCCGTTCCTCAGCTTTCGCACCAGCCGCACTGATGACCTTTAACATGGCCTGGGAGGGCTGGGGCTCCGCCACGGATTCGCCGGACGCTCCCGGCAAAGACGCAAGTTCACGGCGTACTTCCCGGCCGATAGCGTCAGCATCAGCCACACTGCTGAGCACCTCGAAAGCAATCCCCTCGCGGTCCTCCAGTAACGCAGACAACAGGTGTATCGGTTCCAGCATGGCATTGCCGGCCGCCCCCGCGGTACGCAGCGCCGTTGCCAGAGCCTCCTGAGACTTGGTCGTAAATTTTTGGTCCATAATTATCATTCCCTTTCGCCTTTTCGGCACTTAAATAAACAGTATTTGCGGGCGGCGCATTCCGCGATAGTTAAGTAAAATCTGGGTTTTCACTCTCTGCGTAATTTGGTAAATTCCCCGCCGCTCTCCGGTGATGTCTGATAGAAAGGAATTACCAATTTCACTTTTCGAGTACGAAGGAGTTTTCATGGGTTTGGAAGATTTGGCTGGTAAAGCTAAGGATTTGGGAGACAAGGCCAAGGGTATTGCTGAGGATTTGGGCGACAAGGCTAAGGATGCCGCCAAGGATTTGGGCGATAAGGCCAAAGATGCGGTGGACTCCGCCAAGGACGCGGTGACTTCCGAGGACAAGACCGACAAGGTTTTGGACGACGTTGCCGGCGCTGCCAATAAGGTGACCGGCGGCAAGTTCAAGGACAAGATTGACGCTGCCCGAGATGCCGCTGACGACAAGCTGGGCGATAAGTAAGACATCGAATGATGGCTTCGTAATCCCTGATTAAGCGGATTTTTCCGGGGGACGCTGGGAATACCAGCGTCCCCGCGGTATTTAACCGAAAGTGTGGGTCCACCAAGCAACACCATGCACCCCCACACCCTATTGACCCCACACCACCAGGGCACCGGACTGGGAAGACATCCCCAGGGGGAAACCCAGCGATTGGGTTTTTTCGGGACGCTGCCCGCGGTTCAGTTTGGTGACTTCACCGCTGGAGGAGGCGGCAAAGACCCGGTTTTGCCGGTTCGCCGCCAGAGTGAGCGCCGCGTTTTCCGCTTCGAGTTCGTCCACGCGGCGCTGCAGAGCCATGATGCGCCGAATCCCCTCCAGGTTCACGCCCTCCCCTTGAGACAGGCTTTGCACCTGGTGCAGCCGCGCCAAGTCCCGCAGAGAATAGCGCCGTCCGCCCCCGCCGGTGCGCCCCGGCACCACCAGACCCATTCGGTCGTATTGCCGCAGGGTCTGGGGGTGGATGCTCATCAGTTCGGCGGCCTGAGATACCCGAAATCGGGGCTTGGCCCAAACCTGCTGAGCCTCGACCTCGCTGAGCCCTCCAGCGCCCTGAGCCCCGCCGAATTCTTTGGCCAGAATCGTTTCGACCAGTCGCCGATTGTTGGAGTACAGCAGCGACAGAGCCGCGTTCATCTCATCGATTAGGCTCATGACACCTCCTAGAGCGCGACCTTCCGATCCAACTCGGCACGCGGATCAGCGCTGCTGGTCGCCGCCGCGAAATCATCAACGGCTTTCTTGGCAGCCCTGGAGAGCTTCTGGGGGACGGCTACCTGCACCGTCAGGCGCAGACTCCCCCGGCCTTTCTTCGTGTGCAGGCCATATCCGGGAATACGGATTTCCTCACCAGATTGTGTACCGCTCGGTACATTAACTTTGACGGTCGTGCCGTCCGGCAGCGGCACTTCAATGAGTGCCCCGTTGACGGCCTCCGCAAAGGTAATCGGCAGGGTAAACAGCAAATCCGTCCCGTCCAACTGCAGGAAAGGATGCGGGGAAACGCTGCAGGTCACCACCAGGTTCCCCGGTTTACCACCGTTGACGCCCGGCTTGCCCTTGCCTTTCAGCCGAATCTTTTGTCCATCCCGGACCCCCGGAGGGATCCGCACGCTAATGACATCACCGTGCAGCTTGAGCCGGATGGTGGCGCCGTTATATGCCTGTTTAAAGGTCAGCTTCGTGGAAGCCGTAAGGTCAGCGCCGTCTTGGGCGCGGAATGCGAACTTACGTGCCCCCGCATTGGGCGCCCCGGCACCATAACCTGGCTCAGCCGTGGGCCGGGCTCCTCCCGGATAACCGGAAAAACCCTGACCAAAGCCAGTATAGGACGCACCCGGACCCGTTCCGTCAGCACTATCCGCATAGCGGGTAAACGTGTTGAGGATATCGCTCAAATCCGGCCCGGTTGCGCCACCATAAGTGGTACCGCCCCCGCCGTATCCGCCGGAAAACATCGCCGAAAACACGTCCTCAAAATCTGAGGCGGAACCGTGGCGGGAACCTCCGGCCCGAAACCGGGGACCGCCAGAGGCCATAGCCCGCAAGGCATCGTACTTCTGACGCTGTTCGGAATCGGAGAGAACCGAGTAAGCCTCACCGATTTCTTTAAACTTTTCCTCCGCAGCTTTATCGCCGGGATTCTGGTCTGGGTGATATTGACGCGCGAGCTTGCGATAGGCCTTTTTCAGGTCTTTATCCGTCACGCCCTTCGATACTCCCAGGACTGCGTAATAATCCTTATCAATCCAATCATTGGTGCCCATCGCTTACCCCCTTTCCATTTTCTTTGTTCACGATTTACGCCTCAGAAGGTTGGTCGGTAGAGGGATTTTTCTCTACTCCCACCACCACCATGGCAGCACGCAGGACCCGTTCTCCCATCAGGTAGCCCGGCTGCGCCACCGCGTCGATGATGTGTTCCCCGTCGTCGTCTGAGCCCGGAGCCATTTGAATGGCCTGGTGCAGATGCGGGTTGAAAGTGTCCCCGACCTTTCCGTAGCGCTTGACTTTAAACCGGGTCTGTAAAGTGGATTCCAATTTCGTCGCCACCGCGCCGAACGGACCTTCCAGATCTCCGTGCTGGCGAGCCAAATCGATATCGTCCAACACACCCATCAGGGCATCGACCACCGAGGCAACCCCCGCTTCCTGCTGCTGGGGGATTTCCGCCTTGGTACGTTTGGCGTAGTTGCTGTACTCCTGTTGGAGGTTATACAGATCCGCCCGCGCCCGCGCCAAGTCGTCCTTGGCCTGATCCAGTTCCTGGTTCATAGCCGCGATACGGTCCTCTTGTGCCTGTGCCAACTCGGTGGTCAGTTCATCCGCTTCGCCCGAGGCGGGTTTGTCGCCCGCCTGAGCCGCCCCCCCGGCCTCGTGACCAGCAGAGTCACCGGGGGAAGCGTGGCCTGGTGCGGAATGACCCGCCGCGGATTTCGCTTTCTTGCCTTTCTTGGAGCCCGACTTGGCTTTGGCCTCAGTCTCAGCAGAATTCTGTGCCTCGCTGGCCTTTTCAGCCTCGTGAGCAGCGGCTTTATCGAAATCTTTTTGAGCTTCGGCGTACGCCTTGCGGGCTTCTTGGCTGTGTTTGTCTTCGCTCACTTGTTACCACCCTCATCGTCTTCATCGATGACTTCGGCGTCAATCACGTCGTCATCATCGCTGGAGGCGGTGTTGGTGTCACCCGAGGCTCCGTCCGTCGGCGCCGATTCGCTTTCCTGCGCGTGGGCGTAGAGAGCCTGACCGATGGCCTGGGCCTTTTCTTCCAGTTCGCTCATCGCCGACTTGATAGCCTCGATGTCCTCACCTTCGTTGGCCTTCTTAAGGTGTTCCAAAGATTCCTTCACCGGAGCCACCACGTCTTCAGGCAGCTTTTCAGCGTTGTCCTTCAGCAGTTTCTCAATGCGGTAAACGGCCTGTTCAGCGCCGTTGCGCACCTCGGCCTCGTCACGGCGCTGCTTATCTTCGGCAGCGTGAGCTTCGGCTTCCTTAATCATGCGGTCGATTTCGTCCTTCGGAAGGGACGATCCACCGGTAATGGTCATGGACTGCTCCTGACCGGTGCCGCGATCCTTTGCCGAGACGTGCACGATACCGTTGGCGTCAATGTCGAAGGTGACCTCGATTTGCGGCAGTCCGCGCGGCGCGGGAGCAATCCCGGTAAGTTCAAAAGTACCCAGCGGCTTGTTGTCGCGGGCGAACTGACGTTCCCCTTGGTAGACCTGAATCAGCACGGAAGGCTGATTGTCCTCAGCGGTCGAAAAGACCTCGGAGTGCTTGGTCGGAATAGCCGTGTTGCGCTCAATCAGCGGGGTCATAATGCCGCCCTTGGTTTCGATACCCAAGCTCAAGGGGGTCACGTCGATGAGCAGAACGTCCTTGCGGTCGCCTTCAATCACGCCCGCCTGGAGTGCAGCTCCCACCGCCACGACCTCGTCGGGGTTCACGCCCTTATTCGGCTCACGACCCCCGGTCAGCTCCTTGACCAACTCGGTTACGGCAGGCATCCGGGTGGAACCGCCAACCATCACCACGTGGTCGATTTCGCTGAGCTTAATGCCGGCGTCTTTGATGACCGCGTTGAACGGAGTCTTGCAGCGATTGAGCAGGTCTTCCGTCATTTCCTCAAACTTGGCTCGCGTGAGTTTTTCGTCGAGGTGAATCGGGCCGTTTTCGCTCATAGACAGGTACTGCAGGTTGATGTTCGTGCTCATCGCGCTGGACAGTTCTTTCTTGGCCTGCTCAGCGGCGTCACGCAGACGCTGCAACGCGATTTTATCCTTGGACAAATCCACGCCGTCCTTAGTCTTAACCTGGTCAACCAGCCAATCTACGATGCGCTGATCCCAGTCGTCACCGCCCAGTTTGTTATCACCATTGGTGGCGCGCACCTGAATGGTGGAAAACCCGTCATCGTCCTTGCCGACTTCCAGCAGGGACACGTCGAACGTACCGCCGCCCAGGTCGAATACCAGGATTAGCTCGTCCTCCCGGCCCTTTTCCAGGCCGTAAGCCAGCGCCGCGGCGGTCGGCTCGTTGATGATACGCAGCACCTTTAAGCCCGCAATCTGGCCAGCTTCCTGGGTCGCGGTGCGCTGCGAGTCATTGAAGTATGCCGGAACGGTGATGACCGCGGAATCCACGCTCTCACCGAGGTAGGCTTCGGCGTCCTGCTTGAGTTTGCCCAGGATACGAGCCGAGATTTCCTGCGGAGTGTATTCCTTGTCGTCGATGGCAACCTTCCAGTCGGTGCCCATGTGACGTTTCACAGATGATATGGTGCGGTCTACGTTCGTGACCGCCTGACGCTTGGCGACCTCTCCCACCAGGACTTCGCCCGTCTTTGAGAACGCCACCACGGAAGGCGTGGTGCGCATCCCTTCTGCGTTGGCGATAATCGTGGGTTCACCACCTTCCAAAACCGCCAGAGCCGAGTTTGTGGTTCCTAAGTCGATGCCTACTGCTTTTGCCATTGTGTTTCTCCCCTTTTTCGTTGTGTGTGTTCGTATTCTTTACATTTCAAACCCAAGAATAGGAATCTTGAGTTCTAAAGACTCAAGTTTAGCTCAGGTGATTTTCGTTGTCTACCCGAAACTGTAAAACTTGAGTCTATTTAACTCAACTTCTCAAAGGGCAGTTTTATTCCCGGAAAACTCCGGCCAAAACGAAAAACGATGAAACGCCCTTGTGAACTCAAATCCAGAAAGGGCAAAGCGCCCGGAAAAACTCCGGACGCCTTGCCCCAAAGGAGAACATCATGAAGAAAAAAGAATGTTGTCCAAACCCCGCAGACTAGGCGGCAAAGCCCTGGTTAGCCACCGTGCGGGAACTGAGAATCCCCACGATTCCCGAAGCGGGAACGTTGAAGGAGGGACGACCCACCAGCTTGTTTACCGCGTCAGCCAGCGTGCCAGACTTGAAAGCCCGCGCGTCGCCATCGGCCCGATTCACGTTGCTGGGAGCGACAACCTTGGGAAAAACAGGAACGTTATCGTAGGCGCTGCGGCCAGCCGTGGAGGCCACAGCCACCGCAAACATCTGAGGTGTCTGCAGCTTGTCTGAACCGCTAAGTTGCTCGCTCATTTTCATCCCATCCTTGGATCGTCATAGTCTCTGACTCCAAGACCCCGTTGCCGATGACCTTGGTGACAACCGTAACTATCGGCCGGTTTTGGACTTCATTAGGTTCTTTACGGATTTTTCTAGCCAAAGGGGGTTTGAGCAGGCAATCAATGTTCAAAAGGGGGACTTTGTCAGGACAAAGGATTGTTTCGGGGTGATTCCCCGCCTGGGCCGCGCGATGTCAAAAATCCCTCGAAAACCGCCACAATCCCGCCAGAAAGCCAACTGGAGGGCATGAAACAGGTAAACTTTGAGGGTGGCTGAAAAGGAAAAGTCCTCGGGAACATTAGTAATCGGCTTGGGCCGTTTCGGGTCCGCGGTGGCGATGACGCTGAATTCACTGGACCGCGAAATTCTGGCGGTCGAAAGCGACCCGGCGCAAGTCGAGCGGTTTTCCCCACTCTTTCCCGTAGTGGAAGCGGACGCGACCCGCCTGGACGCGATGGAACAGCTGGGTGCCAAAGATTTTTCGTCCACCGTGGTGGGGGTCGGCGCCTTGGAAGCGTCGGTGCTGATTACGGCCAACTTAGTAGATTTGGGGATGGAACAAATCTGGGCCAAAGCCATCAGTCGCGAACAGGGCAAAATCCTGCGTCGTATCGGTGCCCACCATGTCATTTACCCCGAATTCGATGCTGGACGGCGTACCGCGCACCTGGTTGACGGCAGGATGCTGGACTACGTAGAGATGGATCGGGAAGGGTTCTCGATTGTTAAGATGCGCCCCCCGGCAGAGATCCAAGGATTCACCCTGCTGGAATCCGATGTGCGCCGCCGCTACGGGGTCAATATCCTGGGTGTCATCTCGCCTGGACAGCACTTTGAATACGCCGGGCCGGACACCGTAGTGGCAGCCAACGACCTGATTATCGTGTCGGGCGACGGAAAACTGCTCGAAGATTTCGCGAACCGCCCCTAGGGGAACTTTAGAGGTTCAGCCAATAGGTCGAACCGGGCACCACCCTATACATGACTGCGGTGAGGCGCGCTCCCGAACACGATTGCGCCAGCTCACCTAACTCACTCGCCTCGATGTCTACGCCCACGTCGGCGCAGTCCAAAACCGCCGTGAACCCGAAAAACACCACGTCGTAGTCTTGGCGAACCCGCTCCCAATCGACCCCCAGAAACACCGCGTCTTTGCCGCTCAAACGTTGGAACTCCTGGCGCACTTCCAGGTTGGTGAACTCCAGCGGATAGCGCCTGACCAGCTCACGCCAGTTTTCCAGAGTATTCACTTGATAGACCCGGTTAAAGCTGAGGGGCGGAATCTGATCAAAGTGGAACGGAATCTCACGCGCCTGTTCTGGACTGGCTGCCCACACCGGGTCAAACAGGTCGCGCGTACAGGCGAACTGGAGCAGCGGCGCTTGTGGGAAGTGCAAGCCAGAAGTCGGATCGGGGATGGGAGGAACCGGACCGATGAAACTCGTCACAAAGGGGAAAGTGTGGGGATTCGTGCCCCCGTGAGGTGCCCCGTAGCGCGGCAGCTGCCCGGGAGGGCGCTGCACAGCGCTGGGGTCGGAGGGCTGGTGCAGCGTCACGGCGTCCAAAGAATCAAACCGCAGATGATGTGCCCGCGGATGAAAACGCTGCTTGAGGTACTTTAACAGGGGAAACTCCAGCCACTGCTGGGCTAGGGCGTCCGCGTTGTTTCGACCGCTCGGCCCGATGACCCGATCCGCAATCCGCGGCTGCATATCTTCGCAAAAAGTGTAGTCACACACAGCCGAGGAGAGCCGTTCGACCAGCAGTGGCAGCTTTTGCTCTGAAAGACCCTGAGCATTTTCCTGGCTGAGCTCATCGAACCGGGTTTTAAACGCTTGAATCGCTGTGTCGGCACCGGGAATGTCGCGCACATCAGTGCCGTTTTGCAGCGCTTTGAGGGCGTGCTTTTCCTTGCGCGCCCGCGCCCGCATATAGGAGTCAAGCAGTTTGCGGTGCAAAGGGTCGTCGGCCATTCCCAAGCAAAACGCTTCCAGAGTCGAACCCGCGAAAATTTCCCGATACAGATTGGGAAAAGCCACCAGCACCACCCAGTATCGGCGCCACGCCCCCGGCTTCGCCTCCAGGTTAGGGAACGCCCAATTCGTTACCGTCATCGTTGAACTCCCGCTATGCCCTATCCAATACTGGGGGCCTCTTCGGGAAACCGTATCACCCGACGGCGGTTACGCATGGCGAGGGCGGCTCCGAAAGTCATGGAACCCACCCGGCCGGTAAACATCAGCAGGGAGAGCAAAATTTTCCCTGAATCCGGCAAGGAACCGGTGATGCCGGTGGACAGACCGACGGTACCAAACGCGCTGTTGACTTCGAACAGGGCTTTCGACAACGGCAAGTCCGTCAGCAGCATCAGAATGGCGGTAGACAAGCCTATGACCAGGGAACTCATGGCGACAACCGCCACTGCCAGACGCACCGTTGAGGGACCGATACGCCTCCCGAACGCCTCGATGTCACGATTGCCGCGCACCTCGGCCAAAATCGCCAGAACCATCACCGCGAAAGTCGTGACCTTGATGCCACCGGCGGTGGAAGCCGAGCCACCACCGATGAACATCATGATGGAAGAAACGAACCAGGTCGCCTCGTGCATAGAACCCACATCAACCGTGGAAATCCCTAGTGACCTCGCGTTGAACGCGCCCAGCAAAGCCGCCAGGAATTTACCCGGCAGGTCCAGGACTCCCATAGTTCGCGGATTGTTCCACTCGATAGCCGCGGTGATTCCGCCGCCAACCACGGACAGTGCCAGGTAGGTGGTGATGGTCAGTTTCGAGTGCAAACTCAAGTGTTTTGGCCGCCGCCAGTTGCGGGCTAGGTCCAAGGAAACCGGGAAACCGATGGCACCGATGAAAACCCCCAGACACATCGGGCCGATGATGCCGACGTCGGAGACGAACTGTTCCACCCCGCCCGGCACTATGACGAAGCCGGCGTTGTTGAACACGCTGACCGCCATGAATACCGCATACCAGGCCGACATGCCGACACCGTAGTCTTGCCGGATGAACTCGGGAAAAAGCATCAGGGCAATGACCGATTCAACCGAAACCGACACCAAGAGAGCCATTTTCCCCAGCGAACCGACTTCCCCGAGAGAGGATTTCTTTTCCCCCGCAGCCAGGATGCGGGCGGTCAAGCCAATGTGGCGCGAAACAGCCAGGGACAGCATAGAGGCTAAGGTCATGACCCCGAGTCCCCCGATTTCGACACCGAGCATGATGACCACCAGCCCAAACGGCGACCAGTAGGTGTCGGAAGGTACCACGGTCAAACCGGTCACACACACTGCTGAAGTACTGGTAAACAGCGCGTCGACGAAGCGGGCGTGACTCGGATCGCGGGTGGAAATCGGCAGGCACAAGATTGCGGTGTGGATGGCGATGATTGAGAGGAACACCGCCAGAGTCAGGCGAGCGGGGGCGCGGCGGGCGAGATCATCAAACCACTTCCCGCTTTTCTCGCGCAGGTTCGCAAAAAACTTCAAGTTCGCCCGTTCCTTTTTCCCGACAGAGATTTTCCGGCTGGTTTTCTGGCGGAGCTTTCGCTGCCCCGGTGGAGTCCTGACGGAATCCACGTGAGGAAAACTCGGTTACAACGTTACCCTCTGGCAGGGTAAAACCGGAATAGTAGCCCCTCAAAAATGAGTAATTTCGAGGAAATTCCTGGGTTTAGAGAAAATTGTGAGCTGAGAACTAACACTTTGAGGCAAATTGCCGCTATATTTTTGTATGTAACGCGTGTTAAGTGTGGGACTAAAGTGGCTCCAGTAACGCGTCTAGGTAATTTTAGGATGACGGGAATGACTCAGAACCAGGCACCACGGTTCCTCACCGTAGCGGAAGTTGCGGATTTGTTGAGGGTCTCAAAGATGACTGTTTATCGCATGGTTCATGCTGGCGACCTTCCCGCCGTTCGTGTCAAGCGTTCGTTTCGGGTGCCGTTGAAGGCGGTCGAAGAGCTTTCCGCGTCAAACCTGGAAAACTGGATGGTTGGCAACGAGGACGAAGCTGTCGCGCAATAGTTTGTGACGTCACCGCGAGTCTGGGCTCTTTCGTTTTGGCTAGGGTGTCTGAAAAAGGTAAACTTGTGGGGTTATTTGCTGCGCGACAGGCGGCAGCAGTTATTTTAGGAGGTCGGCGTGGGTTCCGTTATTAAGAAGCGTCGCAAGCGGATGGCGAAAAAGAAGCACCGCAAGTTGCTTCGTAAGACGCGTCATCAGCGTCGTAACAAGAAGTAGACGTCGGCGGGCTCGGATTTTACTCCGGGCCCGCGCACGTTTTTCTGGGCGTCTCATCAACACTTCAGTAAGATTGATTCGTGGCGAAAATCGCAGCTTTTTTTGATGTCGACGGCACCTTGATTCGCGGCGCCTCGACCTGGTACCTGGCCCGGGACTTATACTCCCGCGGCTACTTCGGGCTGGATTTTTTTGTGTTTGCGGCTCGCCAGGCCTTACTTTATGTCATTTTCGGGGAAAACATCCACCGCGTCGAGCAGGTGAAAAAACGGTCCCTGCAGATTATCGAAGGCAAACTGGAATCGGATTTGGTACTGGTCGGCGAGGAACTCTACGACCGTTTCCTGCAGGAACGGCTTTTTCCAGGAGCCTTGGACATTATCCAAAAGCACCTCGATGCCGGGCACGATGTCTGGCTGGTTTCCGCCACCCCCCGAGAAATCGCCCAATCTATGGCGCACCGCTTGGGCCTGACCGGGGCTTTGGGCACGGTAGTGGAAGTCGATGAGTGGGGACGCTACACCGGAAAGATGCCGCAGTCTCTGATGCACGGCACCATGAAAGCCAAAGCGGTACTGGAACTGTCTTGGGAACACGACTATGACCTGAAACAGTGCTATGCCTATTCCGACTCCATGTCCGACGAAAAACTCTTTAACCTGGTCGGACACCCCCGCGTGGTCAATCCTGAACCGAAGTTACGCCGGATTGCCAAACGTCGGCACTGGCCGGTTTATGATTTCGCGCACCGCCGCCTGGATATTGCCATCAAGGTGCGTAGCCGCTACCTGCCCGCCATCACGATTGGTGTCCTGTGGACCCTGCGGGTTCTCTGGAGATACGTGATTCGCAGGATTTTGCGCACCTTGGGGCGGGTATTGCATTTCCTGTTTCCCTGGCGCCGCTAACGGCCTAAAATCTGATAACCGCTGACCGTCAACCCTGAAAAGTGAGGAACCATGGCCCTGACCACCGTCCACCTGATGCGCCACGGCGAAGTCGATAATCCCGAAGGAGTGCTGTACGAACGGCTTGACGGCTTTGGACTGACCGAGCGGGGCCGGGAAATGACGGCGCTGACGGCTCGCTGGCTGGCAGAGGAAAACCGCGATATTGCCATGATTATGTCCTCCCCGCTGCAGCGCGCGCGGGAAAGCGCCGCCCCCGCGGCCGAAATTTTCCAGCTGCCCGTTTTCACCGATTCGCGTCTGACCGAGGCGGGCAACAAGCTGCGCGGGCAAAAGATTCACCGTTCCTCGCTGACCTTGGCCCACCCGCGATACTGGCCGCTGTATGTGGCACCCTGGCTGCCGTCCTGGGGGGAACACTACCGGGATATCGCCCAACGCATGTTTCGCGCGGTCGCTCACGCGAGAGCCCTGACTCCCCCAGGCCGGGAATCGCTGGTCGTTTCCCACCAGTTGCCGATTTGGACTCTGCGGCGTTTTGTGGAGGGAAAATCCTTAGTTCACGATCCGCGGAAACGCGAGTGTGCCCTGGCCTCCGTGACCTCGTTTTATTTCGATAACGCCACCTTGATTGGCTTGGACTATGCCTCACCAGCGGAATCACTGGTGGCTCAGTCCCGTGACGTGACGCCGGGCAGTTCCAGTGCCGCGGTCAATACCGGTCACTGATTCGCAAAATTGCGCGATTTCTGAAGCGTGGGTCCTCGCGGGGTCGCACCACTCACGCGTGCTTAAACTGGCTGTGATACAGCTGGTAGTATGCGCCGCGTTGGGTCAGCAATTGTTCATGATTGCCAGATTCCACCAAGCGGCCCTCGTCGATGACCAGGATAATGTCCGCGCCGCGAATCGTGGAGAGCCGATGCGCGATGGTGAAAGTCGTCTTGCCGCGGCCCAGCCGCGACATCGCCTTGGCCAGCTGCAGTTCAGTGCGGGTATCAACCGCGGAAGTCGCCTCGTCCAGGATGAGGATGGACCGGTCGGCGTAAAACGCCCGCGCTATGGTGAGGAGCTGTTTTTCCCCAGCCGACAGTGCCGTGGAATCGTTGTCAATCAACGTGTCGTATCCGGCCGGCAGGGCTTTCACCAGGGAGTCCAGTCCGGATTGAGTCGCTGCCAGCTGCACCGCGGTCGGGTCGGGCGTGGGCTGGCCGAAAGCAATGTTGGCGCGAATCGTGTCGTCTATGAGCCACGGGTCTTGCGCCACCATGCCGATTTCGGCCCGCAGCCGCTCAATGGGAATTCGGCGGATGTCGAGGCCGCCCAGGGTGATGGTGCCGCTATCAGGGTCAACGTAGCGTTCCAACAGGTTCACTAGGGTGGTTTTGCCCGCTCCGGTGGGACCCACGATAGCGATGGATTGACCCTTTTCTACGGTCAGGTTCAGGTCTCGGATGACGGGTTTGCCGGACACGTAAGAGAACGTCACGTTGTCGAACACGATGCGACCGTCCTGTAGCGCCGCGCCACAGTCGACCGTTCCCTCGCCACGGTCAGAAGTGGGGTCGGGTCCGCAGATGAGCGGGGCCACCCGATCGGTTTCGATTTCGGAATCGGTTTCGTCAATGAATCCGAACAGACGCTCGGCGCTGGCCAGCGCGCTTTGCATCAGGTTCAAAATCTGCATGACCGCAGCCAGCGGCATAGAAAAGTTGCGCGAGTATTGGATAAACGCCTGGACTCCTCCGATGGTCATCATGCCGGACAGCACAAACCAGGCACCGATTACCGCAACCAAAACAAAGGACAAATTAGACACCAATATCAGCATTGGCTGCATCAGCATGGAGATGAACTGGGCTTTGAAACTGGCTTGGGTGAACGCCTCATTTTCCCCCGCGAAGCGTTGGGAATAGGTCGGTGCCAAACCGTGCAAGGTGAGGATTTGTTGCCCGGAGAAGGATTCCTCGACCAGGGTCGAGACCACCCCGGTTTGGTCCCATTGCTGCTTAAAGTAGGGCTGGGACTTCTTCATGATGAACCCGGCTCCCGCCCCGACGATGGGCAAAATCAGCAGGGTCAGTAGCGCCAGCCACGGGGAAATCACGAACATCATCACCGTGACCGCCACAATGGAAATGAGCGAATCCAGGGCTCGCCCCAGAACCTGCTGCAGGGTCTGGGTGATGTTATCGACATCGTTAGTGGCGCGAGACACCAGGTCGCCCCGGTCGTGAGACTCCAGGTAAGACACGGACAGCCGGTTGACCTTATCGTTGGCGGCGTTTCGCAGCCGATAGCCCAAACGCTGCACCACCAGTCGGTTGATACGTTGCCCCAGGTAGCCCAACATTGCGGCGACCACACTGAGGCTCAACGCCACCACAAGGTTTTGTACCAGCCGGTCCACTTTTCCGGCCAAAATGTTATCCGTGGCGAAACCGAGAATCGCGGGAACTAGGCTCATCGAGATGGTTCCCGCCAGAATCATGAAGAATTCCAGCCCGATTAATCCCAGGAAAGGCTTGAGCTCAACGAATAGCCGGCGCCAAGCCGCGCGGGCGTTGCGGGGCTTATCGTGCGGGTTGGGTGCCCCGTGCGGGCCCCGCCGAACAGAGCGTCTCTGATTTGGAGGCATTATGGCACCTCCTCCAAAGACAGCTGGGACTCCACGATTTCTTGGTAGGCTCCGCAGTCAGCCAACAGCTGCTCATGGGTCCCCAGACCCACCATCCGACCCTCATCCAACACGATGATTTGATCCGCGTGACGCACCGAAGCTATACGCTGCGCCACGAAAATCAGGCTGACCGGCCCCTCCAAACTTTTGAGCTCGCCACGCAGCCTCGCTTCGGTAGCAAAATCCAGAGCCGAGAACGGATCATCGAGAAACACCAGCGCAGAGCCCCGGAACAGGGCTCGTGCCACCGAAAGCCGCTGACGCTGCCCACCGGAAAAATTCTTGCCCCCCGCACTGACCTCGGCGTCCAGGCCGCCGTCCAAAGCGGACACAAAGTCCCCGGCTTGTGCCCGACGCAACGCCACCCAGACCTTCTCACGTACCTCATCCGTGATTTGCGTCGGCTCCAAACCGGAAACAGTGGAGGCAATAGTGCCCGAGAACAGGTAACTGTTTTGGGGAACGTAAGCGATGTGGCGGTGCCACTGGTGCAGGTCGAGGTCTCGCAAGTCCACTCCGTTGACCGTGATCTGTCCGGCGGTAGGGTCCAAGGACCGCATCATCAGGCGCAAAAGGGAGGTTTTGCCGCTGCCGGTGGAGCCGATGATGGCGGTGCTCTGGCCCGGCTCGATACGGAAGTTCAGGTCCTGCAGCAAAGACCGGCTGGCACCCGCAAAACCCACCGAAACTCCCTCGAAAGCCAAGGTAAACGGCTCTGCGGGGAAAGCCGCAGGAGTGCGGGGCGTGCTGATTTCGGGAGGGGTCGAGATGACTTCAGTCAGACGTTTGGCACACACCTCGGCACGAGGCACCATCACGAACATGAACGAAGCCATCATGACCGCTCCGAGCAGCTGCATCAGGTAGGTCAGGAAAGCGACAATATCCCCTATTTCCATCTGGCCCGAAGAGTAGCGTCCCGCCCCGAACCAGATAACCCCTATCGAGGAGAGCATCACGATGAGCTGCACCGCGGGAATCATCAGTGCGAACAGGTTACCCAGGCGCAAAGCGACATCACGCAAATCCCGATTAGCGGTATCGAAACGTTCGTTCATGAACGTTTTGCGGCCAAAAGCCCGCACGATACGCACCCCGGAGAGCGCCTCGCGGATACGCGCCGCCACCGCGTCGATACGTTCCTGCTGAACTTTGAACAAAGGCGACATGAAGTGCATCAAGATGCCCACCACGACCAGCAGCACCGGCACCGCCACCAGGAACAGCAAGGACAGCGGGGCGTCTAGAGACACCGCCATGATGACCGCACCCACGCCCATTATGGGGGCTTGAATCATGATGATGAAAGTCATCAGAATCACGCTTTGTACCTGGTTGATGTCGTTGGTGGCACGGGTAATCAGCGAGGCGGAACCGAAGCGGTGCATTTGGGACGAGCTGAAAGTCAATACCTGGTCATAGACCTTTTGGCGCACATCGCGACCAATCCACATGGCAATTCGACCGCTGAAATACGCCGAGACGACCATCCCGAGGGTCTGAATGACGGTAGCCACCAGCATGATGCCGCCAAGTTTCCAGATCAGGGTGAGGTTTTCGCCCACGATGCCGTCGTTGATGATGTCCGCGTTCAAAGTCGGCAACCACAGGCTGGCTAAACATTGCACGACCTGGGCAATAATCACTATTACCAGGAAGATCCAACGCCGCGGCATATGCTCTCGCCACAGCTTAAACAGCATCAGGACCTCCGAGATTAGTTAAATATTTTAAAAACCAGTAGTCAGTTTGGCACAAATTCTTAAGGGACGCATAACTTCGCTTTTTCGCTGAAACTGGCGTACATTTCCCGAGGCTTCGGGCAAGAGCACCCCCGGACGGTTAGAATGAAAAGGTCACGTCACCGGGGAAGACCCCCGAGAAACGATTGAATAGGATTTTATGAGCGAGAACGCCACATACGAACAAATGCTGGCCCAGATTGACCCCCGGATTGGGGTGGAGTACGTGTTCGCCAGCGTCACCGAGCTACCACCCGACGTGGAGCCGGTCGCGTTGATTCGCGAACCGGAAGGCATCACTATCGGGGTGACTTTGGAAGAAGCCGCCCGCGCCGGTCTCAGCACTGCAGACCCCTACACGATTATTACCCTGTCAGCGCCGGGATCTTTGGACGTGGTGGGGTTAAACTCGGGGATTGCCCAAGTACTGTCCTCCCGCTCCATTCCGGCAAACATTTTTTCAGGTATCTATCACACCCATATTTTTGTGCCGTCAAAACTGGCGGCCGAGGCTAAAGCCGTACTCGAAGATGTGTCCGGCCAAGCCAAAGCCTGGCTCAATATGTAAGCCCGGGCGCCAACCCCAAAAGGAATACTGTTCACAATGAAGGATAGAAACCCTCTCCTGCTGAATCCTGACCCGATGGATCGAATGGCAGATGGCACCATCAAACAGCGCAATCCCCTGACCGGGACCCAAGTGTGGACGGTGACGGGCCGCGGGAACCGTCCCCACTCCCACCGGCGCGTTCTGCTCGATCGGCCACGACTGCTGCTTCCTTCCGAGTTCACCAACACCTGCGCCTTTTGCACGGACCGATACTTCGACACCCCGCCGGAAAAATCCCGATTGGTCAAAGGCTTGGACTCGAAGTTCCACACAATCGAGGGCCTGCCCGCCGCCTCCATGCACGACATGGTGGCGGAATTTCGGCGGATTCCCAATCTTTTTGAGATTGTTTCCTACGATTACTGGCATGAAAACCACAACCACTACCCCACCGAGGCCCAAAACCGGCGCATGGCCGACTACCTGGCCTCCGCCGCGGGGTACGACCACGTTTTGCACGTGGTAAAAATGCGCCTGGAGGCTTCCGGTGAGGACCACCTGGAAACTATTCCCGATGATGCCCTGCTGCAATACGCCAACGGCCTGTTCGCGGGGGGACATGACGTAATCGTGGCACGGCGTCACTACGTGGACGGGGCGACCCGGACGGATCAAAACGCTTCAGCCGGGACCTTGAGTGTTGCGGAACACCGTGCGTATATCGGCTACACCATCGCCGCCCTGAAAGATTTATACAACTTGAATCCCGCCGTGAAATACGTCACCGCGTTCCAAAATTGGTTGAAACCAGCCGGAGCGTCATTCGACCACCTGCATAAACAGCTGGTAGCGGTGGACGAATACGGGGTCCAGATTGAAGCCGAAGCGGCGCGCGTGGCAGCGAATCCGGCGATTTACCGCCAAATCCTGCACTATGTGGGTCACCGGCAAATGATGATTCTGGGCAACGACTACGCGGTAGGGTTCGCCGACTTCGGTCACCGCTATCAGACCATCGCGGTCTGGCCGCTGGGACCGGCGCTGCTACCGTGGGAATACTCGCGTGAAGAGGTCGATGGGATTTCTGACGTGTTGCACGCGCTGCACTGCGCGGTAGGACCCACGGTGCCCACCAACGAAGAGTGGTATCACCGACCTGTTGACCTAGATGTCCCGCTGCGGTTCCGCATCCTGCTAAAACAACGCACCTCGACCTTGGCGGGCTTTGAAGGTTCCACCCGGATTTACCTCAACTCGGTCGACCCGTGGACGCTGCGTGACGAAATGGTGACGCTGCTTGAGAAAAAACGCGAACAAGGCCTCATCGCGCCCTCGCTGCGGCTGGGCAACGAATATCGTCTGCCGAAAAATCCCTTGGGGGAATAGCTCGCCCCGCGCGAGCGCATCGGCGAAACCCGCGGCGGTACTCTCGACCGAACCGAGGCCTGACCCGATAACATGGAGGGGACACTGTTGTTTGGCGTAAACCTGACAGAGATTTAAGGAGAAAACGTGGACATCGGACAAAAAGTTGTGAATGTGGCGGCTGTGGCTGCGGCCGGTCTGGTCAGCGACAACATCGTCAGGTTGGGATGGAGGATTGCCACCGGAGCCAATCCTCCCAAAGAGGATGACGTCGAGGTCGGGTTGGCTCAAGCCATCGTTTTCGCGGTTCTTTCCGGGGTTTTGTTAGCCATTATCAGGCGTTTTACCGTGCGTACCGCCAGTCAGTGGTGGATAAACAAGCACAGCGAAGCCGGCATCGAACGCGTCTAGGGGTGTCAGTTCGAGTTCGGGCTTAGAGGGAAACGACAAAATCGTCCTGGTCAATAATGACCCCGTTTGTGGCTTCTGCCAGCTCCCTGGCTACGGCTTCGATGGCATCAATGACGGTCAGCCGGTCCAGGCGCATCGCCCGTTTCAGTTTACTTTCCTCCGTGATGCTGATTTCCGGGGCTATCCAGGAAATGGCGTAGCTCACGCAGCCATCTTCGGCGTGTCCCAAGGCCGGGGGGATAGCGGTTTCCCCCTGCACCACCACGTGAACAGCTGATTTTTGGGTCACGTCAGCAGCGATGGCGTAAGCGTCGACCATCATGGGCATGGACATGGCAGCCTCGTCGTAGGCTTCCGCTTCCGCGTGTAGCCAAGCCCGTTCGTCCGGGCTGACTCCAGATTGGATGCGGGAGCGCAAGCCGTCGGGGTCATAGTTGGCGCGCTCCTCGGGGGTGGTCAGTTGAGGTGTTTTAGGTCCCGAGCTGCGCTGTGTCTGTTCGGTTTCGTTTCCCATCAGCAGGGTCGCGATAGGCAAGGCTCGCTGCACCACCTGGAGGCAGGCCGCGGGCTCCAACCAAATTTCAGACAAGACCCGCAAGCTCACCGCGGAATCCGGATCCGGCACGATGATGGGCCCGGTCGAGAACCGCAAGGCGCCAGCCAAACGCCGCGCCATGCGCCGCAGCCCTTGCAAAACTTCGAGTTCCAACCCTTCTGGGCCACCTTCTCGAAACGCGTCCCACAAGGGGTCGCGGTCCTGCAGCCACTGCGGCACCGGTTTCCCGCGCAAAGCAGGAACCCCCGCCAAATACGCGAACTTCAGGCGGCTGGGCAGCCCCAATCCTACAATCGCCTCCGGCGTCAAATCCCACGGACCGGTCAGATACGCCTCTTTCTCAAGCTCTAAAAGCCCCGGCCCCAGGCGGGAACACCCGGTCCAGATTTGTCCGGCCAGAATGTCGATTTCTTCGGGCTGCACGTCGTCGGCGACCGCCAGCAGGTGAAAAGGCTCGGCGGCGTGCAAATCCAGAGAATCGTGGCGATTGGCCGGTGACAACATGATTTTCTTCCTTCCTAAGTCTGATCTGGGGGACGTTACCGAGGCTGCGCTGCCGGGGTGGCACGTCTAAATCGCGGGTTGCAAGCGCGTTCGCGGCGTTTGTCCACCGCGCCCGCGACGGGAGAAAGCGGTTCACAGCCCCGTGTCGGGGTGTGGTACAGCCACAATCCCGCGCCCTTCCGGGACCTCCACCCGACTGAAGTTCAGGTAAGAACGCGAGGCGGTAGGGCCGCGCTGACCCTGGTAGCGGGAGCCTTTCGCGCCAGAGCCGTAGGGAGCCTCGGACGGGGAGGACATCTGGAAGAAACACAGCTGACCGATTTTCATGCCCGGGTACAGGGCGATCGGCATGGTCGCCGTGTTGGACAGTTCTAGGGTGATATGCCCGGTAAAGCCCGGGTCGATGAATCCCGCGGTCGAGTGAGTCAGCAGGCCCAAGCGTCCCAGCGAGGATTTCCCTTCCAAGCGCGCCGCGACGTCATCGGGCAGGGTCACGTGTTCAAAAGTGGAGCCCAACACGAACTCGCCCGGGTGCAAGATGAGCGGTTTGTCACCGGTATCCACCAGGCGAGTCAGCTCAGTTTGCTCTTTCGACGGATCAATCAAGCCATATTTGTGGTTATCGAACAGGCGAAAGTATCGGTCCAGACGAATGTCCACCGAGGCGGGCTGCACCGCATCAGGATCCCAGGGATCCAGCACGACTTTGCCTTGGGCTACCAGAGCACGAATATCACGGTCAGAAATCAGCATGGCACCATGCTATCGCCTCTAAGAAGCGGGTTGGGCGTCAACGATTTCCACATAAAAAGCCAAGGGCGAGTTTGGCGGAATTGCCGGCGGACGGCCTTCCTGACCATAAGCCATCTCAGAAGGAATCCCGAGGATAACTTTCGCCCCGACCTTTTGCCCGGCTAACCCCTGAGTCCAGCCGGCAATCACATGCTGCAAGCTGAAAGATGCAGCTTCCCCACGAGCAAAAGAAGAATCGAAGATGGCCCCTTGGCCCCACACTTGACCCACGTAGTTAGCGGTGACGGTGTCGGTCTCACTGACCACCGCGCCCGTCCCCTCTTGGACGACCCACGCCGTGTTTTGGTCCGGGGCGGGCATATCCTTGGGGAACCCTACCGCGGTCTCGGCTCCGGAACCGACCACCTGGGGGCGGTCGCCCTCGACGACGGCAGCAGGGGTGGACTTGGGTTCTTCAGGAGTGGGGGTGGCGGAGTTGGACGCGGCCGGGCTCTGGCTGGCGGCCTGGTCTTTGGCCTGGGTCGAGCAGGCGCTCAAGCTCAGGGTCAGCGCCGCAGCGCCGGTGAGGAGGAACAGTTTAGGAACAATTTTCACAGTCATGGTTCCACCCTACCCGACCCACAGCTTTTGGTCGAAAAGTATCTATTTCTCTGCCGGATTGGTGGCACGGGCATGACCTGGGGTTTCGTCAAGTTCATTGACCAGTTCCGTCATCCGGTTGAGGGTGTCCCGATATTCCTCACGAGCCACGCTGTGCAGGATTTCCAGCATGCGGCGCAGCTGCTCGGGAACGATGACCGCTCCCGCTCCCCACACCGCAATCTCAGTGACCGCCAGTTCTACCAGCTCATCGGCGGTTTGTGGGCGGTAAACCAGACGGATCGTACCCGCTTTGTCAGTCACGTAAGGTACCGGAGTCTGTCGGGTTACCGCCCTTATCAAGATGGTGTGCAGGGCGTTGATGGCTTCCACCGCGGTCAGGGGGTCGTTGATGCCCGGAGAGAGGGCCCGGCTGGCAATGTCGACAAGCTGGCGGATACCAAAGCCGATGTCTTGGCGCAGGGAACGTTGCGGGGAGAGAATCAGGCCTTTTTGGATTTTCGTCAGGGCAGCCTCATCAACTTTGGCGTAAACCACGCCGACCTGGGTGCCCGCTCCGAGATAGGAACCAACTTGCGTGGTTAGTTCAATGGTGGTGTCAAGCGTTTCCGCCAGTTTCACCAGGTAGGGGTAGTCGATGTCGCTGAGACGGTCATCAGCCTGGTCCAACACAATCGGGGTGACCGCACCGTCGCGCGGGGGGTTCCATTCCCGAGCGCCCTGGCGAGGCTGGATCGTTGAGCCTCCCGGAATCATGCAGTCCATGGTGTCAATAGTGCGTCGCGACAGATCTCGGATTACGTTTGTGACCCGGATAGAGGTGGTGATGTGGTGAATGAAAGCGAGGAAAAATCCCACGCTGACAATAACCAACAGGAAAGCCAAGCTGGTGGCAATCTGGGGAACGAACCCGGCATCCGTATCAGTTTCACTGCGCACACAGCGCAACACCGTCAGCGCATAAAGGAACGTTCCGGCAAAAACCCCGAGGGTGGTCTGTGTAATGCGTTCTTCCAGGAACGATTCCAGAATACGCGGGGTGAACTGATTGGACGCCAGTTGCAAAATCACCATAGTGACGGAAAACACCAGGCCAGTGACCGAAATCATGGCGCTACTGATAGTGGTGAGCACGCTACGAGCCCCATCGGGACCACCTTCGAACAGGAACGGTAGGGACTGACCCACCACCCTATCGATTTGGGGAATGACCAAGCCAGCCACTATTGCCGCGACACTGAGAGCCAGGGGAATCGCCCAAAATCGCGTCCAAAATTGATCCCACCAGTTCCAGCGAGGAACTTCAGGTAGCCAATGACCATAGACTACGGGTTCATCTTTCGTCTCACTTTTGGGTATTTCGGCGTCACTCACGATTCCACCCTATCGCAGTATCCGAGTCGAAAGTGAGCTCACTCAAACGCTAGAAACCCCGCAGGTACCCCCTAACGGTTTCAAACCGCCCTGAGGGAAGCCCGAAGCTAATAAAATTTTGACAGCGTTTTGATTCCAAGCCAGGAGGTTCCATGTCTACCCCTCATATCGCTGCCGAGCCCGGGGATTTCGCTCCCGCCGTATTGATGCCAGGAGACCCGAAACGAGCCGAAAAAATCGCCCACACCCTGATGAGTGACGCCAAATTGGTCACCGACGTGCGTTCCATGCTGGGCTTCACCGGCACTTATCAGGGCAAACCGCTGTCGGTGATGGGGTCGGGAATGGGTCAGCCCTCTCTGACTATCTATGCCACAGAACTGTTCAAGTTTTTTGATGTGAAGCGCATTATTCGGGTGGGTACCTGCGGTTCTATCTCTCCCTTGGCTGGGGTCGGGGACACGGTGGTGGCCATGAGCGCCCACACTGACTCTCACATCAACGTGGCGCGTTTCCCCGAGATTGCCTTTGCTCCGTGTGCCTCGTGGTCCTTGCTATCGGCCGCCATGAAGGCGGTTGAAGAACTGCCCGAGGCTGACCGCGACCGGGTTCATGTCGGGACCGTGTTCTCTGAAGACCATTTCTATTTCAAGGTTCCGGGTTTGCTGGAACGCTTGCGTGCCTACGGCACCCTCGCCCTCGAGATGGAAACCGCCGCTCTCTATGGAGTTGCTGCCGAGTTCGGTCGTGAGGCCCTAACGGTGCTGACCGTCTCGGATAGTCTGCTAGACCATTCTCAGGACATGACTCCGGAGCAACGCGAAACGAAGTTCGCTAACGCCCTGACCCTAGCCACCGCGGCCGCCTTGTGCTAAAGACCCGCCGCGCTGACGGCCTTCTGAACTGGCGGAACTTTCTAAAACTAACGGAACGCCCTAGGCAATCCGGTCAATAATCAAAGGCCCCACCCCGGCAAAGGTGTCGGAAATCTCCCAGCAGCCCTGTAGCGCTGCCAGAGCCCGCTCAAAACGCTGCGGCTCATCTGCGTGCAAAGTAAACAGGGTTTGACCTGCCTGTACCCGGTCGCCCGGTTTGGCATGCAGGGTTATTCCCGCTCCCAAGGACACCGCCTCGCCCGGACGGGCTCGCCCGGCACCAGTACGCCACGAAGCAACCCCGACCGCCAGCGCGTCCAGGCGGCTCAGCACCCCGCTGCGCTCCGCCTTTACTTCGCAATGTTCCCGAGCCGAAGCCAGGGGCGCATCAGGGTCCCCGCCCTGGGAACGAATCATTTCCCGCCAAGTGTCCATCGCGGCACCCGAAGCCAAAGCCGAGCCCGGATCGGCATCAGGCCGCCCCGCGGCCGTCAACATTTCCCGCGCCAAAGCGACCGTGAGCTCCACCACGTCGGCGGGACCCCCGCCTGCCAGGACTTCCACCGCTTCGGCGACTTCCCCCGCGTTACCGACTTCCCGGCCTAGTGGAGTGGACATATCGGTGAGCAGAGCCACCGTGTGGGTACCGGCATCTTTCCCCAAAGCCACCATGGTTTGCGCCAGCTCGCGGGCTTGAGACAGCTCTTTCATGAAAGCCCCGGAACCGACCTTGACATCCAACACCAGGGCGGCGGAGCCTTCCGCAATCTTCTTTGACATAATCGAGGAAGCAATCAGCGGGACACAATCAACTGTGCTGGTCACGTCCCGCAACGCATAAAGTTTCCGGTCGGCCGGAGCCAGCCCCGCCCCGGCCGCACACACGACCGCCCCGCAGCCGGTTGCCAGAATCTCGGTAATCCGCTCATTGCTCAGCTCGGCCTGCCAGCCAGGGATTGCCTCCAGCTTGTCCAGAGTGCCGCCCGTGTGTCCCAAGCCGCGCCCGGAAAGCTGCGGTACGGCCACCCCGAAACTTGCCACCAGCGGCGCTAGCGGCAAGGTAATCTTGTCCCCTACCCCGCCGGTGGAATGTTTATCCGCGGTGGGACGCGGCAGAGAGCCAAAATCCAGGCGTTGCCCGGAGTCAATCATCGCTTGGGTCCAGTCGAAAATTTCGCGCTGGTTCATGCCCTTGAGGAACACCGCCATCGCCAGGGCCGCCATCTGTTCGCTGGTGACCCAGTCGCGGGTGTAGGCATCGATGACCCACTGAATCTGGGCGGTAGACAGCTCCTGACCATCGCGTTTGGTCCGAATCACATCGACGGTGTCAAAGGGTTCCACCATGATTTTCCCTTTCCGGGGCTTTGGCTCAAAATTCCGACCCAAAGAATCCAGCCAAGTTATCCTGAACACGCCCCCAATGACCGAGTATGAACAGCGCCAGCTGCCCAGACCAGCCAGATTCATCGGCTAGTAATTTACCCAGATTCCGGTGTTTTCGGAGGCGTTTCGGGGGAGGGATTCTGTTCCTCGACCGGATTTAGCGAACACGTACCACGAGTTAATTTCTGCATTTCGGGGATATTCTTGGATTTCAGAACATAACATGGAAAAAGCTCGCTCGGAGGGGGACCGGCAGATGTATCAAGACTGGCTGGAAAATGACCCCGATCCCCGCGACCGGGAAGCCCTGCAACGCCTGCTCGACACGGATACTCCCGCGGCAAAAGCTGAACTTGCCGCGGCTTTCGAGTCAGAAATCGCGTTCGGCACTGCCGGTCTGCGCGGGGAAATGGGTCCCGGACCAGCCCGGATGAACACGGCGGTGATTCGCCGCGCCACTTGGGGGCTGGCCGCGGCCCTGCGAGCAGCCGTCGGGGATTACTTCCTGGTGGTGATTGGTTTCGACGCTCGGCACCGTTCCGCCGACTTCGCCCGCACGACGGCGGGAGTGATTACGGCAGCCGGCGGAAAAGCCCTGCTGATGCCCCATATTTGCCCCACCCCCCTGCTGGCCTACGCAATGGGGCAGTATCACGCTGACGCCGGGGTGATGGTGACGGCCTCGCACAATCCCGCGAAAGACAACGGTTACAAGGTGTACCTGGGCGGGCGGGTCGTCACCGATTCGGGTTGTCGGGCACAACTCGTGCCCCCTTGGGATTCGCGGATTTTTGCCCAGATTCAGGCTGCTCCACCGGCGCGGGACGTGCCCTGCGCCGAGTCGGGGTGGGGTTTCATTGACGAGGATTTGTTTACCAGCTACATTCAGCGCACGGCGAGCCTGGTTAGCGCCGATTCCCCGCGAGATTTACGGCTGGTGCTGACTTCGATGCACGGGGTCGGGGCTGACGTTTGCGAAGCCGTGTTAGCTCAAGCCGGATTTAGCGAGGTGTTTCCCGTCGCCTCGCAGCGTGAACCCGACCCGGATTTCCCGACTATTTCGTTCCCCAACCCGGAAGAGGCCGGGGCCCTCGAGATGGCTATGGCGTTGGCTCGCGAAAAACACGCGGATTTGATTGTCGCCAATGATCCGGACGCGGATCGTTGCGCGGCGGCGATTCCTGACCCGGACTCACCAGGGGGTTGGCGCCAGTTGAGCGGGGACGAAACGGGGGTTTTGCTGGGGTATTACCAATGTCAAGGCCGCCGGGGGTCGTCAGCCACGGTGGCTCGCTCTCTCGTTTCGGGGGAACTGTTGGACCGGGTGGCCGCGGCCGCCGGAGTCACTCCGATGGTGTCCCTGACAGGTTTTAAGTGGATTGCCCGCACCCCGGGGCTGATTTTCGGATATGAGGAAGCCATCGGCAATTGCTGCGATCCTGACAGCGTGCGCGACAAGGACGGGATCAGCGCCACGGTGAAACTGTGCGAAATCGCCGCCATGTTGAAGGCGCAGGGCCAAACTATTGACGATAAGCTCAATGAGCTTTATCTCGCTCACGGACATTATGTCACCACACCGCTGACATTCCGGGTGGCGGATGTGAACTTGATTAGTGAGGGAATGCGCCGTCTGCGGGCTCGCGGTTTGACGGATTTCGGTGGGGAACCCATCGTGTTTAGCCATGACTTGTCCACCAATTCGATGCCTGATGAGCTGCACACCTCCGTGCCGTCAGGGTGGGATCATCTGCAGGAGTTGCCGCCTACGGACGCGCTGTTCTTTGGCACGGCTTCCGGGTCGCGCGTGGTGGTACGCCCCTCCGGGACCGAACCAAAGTTAAAGTGCTACCTACAAGTGGTGATACCCGAAGTCACCACCCAGACCCTTGTGACGGCAAAAGCCCAGGCCCGCCAACGTTTGGCGGCCATCAAAACGGATTTGAGCGAAGTTTTAGGGTTTGATGCGCCCTGAGCCACGTTTTCGCGGGTCCGACAAGGGCGGTTTCAAAAGGTTTTATGGTCGCTTTAGAGCGTCTCTAGGACTTTGCGGGTTCCCGACAGTCCCAAGCGTGAGGCCCCGGCCTCTACCATCGCGAGGGCTTCTGCTCCGGTGTGGATTCCTCCCGAGGCTTTCACTCCCATCGTGTCTGACACGGTTTGGCGCATCAATGCTACCGCGTGGGTGGATGCCCCGCCGCCGGGGTGGAATCCGGTGGAGGTTTTCACAAAGTCAGCTCCGGCAGCCTGAGCAGCCTGGCAGCATTTCACGATTTCCTCGTCAGTCAGTGCCGCAGACTCGATAATGACTTTCAAAAGTTTCGGGGCGGGAACTTCTTTCTTTACCGCCGCTATGTCGGAGCTAACCCGGTCCCACAGCCCGTCCTTCACCCACGACAGGTTGACAACCATGTCAACTTCATCTACACCTGCTGCCACGGCTTCACGAGCCTCGACTGCCTTGGTAGCTGTCGCATGAGCACCGGAGGGGAAACCGCAAACTACGCACAGTTTGAGGGATTCCGGGACCTTGAGTGGCACCTGGCTGGGGGAAACGCACACGGAATAAGTCCCTAACTCAACAGCCTGCGCCACCAGTGCTTCGACTTGGGCGCGGGTTGCCTCCGGCTTTAACAAAGTGTGATCAACCATGGCTGCTAGCTGCGCTTTTTCCATTGAATCCTCCAAATGCCCGAAATCGCGTTCCAGCGATTATACGCCAACGCCGCCCCGAACACTCGCGCTGGAGCATTGTACGGGTTGAGTTTTTGGTAAAATTTGGGGCGGGAAGGGGCACCCATGAAACACTTTATTTTCGCGGTAATCTTGCTGTTAAGCGTGGGTCTGCTGGGGGCGTGCACCGGCAGTAGGGATGTCACAACAGCCACGGGCGTCACGAAAGCCACAGATACGCCTACCAACACTGCAGACACCCCCGGCGCTTTGCCACCGATGGTCAAGGTTCGGGGCGACGTTTATCAAGACACCGGCTACGTCAACAGCGGGGTGACGTGCGGAACTGCTGACGGCACGATACGTACCAGTGTCGACGTGACGAAAACCCCCAGCAAAAACGATGAATCAAACTTCGGGACGGGATTTGAATATCAAACTTGGGAACCCGGCTACCTGAGCGTAAAGAGGGGCGAACGCTGGATTCTTTTCCAAGACATCGCCATGAATTCGACACTTATGCCCAAAGGTGTCGCCAACTTCCGCGCTGAAGTAAAGGAAAGCTATACAGATAGGCTCATGGTGCAGGTAACTCAAGTGCCGCCTGAATATGCCTGGATCTTTACGAAGGGACAAAACCCGCCCGAGTTGGACGTGAACAGTCTCAAACCGATTGCTTTGCCGGTCGATAACTTGGATTACACGAAAGACGGGAAAACCGTAGACGGCACGGGCCTCACGGGGAAAACCGTCACGGTCTGGTTTGATGGCACCATCAGCGGCACCGAACCCGAAATGTCCTCCCTGGCTCAGCTCGGCCAGGTCTACAAAATCAAAGTCATAGCAGATGCCGAATAGGGTTGGTTTAGGGTTGCATACCGAACTGGGACATAAGTTTGATAAAAGTGTCTTGCCCATCGAGGCAAGTCTCCCGTAGGTAGCCTTTTTCGTTTTCCCACTGCGAAAGGCCACGATAGTAAAACAGTTTCTTTGAGTCCTCGATAATGAACGGGATGAGTCCGTGACGCAGGCATTCTTTCAGGGCAATGAGACGGCCTACTCGTCCGTTACCATCCTGGAAAGGGTGTATGAGCTCAAACTGGTAGTGAAACTCTACTATGTCATCGAATTCGACCCTGTTCAGGGACTCGTAACGTGACAGCAACTGTTTCATTTGGCTGGCAACGTCTTGCGGTTTGGCAGTCTCGCGCCCGCCCACCACATTGGGGCGTCTTTTGTAGTCCCCGACAGCGAACCATTCCAAAGAGGATTCTGTGGTGCCCTGTTTTAGTATGCGATGCAACTCCTTAATGATTTCTTCGTTCAAGGGTTGTTCTGCCCGGTCAATGACAAAGTCGATGCCGCGAAAATGGTTTACCGTCTCGATGATGTCGTCCACCTGGAGTCCTGAATCGGCACCAAGCGTGTTTGTCTCAAAAATGAGTCGGGTCTGGTCCTCACTGAGTTGGCTACCCTCAATATGATTTGAGTTATAGGTCAGGCGGACTTGCAGCTCATGGTACAGCCCCCCGAGCAGACGGATGTTTTTCTCATCGCGCAAGGTTTGCAGCAGCAAATTGTCCGTGCGACTTTGGCACAAATCCTCCGGGTTGCACTCCAAGAACGCCGCGATTCTGGCCAAGACGTGTCGGGCAATCGGTTCACCGCGTCCAATTTTCGCTATCGTCCGGGAAGAAATGCCCAGCTCGTGGGCCAGTCCAGTCTTGGTGAGGCCCTTTGCGTTGAGCCTGCGCATCAGGCCGTCGTAAACAATCATCAGCACGCACCCTCTCTACCTTTACTTATTATCGCCATTTTCCCCAATAAGTAAAGGTAAATTTAGCGCAAGTAAAGCTAACCCACCGCGACCACACTTCTGCGACAGTCCCCGCAGATTCCCGAACCACGCCCCCTTGAGCTATAGAAATCGAAATGGGAAAATGTCACCTGTGAAAGAATTAGCCAATCAGCATAGTAAAGTGTCGCGGTTCGCGACGATAGCAATCATTGTCGTTCTCGGTATTGCTACGTCGGCTGTTCTCATTAAGGTTTTGGGAGAGCCGGTTATCCCTCGGTGGTGGGCGGTCGTGTCTTTCGTAGTACTGATTGCGGCGAGCGTTCTGGCAGGGAAACAAACCGCGAACGTAAACCGACCATGGGTTTACGTAGTTGACGTGTTGCTTGCTGTGCTTCTCGGAATCGCATTTTTGACATCTCAGGAAAACGAGCCGCTTTCCGGCTTTGCCGCGTTTACATGGAATGTTTTCAGCCTGCTCGTCATCGCTTCCTGTGGTGCCCACTACCTAAATAAACGCCACCCGAAAATCCCAGAAGACGCCGCGGCTTCCTCCGACCCCGAGGCACCTAGCGAAAACTAGCGCCTTCAGGGGACTGGCTTTCAGGGCGCACCGGCTGGCGCGCGCTTAGTGTTCCTATTTGTATCCGAGGTAGCCCACGATCCCGTTGTCATCTCCCGGAGAAATGGCATAAAGCCGGTGCTGGTGTTCGACTAAATAAGGGATATCTTTGAACTTCCGGCTCCACAGTTTGACGAATTCTCCGTCCTTCCAGGCAAAGGATTTCAGCTTTATTCCCCCATTTTCCTCTTCGTCATCGTAAGTCTCGACGATAAAACCGCTGTCGGTGCGGTAGATGTCTTGGGCGTCTCTCAGCCCCCCCATCGGCAAAGTTTTGCCGGTATTGGTATCAAGCACCAGTCCACTATGTTCCGCTGGGGCTCCGCCACTGCCGCAGAGGGAGTTCCGCCCCCAAATGAACTGTTTATCCGCCCCAAAGGCACAGCCGATTCCGGCATCCGCATTGGTCCACAGTTCCTGACCGGTGGCGGGGTCGAGGCGCGTGGACTTCTTCAATTTGTAGTCGTCTGTAAACTCGTAGGAAATCGCCAATACCACCCGTTCATCGTCTGCAATCGAGAAAAATGCGTTGTCATAAGTCTGGGAAAGCGGCTGGCCCTGTGCGTCCACTATAACCGCATGACCCACAGAGGTGTCCTCACCGGTTTTTGTGTAGTACTCAACAGCAAAGTTGCCTTTTGCTAACGGCGTGAACGAATAGGAATCTTCCTCCAAGTCCTTAATCGAATCGATGAAAGTCTGCGCCACGATAGGCTGCGAGCCATCCTGCAAGTTAAACAGCTGACCCCAGTCTTCGCCCTCCCATGTCATTCTGAGCCACCCGGAATCATATTCCCGAACACCGTACCCACATTCCTCCACCGGCTGGCTCCACAGTTTGTTCTCGATGCCAATAGCTCTGTCGTAACGGGTAAGCTCGTTGTTCTCGCAGGTTACGAGACTGCCATCCTTGAGTATCTCCATGAACGCGCTCATGTCGTCAACATTAAGTTCTTTACTGGTAACAATTTTGCCGTCTTTGGCAGAAATGACGGCATAACGGGTTGTTGTCTCGGAAGGGCAGTTCAACAGTGCCAAGTTGGGGTTCGATTCAGCCCGGTCAACGAACCAAGGACCATACGCCGGGTCGCAATTCAGTTCCTCTATCACGTCACTACTGCGCCATATCTCTTGCTGTGACTTGAGACTGAAAGCCCAAACCTCATCTCCGTCCGTAGACAATAGTGTGTCCCCAGCAAAGGCGTAATCCTTGCCGGGATCATTGCCCATGTCTATGAGTTCCAGTTCTTTCTCTGATTGGGTCAGCCCCGTGACAACGCTCTTATCCGCCTCACCAGATGCCTTAGAGCCGCCGGGAAGAAAACGAGCCCCGGAGAATAACAGGATAAAGAGCGTAATTGCCAAGACGAGAACCAGCGAAGTGGCAACAATACCAATTACCAGCCCTTGGCGCGACTTAGTCACCGGGGCAGCCGCCGGCTGCCCATTCGCAACCGCGTATCCCGGAGGTGCCTGATAGGCCGACCCATTTGGCGCCGCCGGTTGATTCTGGGGTGCCGCCGGCTGGTTTGAGTAAGCGGAGGGCACTGGTCCAGAAGCCTGTGGTGGGGCTCCGTTGGGCGTCTGCGGCGGTACCCCGTTGGGGCCGCCGTTGGGAGATAAACCGGGGTATTGCTCAGAAGTCATTGCCGTGTCTTTCCTATTTCTATCTTTTCGCGTCTTTGACGATTCACCCTCACGGGGATTTGAGAGCCCAAAAAGCCAGCAAGCCCTGCGTGTTCCTCAGAGAATCACACAGCTACAATAAAACATTTTATGCATCTAAACAGACGATTTCGGGACTACCACCGCCCATATTTCAACACAAAAGCACCTCGAGCATATCCGGCCAACTCGGTGGACCACCCTTCTCCGCCGCGACCGCGATGACAAACGCGACAGAACCGCCCTTGTGACAGGGACGCCAGCGCCTAGAAAAAACAGTAGCTAGCGCGAAAGCAGTGAGCTAAAATTAGGGTTAGCCCTTCGCCCACCCTTTCTATCGAGGAGATATCTTCCGATGACCAAGTAATCTCTGCTCAGCCCCGCTGAGACGCTTCCCGTTAAATTCTTGCGTCCTGGAGATTACTATGCCTGTCATCAACCTCGTTAATATTTCTTTTTCCTATGCAACTGTCCCGGTGCTCAATGATGTCACTTTGCACGTCAGCGATGGTGAGCGCGCCTGCCTGGTCGGACCCAACGGGTGCGGCAAGACTACGCTGCTGCGTATCGCTTCGGGCGATCTGCTGGCACAGCGGGGCAAAGTCGAGGGAACCGAAAGGGAGCGCTTCCGGGTTCCCAACGTCGAACAGTTTGATGGTAGCGTCAGCGACTACCTTGACGTCGCGCTGCGTCCACTTCGAGCCGTAGCCGACCAGTTTGCGGAGGTAACTTCGCGAATCGGCGAGGGCGGCGCACTTGGCGAGTGGGAACAAGAATATGATCAGCTGCTGGCTCAGATGACGGGTTTTGAGATTTGGTCGCTCGATGCTCGGGTGGCCGAAGTGCTGGCCGGGCTCGACATGATGTCTTTCACAAGGTCGGGGCGGAACCGGGAGCTGTCTCGGTTGTCGCCCGGTCAACACGGCAGGTTGCAATTAGCGGCGACCCTCATCTTAAAACCGGCAGTATTGATTTTGGACGAACCTACCAACCATCTCGATGCTCAGGCGCTCAGTTTTCTGACGCAAACGGTCAATAGCTGGGGTGGTCCGGTCCTGATGGCCAGCCATGATCGGGCCTTCATCGAGGACACCGCCACGGTTATTTACGATATGGACTTGGGGGCGTTCAATGCTTTGGCGAAGGCCGAAGGGGTGGGCGAAACCGCAGGTCTTTACCGTTGCGCGGGGGCTTACTCCGACTATCTGGTTGAAAAAGCCCGTGCCCGCACCAAGTACGTGGAACTGCACGCTGCCCAGCAAGATGAAGCGCGTAAGGTGCAAAGACATCGGCAGGCGGCGGGAAAAATCTCTCGCGGAGGTGTGCGGCTCGCCAGCGCTCAAGGCAAAGCGAAGAAGTTTTTTGCCGACCGTGCCGCCGCGACCGCCACACGTCGGATACGAAACGACGACCAGCGCTTGGACACCTTAGCAGCGCGAGAAGTGCGCAAACCCCGTAACTATGAATTGTCCTTCGCGTTTGCCCAGCCTGCCAAGCGCGCCGGGGTGGCGGTATCTGCAAGGCAGGCAAGCGTGGAACGGCGTCTCGCGCCACTCAGTTTTGATGTCGTTTATGGCGAGCACCTGCTGGTCACCGGCGCTAACGGGTCGGGGAAATCCACGCTCTTGAACTGGATAAGTTCTGGACAACCCCCTGCTGACGCCTCGGCAAGCGGAACCATCACGCGCGATAAAGCGGTTAGCCTAGTGCCCCAACATTTACCGAGAGTCCGTGATTTTGGATTCACCACTGAAGTCTGGAGAGGCGGAATCGGCGAAGCCGGGAAAGGAATCTTGCACCCCGCAATGTGGGCAACCCCAATCCCCGAACTGTCTGCGGGCAACCAACGCCGCACACAAATCGCCCTAGCCTTGGCCTCAGCCCCTGCCATCCTCCTCATCGATGAGCCGACCAACTTCCTCGACCTCGACAGTATGCAGGCCTTGGAAGATGCGCTGAACGAGTGGAAAGGTACGCTGATTATCACCAGTCACGACCGCTGGCTCATCGACCATTGGCAAGGCTCGACGATTCACATCCAGTAATGCTCTGATAAGGCTAAACGTTAGGCTTAAGTAACATTTTATGTGTCTTTATTTCGGGTTTTTGCCTGGTATTGCAGCAAAGGGTCGGTGTTGGTGGGCTTTGTTGGTTTCATGGAGCGGGCGACGGAGGTTCTATCGGAAAGACTAGACAGTTCTGGTTGCCCAAAGAGGATTTTCCTGCCAATTATTTGGCATGCCAAGGTGACTTCTTGGTAGCGGCTTGACCTGCGGGTACTGTTCGAGAAGCTCAGGAAGAAGGGCGATGTTTCCTAGGTCAAGGTTAAAGAGAAGATATTGGATTAAGGTTAGTTGACCAAAAATTCGGTTTACCACGTCTGCAATCATGTCTAGTTCGGGGTGCCGACCTTTTCTAGGTAGCCGTGGTTTGATGGCATAAACCCTGTTAAACATACGCGCGTGATGAGCTGAATAGTTGCGTAAAATATTTAGTGCTTTCAGCCATGAACCGAACTGTGCAGCATTCAAATCTACACGAGCAGCCATCGTGTCTCGCACACCGATGGGAGCTAATTGGTACAGGAAAGTCAGCGAACCCCAATCCATTACTTCCACAGCAGCCCAGATTGGAAGTTTGCCACCATACTTCTTCTTGTGGTGGGCCACGAAATCTTCACACGATGCGCGTAGCTCTTTTTCATAACGCTCCAGACACTTTTGGTGTCCAGAAGACGACCCCTCACCGTCAGATGCTCGTGCCACGGGACCGAGACTATCTGGGTGTAGATGCGCGAAGGGGTCGATGCGACCGAGTTCATGCCCAAGCATAGAACGCACTGAAAGCTCTATCGGAGCGAGACAGGTAAAGACAGCCTCACGAAGCTTGCAGTCAAACATGTAAACAGCAACCACATCAGCCAATGTCGTGCCAGCAATGAAACTATCGGCGCGTTCTCCCGTTTCAAGTAGTTTGCGCCATGAATACCAGTATCCTGAAAGCCGATAGTAATTCACCTGTTCAAGTAACCTGAACGCTTTAGAATCAGATTCAATGAGCATTCCGCGCTCACGCAGCAAAGCTATCTGCTCGCTATGGGTTTTGAACTGCTTGACCCGAGGAGTAGCGAGAGACTGTGGCATCATGAGGCTTAAAGGACAAATTGAAGCGTACTAGTGAAGTGAAATATTGGTTTGATAAAATCGGTGGGTGATTAGTGATAGGTCGTCTGGGGTGGTGGCGTTGAAGGAGGTGCGCCTGTGAACCTGAATATTTATTGTGATGAGAGTACGCACTTGCCTCATGATGGTAAGCCGTACATGGTCTTGGGTGCTGTTACTTGCCCAGTCTCCCAAGCTCGGAGAGTCTCACGAAGAATCGCAGAAATTAAAAGCAAACACGGAATCGCATCTGATTTTGAGATCAAATGGACGAAAGTATCGCCGAGTCAACGAGATTTTTATCTCGATGTTGTTGACTATTTTTTCGATGATGACGACTTAGCGTTTCGCGGCGTTGTTGCACAAAAGTCCGGTTTGAATCATGAGGCGTTTCAGCAAAGTCATGACGACTGGTACTACAAGATGATGTTTTACCTTATCCGTAATGTCTTGCCCTCCGATGGTCAGGCTTTCATTTATCTTGACAAAAAGGACACTCGTGGAGGCAGAAAGGTAGAACAGCTGCACAGCGTCATTGCGAACTCGAGCTATGATTTTAACCGTCACATTATTCGACGAGTGCAAATTGTAGACTCACGCGATGTGGCGCAGATCCAGATGGCTGATTTGCTTCTTGGGGCTGTGAATTATGCGAATCGTGGATTGACTTCGAGTGCCGCCAAAATGACGTTGATTGAGAGAATCAAACGCCGCTCTGGATTAAGCCTACAAAAGAGCACTCTCTTGGCAGAGAAGAAAATGAACCTGTTCTTCTGGGAGCCGCGAGAGGTGTATCAGTGATGCGTCTTGACCCGCTACCAGCTCCCAATCACAGTGATTCGAGTGAATACATTGAACAGCTATACAGCATATTCTTAAACACCCTAATTCGCCGTCACCTGGTATGGCGACCAAACGGGAAGCGTCTCACGCTTCGTCGCCAACCAGAGATTCAGGGTAGACACGCCATTTTCTGGCATGTGATTAGTGGAGGCATGGGAGAGGAAGCCGCCCGCACGCTTGATCCTGAACGGTGCAGAAGGATTGGCTGGATTGGTTTAGTTATAGAACAGTTCAATCGAGACTGGCCTCAAGAGAGACAGATACACTGGTGGGTCAGTTCACGATCACGCGGGAGCACGAAACGCTACCTTATTACCATCAACGATTTCAGCTACATTGTGGTCATTGACGAGAAACCCGACTATGCCGTGCTCGTTACAGCTTATTACGTGAAGCAGCCCCACCGGCAGCGCAAACTCCGCAACGAGCATGCCGCTTACTGGTCACAGCAAGAGCCGCCCCTTTAAGGACGGCTCCAGATACTCTTTCAACACATGGCTGATGAGCTACTCATAGTATAGCAGCCCCGTCAAATCAAAGTTAGTCTTCGGCGTACCTTATGTATTTTGAGCGCGTAGGCGGTGTGATGCCTCATGTCAATTTGAGCGCGAAAAATGGAAGGTATGAGTAATCGGATTGTTTCTTTGCCGGCACGTGAAAGAGGTGGCTGCCCGGTTGTTTAAGGCGTACCGGAACGCTAAGAAGTCGGAAACTTGACGGCAGTCTCGAACCCTTTGACGTTTACTTTGAACCTTTTGACGGATGTCTATACTTATTGACGGCAGCGGGCACGCAAATCGAAACCTGGCTGAGCCGCCAAAAACAGACCTGAAATGCCAACAAGAACTGCACTCGTAGCCTCATGTCAAGCCCTCGTACTCAATCAGAAACTTGCTCTAACAAGCACAAACAACCACAGAACGCCACAAAACGCTCGCCACGATGCTTTGTATCAAAATGAACGTCTAGATGGAGCGGGCGACGGAGGATTTTTAAGGCGTTCCGGCTAAAACGGCACACCAGTGCCGTTTTTTAACGCCTCCACCGTTTTACTCAGCGGCTCATGCGACTGCGTCGCTGCCGCTGAGCGAACCTGTTCGATTCCCGTCGCGACCCACCAAATGTTGAAGATGCCGAGCAAAAGCTCGGCATCTTCAACAGAGCGGGCGACGGGAATCGAACCCGCCTTTACAGCTTGGGAAGCTGTCGTTCTACCGATGAACTACGCCCGCGGTTCAAACTACAACAGTATGCCACATTCTAGCAGCAACAGCCAGGAGCTCTGTTCCCCCTCCATTCCAGAAACGCAAAACTCAGTGTCTCTCAAGGCATAACGTTAAAATTGACTTATGCTTGCCACGCTTACAGGACTGGGACTCTCAGCAGCCGCGGGATTGAACGCCTACATCCCTTTCCTCATCGTCGCTCTAGTCGCACGTTTCACCGACTTCGTCACCCTACCCGCCGAGCTCTCGTGGATTGCCTCCCCTTGGGTTATCGCCATCGCAGCCATCCTGTGCTTCGCGGATTTTTTCATTGACAAAGTTCCCGCACTGGACAGCGTCAATGATGCCATCAGCACCGTGATTCGCCCCGCCACCGGCGGCCTAATATTCGCAGCCTCCACCGCCGCTGAGGACTTTGAAGAACACTCCGCCCTTATGGCGCAAAATCCCTGGATAGGCATAGTCCTGGGCGTAGTCGTAGCGCTGACCGTTCACAGCGGCAAAACGGTCAGCCGCCCCGTCCTTAACACCACCACCGGCGGTCTGGCTGCCCCCGTAGCGTCCGGCGCGGAAGAAGGCTTTTCCCTGGTAATGTCCTTGACAGCTATCTTCGTCCCCATACTGGTTATCTTTTTCCTGATAATTATCGTCATCGGACTCATATTCATCGCCCACAAGACCCGAAAATTCCTCGCCAAACGCCGCCAGAGGAAGGGAAACACCGCAAATCAGCCCGCCGGGAATTTGCCGGAAATCCCCACACAACTGTAACGATCGTTCAAAAATCTGCCGCCGTCCTAGGATTGCATAAAATCAGGGATTTCCCCGGGATATTCCTCCCAGTACGCCTCCGCCTCGCTCGCCAAAACATCCGACTCGCCCCGGCTGGCATCATCGGCGATTCCCACCGTGTGGAACCCAGCCGCGTTAGCCACCCGGACCGCATAAACCGCGTCCTCAAACACCCAAGCGTCCTCCGGTACGCTGCCCATCGCCCCCGCCGCCTGCAAAAACATAGTCGGCTCGCGCTTGTGCATCCCCGTTTCCGAAGAAGCGAAATACTGCGTAAACATCTCCTCAATCCCCAGACGCCGGAAAGCTGGGCGGATCAGACCCTCGGATCCGGAACTCACCACCGTCATCGGCACCCCCGCCTCAGCCAGCGCCTCCAGGAAACCCCTGGCTCCGGGCTTGAGCTGCACCTCCTCGAGGTAGCCGGTATAGACCGCGTCTTTGATACCGTTCAGGACCTCACTAACCGTTACGTCCAACCCGAAGCGCTGGTGTACCAGGCGCGCCGACTCGGGCAAAGTCATCTCAAAAAATTGCGCACCCAAATCCTTATCGACCTCTATCCCCAAGGTCGTCAAGTATTTTCCGGCTGCCTCCCGCCACAGCGGCATAGTGTCGAGCAGCGTCCCGTCACAATCGAAAATCGCGCCTTTAATCATGCCCTCAGGATACCTTCCCAACTTCCCTCCCGGCGCGCATCCTTTCCGGCCTGCACCACTAAACCGTGAAATAACGCCAGTTCCGCCACAGTAAATGTCTCTGCCCGCCACGCCGCATCGCGGGCCTGACGCGCTTGTCGATAGGTCCGAAACTCGCCCAAACCAGCTGCCGCCAGCAATCGGCGCGCATAGGCATCGAAAATAAAAACCGGGCGGTCATAGGCATAAAGTAGGATGTCGTCGGCCGTTTCCTCACCCACTCCCGGGACTTGCAAAAGGGAGTTGCGCAGCGTTGGGGTGTCAATCTCACCAGCCCGGTCATCAGTTTTTATGTACCAATCGGTCAAGTTTTTCAGGTATCTCGCTTTCGCGCGCATGAAGCCGCTGGGTCGAATGAGTTTCTCCAGTTCACCCGGGGCGACCCCCGCCAGCCGCAAGGGGTCAAGCAGTCCTTTCTTCCGCAGGTTCTCTAGGGACTTTTCCACGCTGGTCCAGGTCGTGTTTTGGGTAAGCACGCTGCCCACCAGGATCTCGAACTTTGTTTCCGCCGGCCACCACTTTCCCGCATCTCTCACATTGCGTTGCAAAATCTCGAATAGCTCGCGAAAACCTGAAACCCGCCCTACCGCGCTTGTCATGAAGAACCGCCCGGAGAGACTATTGACCCGAAATCTGCAAGTCTCGTGACGAGACCATCAGCAGTCTGCCGCTGGTGAAAGAAACGGTGGCGAACTGTCCGGTGATTTCGTTGGAAACCCCGCGTGTTGAGCCGCGAACCAGAGTAAAGTCCTCGACCAAGTAGCGTGTCCCCGTCAGGGTGAGGCCGCGAACATCGCCGTCAAAAGGAATCAAGCCGAAATAGTGGTAGTCGTTGCGGGGCACCGTATGGGTTCCCGGACCCACCAGGGACACCATGTTGTAGCCGTCTATCCAGCGCAGCCGGGCGGGAGTGTGGGCGAATTTCGCCAAAATGCCGAGGTTTCCCAAGGTGTGGTCCAAGCGTCCCCCCAAACCTCCAATGACATCTATGTGCCGGTAGCCGCGAGAATACGCCAGATCGACCGCTGCTTCAGAATCTGTGACTTCCTTGGCCGCGGGGAGAATTATCACTTCCACACCATCGCCGGGAACAGCTTGGCTGGGAGGGGCGACGGGTACTGCCGCCAAGACTTCGGGAGAGCGGGTGCGCCCGTCTGCGAACTCAGCCTGACCTGCCGGACGCGGCGAAGAATCGAAGTCGCCGATGTAGACGTCGGGGACAATCCCCAAATCCCGCGCCACGTCTTGCCCCGAATCGCCACAAATTACCAACTCGTAGACCGAGAAATCCCAGTTGTCAGCGCACAGCGCACGCAGTCCTTGCACCCCGCCGACCACCACCAGGCAGCGCGAGTCAGCTGACACTGCGCCATTTTTCGCCGAATCGTCGTGGTTTTCGCACATCTTGGTCATGGAGTCATTCTAATCTGGCTCCCACGAAGCCCGGAAAATATGACAGATGTCATCCATTTTTTGTGATTGCGCACACTACCGGCCCAAACACCGGGGCGCAAGACTTAGATACATGAACACAACCACTACGGCTGCCCTGCAGCTCACTAATCTGCATAAGCACTTTGGGGAAGTCCACGCGGTGGACGGCATCGAACTTAATGTACCGACTGGTACAGTTATGGCTCTGCTGGGGCCGAACGGCGCGGGGAAAACCACCACTCTGGATATGGTTCTGGGGCTGAGCGCACCGACCTCCGGGGAAGTGCAAGTTATGGGCGAAAGCCCGAAAACCGCGATTTCCCGCGGTCAGATTGCTGCCGTCCTGCAAACGGGTGGCCTACTCAAAGACATGTATGTCTCCGAAGTCGTCCGCTGGATTGCCGCAGCTTACGGCCGGGATGTTGATACCCCGGAAAACCGGGAGCGGGTGATACGCGCGGCAAACCTAGAGCCGATTCGCAAACGTAAGATTGGGAAATGCTCCGGCGGGGAACAGCAGCGGATTAAATTCGCGCTAGCTCTGTTACCAAACCCGGATTTATTGATACTCGACGAACCGACCGCGGGAATGGACGCCAACGCGCGCCGCGACTTTTGGGAAGTGATGCACGGTCAGGCGCAAAACGGCAAGACCATCATCTTTGCCACCCACTACCTGCAGGAGGCCTCGGACTATGCTGATCGCATCGTGGTGATGAATCACGGAAAAATCATCGCGGATGCCAGTCCGGCAGAAATTACTGCCCAGCGAACGCGCAACGTGTCTTTCCAGGTTGACCCCTCGCACCTCAACGCGCTTGCCGCTCAGATACAGGAACACTGGCCCCAAGAATCTGTGGAAATCAAAGACGACAGAATGTACCTTTTGGTACAGAAATCGGATGATTTCGCACGTTTCATTCTTTCTCAACCCGGTGTGAGCCACTTGGAAATCGTCCCTCCCTCTATGGAGGACACTTTCTTTACCCTGACCAGCAACTAAGGAAACCTCATCATGAACACGAAAATATTTGCTCTGGATTTAAAGCGAATCCTGCGCTCACCCGAAGTACCCATGTTCGTCATCGGACTTCCGGCAGTGATTTACCTGATTTTTGGAGTCGCCGCGACCTATGCCAAGGAAATGGTCGCCGACACGACTGCCAATTGGGCCTGGGTCATTATGGTCAATATCGCCGCCTACGGAGCCATTATCTCCACCGCCAGTTTTGCCGCTGGCACCTCCGTGGAAAAGATCCAAGGCTGGGGACGCCAAATCGCACTGACTCCCCTGAGTAACGGGAGGTACCTGGGTACCAAAATCGCCTTGGGAGCGCTGCTGGCGGCTTTACCCGTGGCGGTCATCTTCCTGTTGGGTGGTCTCACTCAAGCCAAAGCGGAGCCCTCTGCTTGGGTTATCTCTGTCTTGGTGATTCTGGGTGGGTCGCTCACTTTCACCCTCTACGGTCTGGCTTTCGGGCTGCTGCTGCATTCTGATACGGCCGTCTCTATCGCCTCGGGTCTGACCACCCTATTTGGTTTCGGCGCGAATCTGTTTATGCCCCTGGGCGGATGGCTGCTGGATTTCGCGAAATTCATGCCAGGCTACGGTTACGGAATCCTCGCCAGATACGCCGCCACTAACGGAAATCAGATTACGATGGACGGAAAGCTATACACCGAAAACCTAGGAATTGGCATCGTGAACTTTGTAGTGTGGATCTTGATTTTTGCTCTCCTGGCAATATGGGGCTATAAACGTTCACGGAGGCGCGTATGAGCACGCAATCCACCTCCGACTTCACGGCGAAAGACCACGGTTTCAGCATGCCGCCCTCAAAGTCCTACGTTATCGTAAGCATCATCATGAGCCACGTGTGGCTGGGGTTTCTGTACTTTCCGATTAGTCAGGCACTGACCTTACCCCTGGGGCAAAAGATAATTTCCCTGATATTGACCACCGCATTCGCTCTGGCTTACGTAGCTGCTTTTTCACTCTCGTGGCGCAAACCAATCATGGGAGAGCGTAACTTCCGCTACTTCGACGGTCGGCACCGCCTACGCAAGAGCGACGCCGTAGCCTTTGCGGTACTTGTGCTGACTACATTGCTACAGGTGGCAGTGTTAGGACCGCTGAACTCCTTGGCTTTCCTGCCGTTTATCGCTGCTGCCGCGCCTTTCACCCTGCCACAAACGGTTGGCTATATTGCCGGAGCCTTGACGGTTTTAACCTCCTTCCTCATTCCCAGTTTTGTACCGAATGGTCAAGAATACTTTGGCCTCGCCATCACCACCTCAGCCGTGTTTATGTTCGTGGCGGGAATAACTTTCTTTATCGGTTCCAGTATTGAAAGCCAGCGCCAAGCTGGGACACGAGCGATTTTGGAAGAACGCGAACGTGTAGCCAGGGACGTACACGATGTCCTGGGTCACACCCTTACGGTCATTGCCCTCAAGTCCGAACTAGCCGGAAAACTGCTGGAACGCGACCCTGGGCGTGCCCACGCGGAACTGCGCGAGATTACCCACTTGGCGCGGGAATCAATCGAGGAGGTTAGACAAACTGTGGCGGGGCTCAAAGTACAGAGTTTGTCAGAAGAAATCGCCGCCGCGTCTCAAGCATTGGAGAGTGCCAGTATAGACTTGCAGCGGGAGGGCAGCGCCTGGAAAGACCTCGACTCCATCCCCGCCGTGAACCAAGCAGTTTTCGCTTGGGTGATTAGGGAGGCCACCACCAACATCATTCGTCACTCGGCGGCTCGCCGAGCCACTATCAAGTTAGACCGGAGCAGCCTGACTATCACCGATAATGGAGTGGGGATTCCCCCCGATGCTGCCGGACACGGCCTGGAGGGACTCAAGGCTCGCGTGGAACAGGTCGGGGGAACCCTCAGTATAGTAGGGAAACGTGGGGTCGCAAGCGCCGCAAGCACCACGGGCACCGCAAGCGCCGCTAACGAACGGCAAAACGCCCTTGAGACCAGCACCGTAGTGGAGGTAAAGCTGTGATTAGCGTGGTACTGGCCGATGATCAAGCGCTAGTGCGCGGAGCGATTGCGGCACTGCTGGAACTCGAAGGCGACATTGAGGTAGTCGCCCAGGCCAGCAATGGTCGCGAGCTCCTCGATGCCGTCCAAACCCACCACCCCCAGGTTGCGGTGGTGGACATCGAGATGCCCGACCTTGACGGAATCGCCGCCACCAAAGCCATCACCGAGACTGCCGCCGACACCAAGACGCTGATATTGACGACTTTTGGACGTCCCGGATACTTGAAACGCGCCTTGAGCGCCGGTGCCAAAGGCTTTATGGTCAAGGAAACTCCCGCCGAAGAACTCGCCGCCGCAGTACGAACTATTGCCGCCGGAGGCACGGCTGTTGACCAAAAACTGGCCACGGAATCCCTTTTCGAGGGCGATAACCCGCTGACAGAACGCGAGATGGAAGTCCTGAAAATCGCGGAAAAAGGCTTGAAAGTCCAAGAAATCGCGGCTCGAGTGCACCTCTCACCCGGTACGGTACGCAACTACCTCTCTAGTGCGATTAGCAAAACCCACGCGGACACCTCGGCGGGTGCAGCTCGAAAAGCCCGTGAACTCGGATGGCTCTAGACACGCCGCCTGTGCCTCGGAGCACCCAGACTACCTAGGATAGGTAAGGCTTACCTAATCTTATTCTGATAGACTGGGAACATGAATGATGACTGCAATCTCCCACAAAGCGCCCGCGCAACTAAAATCGCAGCCGGATATTGGGTACTAGCGCGTGCCGGAAAACGGGTGCTGCGGACAATGTAGACTGAGGGCATGCCGCAGCGCCGTGAATACTGGGACTCCCGTCCTCTGTCCACTCCCTTGGGTTGGATGTATCTGGCGGCCAGCGAGCAGGGGTTGACGCGGTGTGTGTTAGGTGAAAATCCGACTAAAACGCACGCTCCAGGCGATAGTCTCCATACAAATACCGCACATCAGGCGCCTGAACTTAACGGACGCATCGCGACTGAATGCCCTATTCCCGGGATGCCAACTGCTGCTCGCAATCTTTGCAATCTGACAAGAAGCCAGCTTGAGGAATACTTTGCCGGCACCCGCCGCAGCTTCAGGATTCCGCTCGACCTGTCCGGCAGTGAGTTTCGCCGTCGTATCTGGCAGACCTGCGCCGCTATTTCCTACGGTCAAACCCGCACCTATTCTCAGTTGGCGGTGGAGGCTGGCAGTCCTGGCGCGGCGCGTGCTGTAGGCCAGGCTATGCATAGCAACCCAGTGGTAATCATCGTACCGTGCCACCGAGTCGTGGCGGCTCGTGGTCTGGGAGGATACGGGCCCGGGATTGAGATTAAACAATGGCTTTTGGACTGGGAGAGACAGCACGGACGCTAAAAACCTTGGCGGTTTCCCAGATGACCACTTCCGCAGAGGTCTCGGCACGCCGGCGGGCGCAGCCCGAAAAGCCCGTGAACTCGGATGGCTCTAAACCCACCGCCTGTGCGTCGAAGCACCCAGACTATCTAGGATAGGTAAGGCTTACCTAATCTTATTCTGATAGACTGGGAACATGAATGATGACTGCAATCTTCCACAAAGTACTCGTGCCACTAAAATCGCAGCCGGACATTGGGTATTAGCACGTGCCGGAAAACGGGTACTACGTCCCGGAGGACTCAAACTTACCAACCGGATGCTCCAAGCAGCTGATATAACAGGAAAGAGAGTTGTAGAGTTTGCGCCCGGATTAGGCAAAACAGCCAAAATTATTATTGATGCGCCGGTCGAGTCCTATACAGGGGTAGATCAAGACCCGGACGCAGCCCAGCGGGTGCGAAACATCGTTGCAGACAGCGGCGGCAGAGTGGTACAGGCAGACGCCCAGGATACCGGTTTGGAGTCGCAATCGGCCCAGGTGGTGGTGGGTGAGGCGATGCTCACCATGCAAAGCGAGAAAAACAAAGAAAAAATCGTTTCAGAAGCATACCGCATACTAGAACCAGGCGGATGCTACGCGATTCACGAACTCGGGTTAACCCCTAACGATATAGACATGCAGTTAGCTGATGAATTACGTAAGCGTCTTGCACAAGTTATTCGCGTGAACGCTCGTCCCCTCACCGAAAATGAATGGCGCAAGGTACTGGAAAATGCTGGTTTCGTTATTGAATGGGTCGGTTTTGAACCAATGGCTCTGCTGTCGCCACGGCGTAACCTAGCTGATGAAGGTGTTAAGGGGGTGTTGCGGATACTCAGTAATGTTCTACGCGATCGTGAGTTACGGTCGAGAATTTTAGAAATGCGCACCACGTTTAAGCACTACCGTAAGAATCTAACCGGAATTGCTATAATAGCTCGTAAACCCAGTAAATAGAGATAAATGTCGAAGGAGATTCAACATGGATTCAAATGAAGAATTGGTTACTGCCGGTCTAGGATACATAAACAATCTTGCAGAGCTAATTGAGTATTCCCCGAACTCTACTGTTTCTAAAACCCTAATGCGTGCAGAAGGAGTAAATGTTGTGCTATTTTCCTTCGACAGCGGCGAAGAACTATCAGAGCACACCGCTGCTATGCCGGTAATTGTGCAAACCTTGGAAGGGGAAATTGAAATCACCGCCGACGGCAAAACTGTAAAACTGCTTCCCGGCGGAATGGTGCACTTTTCTACCCGCTTACCACACGCAGTTAAAGCCTTGACTCCTGCAAAAATGGTTCTCTATATGCTCAGCGAGCAGGGTAAATAGCACCCTTTAGGTATCCGACGATACGAAAGCACTAAAATCAAGAAACTACAGCGTCACTATTGCGCCGTTTGCTTTTGATCAGCGGCACGAGTGGCGGTGAACAGCGAGTTGCGCAGCTCCTCCATTGCGTTATTGACCCCGCCGGGGTTGGACGGCAGCATCAGCGTCTGGGTGTTAGAGGCTTTCGCGACTTCCTGTAACGTATCGAAGTACTGGGTCAACAGCAGCATTTCTTGGGCTTCCGAACCAATCCCGGCATCGCGCAGGGATTCATACTGGCTGACCAGACCGTCCACGATAGCTTTGCGCTGAGCGGCGATACCTTCACCTTGCAGGCGCTTGTATTCCGCGTCGGCCTCAGCCTGTTTCACAATCTTGATTTTTTCGGCCTCAGCCAGGCTCACTGCTGCCTCGCGCTCCCGCTGGGCGGCGTTGATTGAGTTCATGGACGCCCGCACGGTCGGATCGGGGTTAATGTCAGTGACCAAAGTATTAATAATCGCAAAACCGTAGGCGTTCATAGCCGTAGCCAAGGTCGTCTCGACGTCTTGGGCAATTTGGTCCTTGGAAGAAAACGCCTCATCCAAGTCCAGTTTGGCCAGGGAGGTACGCACCCGGTCGTAAACGTAGGACTGAATCTGACGTTCTGGATTGGCCAGGCGATAGTAGGAATCAACCACGTTTTGAACCTGGTACTGCACCGAAACCGGAATCGTGACGAACACGTTGTCTTTCGTTTTGGTTTCCACTACGGAATCCAGCTGCATGATGCGCAGTGGAACTTTTTTCGCAATCTGATCCACGAACGGAATCTTTACCCGCAGACCGGGCAGAGCGACCTTGTGAAACTTACCAAAACGCTCAATCACGTAGTTCGTCTGTTGCTTCACCACAAAGAACATCCCGCCCGCGATGAGCAACACTAAGATGACGAGGGCGATAATCGACATCCCAAAAAGACCCCCGACAAAAGCCAAAAATGCTTCCATTTGCAAACCCTTTCAATCAACAAAAACCTAACCTTACAACCAACTTTAGCGCCTCACTTGCGTGATGGAAACTCGAAAATCCTGGTACCGACCCAGAACTGGACGAACATCATCACCACCATCAAACCAATCGTGGCAGCGAACGCCCAGGGTCCCAGAAAGAGGGTCATGGCGTAGGTGATTCCGCCGTACGCCACCAGCGCGGCAGCGGCGAGGGTGTCGGCTACGTTCAGAGCTGCGGAGACTTCGCCGTGGCGCTGGGGCGGGGTCAAGGAGAGGGCGTGGACAGTGGCCAGCGGGAAAATCAGGCCTTGACCCGAACCGGCGATGGCCCATCCCACCAGCACAAACCAGGGGCTGAAACCGGGCAAGACCGCCAGGAGCACCACCAGGGTGCCCGAAATTTGGATGATGGGACCGATGATAATCAGCCAGCGGCGGTGCGCCGGATCCACAATCCGGCCCTGAATCCATGAGCTAAATGCCCAGGTCATTGACGAAACCGTCATTGACAGGCCGGCCATGGTCGGTCCCCAACCGTGAATTTCTTTCAGCAGCAGGGGCAGGTAGAGATCTACGGTGACGAAAGTGCCGTTCAACAGTCCGCGCATCGCCACGGTGGCGGGGACGCCACGCACCGCTAGGAAAGTGCCGGGAGGCAGAATGGGGCGAGCCGCGAAGAACAGTGCCAAGGTCAGGATGAGAGCGGAAATGATGAGCAGCGGCGAGACCGTTTCACGTTCCACCCCGGAGATAACTTGCAGGGCACCAATCAAGATGCCGCTAAAGATCGAACCCCAAAGCAGGCGGGGCGAGGGACGAAACGGTACAGGGTCATGCAGTGGAGGAAATTGGCGAAATTTTGGCCACAACACCGGAAAGAACACCAGAAACAGGATTGGGCAGATTCCGAAAACAAAACGCCAATGCACATAGTCCACCAGGAACCCCGCCACCAGTGGGCCGACCAGGGAAGGCACCACCCAGGCGATGGCAAAGACCGCAAAAAAAGCCGGCTGCTTGTGCGGTAAGACGTAGGAGCCCACCATCACGTAGAGGGGCACAATCAGCAAACCGCCTCCGAGGCCTTGAATCGCGCGTCCCACCACGACAAACCAGATGTTGGGGGCGAAACTCGCCACCAGCAATCCCCCGGTGAAAGCCACGATGCCCGTGTAAATTACGGGTTTCGGGCCCTTAGTATCGACCCACGCCCCGGCTAGGGCAGTGGTAATCAACTGGGTGGACATGGAGATTCCGGCCGCCAGCGCGAACAGATTTTTACCGTCTAGGCGGTCCACGATGAAAGGCATGGCTGTGTTCACCGCGATTGCTTCAAAAGCAACCAAGGTAATCATCCCGGTAGCGATGATTTTAAACCAGGCTGCTAGGTAACCGCTGAGATAGTTATTTCCCTTGTCCTCAGCTGACTTCTGGTTGCGTCCCGATGCTTCCACGCCGTCCACGGATCTACTCACTCCCTCATCACTCAAAAAATCTCCCTGCCGGAACCCTAGGTTAAGGCCCCGACAGGGAGTTCGCAAAAATTATTCAGTCTCCCCAGATTACAGATCAGAGGCCTGCAAGTAAGGCTGGTAGCGGTGGCATTGCACCGGAATCTGCCAGGACAAACGATCCTCCTGCAGTTCTTTCAGCACAAGCTGCAGCGCCACATCACTGTAGGTCATGTTTTGGTGTCGATGCACATCCGCCGGGCACACGTCTTGGAGCACCACGTTATTGACGTTGCTGCCTTCCAGAAATTCACTGGTGTAGGGGGTGACGACCGTGTCCAACTTGGTGGTAATCACGGTGTAGTCGATGTTCGGGTAAACCTCAATATCGTCATTGAGCTGGTTAAAGAACTCGGAACCGACCAGCTGCTGCATTAAACCGGTCTGGTTAGAGCTGTGGAACACTTTGTCGTCAAGGGTCGGAATTTCCTGGCGCAGCCAGTTAACTAGGTTCAGCATTCCTCCCAAGGTCGTGCCGTGGTTGTTCGGGGTCAAGCCAATGAGCTGGTCGACTTTTTGGTCCCCGCCGTACCACTTGATGTACGCCCGCGGCAGCGCCCCACCGCCTTGAGAATGACCCACCAAATCAACCTTGGTGGCGCCGGTAGCCGCCAAAACCCGATCGACAAAACCGGCCATAAACGCCGCGCTTTGCTTGATGTCTCCACTAAAGGCTTTTGAGTCGTTGATGACGGTTTCACCCTTAGCGTTCTTTGAGGTCGCAGGGTTGTAGTTAAACGTAAATACGCAATAACCGGCCTGTTTCAAGCGCGGAGACATGTAGGACCAAGCACCAAAAGCATCGTTTCCGGTACCCGGAATCAAGACGACCGGTTCCGTGCCTGGAGCTGGCTTGCAGTTGAAATCATTGGCGCCCAAAGGCGTCATCCCCGGGTGTAAAGCCGCCTGGCTCAAACCCACCATCGCCGTGTGGTAATCAGGGCCGTATCCATTGGCAGGAATTCCTCCCGGGGAACTCGGGGCCTCAATGCCACCGATATTGTCAACATTGAGTTCCGCAGGAGCCGGAAGAGCCAGCGCCGCATTAGCGCTCAGACTCAACCCTAGAAATGCTGCCCCAGCTGCCGCTGCGATACGAGTTAGTTTCTTCAACTCAGTCTCCTTCTTGGTTTGGATTGTCACAAGTTTCCAGGGGCTGTTTTTCGTGCTGAGGCTGTTGTCCGCCACGACTACTCCGTCAGTTCCTTGAATAAATCCTAAAAGGATTCTGAAAGAAAAACAACTCTTTGTTCCTGACAAACAGGGGCTGTTTTTCCTAGTCAGGGCCGTTTCAAAAGCGCGACGGGGAGGTTGTGCACCGCCTCGCGCCTCACGCACTCACTTTCCGCCATCATGAGTGGGCTTCCAATGAGAACCTACCGTATGGGTGTCCCCCGTGACAATGGTCAGGTCGTTACGAATGTTTGAACCGGTCAGCATCCCGCGAGCTATCGGAATCAGTTTATGAGCCACCGCTATTCGCACCAGCGGCACAATCAGCTCGGCAGCCTGGGCGGGGACTCGTCCGATGTACGTTTTCTTATCCAGGTAAGCTCCCAAGCCACCACTGTCCTCCCGCATCCACAGAGCCACCGGCACCGTCTTGCCGGTAGAAATATAGGGGTGGAGCGGAGCAATGTGATCATCGTAATCTTCCAAAGGGATTTCTTCCCCCGGGGGCAAAATCGTGAAAGCTTGTTTCGGGAACATATTGACCGGCCCTACCCCACCTACGGGAGGTAAACTCAAGGTCACCCGGTTTGCCAAACGCGACTTGGTGCGCTGGGCCCACAGGTGGCAAGGCACCACCAAGTTGAGTTCTTGGGAATCCAAGCCATTGAGTTCCACCACGTATTTGCCAGCGGTAGCGTGATCCAAATAGCCCACGAAGTGGCCTTGAACCCACACGCAGACGGCCGCGTAATCATCAGGATTGTTTCGGTCACGCACCAGGTAAGCCCAGTCGTCAAACTCCGCGCCATGAATATCGTCCACGTTATATCCAGCGAACAGCGCCGCGAAATCGTCTTGCAACTCCAGCGAGTCCTCGACGGTGGCAAACGTTGACGGCGCTTCCCACCCGGCAAAACTTTTGACATATGGACGAACCGGACCGCTCGTAACAGGCCTGCCCTTAGAAAACAACCCCACGCCGTTCCCCTTTCGCTAGTTTTACCTGCATTCCTTACGTTTTTACGCGGTGAACCTAGTTTCAAGCATAACTAAAAACGTTACGCTCCAAGCCTGGTTGGCGGCTTTTCCCGAAGTTTTCTAAAGAATTCCAAGGCGTTTGCCGCCAGTTTCGAGGTGTATTCAGTTGACTTCCTGGCAGTTTTTCGGTGCCCGCGGATAGGGTCCCAAGTTGCCATCGCTGAGGTTATCTTTCGAGAGCGCACCTTGGAACTGTTCGCCCAGCAAGACGTTAATCTCTGAACCGCGATTCAAATCAATCCTGACGTCAGCTTCCGGCAGCGCCCGCGCCAACGAAAACGCTTTCGCCACATTGGCCTTGCTGGTATTAATCCGGGCTGCCCCGGCGTAGGAATCCGGCGAGTTACCAACCGCATTGACCTTGACTCCAAAGTCTTTCAGCCGCTGTGCCGTCTGCGTAGCCAGACCGTTTTGGGAGGAACCGTTGAATATATTTACCGTCACTCCTTGCAGGGAAACCGGCTTTCCTTTCGGGGGGCATGGCGGCACTTTCGCCTTAGCCTCCTCGGACAAAACGAAAGAATTACCGAAAGGCAGGGACACTATACCCATAGCAAAAGGTAGGGAAACCACCAAAACCGCCGCCATCGCCAGAACTATCCAGCCAAAAATCACGGTTTGGCGCGCCAGAGTGTGACGCCGCCGCTTGGCGCGTATTTCCTGAGATTCACCCTGGCCTATCAGGTCCTTCGCTTCAATCCTGGGCATCGCTTCTTCCTTGCGCGTCTCGCAGTTCTTGATCCGCGTGACGCTTCGAGTAGGCCTCCGAATGCAATTCCGTTCCAGCCGGGGCGGAAGCCGGGGAGGCTTGCTCCAGCTTGGTGCCACGAACGTTAGAAATCGCCCGCATGACGTGATACATGATGATGGCACCGAAAGAACCCATCGCGATACCCTCGAACTTTACGTCACCAATGACCAAGGTGTAGTTCGCGATAGCCATCACCATCGCCACCGCGGCCGTATTCAGGTTCACCGGGTCAGCGAAATCTACCTGGTTCTGAACCCAGATACGCACCCCCAGCATCCCAATCATGCCGTACAGAATCGTCGCGGCTCCGCCCAGAACCCCCGGCGGAATGGTGGCGATAATCTCACCGAACTTGGGCAGCAAAGACAGGGCCAAAGCCCCGATAGCAGCAACGATATAAGCCACGGTGGAATAGACCCGAGTCGCGGCCATAACGCCGATGTTTTCCGCGTAGGTGGTCGTACCGGAACCGCCGCCGCTGCCGGCAATCATGGTGGACAAACCGTCCGCAATCAAAGCCCGCCCCGTCAGGTCGTCGAGGTTCTGACCGGTCATGGCGGACACAGACTTTACGTGTCCCACGTTTTCGGCGATGAGTACCAGCACTACCGGAAGGAACAAGCCCAGCAAGGCGGGGCTAAACGCCGGGGCGTGGAAAGTCGGCAGGCCCACCCAGTCGGCCTTGCTGATAGCTTCAAAGTTCACTTCGTGACGAATCACTGCCGTCGCATATCCGATGAGTACCCCGATGAGAATCGACAACCGCCCAATGATGCCTTTGAACAGAACGGTAATCAGCAGGACTGACAGAATGGTCACAGTGGCCGTCACCGGAGCCTGTTTCACGTTGTTCCAAGCCGAAGGAGCTAGGTTGAAACCAATCAAAGACACGATGGCACCCGTCACGATCGGCGGCATAATCCGGTCAATCCAAGTCGCACCCGCGAAATGAACCAACACCCCGACCAACAGCAGCAGGGCACCAGCGGAAATCACCCCGCCTTGTGCCAGAGCCATCTTGCCGGAGTCAATAGGTGCCCCGCCGCCGGAAACGTAACCGGTTACCGCACCGATAGGAGCAATCAACGCAAAGGACGAACCCAAATACGAAGGCAGACGCCCCGAGGTGATGAGGATGAACAGGATGGTTCCCACACCCGTAAAGAACAGTGTGGTTGCGGGAGAAAACCCGGTCAGCAACGGAACCAGGAAGGTCGCGCCGAACATAGCAACAATGTGCTGAGCCCCGATGCCTATGGTTCGCGGCCAGGTCAAACGCTCGTTGGGCTGAACGACCTCACCGGTCGTGATGTGCTTGCCGTCCCCATGCAATTTCCACTTGAAATTGCCGGTTTTCGTTTCTGACATTTTTCGTCCTTCCTTGCAGACTCCCGGATTTTGTCCCTCTCATCCTAGTACGGCCCCGGGCGCGCAAAAAAACGCCTGTTGCGTTAGGCTAAACGGGTGAGCGATGCCTATGTTTCGGATTTTCCCGGCCTGGAAAAGGTCGACCCGCGAGAGGTTTTTTCCCGAACCGGATACAGGGATTCGACACAAAAAATCCCCGGTGTCGTCATCACACTGTTTGTGATTGCCCTAGCCAGTTTCCTGGTACCAGTGTTTCTTTCAATAGCCGCCGTAGTCGTGGCGGTGCTGGCTGGCGGGATGCTGCGGGTGCGTACGCTTTCCTCCGAGCATCTTCCCGGCGACGGGCTGCTGCGAGCCGCATTCGGGCTGTCATTCCTGTCGATAGCTTGGGGCTTCGTATGGTTCCTGGTTTGGATAATCACTAAAGTTACTGTGACTGTCGTCCCGTTTTAGCCGCTACGCCAGACGCGGTTCCCGGCTTCAGTTCGAGGAAAGCGCTCCGTATCAGTCGACAAAATTACTCGTCGGCAGGCTCGTCAGGAATTTCAGAGGACAGCAGACGGCGAATCTGGAACTTTTGAATCCAAGTGGTCCACAGGATACCGCAAAGCGTGGTGACGACAAATGCAATAACAGCCAGCCAGGGTTGTCCCACCAGAGCGCGCGCCACGATAATGGCGGACAACAAACCAATGGGCATAAAAGACCCCAACCAAATCACCTTGTACCCGGTCGGATCATAGAAACGTCCCGAACCAATACGACTGGCGAAAGAGTATGTGAACAGCAGCACAATCGACATCAACACGGTAAAGGCAATCAAGGAAAGAAACGCGTTCAAAGCGGACACGGCCGCCCCGCACACGCCGCCGAACAGGGAAATTACCCAACGAATCCATCGGGGAATCGCGACGATCCGAGCCAGCACCTGGCGGGCGTGCTCGGGATCACGAATCGACTCCATGATTAGGCTGATTTCGTACCCGGTGTAATACGACGGGTGTTCACGGGCGATGTAGGGAATCTCGTAACGGGCGTCCACCTCGGGCACTTCGCCTACAGCCAGACCTACGGCTCGCATTTGCAGGCCATCAGAATCTTCGATTTCTTTAGGGCTCAGAATCGTCGCCGCAGCCATATTTGACACGGGCTGACCCAGCAGTTCCTTGAGGGACGGACCCGCATTCGGATCGCCAGGAAGAGTGAAGCTCCCAGACTTTCCTTCGGATCTGTTTTCCCTCTGGCTGACATCGCGCTTTTTACGCCGGGATGCTCGACCGACCACGGCGGGCTGGTCAGAACCCAAGGTCGGCATATTAAAGGGCACCCGCGCGCGGATGTCTTGCAAATCAGGATACTGTTCCTCGGTGCGCTGCACTACCAGACGAGGATCCATGGGTTGGGGTGCATACCGGGGATCAGGAGCCCCCATGGGAGGGTATCCCACGGGCGGTGGAACAGTTCCTGCCTGACTGAAATCACCCGGCTGGTTTTGAGCAGGATATCCAGGATAGCCAGGATATTCAGAACCGCTGGGAGCTGGCCGCGAGCCACCGGAGAAAGGCGGCTGAGCCATATGGGAATTCCCGTAGCCGTAACCAGCGTATGCACTAGGATTCAGGGGCTGGCTGTTCGGGTCATAAGCCGGCATCCCCATCGGTGCCGCTGGCGGCATTCCCATCACATCGTTCATACCATCAGGTTCCCCACTGAGAGGCACCGCCCCACCGTCGTAGGGTGCCGCCGGGTCGTTGAGAGGCACCGCACCTCCCATGGGAACGTTGAGGGAAACCATATTGTCACTACTGGCAGCGCCGCCGTAGCTCTGGGGAGGAACTGCCACAGAATCGAGCGGAACCGCACCTGACGGAGTGCCGCCCAGGGAAACCAGGTTCGGGTTGGCATTTGCAGGCTTGGGCGCAGGTCTGCCTCCCTGACCGCTACCGGGCACGTTTACGCCAGTCATAAACCTGTAATCCTCCTTGAGCATACAAATACCTGGACACCATTGTACAAGGTTGGAACAGGTGGGGTCGCGTGATTCTGTAAAGAAGAATTAAACTCTTCCCCACTCTTTAGGTCACTACCTTCTCGGCGTGGCGAGTTGGCCCCCGCCGTCCAACATACCCGGGCAAACCTCGATTTATGCAGGCTTCGCCCGATTAGTGCCCCAGCATTCTCACCAAGATACCCAGCCACAGCCCTGTCAGCTTCTCGCGGCGAACCTTAATTTGCCGAACTGGCAATGTTTAGGTATCTTTTTATGGCGTTGTTTTTATAAACAGCCGCACACGCGCGAGTGGCGGAATTGGTAGACGCGCACGGTTCAGGTCCGTGTCCCAGTGATGGGGTAGGGGTTCAACTCCCCTTTCGCGCACGCTTCCGGGATTTCCCGGTCTGGCCCAGCGCCGGTTTCACAGCCGGTTTTGCTGGGTTTTTTCTTATTTCCCAAATGTTTATTATTCTTTCATTGTTAACATGACATCGAGGGAAAGGGATATCATGAACAAATTTTTCACTCGCGCCGCCGCATTTTTAGGCGCAGGCGCTCTGGCTATTTCTCTGACCGCTTGCGGCGGGGGCGGCACCGGTGACGCAAACGTTTTGACCGTAGGTGCTTCTCCCACCCCGCACGCCAAGATTCTGAAGTACCTGCAGGATTCCGGCGCCGCTGAAAAGGCCGGAATCACCATTAAAGTTAAGGAATTTTCTGACTACATCACGCCCAACGAGGCTTTGAAAGCCGGGGACATCGACGCTAACTATTACCAGACCGTACCTTACCTCGAGGAGCAATCGGCGTCTCGCGGCTACAAGTTCACCGCCAGCAAGGGCATTCACCTGGAACCGGTAGGTGTCTACTCCAGCAAAATCAAGAGCCTCGACGAACTCAAAGATGGCGCCAAGATTGCCGTCATTAACGACCCGTCGAACCAGGCACGCCAGCTCAACTTGCTGGCAGCTAACAATTTGCTCCAGCTCAAAGGCATGAAAGACGTCTCGGTCGTGAACGTCAAGGCTAAGCCGGCGGCTAATCCTCACGGTTTCCAGTTCACCGAAGTTGACGGCGCTTCTGAACCGTCCCTGCTTCCTGACGTGGACATCGCCGTTATCAACGGAAACTTCGCGCAAGGCGCGGGTCTGAAGCCCTCTGAAGCTTTGGCTGTGGAGGACCCGAAAGGTAACCCGGCCGTGAACATCCTAGTGTGGCGCGCTGACGAAAAGGACAAGCTCGACGCCATTAAGAAGCTCGATGAGCTGCTGCATTCTGACGTGACCAAGAAGTACATTGAAGACACCTGGCCCGATCAATCGGTCCTCCCGGCTTTCTGATAATAGCTAGCTCAAAATATTGGCGGTCAAGGCAAAACCTTGACCGCCAATATTTTAAAATCTCAGTTCAGACCAGCCCGTAGAGACGATCTCCGGCATCGCCCAAACCGGGCACGATATAGGCATCCTCGTTCAGGTGGTCATCCACCCCAGCCACGACAACACTGACTTCCGCCCGGTCACCCACCGCGTCAGTCACGGCCTTGATTCCCTCAGGAGCAGCTAGGATACACGTGCAGGTGACGTCTCGAGCGCCACGTTCCAGCACGTAGTTGATGGCCGCTACCAAGGTTCCTCCCGTCGCCAGCATCGGGTCGACGATGAAGCACTGGCGCCCAGACAGGTCACTTGGTAACCGGTTAGCGTAGGTTTCAATCGCGAGGGTTTGTTCGTCGCGTTTCATCCCCAAAAATCCGACTTCCGCGGTCGGCAGCAGGCGAGTCATGCCTTCGAGCATCCCCAAACCAGCGCGCAAAATCGGAATCACGATGGGGCGCGGAGCCGCCATGACCTGGCCTTGTGTCTTCGTGATGGGGGTCTCTACGTCAATCGTCTCCACCCGAACGTTGTGGGTTGATTCGTAGGCCAACAAAGTCATCAACTCGTCCACGAGCTGGCGAAACATCGGCGACGGGGTGTTTTTGTCGCGCAACAGGGTCAATTTATGGTTAATCAGCGGATGATCCGCAACATATAAGTGCATGGTTTTAACTTACCGCGAAAGCACCTCGCCTCGCGTGAAGTTCACTCGGGCGGTTAGAGTTACTTTATGGTTTCCTCCAGTGTTCCTTCTGTTCCCAACTTTTCTGCCGATTCCTCTAGGAATTCACCAGGCGGGGACGCGGCTTACGGTTTGTCCCCGGCAGAAGTGCGGGCGTTGGATACCGCGTTTCATCTAGCTCAGCAGGCGGGACAGAGCGGAGACGTTCCGGTCGGGGCTGTCGTGTTAACCCCGGAGGGGATAGTGGCGGGATTGGGGCTGAACCAGCGCGAGTGTCCGCCTTACGATCCCAGCGCTCACGCGGAAATTGTGGCGCTGCGGGAGGCCGCGGGCCGGCTGGAACGTTGGAATCTCAAAGATTGCACCCTGGTGGTGACGTTGGAACCTTGCACGATGTGTGCCGGAGCCATTGTGAACGCCCGCATCTCGCGGCTCATTTTCGGCGCGTGGGATCCGAAAGCCGGAGCCTGCGGGTCGGTGCGCGATGTCGTGCGTGATAGCCGGCTCAACCATCAGGTGGAAGTCAGAGGCGGGGTGGACGAACCTCGGGTAAAATCCCTGTTGAGTGGGTTCTTTGGGGAACGCAGGTAGGCTCCGGCACGGCTCGGGTCAGACCGTGAGTTTCTCGACGACTTGCCGCAAGGAATCTTCGTCCCCCACGTTGCCCGGAAAGACCACGTAAGGAATGCCCGCCCCTGGACCGTCTGGGGCGCTCCAAAGCGACACCAACCCCTCCAACATGGGACCACGCACCCAAGCGCGGCGTATCTCCAGTCCTCTCGCCGCTACATCAGAAGACGTAATCCCCCCCTTTGCCACCACAAACTGCGGTTTCACCCTGCCGATGACTCCCTGCACGACACGCACCACCGCCTGCGAAACCAGGCGGGCAATGCGCAGCGAATCGGCCTGGTCCTGGCCTTTTACCAGGTTGCGGGAGGTGTAAACCACTACTGAACCGCTCTCTAAGGCCCGGCAGACTTCGCTTATGACCTGTTGTATTAGAGCGTCGTGCTGGTCTTGGCTGATAACCGCCGCCACCTCGATTTCCACCTGTTTCAGAGGAACGCATGACTCTAATCGAGTCAGTTGCCGGGTCGTCAGTCCCACGTGGGAACCCACCACGATGAGGCCCCCCAGGACGAGGATCCGGCCAGACGTCGAATCGGGAATCCGCGTCAAAGCAATGTCCGGAGCCTGCAGCGGCCGGGGAATGTCTTGACCTAGGCGAGCCCGCACGAAAGAGGGACCGGTGCGATAGATAAATCGTTTCCCCTGCGCTTCGGCCCGCAGAACCGCTAAAGCCAAGAGCCGCAGGTCATCCTCGCTGAGGGCATCGCAGACAAGCGGTTGGCGGTTTGCGGCGGACAAGAGCTTTCGCAACGCCTCGTCCCCCGCGTCCCGCTGGCGCAAATCCTGCAGGTCAATCCGAATGACCGCTTCAGCCCGGTATTGGCCCGCGGATTTTTCCTCGACCCACTGCGCCAAATCCGATTGTTCATACCCAAAGGTCGCGTCCTTAGCGAACTCGGACTGACCTACCGGAATGAAACCTTCGCTCGGCGAACCCGCATAGTGAACCCCGCCGACGGTGACGCGGCCAGCCTCAGGAAACGCCGGCACGATGATGACCCCGTCAACCGTTTGACCCCGCTTTTCTAACTCAACGCCAATCGTGTTGGGTTCCAACGGAAAATGCCCGCGCAAGGTGGAATCAGACCGGGAAATAAACGCGACTTCCCGCCCCAGTGTCGCGCCCGCACGAGTGGCGGCGGCTACGATTTCCTGGTTAATCCGCCGAGCTGAATCCGGATCCAGAGAGCGGGTATTGGTCACCACGTACACAGCTGGCGCAGCGGTGCCCAGAGCCCAGAGAAAATCCGTTTCTTCCCACTTCATCAGCACCGGTAAGTCACAAACTGATTGGCTGCCGGTAGGGTCGTCGTCGAGTACCACAAAGAAGGGGCCGGGATGGTCCGCCTGGGCTTGGCGCACCTGAGATGCGGATACGACAAGCGGCGCCGGCCATCCTTTCGTCAGCTCCTCCAGGCTCACCAAAACTGCCGGAGTATCGCTAGGTTTAGCCATAAACCCTCCCAAAATTGCGGTAGAGGTGGGATTTGAACCCACGGTGGGTTGCCCCACACAGCATTTCGAGTGCTGCACCTTCGGCCGCTCGGACACTCTACCTGGTCGCGCTTTTCAGCACGAGCCATGATTTTACCATGAAGCCGCGGAGGAAATCTCATAGCGGCTCCACGTGTAAACAACTCGGTTGGCGCCAAAGCCCTGGCTGGTAGCCTGTCAATAGGGTTGCAAACACGGCAGTTTTCCGAGTTTTTCGCCGCACTTTTACACTCTCGGTACCCCACCGTCTCGGGATTGGGAATACGTAAAAATCGGCAGAGTGGCCGAAATATGCTCTACAATTTGGTTTTCAGGATTCCCTGGAAATTACCCATTCGGCACTCAGTCCTACGAAAGGCTCGATATGTCAGTCGACCGCGACCTGAATCTTCCCCTGCCCCCGGCCCGCACTCCGGTTCTGGCCATCATTACCGCCGCGATGGAGGACGAAGCCACGCCCTTGTGGGACCTGGCTAAAGGCGGGGGGAATCTGGTGCGTTTAGGCGCGAAAGGCACCCTGCAGCTGCTCCAGATTGAGGACGCTACGATTGCCCTGTTGACTACCGGAATCGGGCTGGTCAACGCGGCCAGTTCGCTGGCCACGGCCCTGACTTATGTTTCCCCTCGCTACATTTTTAGCTGCGGTTCGGCTGGCGGTTTGGATGTGCATTCACAAGTCCGGGACGTAGTCGCGGCGTCGTCTTGCCTGTTTTCCACCGCCGATGCCCGCGAGTTTGGTTACGCTCTGGGGCAGGTTCCGGGGATGCCCGAACGCTATTTAGCTGATGGAGACCTGTTGGGTCGTTTTCATTCCCTGCCCGAGCAGCTGGCTGGGTCGCGCACCCGCAGCGGGGAGTTTCTCTCCGCTGACCAATTCGTGGGCACCGAAACTGCCCTGCAGCTGCGGGAACGCTACCCCGAGGCAACCACAGTCGATATGGAGTCAGCGGCCCTAGCCCAGGTCGCTTACGGGGTTGAGGTTCCCTTCCTGGCGATCCGGGGGATCAGTGATTTGTGCGGACCCGAAGCGGCGGCGGAAAACTACGCCCGTGCCGGGGACGTGGCCCGCCTGAGCTTCCTGGTGGCGCTGTGCCTGTTGGGGTTGCGCGAACCTGAGGAAATCAAATAACGCCCGGTTTTCCGACGTAAACGAAGACTTCGGCTTTAGTGAGAATAGATGCGACCCCACTCTTCCTTGTGATCAAGCATCTTTTGTGCCGCAGCTTGGGCTCCGGCCAAACTGTGGCTCTGACCCCAACCGCACTGGACTTCATTTGCCGCCGGTACCTCGGTCATGTTAACTACGTCAACCAGGGTTGCTTCCAATACAGACATAAATTCCGCTGGTTGAAGGCCTAAAGTCATCGCATAAAATCCCGTTTGGCAGCCCATCGGCGAGAAATCCAGCAGTTTGTCCGTGTGGTCACGCATATGTTCCGCCATACTGTGCTCCAAGGAGTGCACCACCGGCATATCCAGATGCTCTACATTGGGCTGGCAAAACCGCACGTCGTACTTGATGAACTCGTCCCCGCCGGGCAGAGTCTCCTGGTGTGCCACCCGCACGAACGGCGCCTTTACCTTGGTGTGATCCAGCTGAAAAGATTCCACATTAGTTTTCTCGATTTCCATAGTTAAAATTCTATAGCTTCCCGACACGCCGGCGACACGCCGAAGTCGCCAATTTTATAAAAAATTCTTTTTACACCGCTTGTGGATAACTACACCCGTGTAACTTATCCTTACTACGTGGGCTAACGTAGCTATGCACAAGTTCGTCCACAGCAGGAATCGGACTTGTCCACAGGCAGCAGGGAGAGAAAACCGACCACTACATATAGTGGTGGTAGACACACCCGCCCCCAAGGTGTAGTGTTTTGAACTCGACAGGACTTTTCAGTGCTGATAGAATAACAACGTTGTAGTTTTCCCTTCGCGGTCCCCGAAAACACCGCGGGAAGGCTACACACCGGGAGAGAGATGTGGAGGAAGTCTCGAGATGAGTATCACTCTTTACACGAAACCTAACTGTGTTCAGTGCAACGCAACGAAGCGCGCTTTGGACAAACAGGGTCTGGACTACGAAACCGTCGACCTGACCGAGGACGTGAACGCTCTCGATCACATCAAGAGCCTGGGTTTCCAACAGGCCCCCGTTGTTTTTGCCGGAGACGACTCCTGGTCCGGGTTCCGTCCCGATAAAATCAAGGCTCTCGCCGCCGCAGTCCTCACCGCCGCAGTCGTCTAAACGCGATACCTCGGTCCGCCCGCTCCGCGCCGTCGGCTCGGAGTTACGCGCCGCGTCCCCGCGCCGCCAACGCGACCGACACACCTTGTGAATCCGCTAGAAAAAGCATCTAAGTAAGGCAAAACCGTGGGGTTATTGGTTTATTTTTCCTCCGCAACTGAAAACACCAAACGATTCGTGGAACGTGTCGGTGTTCCGGCGTTGCGTATCCCGCTGCGCCCCGGTCCTGAACCCTTGCTGGTCGACGAGGAATACGTGCTGATGGTGCCTTCATACGGCGGCGGGGACACCAGTAAGGCAGTCCCCAAACAGGTCATCAAATTTTTGAACATCGAACATAACCGCAACTTGTGTCGCGGCGTAATTTCCAGCGGCAATATCAATTTCGGCGAGGCCTACTGCATCGCCGGCAAAGTACTTTCGAACAAACTCAAGGTTCCCTTCCTGTACAAGTTTGAACTGTTGGGAACCCCGGAAGATGTAACTGCAGTCAGAAAGGGATTGGAAGAATTTTGGGCGAACCTACACTCTCAACAAGCGGAATCGGACTCCCCGGCGTCACCGGAGTCATGACTGACACACTAGAAGACGAATTCCTCGACGCTAAACACGATTACCACTCGCTAAACGCGAAACTGAACCTCTACGGCGAGGACAGAAAAATCCAGTTTGACGCGGATCGGGAGGCCGCTCGCCAGTACTTCTTACAGCACGTCAACAAGAACACGGTGTTTTTCCACGATCTGAAAGAAAAGCTCGACTACCTGGTCGAGGAAGGCTACTACGAGGCTGAAACCCTCAAACAGTACAGCTTCGAGTTCATCAAGTCGCTGTATGAAAAGGCCTACAGTCACAAGTTCCGGTTCCCAACTTTCCTGGGAGCGTTCAAGTACTACACTTCCTACACGCTCAAGACGTTCGACGGCAAGCGTTACCTGGAACGTTTTGAGGATCGCGTGTGCATGGTGGCGCTGTACCTGGCACGCGGGGATGAACAGCTGGCCGTGGACATCATGGAAGAAATCATTTCGGGACGCTACCAGCCCGCCACCCCCACCTTCCTCAACGCGGGAAAGAAAGCCCGCGGAGAGATGGTTTCGTGCTTCCTGGTGCGCCTGGAGGACAATATGGAGTCCATCGCCCGGGGCATCAACTCCGCCCTGCAGCTGTCCAAGCGCGGGGGTGGCGTCGCTTTGCTGCTGACGAATCTGCGCGAGGCGGGCGCCCCGATTAAAAAGATTCAAAACCAGTCCTCCGGCGTGGTTCCGGTGATGAAACTGCTGGAAGATTCGTTTTCTTACGCGAACCAGCTGGGGGCTCGCCAGGGAGCGGGTGCGGTCTATATCAACGCTTTCCACCCGGACATCATGGCTTTCCTGGACACCAAGCGCGAAAACGCTGACGAGAAAATCCGGATTAAGACTCTGTCCCTAGGGGTGATGGTTCCCGACATTACCTTCGAGCTGGCGCGCAATAAGGAGCCGATGTACCTGTTCAGCCCCTACGATGTCGAGCGTGTCTACGGGGTGCCCTTCAGCGATATTTCCGTCACGGAAAAGTACCGCGAGATGGTCGACAACCCCGACATTCGCAAGAAAAAGATAGATGCCCGCAAGTTTTTCCAAACTTTGGCGGAAATCCAGTTCGAGTCCGGCTATCCCTACATCGTTTTCGAAGACACCGTGAACCGGGCAAACCCGATTGACGGGCGCATCATCATGTCAAACCTGTGTTCCGAGATTCTCCAGGTGTCCGAGCCTTCCGTGCTCAATGAGGACTTGTCATATGCGAAAGTCGGCAAAGACATTTCTTGCAACCTCGGTTCCATGAACATCGCCAAAACCTTGGAATCCCCGGATTTTGCGAAATCTATCAACGTGGCGATTCGCGCCTTGACGGCGGTGTCGGATTTGACGAACGTAGAATGCGTGCCGACTATTCAGCGCGGCAACTCGATGTCTCACGCCATCGGTTTGGGGGCGATGAACCTGCACGGCTGTCTGGCGAAAAACCGAATTTTCTACGGTTCGGACGAGGGTCTGGACTTTACGAATATGTACTTTTACGCCACGGCGTTCTATGCCCTGAAGGCGTCTCACGCTTTGGCAGTAGAACGCGGCGTCACCTTTGAGGGTTTCGAACGTTCCCAGTACGCCAGTGGAGAATACTTTGAGAAGTATATTAACGGGGATTGGACCCCAAAGACCGCCAAGGTTCGCGAACTGTTCGAGAAATCCTCGATTCACCTGCCGACCCCGGAAGATTGGCGGGTTCTAGCCGCGGACATCAAGCGCGACGGCATGTACAACCAAAACTTGCAGGCCATACCGCCCACCGGATCGATTTCTTACATCAACAACTCGACGTCGTCGATTCACCCCATCGCCTCCAAGATTGAGATTCGTAAAGAGGGCAAGATCGGCCGGGTGTACTATCCGGCCCCCTACATGACCAACGACAACCTGGACTACTATCAGGATGCCTACGAAATCGGGTATGAAAAGATTATCGACACCTATGCCGAGGCTACGAAACACGTGGATCAGGGGTTGAGCCTGACCCTGTTCTTCCCGGACACGATTACGACCCGTGACGTGAATAAAGCCCAGATTTATGCCTGGCGCAAAGGCATCAAGTCGCTGTACTACATTCGTCTGCGCCAAGCTGCCTTGGAAGGCACCGAAGTGCAAGGCTGTGTCAGCTGTATGCTCTAAGTCTTTCTGACTGCTTATATACGGGAAATCCCCGGTTGAGGTGTGAACCGCGTCAACCGGGGATTTCCTTTCTCAAAAGCGATTACTCGGGTATCTTACTTGGGTTGCAGAGCCTCGGAAACCAGGTATTGCAACAGCACCATCGGGGTATGCGCCCGCAGATTGACCTCACCACGAGAGTTCAAACAGCCTGCTGAAAACAAGAAGTTATTGAAGACCTCCACCGCTTCGCCCACAGCCTCCGGGGTCGCATCTTGCCCCATTTCATGCAGCAGGTCCACCGCTACCGTTTGTGGGTCGTCTGGTGCAGCCCAGTCGCAGGAGGCGAACGCCTGGGCCAACGCCCCAATAATGAGACGCAGGAAAAACTCATCTTCATCGTTGTCGCTCAAAGCGAAAGCCACCATCGGCAAGATGGGCTGCGGTGAACGCAGCTGGCGGATACCCATCAGCGAGAGCATGACTTGGGAACCGGCCAAGTTAATCAGTCCCGACTTCACTGCCATGAGGAAATAGGCTTGCAAGGAATTCCCCAGGGACGTCGCAAACCCGTCGGGGAGATTGTCCATGTCCACCGGGGAAGACGGTCGGACGGCGTTAATCTGTACCAGATTGTCATCCTCGCCCCGGTCAAAGCGCGACGAGACCACGGAAGGAATATACTGCCCAGCCGCCAAACCGACATCGTCGGAGTTATCCGTGAGGGGGCCTGTACTGGGCAACACAAAGTCCAATAAATCGGGGCCGGGATGCCGCATCAAATCCACGAAATCCTGCATATCCAGACCCGCGCATCCCGCCCTTAGCTGTGACAAAATCCAGGCTAGAGGTCGGTTTAACGCCTGTTCCGCAGCCTCAACCATCGCGGAAGTAATCGGCTGGTTAGACAACTCCAGCAGGTATAAACCCAGCTTTGATCCGGGCTGCAGGTGCAACAGCTGATCCCCCAACTGCGAAACCGGCAGCTGGGTTACCAAGCGAATCAAGTCCGAGTCGTCCACTTTTTCTTGCCTTCAAACACGTGTTGGTCTGTCTACGTATCCTCAACGTTGAGTCAGCTTATTTCTGTTTCTACCCTAGCCGCCCTGCGGTTTTTTTGTATCCTAAATTGAAACCTGGGTCCCACAGGATAAACTGGGAAGGTCAGTTTCGCGCGATATTTCCCGCTTAGCGCAAACCCAAAAAAACTATTGAATTCAAGGAGAAACTCGTGGTCATTGGGATTCCAAAAACCGTGCAAGCCATCAACTGGAACGACATCGAAGATGACAAAGATTTGGAGGTGTGGGATCGTCTGACCGGCAATTTCTGGCTTCCCGAAAAGATCCCGCTGTCTAACGATATTCCCTCGTGGAAAACTTTGAACGAAGATGAAAAGAACATGACGAACCGCGTGTTCACAGGTCTGACCCTGCTGGACACCATCCAGGGTACGGTGGGTGCGGTTTCGCTGATTCCAGATTCCCGGACTCCGCACGAAGAGGCGGTTTACACCAACATCGCGTTCATGGAATCGGTCCACGCCAAGTCCTATTCCTCCGTGTTCTCGACCCTGCTGTCCACCGAGGAAATCAACGAATCTTTCCGCTGGTCCGAGGAAAACGAATACCTCCAAAAGAAAGCCCATATCGTGTTGGAGTACTACCACGGCAATGACCCGGAAAAGCGCAAGGTCGCCTCGACCATGCTGGAATCTTTCCTGTTCTACAGCGGTTTTTATGCTCCGATGTACTGGTCGGCGCACGCGAAACTGACTAACACCGCCGACCTCATCCGCCTCATCATCCGCGACGAGGCTGTTCACGGCTACTACATCGGCTACAAATATCAACTGGCCATCCGCGAATCTTCCGAGTCCCGGCGCCAAGAAATGAAAGACTACACGTTCTCCCTGCTGATGGACTTGTACGACAACGAAGAGCTCTACACCGAGACCCTCTACGACCCGCTGGGTTTGACGGAGGACGTTAAGAAATTCCTCAAGTACAACGCGAATAAGGCTTTGATGAACCTGGGCTACGAAGCCCTGTTCACAGCTGATCAGGTCGACGTTAATCCCGCGATTTTGGCAGCTCTGTCGCCCGCGGCCGACGAAAACCACGACTTCTTCTCCGGTTCGGGTTCCTCCTACGCCATCGGCACCGCCGAGGAAACCGAGGACGCCGACTGGGAATTCTAGATTTATTCAATCTTGAATCCAACAGTCGGACCACGCTCTTTCATGGTTGGGAGTATTCTTGTTAGCAGTAGGCCGTTTCCGTACTGTTGCGGTTACGGCGTGCATTTACTTTGTGAATGTTATTCTGCGTCTAGCGTTCAGATTTGCTAGAATGCAGTGGTTAATATCAACGTAATCGAGGTGTAATTCTTGTCTCGCCAAATTATCTTGTCCCAAGAGGCCGTTGAAGCCGGTCTGTGGTATGTGCTTTCTCTGCGGTATCAGGACGAAATCGACCGCGAGCTGAAACAGTTTCCAGCCGACATGATTGATTACTGGGCTACCAAATTAAAGATTAACCCTCGGATGGAGACAGAATTGGCTGAGGTTCTGGCCGAGGAACGCGAGGTTGTTAAGACCCAGCAGACGGCGGACAAAGAACTCGGCGCGGAAAAGGAAAACTATATCTTCCCCTCTCTTGACGAGGTCTGGCCGCGTATCGTGCTGGCCAAAAAACGCGCACATGACCACCGAGAAACCACCATCCCCGCGGCAGTCTACGAACGGTTGCGCACCCAAGACATCACCAGCCGGGGGGTACATTCTTCGCAGGGCATGGTGCGCTGGCCACCAACTTGCCAAACCATCACGAAACGATGCGGCGGTTCGTGGAACGAAGCGTTACACAACATGGGACTGATGACCTCGAAACGGGGACGTTCACGAGGCTCGCTAAAGTTCACCGATGAGATCTACCTGCGCGCCGGTGCCGAATTTTTGATGCACTGCAACGAAATCGGTAAAGCTGCCACCGTGGCTTATTACTGCCAATGGGTGGCTCGCGAACGGAGAGCCGGACGCATCTGGCCCTCCGCAGCGGCGCAGCGTCAATTGCGCGGCACCTGGAATCACGTCATGGAATTGGCCGATCAAATGGTGAAATCCAAGAGCTTTTCCTGAGTTTTTCCTCTCCAGGCGATATCCTGAATGTTGCGGGTCTAGTTTTTCGATTGCACGGGGAGGCAGAAGTGGAGAAACTTCATGGCGGACGACACCTTTTTCGTCTTTTGGGGGGTACCTGCCTGGCTGTTTTCGCGCTGACTGGGTTGATCCTCGCCGGCTCTGGCCTGAGTCCGGCCTACGGTCAAGACTCTGATTCCACCCCCGCGGTGCAATCAGAGCTCACCTCTGCGATCGTAGGGTTCAACCCCGGGATGATTATCTCTGACGAGGTCTTTTACAATCCCAACACGATGGACGTCAACGCGATTCAGCAGTTCTTGAACACACAAGGGCGTGCCTGCCGGCCGGGTGTGGACACCGTTCCTGGCCCCAATGGTCAATCCCAACCCGTCACCATCGTCTGTTTGAAAGACTATGTGGAAAGCACCCCGGATCGTCCCGCGGATGCCTATTGCCCGGCCGCCTATCAGGGAGCCGTGGGAGAAAGCGCCGCCCAGATGATCTGGAAAGTTTCCCAGGCTTGCCAAATCAATCCTCAGGTCATCCTCGTCACCTTACAAAAAGAACAGGGATTGCTGACTCGCTCCGGTGCCTCTTTGAAACTATCGAACTACCAAAAAGCCATGGGATACGGCTGCCCGGACACGGCTCCGTGCGACACCCAGTATTACGGGTTCTTTAACCAGATTTATCAAGCCGCGCACCGTTTCCACTACTACCAGAAGCATCCGGGCAAATTCCGTCACCGTGCCGGGCGAGTCAATAATCTGCTGTATCACCCGTCTCGGAACCCAGATGGCTCCTACAAGTGCGGAACGACCCCAGTTTTCATAGAAAACCAAGCAACCGCCGGGTTGTACAACTACACCCCTTACACCCCGAACGCGGCGGCTCTGGCAGCCGGGGGCGGGTTGGGTGATCAGTGCTCCACCTACGGAAACCGCAACTTCTATCGTTTCTTTACATCCTGGTTTGGTTCCACCGGTTCGGCCAGCGCCATACCGTCGTTACGAATTTCGGGAGCTGATCGCATACAGACCGCCGCAGGCATCTCCGCCCGGGCTTTTTCCGGTGGCTCTGACCGGGTTTACCTGGCTCGTTCAGATATGCCCATCGATGCTTTAGCGGGTGGGGTTTTGACTGACGGCCCGGTCCTGTTGGTTCCCATTGACCGTCCTATTCCGTCTGTAGTCACCGCGGAAATCAACCGTCTGCAAGCTAAAACGGTGGTGGCGTTGGGTGGTCCGGGAGCGATTCCCGATGAAGTCTTGGCTAACGCGGCGCAAGGCCGTGAAACTTCGCGGATTTATGGTCCTGATCGGTACGCCACGGCTATCGCGATTTCTCACCAAGCGTTCCCGCAGGGTGCCAAGCGAATCTATATTGCCGATGGCGTGGGCGCCGATGGTGCAGGTTCTCCCGATGCGGTCGTTGGCGGAACTCTGAGCGATGGTCCGGTTTTGATGGTCAACCCGCGCAGCCCCGAGACGTGGAAGTACGTCGCTTCTGAAGTTTCTGACCTGCACGTTTCTGAAGTGGTTGGCTTGGGCGGACCTGGTGCCCTCCCGCAGGAAGCCCTCACTACGATTGCGGCTGAATCAGGAGCTAACGTCTCCCGCCTCGCTGGGGAGAATCGTTACGGCACGGCGGCGGCTATCGCGGCTTATGCCTATCCGGCGATAGCGCGGCAGGACGAAAAAACCGGTTCGCCGATTTTGAGCGATCACGTGGCTTACATTGCCCGTGGCGATAACTTCGCCGATGCTTTGGTGGCTGGAGCTTTGCGAGATGGTCCGGTTTTGCTGGTACCCTCCCGAACTAACCAAGCCCCCGCTCCGGTAGCGAACTATCTGGGCAGCTTGCATCCCAACACGATTATTGCCCTCGGCGGTTTGGGAGCGGTACATCCCGACACTGTTGAGGCTGTAGTAGCTGCTGCCAAGTCGGGTTTACGCTGATAATTTCGCCTGTAATTGGTTAACCTGGTTTACTCAGGCGAGTAGGTTCCAGATGCGGTCTGCCCGCTCTTTCGAGCTCTGAACCAACAGCCGATTCGGTTCGTCGACCCGCTGCACCCAAACGAGAGCCTGTTCCGGGGTCCTGCCGTGAAGTGTGTGACGGGCGACTAGGCGAGCCTGCGTTGCCTCCGGCGGTGCCTCCAGATAAATCAGCAGGTCGATTGCCTCGCGAACCAGAGCCCACGCCCCGTCTTGCAGCGCTAGGTAGTTGCCCTCCGTAAGCACCACGCCTTCTCGCTCGACCTTGTAACGTGCCGCGATAGCTTGACCAAGTTGACGGTCGTAGCCGGGGGCATACACCACCGTTTTGGCATCGTGGGCCCGATCCAGAGCCATGAGGTAGCCCACCACGTCGAACGTATCCGGGCGTCCCTTATAGTCGCTGAGCTCCTCAGCTTGCAAGACTTCGTTGGACTTGTGGAATCCGTCCATCGGAATAATGCCGGCTAGCAGCGGCTGCGCGCCCCAAACGTAACCATCCAGCAGCTTCATCAGCCTGGTTACTGCCTCGGACTTGCCCGCTCCGGGCGCGCCGGTAAAGCCAACCACCCGCAGGACGTGTCCGTTATCAGCCATATCCTTTAGTTCCGTAGCCAAATCGCTGAGCAATTCATCAAGGGTGCCTGAGAAAGTCTGGACCATGATTATCCTCGGTTCGCTGTGATTGAAATGGGTTTGCTCTCCCAGTCTAACAGCCCCAGCTTTCCTCACGGGAGGTAGGTTACGATAGTGAGGTGTCCACCAGAATGTCCCCACGTCCCTCCCCAAGGGGTTACCCACCCGCGGGCACACCCAGGGGAGGGCGGCGCAAGGGTGGGGCCGTCCGCGCTCTTCTGGTGATCTTGGGGATAGCCTTGGTCGCGCTCGGTTTGGGCGGGGCCTTGGCTGCGGCGGGGATTCATTTTTTTGCCGATACTGAGCAACCGGCTGCACCAACGGCGACAGGACCGGCGGCTCCCACCCTTGACCTGTCTGGATTTGACCCCGGAAACATCATCACCGACAAGGTTTTTTATGATTATCAATCCATGACCCAAGCGGACATAGAGAACTTTATCCGCGACAAGAACGCGGGGTGTGTGAGTCTCTCCACCCCCTGTCTGGCGGACTACACCGAGGACACTATCGATGTTCCTGCTTCGCCCCGCTGCGAAGGCTATCAAGGGGCACCGGGAGAATCAGCAGCAACAATCATCTATAAAACCGCCCAGTCGTGCAAGATCAATCCTCAGGTGCTGCTGGTGTTGCTGCAAAAGGAACAGGGGTTGCTCACGGCCTCTGACTACAGTTTGTCCCCGCGCCACTACGAGGTGGCAACGGGGTTTGCCTGCCCCGATGGGGCGGATTGTGACCCGCAATATTTCGGTTTCGGAACCCAGGTTTACTACGCTGCGGCTCAGTTTCAGCGCTATCGGCAGAGCCCCGCGCAGTTCCCTTTCCACACCGGGGTAGCCAACAATATCCCCTACTCTCCCCTTGCGAGCTGCGGCTCGGCTCCGGTGATTCTGGCTAATCAGGCGACCACGGCGCTTTACAACTACACGCCTTATCAGCCAGATTCCGCTTTGCTGAGTGGGACACCCGGCGAATGCTCCAGCTACGGAAACGCGAATTTTTACGGTATTTTCAAGACTTGGTTTGGGGATTCGCGTCGCTAAATAAGCCTATCAATGCAGTTAGTAAGCATTTATAAGCATTTTTACAGAGCCTTATTTGGCACTAACTAACCAGGTAGAATTCCTTATTTTAGGGCTAGGATTTGCTTATTTATACGTTTGGCCGACACTTTTTCAACCGTGCCGAGTTGCTGGGCAAAGGTCTGTACCCGGTACTCCTCCAGCAGCCAACGCAGCTCCTGTAAACGGCGATGTGTCTCGGCGTTAAAGGGGCGCGCCTCCGCCGCTGTCACCGCCGTGTCAAAGGCCGCTGCAACTTCTGCGAATCGTTCAGCTAACTGGGCGTCACCTGCAGAGTTACGCCGAGCTTTGTCCAATCTTAAGGTGTCCGCCTGCAAGTAACGAGCCAGCTGAGCCAGCCATTTGGCAGGTGTCCTCGCCAAGAAGTCACCGCCCACCAATTGGTTTACGTGGTTTACAATATCTGCTTTGGTGGCGGTGAGGTTAGAGCCGGTGGCCTCTCGCAACTGCTGCTCGAGTTCGCCTTGTACCTGCATCGTGGCAGCGACGGATTGCAGGATTGAATAGACCTGATCCTCAAAGCGGTCAATAGCCCATTCCTGCAGGTCAGTTAGGTTGGTATCGTCTGCTAGGAAATGCCCCTCCGCCTGGTATTCCTCCACCAATGCCCGACCCGCCGCGCTTTGCGCTGCGGCAATCAGGGCAGAAGTGGAGGGGTAGGGGGACGCGGCCAAAGCCGCTGCTTCCGCTCCTCGCCACCGGGTCGACACTCGCGTCTCCGACAGGCACAGCGCTTGACTGAGTTGCTCAGCAAAATTTCTGGGCCGTTCGACTTTGGCTTTTTCGGCTTCCTGTTGCGCCCAGACTTTGCCTTGTTCCTGGGTGGTTTTCACAATCAGGCGGTCACGTAGAGCCTGAAAATCGTCTCCCAGCCCCAGGACTTTCCCACTGCGTCCCACAATCGCGAAGTGGTTTCGCTGGCTTTCCTCCAAAGCCGCGTGCATGGCGGCTAAGTCTGTCGCGCTCAGTTCGACTTGGCGCACCGCGGCTACGCTCTGGGTAAAGATTTCGTCAAAGTCGGGACGATGATGGGGAGGCTCGTTTATAAACTGCTCAAATCGGGGCAGGATTTCGTCAACGCAGTTTGCCGCGGGTACCACGTACTTCCGCACGGATTTCGGCAGGGCTTTGACGCAGGCCAGCAGGTAATCACGCAGCGCTCCGGGAATCGGCCAATCGAAGCCCCGGGAGTCTAGAGACTCTAAGATTGCCTCATCGATGATGATGGTGACCCCTTCTGGAAGGTCAACCGTGTCAATCTCACGTTCTTTGGTTTTGCGGGATTTTTTCCCTTTGTTGTGGGGCGAAACACGGTGATGAGCCGCTTCGGGGGTCGGTCCGCGTTTGCCCGAAAACGTGTAGGCCAGTGGCAGCAGGTGCTCACCCGCCGGCCAAAAATCAGGGAATTGGTCAGCATTTTCTCCGCTATCCGGCACCAATAGATCCCAGGGGTATTCCAACCAATCCGGGTGCTCAAGACGCTGGTTCTTCCACCACGCCTCGAAGGCGGCTCCTGAGGTAACAGCGGGGTCAATGCGTGTTTCCAGCCAGTTCTCTAAAGAATAGGGATCGACTTCACCGGGAATCTGGCGCCGCCGCCGCGCTTCGGCAGCCATCTCTAGCCGGCGCTGATTCTCTTTCCTAAAGGGATAGACCGAACGCCATTCGCCGCGCACAATTCCGTGACGGATAAACAACTCCCGCGCCAGAGTCCGGGCCGGGGTCCCTTCCACCACCGTGTCTCGTAAAGATGCCAACGGGAGGGAACGATCCGCGCTGAGAACCATCCCGAACAGGCTGACGCGCTCGTGAATCATGGCGCACCCAAAACGTGTGGACCAGTAGGGATCGAAATATGTTCGCGTCAACAGGTAACATCCCGCTTGTTCAATCCATTCGGGTTCCACCCGTGCCACTGTCCGGGCAAACAGTCGCGATGTTTCTACCAACTCAGCAGCCATGACCCAGTCGTAGTGTTTGCGGCTCAACCCCGAACCCGGCCACACCACGAATCGGGTTCCGTGTGCCCCGTGATATTCCCTTTTTGTCTCTGACCAGAACCCAATCTGGGTGAGCATCCCGCTCAAGATAGCTCGGTGCAGCCTCTCGACGTCAACCTGGTCAAGGTTTACTTCTTTGATTTCCCTAGTTTTTATCCCAACTTCGCGGCACATTCCGCGAAGTTCCGCCACCAGGTCAATCCACTCCCGCACCCGTAGGAAATGCAGAAACTCGCGGCTGCACAACCGGCGAAATGCGCTGGAAGACAGGGTTTCAATCCGGTCTTGCAGGTAACTCCACAGTTTCAGATAACTTAAGAAATCCGAACGCTCGTCTTCGAAACGGGCATGAGCGAGGTCGGCCTCCGCCCGGCGTTCGCTGGGTCTCTCCCGCACGTCTTGCATTGCCAACGCAGCTACGATAACGACCGCGAGGTCAATAACTCCGAGCTGATCCGCTTCGATAAGGATGCGTGCCAAGCGCGGGTCGAGAGGGAACCGGGAAAGTTTGCGCCCCAGACGGGTCAGTCGAGCGGGCTTCTGGTGGGTATCCAACGCTCCCAGCTGGCTGAGTTCTGTCACCCCATCCGTAACAGAACGGGGCGAGGGCGGATCCAGGAAGGGGAAATCCGCAACTTCGCCCAAACCTAGAGCCGCCATCTGCAAAATCACCGCGGACAGGGAAGTCCGTTGAATTTCAGGCTCGGTGTAAGGGGGGCGAGACAATAAATCAGCTTCGGAATACAGACGAATGCACACCCCTGGAGCCACCCGGCCGCAGCGCCCTTTTCGCTGATTGGCGGAGGCTTGCGAGATGGGTTCGATCGGCAGGCGCTGCACGCGAGTCTTGTTTGAATATCGGGAAATTCGTGCCACTCCGGGGTCAATCACGTAAACGATACCCGGTACGGTCAAGGACGTTTCGGCTACGTTCGTAGCGAGGACTACTCGCCGGTAAGGATGCGGGGCAAACACCCGCTTTTGTTCCGCCTCGCTGAGCCGTGAATACAGCGGCAACACTTCCACAGCTCCCGGAACTGAGGTCCGCTGACCGGGAGCCACGTAACGGCGCCTCAAGTGTCCCTGCAGTGCCTGGGCTGTATCGCGAATATCACGCTCGCCAGCCAGGAAAACCAAAATGTCTCCGGGTCCTTCCCGGCATAGTTCATCCACCGCCCGCAAAATGCCGGTGACTTGGTCAATCTCGCCGGTTTCTGCCCTCGAGAGGTCCTCTTCGGCGTCGTCGGACGTGAACTCCCCCGAACTTTCGTCATCCACGTCAACCAAGGGGCGATACCTGACCTCTACCGGATACGTTCGGCCCGCGACTTCAATAATGGGAGTATCGGGTCCAAAAGCCGTGGCGAAACGTTCGGAATCAATGGTGGCGGAAGTAATAATCACCAGCAGGTCAGGGCGTTTCACCACCAGACGCTGCAAATAGCCCAGGATAAAGTCAATGTTCAAAGACCTTTCGTGAGCTTCGTCAATGATCAGCGCATCGTATTGTTTCAGCAGCGGATCATGGCTGATTTCGGCCAGCAAAATCCCGTCGGTCATCAGTTTGATCTGCGTCTCAGGACCCAAAGTTTGGCGAAACCGCACCTGGTAACCAACCGTGGAACCTAGTGACTGACCCAGTTCGGAGGCGATTCGCGAGGCGACGGTCCGGGCCGCCAGACGACGCGGCTGGGTGTGGCCAATCATCCCTCGCGTGCCCCGGCCCACTTCCAGGCACATTTTCGGCAGCTGCGTGGTCTTTCCGCTTCCGGTGGCTCCGCTGATAACGACAACTTGATGCTGACGCAGGGCAGCCAGAATCTGCGGTCGTGCCACGCTGAGGGGCAAGTCGGAGGGATAGGACAACTCTAGGGACATAACCCACCTATTTTAGGCAAGGATGGCTCAAACTTCACCTGTCAGCGGGTAAACTCGCCGGGATGCTCCCACCAGCCCGTGAATGCGAGAGAATAGGGGCGTGAATAACTCGACGCCGAATCTGCCCCCGGAGCCGACCGATGCCGCCAGTTTGCCTTCGAGGCCCGCTGCGACATCGGATTTTTCCCCGTTCCTCCCGGTTCAGGTGCCCATTTTGCCGTGGAAAAACACGAAACTTTTGAGCCAAGCCCTGGGCGACACAGTCTATGTCAACTCCGCTTTTGCCACGGCCTTGCGCTTGGAGCTGCAGCTCGGCGTGCCCGCCCAGCGCGGAGAAATCGGGGTGAGGATTCCGGTTGCTGATCCGGATTCATGGTCTGAATTTTTTTGTCTGGGAGACGCTTCCCCCCAGCTGGGCAGGGCTTTGCGTGCCGAAGTCAGTGCTCGGGAAGTGCTGGAAAATTCCCGCGCATTCTCTCAACTGGTGTCATGCTTGGCGGATAATGGCTGGTACGGCATCGAGATTGAGGTTCCGGGAGAGAACCTCGATTCGCGATTGATACAGGTGGCCCGTCATACCACCGACGCGGGCCTGCATCCAGCTTTAAGTGTTTTGCCCGGAACACTGCATTCCCAAAACCATGGGATTATGAGTGCTTTTGAAACAATTTCGTTGGACCTTCTCAATGGCTACCAGCCCCGGCGTGAACAGTTGAAGTATCTGGCAACTCAACGCGTGGTGGGCAAAATCATTGACGCGAAAGGTCGCGAGAGAACGAACTTGGAAGCCGCTTTAGAGACCCTGGTGTTGATGCGGGCTCAATTAGACATCCATTCGGAAGTTGCCGTGGGGATTGCGGGAGATTTTGGTTTGGAGTCCCTCACGCTGCCGCTGCGCGAGGACTTGGATTTCGTGGCCAAAACGCGCTTAGCGGGGGCTCCGGAAAAGATTTTTGAAGCCCTGGATTTGGCTAACGCGCTGACTCAGGGCAAGACCACGGTGGCTTCCGCTTTCGTGGCGGACGTACTGTCCCGGTCTGGCAAAGCCACGTCCCTTCCGGTCTAGCTTTGGCGCTAAAGGCCGGCAAACAGTAGAATTGTCACGCAGAGTTTTTCGGAGGTGCGTGCAATGTCTGAAGGCAAGTGGCTGTTTCTGGCTGGTTTGGGGGCCGGAGCCGCATTGGCCTTGCGGATGAGTGAAAAGCAAATTAGCAGCGTAAAGGGGTTTGCGGCAAAAATTGCTAATTCGGAAAGCGTCACTGATGCCCGCAGGGTGACCGCCGAAAAGTTGAACGATGTCTTGCGCACACAGGGGGCTAAGCTCGTCGATAAGTTGGCTGAGAACCTAAAGAGCCAGTTGAACGCAGGGGGCGGTGCCGCTTGGGCGGGCTTTGCTAATGCCGAGGGAGCTGGGGACAACCCTCCTGAATCGTCAACCACATCAACCGATAAAGACGGTGTTACCCGCGATAAAGACGGTCACATTATTATTGATGGAAAAATTGTCGACTAAGCCGAACCGGTCGAGAGGTTACCACAGTAGATGAACTCACAGAACCTCGCCGAACCCACACCGGAACAAATTAAACGCTGGCGGCGCTATCTCGCCGAGGAACGTGACGAAGCCAAGATTTACCGTGCTATCGCTAAAAAACGCCACGGCATGAATCGCGAAATTCTGTTGGAACTGGCCGATGCCGAAAAACGTCATGAGGATTACTGGTTGGCGCACCTCGGCACTCACGCAGAGCCGGCTCCACACAGCCCCTGGTATGTTCGGCTGCTGCAGGGGCTAGCAATCAAGATAGGCTCGATTTTCGTCTTGGCGATGATGCAGCGCTCCGAAGAACGCGGCACCTACGATGTTGATGCCGACGCCACCCCGCAGATGGCGGCGGATGAGCACCTGCATTCCGAGGTAGTGCGGGCTTTGGCAGCCCGCTCTCGCGCCCGGTTTTCGGGACGAGCCCGAGCCATGGTTTTCGGGATCAACGATGGTTTGGTTTCCAATCTCGCTCTCGTGGCAGGCATTGCGGGTACCGGCGTTGCGCCGTCAATAGTCTTGGTCACCGGATTGACCGGATTGGTGGCCGGAGCCCTGTCGATGGGTGCGGGAGAATACATTTCCATCACGTCTCAACGCGAGCTGTTGGAATCTTCACGACCCAACCCCGATGTGAAACAGCGTCTGCCTATGTTGGATCGCGCCGCTAATGAACTGAAACTCCTGTTCATGGCTCGGGGTGAGAAGCCTGAAGAGGCAGCCGCGCACGCGGTTTTGGCCTTGGAAGCCATTGATGCACAACTGCAGTCACGTACGCTGTCTAAAGAGGTTTCGCCCGACCAGCCACAGGACTCCTGCCCGGGCGAGACCCCGGACGAAAAAAATGGGCCAGGGGACGATGCCACCCTCCCTTCTGCGTCAAGAATGTCAACTGAAGAATCCAGAAAACAAGCCGGTAATCCGTTCGCCTTAGCGTCTGAGGACACTCCCTCTGGCGAGCTGGAGGCGATTGGCTCCGGGTCTCAGGCGGCCGTGTCCTCTTTTCTGGCTTTCACCCTGGGTGCGTTCGTTCCCCTAATCCCTTTCCTCCTGGGACTCAGCGGAACTCTTGCTATTAGCGTCGCGGTCGTCCTGGTCGGACTGATGTTGTTGATGATTGGAGGAACCATCGGTATTCTGTCAGGTAAACCGCCGTTTTTCCGAGCCTTGCGGCAAGCCGCTATCGGTATTGGTGCTGCCGTCGTCACTTACCTATTGGGTCTCGCCGCCGGGGGGGCATTTTCCCTGTAAAAATCCCCCGGCAACAACGGTCTTCTCGTCCTGCCCTGCCACAAAACACGCAGGTTACCAATGAAACCGCCATGATTTGCACCTCTGGCGATTTTTCGGGGAAAGTTTCGCTTTGCCTCAGGTAAAATGCTCACGTGCTGAGTGCTATATTCTCTTTCGATACCGGCCTGTTTTCCACAACTATTCCGGCAGCGGCACCAGTTTCTTTCAACGACCTTTTACCTCAGGTGTTTAGGATTCTCGACATTACCGGCGTTTTCCTCAACGGCATCCTCGGCGGCAGGCTGGCTCGTCAAAAACGTTTCGACCTGGTCGGTTTCGGGGTTTTGGCGGTCGTTTCCGCTTTGGGAGGCGGCATAATTCGCGACATCATGCTGAACAACGCGCCACCTGTAGCCCTGACCGACAAATTTTATTTGACTATGGCTTTGGCTGGGGCGTTGGTCGCCGGACTGTGGAAGTTTGACGGCAAATGGTCGCGGCGCACTCTCATTTTATTCGATGCCCTGGTGCTGGGAATCTGGGCTGGCACAGGTACTCAAAAGGCTCTGAGCTTGGGATTCGATGTGATTCCGTCCATCTTAATGGGTGTCGTCACCGCTATCGGCGGGGGGATGGTACGCGATATCGCCGCGGGCAATGTGCCGATGGTTTTCGGCGGAAGCAGTCTCTATGCCATTCCGGCCATCCTTGCGGCATGTGCCGATGCTTCTTTCTATAAACTCGGATACCCCCTGACCGGTATGGTGGCGGCGGCTCTCATCGGTTCGACCCTCACCATTTTGGCTTCGTGGCGTCGCTGGGTTCTGCCCGAAACTCACGACTGGACGATTTCGATGACTCACCAGCAGTGGAAATCAGCGCAGCGGGCCCGCCGAATCGCCCGCGGGGATTATCCAGATGCTAAGACAAAGAAGCTGTGGAAAAACCAGTTTTCCACAGGTAAAACCAACAAGGATGGCGAAACCGAAGACTCCGGTACCACACTTGAGAAGTGAGCGGTTCACTTAACTTCGAGACATCCACCCCGGTGCGCCGAGCCAGTATCGGCGATGTTGTCTTGGTTGGCTGCGCGGCACTGGTGTGGTGGGCGCTATGGCCTGGCGCGGGGCCTAATCTGGCGAATTTTCCGACCCCCGGCCTCCACTGCCCCGCCGGTTCCGCCAGCGCGAAAGTCGGCGGTTCCCTGAGGCAACTGTGTGCCCTGACGGTTCGTAAAGATGCTGGACCTAGTGGGTATCAGCGCGATATGTTCGGAGCGGGATGGATGGACCGCGACGGAAACGGCTGCGATACCAGGGCGGAAATTTTGGCTCGGGACTTTCAGTCCCCGCGTTTTGCAAACAGTGCTAAGCCGTGCCGGCTGACCGGGGGAATCTTTCACGATCCTTACACCGGCAAAACCATGCAATTTGAGACAGCGCCGGGACGTAAAGTCCAGATTGACCACGTAGTGGCGTTGGGTAATGCGTGGAAGTCCGGGGCTTGGGCCTGGACGAAAGCACAGCGGGAGGCCTACGCAAACGACCCGAGCGTGCTTCTGGCGGCAGACGGACCGGCGAACCAACAGAAATCCGACGCCTCCGCCGATGCCTGGATGCCTCCGAACCGCAACTTCCGTTGTGCCTACGCCCGCCAGCAAATCGACATCAAGTACCGGTGGAACCTGACGATCACCGCCGCGGAAAAGACCGCGCTACTTTCTGCCCTAGCCAAATGCTAGGCAAGCCTGGCGCAATCCGCCTTACTTTGCCAAAGCCTGGGCCACCACCTGTTTTGCTTCCTCCTGAATAGCCTTGAGATGCTCAGGACCCTTAAACGATTCGGCATAAATCTTATAAATATCTTCGGTGCCCGAGGGACGCGCGGCGAACCAAGCGTCCTTGGTGGTGACTTTCAACCCGCCGATAGCGGCGTGGTTGCCCGGCGCCTGTACCAGGCGGTCGACAATCGGTTGCCCGCCCAGAGTCGAGGCCGCAACGTCTTCGGGTGCCAAGGCCGCGAGTTTGGTCTTTTCCGCCTTGGTAGCGGGGGCGTCCACTCGTTCGTAAGCGGAGGCACCAAACCGGGCCACCTGTTCCTCGTGCAGAGCGCTGGGAGTTTTCCCGGTCACTGCGAGGATCTCGGAGGCCAGCAGAGCCGCAATCAACCCGTCCTTGTCGGTGGTCCACACGGTGCCGTCTTTGCGCAAGAAAGATGCGCCGGCGGATTCCTCGCCTCCGAAGCCTACGGACCCATCGAGCAACCCGGGCACAAAGTACTTGAAACCGACTGGGACCTCGACAAGTTTGCGTCCCATATCGGCCACTACCCGGTCAATTAAAGCCGAGGACACCAGGGTTTTACCTACGGCACAGCCCTGCGCCCAGTGCGGACGGTGGGTGAACAGGTACTCGATTGCCACCGCCAGATAGTGATTGGGATTCATCAGGCCGTCGGCAGTAACGATACCGTGACGGTCCGAATCAGCATCATTTCCAGTCGCAATATCATAGGGAGCCGAACCGCCTTCCATCACCTGACGCAGAGAAGCCATCGCGTATGGTGAGGAGCAGTCCATCCGAATCTTGCCGTCCCAGTCCAAAGTCATGAAAGACCAGCGCGGATCGACCTTTTCGTTCACCACCGTCAGATTTAATCCGTAACGCTCCGCGATGGCAGCCCAGTAGTCTACCGAAGCGCCACCCAAGGGGTCAGCCCCGATACGAATCCCCGCGGACCGAATCGCCTCAACGTCAACTACGTCAATCAATGAATCGACGTATGACGGTAGAAAATCTGTTTTCCCGATGAAATCAGATTGCTCAGGATGCGGACTCCTCGGTACTGAACGCCACCCCTGACGCAAAATTTCGTTGGCACGATTAGCAATCCAGGAAGTCGCGTCTGAATCGGCGGGACCCCCGCTGGGCGGGTTGTATTTAAAGCCGCCGTCACGAGGCGGATTGTGCGAAGGGGTAACGACGATACCGTCAGCTAGTCCAGCCCCGCTCAGTCGCACGCCTCCCGCAGTGCCCGCACCATTTGCCTTGAGGATGGCGTGAGATACGGAGGGCGTGGGGGTGAAAGAGTCGCGCGCGTCAGTCAGAGTGCGCACTTCCATCCCCGCGAGGACTTCCAGCGCGGTACGCCACGCCGGTTCGGACAGGGCGTGCGTATCGCGACCAATAAACAGAGGCCCGTCGTATCCTTGCGACTGACGGTATTCCACAATCGCGGCCGTGGTGGCTACGATGTGAGCCTCGTTAAAGGCGCGGTCCAGAGATGATCCGCGATGGCCCGAAGTGCCGAACGAAACTGCCTGTGCAGGCTCGTTCACGTCGGGTTCCAGGTCATAGTAAGCGCTGATGACTTCATCAACGTTGATTAGGTCTTCCGGTTTGGCAAGTTGTCCAGCTCGTTCATGCATAGCCTCATTGTTTCACCAATTTCTGTTCCGGGGCGGACGTTTAGAGGGTAAAACCCGGAAACTTCTGGCGTCGAAAGCTCGCATTTGGCCCAATGGAGCTTTAAAATTGCACACGTGCCTGAAGCTGACATGGAAAACATTAAGAACCCCGCCGCAGCCGTTCCCGATCCGAACCAGAAAGTCGCGGTCATCATCCCTGCTAAGGATGAAGCCGATTCGATTGGGGCGACTATTCGTGCCTGCAAGGCGCTGCCCCGAGCGGATTTGTTCGTGGTGATTGATGATGGTTCCACCGACAATACGGGAGAAGCCGCGCGTAGTGCCGGTGCCGTGGTGGTGCGTCATTCCGTCAACCGCGGTAAGGCCAGCGCGATGGAAACTGGAGCAAAAGTCGCGGCTATGCGCGACCCCGAAGACGGTCCTCGCCGTCTCATCCTGTTTCTGGACGCGGACTTAGGAGATTCCGCGGCCCAGACTTTCCCGCTGGTCGAGGCCGTAATGGAGGGACGCACGGACTGTGCCATAGCCGCGCTGCCCCGCCAAGCCGGTGCCGGCGGTCACGGTTTTGTGACACGTCTGTCGCGTCGAGCGATTCGCTGGGCGACCGGGTGGGAACCGCTCCAGCCCCTGTCCGGTCAACGTTGCCTCAGTGCGGAAGCGTTTTTCGATTGTCAGCCTTTGGCGCACAAGTGGGGTGTGGAAACCGGCATGACTATCGACCTGCTGGTTAAGGGGTACTCGGTGCAGGAAGTTCCCTGCGACCTGACCCACCGTGCTACCGGCAACGATATGGCCGGGTACCGTCACCGGCTGAGCCAATTCCGAGATGTATTCCTAGCCGCAGCAACACGCTTTGTGCGCCATGTACGGGCTCCGCTGCGGCTGCGCCTAGCCGCGGCGAGTAAACAGCAGCCCGGCGAGGTTTACTGCCTGAAATAACGTTGCGTTGAGCGGTTAGCGCTGGGGCTGGTCTGTCAGGAATTTGTGACATCCCTGTGCCAAGATGGCTGGGAACATGACTGCGGCTCCTGCCATGCCCAGCAGGATTCCAGAATCATTGAGTAGCATTCCCACCACCATAGTGGTACACCAAGCCGTAAATAAGGCTCTTTCCGCGTGATTCCAGGTGATTCCTTCGGGTTTTAGTTTGGCGCCGATACTGCCCCACAGCCAGCCGTAGTCACGCCGGTAGGGGTTGCGCATATTGGCGAACAGCGGAGCCAGAATAATCGCCAGTGCCAGCAGGATAGCCAGAATGACACTAATAATGAGCCACGCCGGCCAGCCGGCATTCCAAACCATCGTCGATTTGTTAATCAGTACCGGTAACACTCGACCCTGGGCGAGGGTATCGATAAAGTTGCCCAAATGAGTGCGTTCCTCGGCAGGTCGCAACCAATCTAAATAAGCAAATATAGCTGCTACGACTACGGTCAATAAGGCTATCATCGCAGATGATAGGATTGTTAGAGGTTTTCGGTTGAATTTTAAGAACAGTATGGCAAAGCCGGGAATCAGAGCCATCGTGCCGCCGAAATCTGCCCCCAGACTGGGAGCTGAGTCCAGAATAATCACCGCGCCAGCTAGCACTACCAGCACTACCATCAGGGACTTTTCTGAGACGTTAGGTTGTTTGCGTTGCTCTACCAGCCCGTAGGCCACCGTAGCCAAGGTGAGCGCCCCGGTGGCGAGTACCGCGAACATGACATTGTCGATACCGAAGAAACGCCCCCCGACTGTTGATTGCAGACCCATGATGGAATCCAGTACCATCGGGGAACCAATTAAAGGGTCAAGCACCCCTACTATCAGGGACGATATGCTTATTATGAAGAGCGGGCCGAGGAGGGAATTCAAGCCCAGAGCGCTCCAGACAATCGCCGCTAGGGCGCTGAGAATGACCGGGAGCAGGCAACCCAGCCACAGGTAGCTGACGGCAGCCACGTCCGTATCGGACGGACCGAGTTCCCACCACGGCACCAAGTTCATGAGGTACGCCATGACCGGAATGAGGGCGGCGAAGGTTGCGACCATTCGCCAAAATCCCAGCAGCGCCCGGGGCTGTTCCCAGTCTTCACCGAGCCGTGGGTGAGTGCGGCGATTCAGTGTCCATACTGCCACAATCAACAACAAAGCCAGCCCCACCCCCAAGCCGGGAAGGAACCAAACCTGGACATTGCGAATCATCGCGGCCCGGCGCGCTGCCGACGCGAGATACTCCACTGTGACCACATTTCCCGTAGTGATGGTTGAACCTTGCACCCACGGTGGTTTCTGGGCTCCGACATAGTCCAAGATAGTGGCGGTCAGGTCGGAGGTTTGTACCCATCCCGGTCGGTGGGTGGAAGCCGAGGTCGCGCCCCCATTGCCGAACTGAGGGCCGCGCGCCACAAAGACTTGCAGTCTGGGATTTCCCGGCGGAACGATGGCTTTTTGAGGCGCAGATTTGTCAATTAGGTAAACGTTAGATTCTTGATTTGTCGCGGGTTTATCATCAGCTATTGAGGCAACAATGGTATTCCAACCCGAATCATCACCGCGCTGCCAGGCGGCGCGAATAATTTGGGGCTGCAGGCGGCGGGGAAACACCCTCATATCGACCACGACGACCGCTCCGGGAGACATGACCTGACTGAGCAGGTCAGCAAAAACTTCCGGACTGGCGCCCCGGTAGCTAGAATCCGGAGAAAAGCTCAGGGAATCGGGAAACTTGGTACCCGGCGCGTCAGGGTGCATGAAGCCCAGACCGGCCGCCGCTCCATCACCAAAGAGGTGCAGGTTTGTACCGGAATCCAGCACCGCCCGACCGAGGCTCCAGCCTTTTTCACTTGAGCCCATCCGGTTTCCCGTCGCCAGTGCCCGAAAACCGGCAGCCGGAACAGTAGTGTTCGCTTTGGTGCGCACCACGGAATTCGCGCGGGTGGAACTGTCCAGGAGTCCTCGTAAGTCCGGGTCGGCCAGGGAATCGTCATCCCAACGCCATTGCGCACCCAACAAAACTAGCAGCGGCGCGCGGCTCACTTGCGCAGCCATGCTGACCGAACCGGAGGCACCACCCAAACTGGAGACCGATGAAGACGCTCCGGTGGCTATGCTTTTGGGACCGCGACCTCGTGAACCGGGTCAACTGGTGAGCCCTTAGAGGTAGGGCCCATAGCCACGGGAGGCGCCCCGGCTGGAGCTTCTGAAGCGGTCGGCTCTTGGGGCGCGCCAGGAACTTCAAAAGTCTGAACGACAGTAGAAGACGAATTCGCGTCATTGGCTGAGGAAGGCTTTGGATTGGCTTGACCTGAGGCCGGCGACTCATCGACCGTCGCCTCGGGAGTTTTCTCAGTCTTTGTCTGCGTATTAGTTTCTGCGGGAGTTGCACCCGTCTTAGGTTTGATTGCCTCAGAAGTACGACGTCCCGCCTCACTGAGAGAGCCCACATCCAAACCAGCAATCATGTGATGCTCGAACGGATCCCAGTGCATTTCTTGGGAAGGATCCCAGGGCCTGGTGTCAAAAGTATTGGTTGAGCTCATCGCTCCGGCGATGAGGCCCATGCTGACAATAATCGCGGTCAAACCAGCAACCAGGTAACGCGTAGTAGGAAGCGGCTTATAAGAACGCTTAATCGGTTTACGCGTACCGTTGCCCGTCCGCCCCGACGTCGGGCGTGGAGGCATAGTAGCGGGCTTGACTTTTGTCTGCATGGTTAAAATCATACCGATTTTTGTGGAAATTGCGCTGCTTCGCGATAATTATTTTGAGGAGTACCATCTATGAACACTGTATCAAATAACTCTGCATCATCGATTTCGACTGGAACATCACTTCCCGGACCGGAGGTGAGAGGTCCTCTGCGGGTTTCCTTCCTGGGACCTTTCGGGACTTTTAGCGAGCAAGCGACCCGAGAAATCACGCCCCGTGACGCCACCTTGATTCCCGCGGCCGGCGTCGAATCTGCCCTGCACCTGGTTCGTACCGGCGAGGCTGATCGCGCTGTCGTGCCTATTGAGAACTCCGTTGAAGGAGGCGTTAACGCTACTTTGGACGCTTTAGCTCACGGCCAGCCCCTGACGATTGTGGGTGAAGTTTTAGTACCGATTGCCTTTGCGTTGATGGTACGGGCAGATTCCGGACTTGAGTTGAGTCACATCAAAAGAATCGGCACCCATCCGCACGCCTGGGCGCAAACTCGCTGTTGGGTGGAACAGCATATCGGTGAGGTGACTCATATCCCGACCACTTCCACGGCCGCGGCTGCAAAACTGCTGGTGGAGGACGACTCGTGCGGCTATGACGCGGCTCTTTGCTCCGCAGTATCCGCTTCGGCCTATGGCGGAAAAACTCTCGCGGAGGGGATTGCCGATGACGACAGTGCCCAAACCCGATTTGTCCTGGTTTCCCCTCCCGGAGCCATTCCTCCCCCCACCGGCGCGGACAAAACCACAGTTCAGGTGACGTTACCGGATAATGAATCCGGCGCCCTGCTGACCATGCTGGAACAGTTTTCGGCACGGGGAGTAAACCTTTCGCGCATCGAATCACGGCCGGTCGGAGGGCATTTTGACCGCTACGCCTTTTCCATTGATATCGAGGGTCATATTTTTGAAGGACGTGTCAAAGATGCGTTGATGGGGCTGCACCGAACCTGCCCCGAAGTGCGGTTTTTAGGCTCCTACCCGCGGGCGGATCGGATGCGCACCCAGATCGTGCGGGGAACGGCGAATATGGATTTCGCTACGGCACAAGCCTGGATGGAACAGGTCGTCTCCGGTCGCGCGGTGTGAGGTTGCCGGGGGGACGCGTTATCCAAAGATGGGGCGTAAAACGGTTATGCTTTATACATGATTGATTTGCGTGCGATGAAAGACAATCCGGAACCGATGCGGGCCTCTCAGGTGGCTCGCGGTAACGACCCCGCAACTGTAGACCAGGCCTTAGCTGCCGATGAACGCCGCCGGGCGGCCCTGACCGCTTTTGAAACTGCGCGAGCCGAACAAAAGGCCTTTTCAAAGACCATCGGCAGTGCCTCGAAGGAGGAACGCCCCGCCCTGCTGGAGCAAGCCAAGGAGCTGAGCGAAAAAGTCAAGGCTTTAGAAGCTACGTCTAATCAGGCCGCCGAGGAAGCCAAGCAGGCCGCGATGGTGCTGGAAAACCTGATTTTGGAGGGAGTTCCTTCTGGCGGCGAAGACGATTACGAGGTACTGGGCCAGGAGGGCGTGCCGATTCGCGACTTTGCGGCGGAAGGCTTCACCCCCAAGGATCATCTCGACCTCGGTATCGGTTTGGACGCCATAGACACTGACCGGGGCGCCAAAGTTTCGGGGGCGCGGTTCTATTATTTGAAGGGCGTGGGTGCCCGCCTCGAACTCGCCATCCTCAACGCTGCCTTTGACACCGCCATGGCTCACGGGTTCACCCCGATGATTACGCCGTGCATGGTGTCACCTGAGACGATGAGCGGGACGGGATTCCTGGGCGAGCACTCGGACGAGATTTACTACCTACCGGCAGATGATTTGTACCTCACCGGAACTTCGGAAGTTGCTTTGGCTGGCTATCACACGGGAGAAATCATTGACCTTTCCGCCGGTCCTAAGCGTTATACCGGCTGGTCCGCTTGTTTTAGGCGCGAAGCGGGTTCCTACGGTAAGGATACGCGCGGCATTATTCGCGTCCACCAGTTCCACAAGGTTGAGATGTTTTCCTATTGCAAGCCCGAAGATGCGCTGGCGGAGCATCAAAAGCTGCTCAATATGGAACGCGAAATGCTCGCCAAGGTGGAACTACCCTATCGAGTCATCAATACAGCGGCCGGGGATCTCGGTTCCAGCGCGGCGCAAAAGTTTGACTGCGAAGCCTGGCTGCCCACCCAGAAGCGGTTTATGGAAGTAACGTCTACCTCCAACTGCACGACTTTCCAGGCGCGACGCCTGGGAATTCGCTACCGCGATGCGGAAGGAAAACCGCAGGTATGCGCCACTTTGAACGGAACGTTAGGAACTACGCGCTGGATTGTGGCTATTTTAGAAAACCACCAGCAGGCCGATGGTTCGGTGCGGGTCCCTGCCGGATTGCGTCCCTATCTGGGCGGGTTGGAAGTTTTGGAACCTGTTAGTCAACCAGGTAAATAACTTGCATAGCTTTTTAGCACGATATTAACCCGATACCGGAGGTTTTTTTGGGCGAGTACACCGAACAAGTCACACGCCACGCCATTGCGCTGGGCCTGATGGGCTTGCCCGAAAATCCTCGTGATGTGTTGGTCTCCCTGGACATTGACGGCACCATAGTCACCCCTGAACAGCAGATTTATCCCAAGGTAAAGGAATACGCCGACCGGCTTCGTATCGGTGGGGTGCATATCTGCATTACGACGGGACGTTCCGTCCCGGCTACTCTGCCGGTGGTGAAGGGGCTGGAACTGGAGAGTGCCTGGATTGCTAGCGCCAACGGCTCCCTGGTCGGTCACTTTACTCAAGCCGGCGGTTACACCCTGACGAATCAATACACTTTCGACCCGCGTCCAATCGTGGCTCGCGTGTTGCAGGTGCTTCCCGAAGCCTGCATTGGGGTCGAGGACAATCCTCTCGGTTTTCGGGTTTCCAAGCCCTTCCCGCCCGGAGAACTGCGCGAAACTCTGGAGGTTCAAGACCTCGATATACTCTTGGCGACTCCGGTTTCCCGAGTGGTCATTCGCGAACCCGAGTTGAATAACGAGGAATTTCATCGCGCGGTCAAACGCATAGATTTTACCGGAGTGGAACATGCCATCGGGTGGCGTTCCTGGCTGGACATCAATCCACCGGGAACCTCAAAAGGGCACGGGCTTGCCACTGTTTGTGAGAATTTGGGGGTTGACCTGGGTCACACTATTGCCATTGGAGACGGCGGTAACGATATTCCCCTGCTGCGGACTGCCGGCTACGGGGTCGCCATGGGAAATGCCCGACCCGAAGTAAAAGCAGCCGCTGACGCCACTACCCTGCCGGACACGCAGCAGGGCGCGGGTGCAGTGTTGGAAGCTCTCACCCAGGTAATGGGACTTTAAGGTATCCGAGCTGCCTCTCTCGGGGAAAGGCTCCCGGCAAAATCCTGCCAGCCGAACTGAAATCTTACTCTCTGCACTAATTTCATAAGTGTTGTTAATTCAACTGAAATCGAAAAAACTTAGGAATCAGCGGGTAAAATTTTTGTATCGGAGGCTCGTAAGGAGGGTGCGATAATGCCAAGATTCGATTCCACAGAACATGTTCGCTGGCTAGGCAATCACATGCAAACGGTGCTGGAGTACGGACAGCATGCTTATATTCACGGCGGTTTTGGATACATTCGCAGCGATGGGAGTGTTGATGCAGCAAAACCTGTGGAGCTGGATTTGACGGCTCGCTCAACTTACATTTACGCCATAGCATCGTTATTGGGAATCCCCGGTTCTTTGCGACGATGTGAACACGGAGTCCAAGCCATCAGGAATGCATTCAAAGATTCTGATTATGACGGCTGGTTTTCTTTGATAGAGCCGATTCAAGAACGCCAAAAATTAGCAAACACGCCCGGTATTCCTGCGGGTATGGAGGGGAGCCGGAAAACCTCACGAACCATGTCCTATCTGTTAGAAGCAGCTGCCGCGGCCTCGTTAACCCCTGTCAACAGCGCTAAAAACCTTCTCGAACAAGCTATTGATGTTGAAGAGAAATACTTTTGGGATGAAGAAGTTGGTCGTGTAAACGAAAACTTCGAACGGGATTTTTCAGAGATGGAAAGCTATCACGGCATGAGCTCAAACCTGCACGCCGTGTCAGCTTTCTTGACCGTAGCTGATGCTACTAAAGACAAAAAGTGGATTGAACGAGCCGCGCGGATTGTTTCTTTTGCCATAGAACAAGCCAGAAACAACAATTGGCGAGTTCCGGAACACTTCGATGGAAATTGGAACCTGGACCGAAACTACAATGTCGGCACTCCAGCTGACCCACGCCGACCCTATGGAATCAATGTCGGGCACAATTTTGGCTGGTCACGGAAGATTATCCAAGTAGCTGCCGCTTTACAAAACAATGGTCTCGAACCCCCGAAAGATTATTTGCAGGTGGCACGAGAGATTTTTGATCGAACAGCCGCGGATTCATGGTGCAAAGACGGCCACAGCGGTATTTTCTTTACCGTGGACTATCAAGGTAAACCATTGATGCGTCAACGGTTTACCTGGGTTCTTACGGAAGCTATCCAGTCATTAGTGTCCCTAGCTTTTTCATTGCGTGAACAGGGCGCTACCGTAGAAGAATTAGAGCCCTACTTCGAACTTTACTACCGATGGTGGGACTTCTTGGAGGCACATGTCATCCAAGCTGATGGCCATTGGGTCGGCGAGCTCAACGCAAACAACCTACCGGATGACACCGTATGGCCAGGAGCTCCCGATATTTATCATTCAGTGAGAGCATTGTTGGCACCGCGTCTGCCCAATGCCCCTTCCGTACCCGCCGCGATTGCACAAGGTTACCTGGATCACCCTCTTAGTGCTGAATACCACGAAGCACTGTGGGTATAGCCGCTACTGTTTTCTGTGGCAGAGCAACCCGAATTCTGAAACGAGGCGTTGGTCATGATAGACCGGGCACTTCAGTTCCGTCTTACTATCTTCATCATGTCAACCGTGTCAATTGACAGAATCAAATATCGTCATAGGAACCGACCCGGTGCAATCGGATAGAGTTGGTGTTTCCCTTTTGCCCTGGAGGAAGGCCTCCGACGAACACCGCCACCTCATCTGGTTGCACGATACCTCGTTGTAGCAAAATATCTTCCGCATCATGAATCATTGGATAAAGTCGCTGCGCCATTTTGATGGGATAGGTTTGGATTCCCCATTCCAAAGCCAATTGGCGCCGGACTTGTTCGTGGTAACAGAACACATACAGAGGTATCGTGGAACGCAACCGAGCCAGCCGGTGAGCTGTAGCTCCGGAATTAGTGAAGGCCGCCACGAATTTAGAACTGGTTGACTTCGCAATTAAAAGTGCATGACGTGCGATAATAGATTCCCAATCAAGGTCGCCATCCTTGAGTTTCGCAAAGTGGCGCGTGCCTAGTTCTTCCGCTGCTTCGATAATTTTTGCCATAGTCTCCACGGCTTGAATCGGATAGCTGCCCACTGCTGTCTCTCCAGAAAGCATCACCGCACTAGCACCATCCCACACCGCATTGGCACAGTCTGAGGCTTCCGCCCTGGTGGGACGGGCATTGTAGATCATGGATTCCAGCACCTGGGTAGCCACGATGACAGGTTTCGCCTCTGCACGACACAATTCAATCGCTCTCTTTTGTACGGTGGGGACTTCCTCCAGCGGCATCTCCACCCCAAGATCACCGCGAGCCACCATAACGGCATCAAAGGCATGAATAATTTCCTGCAAATTGTCCACAGCCTGGGGTTTTTCTATCTTGGCGATAACCGGAAGGCGATGTCCGACTTCATCCATCACCTGGTGTACGTCATCCAGGTCAGCCGCTCGACGCACAAAAGACAGCGCAATGTAGTCAACTTCCCGAGTCAGCGCCCAGCGTAAATCATCCTCATCTTTTTCAGAAAGAGCGGGTACCGATACGGCCACGCCCGGCAAGTTCAATCCTTTATGATTCGATACTTCTCCCGGAACTTCAACTTTCGTCACCACGTCCTCACCCTCGACGCGAGTCACCCGTACCTGAACGTTGCCGTCGTCAATCAGCAGCACATCACCGGGATGGCAGTCTCCTGGCAATCCTTTGAACGTAGTTGAAACAATGCTGGAGTCCCCCGGTACGTCACGGGTAGTGATGGTGAAATCCTGGCCCAAAACGAGTCTTTCAACACCATTTGTGAACGTACCCAAACGAATCTTGGGGCCCTGCAGGTCAACTAGGACAGCCACGGGGTGTTCGAATTCTTTCTCTACTTGGCGCACCAGAGCGATTTGCTCATCCGCCTCGGCTTGGGTGCCATGAGAACGGTTGATACGCACCACATTCATTCCGGCTTTCATCAGCGAACGAATCTTGTCCTCCGAGTTGGTGGCTGGGCCGAGAGTACAGACGATTTTGGAACGACGCATAGTTCAACACTATCTCGAATAACCGGTGAAACTGAAAGAATTTATCAAGATGCAATAGAGCTGAGTCGAGCGGATATCGCACGATAAAGAGAACCGGGACGTGCCTGCACAAATGAAAAATCCCGCGCCACCCCAGGTGACGCGGGTTTGGCGGAGACGACAGGATTTGAACCTGCGAGGGGCGAGGCCCCTAACACCTTAGCAGGGTGCCGCTTTCGGCCGCTCAGCCACGTCTCCAAGGGTTTTAACTCTAGCGAAATTCCTCCAAATTTTCCAAAAGTCGGCGCTTCGGTTTTCACCTGCTAGAATCGATATCACGCTTTTCGCGCTGGAGGGCTGACAGAGCGGCCGAATGTGACGGTCTTGAAAACCGTTGTGGGGAAACTCACCGGGGGGTCGAATCCCTCGCCCTCCGCGAGGGATTCGAACCCCCGGTTCACCGGCGCGGGCGGCAGC
>NZ_CABTWO010000003.1 GCF_902488535.1 uncultured Mobiluncus sp.
CCCGCTGTGATGGAGAATTTTGGTACTCCCGAACAGAAGGAAATTCATCGCGCCAGTCCCGCTGCCATGCGCGCGGGCGGTTTCCCCGCCGGCTCTATGGGGCCGAAGGTGGAGGCAGCCTGCCGTTTCGTGGAACTGACCGGCGATGTCGCCGCGATTGGGCAACTCAGTGATGCTCAAAAGATTATCGCGGGCGAATCCGGCACCATCATTACCCCAGGCGGTAATTATGGTGGTCCCGATGACATCAACCAGCGCAGCTACAAGAAAATGTGCATGACTAGCGGTGGAAACATCGAGGTCTAGTTTCCAAGCAAACTACCAAAGTAGCCTGTCACCTGATACCGCCAGTGGTGGGGGAGGAACTTAGTTCCTTCCCCACCAGCTTATTTTTGTACGACCCAAGGCGAGGACGATAAAGATCCTTCCCTGGGATTCGCACGTACGATGCTCCCGGACTCCACCTTTACGGCGGAAGGCTACTATCAATCGAGTGAAGTGACGGTATTTCTCTTCGCAAACAGTCTGTCTAGAACACATGTAAGATACCTGTTCAAACTAGGTTAAGAGTGGGTGTACGTGTTGGTTGCCCAGAAATAAACACGAATCATCCTTAGAGAGCGGTGTAAGTTCGTTTACAAACCTAAATCGGATTGGCAAACTTTTCTCTAGCAAAGATGCTACTCGGTCCTCTCTAATTTTGAGACGGTACCAAACTTCACAACAAAACTACAAGGAGGATGCAGTATGTCTGTAGTTACCGACGGAAAAACTGCGAGCGAAACTGGGCAAAAACCGAAAAAAGGCTTTCGTTTGAACGTGCCCACCGCGTTCACAATCCTATTCTTTCTCACCATTATTGCGGTGTTTGCGACTTGGTTCGTACCAGCAGGTCAGTACTCGAAACTGGCCTATGATAAGGAGACTCAAGCTTTCTCAATCACAAGTCCACAAGGGGAAGTCAGTACTGTTCCCGGCAATCAAGAGGCCCTGGACAAACTCGGGGTAGACATCAAGTACGCACAGTTTGCCAACGGAGCAATTGGAAAACCGATTTCTATTCCTGGCACTTACGAAAGACTCGAGTCTAATCCTGCTGGTCTTGAAAAAATTCCGCAGGCCATGGTGAATGGCACTATGGAGGCAGTGGACATCATGGTGTTCATTTTTGTCCTTGGAGGTCTCATAGGTGTGGTTCGGGCTACCGGCTCTTTCGAGTCTGGTCTGATGGCCTTGACTAAGAAAACCAAAGGACACGAGTTTGCTCTCGTATTCGCGATGTCTCTGTTCATGATAGTTGGAGGCACTCTGTGTGGTCTTGAAGAAGAAGCTGTGGCCTTTTATCCAATCATGTGTCCTATCTTTATCGCGATGGGATACGACTCTATTATCGCAGTAGGGGCTATCTTCCTTGCTGGTTCTATGGGGACTACGATGTCAACCGTCAACCCATTCTCTGTTGTGATTGCGTCTAATGCTGCAGGCATTCAGTTTACCGAGGGCATCTGGTGGCGCGCGGTAAGTTGTGTAGTAGGGGCAGCAGTAGTCATAGGTTACCTGTATTGGTACGCCAAAAAAATCAAGGCAAATCCCGAGTTCTCTTACACCTATGAAGACCGGGATTCCTATGAAAAGCAGTGGGGCATGATGAGCCAGGAAGATGTTCCCTTCAACTGGAAGCGCAAAATTATCCTGGTCTTGTTTTTTGCAGGTTTCCCGATTATGGTCTGGGGTGTCATGGCTCGGGGTTGGTACTTCCCATTGATGGCTGCGTCTTTCTTGACTATTACGATTGCGATAATGATATTGTCACTGTTTGGTAAGGCCCGCCTCACCGAAAAACAACTCGTGGATGCCTTCTCGAACGGGGCTTCTTCGCTCGTTGCGGTGTCTTTAATTATTGGACTGGCTCGTGGCATTAACTCGATTTTGAAAGAGGGCTACATTTCAGACACCATTCTGTATGGTGCAACGAAGTTGGTTTCGGGAATGAGTGGTCCGCTGTTCATAATCATCATGATGTTCATCTTCTTTGTCCTTGGCTTCGTAGTACCGTCCTCCTCTGGCTTGGCGGTGCTGTCCATGCCGATTATGGCACCGTTAGCTGATTCAGTTGGTATTCCGCGTTGGATCATCGTCTGCGCTTACCAGTGGGGTCAGTACGCTATGTTGTACTTAGCACCTACTGGCCTGGTGATGGCTACTTTGCAGATGCTTGACATGAAGTACAGCCATTGGTTGAAGTTTGTTTGGCCTATGGTGGTGTTCGTCTTGGTATTTGGCGGCGGAATGCTTGTCGCCCAAACGCTGATTTACGCCCATTAGACCCAAGAAGTCCTTTGTTCAGGTTGCCTACTGCTGCGTCAGTCAAGGCGCAGCAGTAGGCAACTTGTTGGTAAAATAGAGGGATGCTTTGCTAGGGTGAGGAGCTCTCATGAGTACGTGGTTGTTTTACTTGACTCAGGGAGTGATGATGCTTTCCATTTTTGCGGGAGCAATTTCTTTTTCTGCCTACACAGTCTCGAGGCGGAAAACCTATCTCGGTGCATCAATTTTCAGTGTTGTTTATTTTTTCGATGTCGCATTGATGTTCAGACCCTACATGGCAGAAGAAAATCCCTCCGGGAGATTCGTGGATATTTTTGTAATTTCCAGCCCTCCTGAGTCCATCATGCTAGGTTGTGCACTGATATGCCTCCTGTGGTACACCGCATTTATGTATCTAAGTTTGCGGCCAATTTGGATTGCAATCCCGGCGCTTTTATTCGTGGCACTCAGTGTGATCATTTTAGTAGCAGAACCAGAACGAATGTGGAGGGAATTTATATTTTTCTCAATGAGGGCTGTAGGGTTCATGTCATTGTTATGCTTCCTCATCATCTATTATTTTGTTTGTAAAGATACCATTAAACGTTTTTTACTTAAGAAGCATTTGATTCTATTTATAGTCTCTGGGATACTGTGTATTGGAACCGTTCTTTGGAATATCTACTTTATGATAATTCTTCCTTCTCTTTCATCGGTGGAAGAACCATTCCTTCCGGAGCGTAACTTTATCGAGAACTTCTTTATTCTCTTTATTTCCTGGTATATCTCTTTTAGAGGAGTGGGAATACTAAGACTGCATATCAACGAGCCTCCTTCTCGGGAGAGGGCTTCCGATGAAGATATCATTGCTAATGAAGCTGCCATATTTACCCGCAAATATAAACTCTCACCTACTGAAAACAAGGTCTTGTTGAGGATGGTACAAGGGCAAACCAATCGTCAGATTGCTGAGGCTATGTTTATAGAGCTCACTACTGTGAAAGTCCATGTTCACAACATTTTGAAAAAGACCGGGAAAACCAGTCGAAACGAAGTTATTTCAGATTTTTGGCATTCTATGTAGCCAGATATTTCATGGTGGGATTTACATCGTTTATCGTTTAATCGTGTAACTGGCATCCTCTTGTTTAGTTATTTGCTTGGCGACAGCGTTGAAAAAACATGATAGATAATGTATCCAAGTGTGGGTATCCATGTTCTTGCCCATTTATTTGTTATTTTCCTGTAGAGACTAGCGACTCTAGGTGTCACTAAATTTACAATAATTAAGTGTGTTGGTCGAGGTTTACCTCGACCAACACACTGTTAGGTTATGATTCTGCCTGCTTGGGTGCTGGGTGTGAAATCCGAGGCGTTTTCCTCGGGAAGTGACGTCAGCTGTTAGCGGCGAGCCCGGCGGCGAGACGCAACCATCATGGCTCCGCCGGCGAGGAACACAATCATAGCTCCGCCAGCCAGCGTTTCGGCTGACGAACCGGTAGCTGCCAAAGCCTTATCCGGCCCTTGTGCCACCGGAATTCGGGGAGCTGCCGGGGTAAAGACGCGCGCGACCGGGGGCTCGGGAGCTGCCGGGGTGGTAGTAACACCCGCGACGGGGGGTTCGGGAGCTGCCGGGGTGGTAGTAACACCCGCTACCGGAGGCACGGGCTCGCTGGGAGGAACCACAGTCCCTCCCGGAACGGGACCGGGGACGACACTCGGCGTATCCGGGATGACTGGCTGATTCGGATTCGGAACCACAGGGTCTGCCGGAGTCGGTTTCGGCTTGATGTCCATAGTCAAGGAAATAATGTGTTTATATATGGGTTCGGAATCCAAGCCTTCAGGGTCTTGATCGGCAGACCAATGTATGAAGAGTCGCGAGAAATTACGCATAGCATTAAATTCCTTCGCGTTGATGCTACTAGGACTCCGGAGATCCAGGTATCCTTTGGTCTCGAATATCAGCTTGGCAGGGGCTCCCTTGGGGGGAATGTTGTCCTTAACCTTAACCCCAGAGATAACCAAGCTGAGCGGCTTGTTCACGTACGCAGCAAAGCTGTCCCTCAGGGGCGAGTATGAGCCTTGTTCCCAATTTCCTTTTTCGTACGACTCATTAAGTGTCAAAGTTATAGCCAGCCGTTTTGCCGAACGCAACACACTGGTAATCCGGTACAGCGGATTGTCTCCGTTGTGGGTTTCCAGTGTGTAAGACTTTGGGTCATCGGGCATCTCCAGGTACTCTGGAACCGAAATGAAAGTCTCGATGACGGAATAAGCTTTATCGTATGTAAAATTATTGGCATTGGGTGTTATCCCAAAATGACGAATCACACTGTCCTCTTTTATTACGCTTATAACTCTTTCCTGAAATTCCTTCATTTCTCTATATCCCACGCTGACATCCAGATTGCTTTTAATATCCAGGGTGTCCCCGGAGTGTACTGGAAAGATTTTGTCGTTCTGGGTATCGTATTCCCCGTCCGCTGTGCGTTTAACCAGGGCATCGCCTTTCATACTATCAATAGGATTGGTTAACCACCAAGTACGATGAATTTCACTGTCCTCAACGGTTTTGACCTCTTCTGGGTGTGCGAAGTTGGAGCCGCTCGGAACTGCCGGAACTGCCGACTCGGCCGGAGCAGGTGGAGCCTGAACCGGAGCTGCCAGAATCGCAGAGGCGGCCGGGTCGTTTGCGGCCGGGTCGGTAACCGGTTGATTTTGAGCATCAGCATCGCTGGGAGCCGGGTCGGTAACCGGGGTTAATTCAGCAGGGGATTCCTGGGAGGGAGCCTCGGGAGTGGGGGTTTCGGTTGCGAAAGCAGCCGGGACGAAACCGGTCATGCCCAGTCCCAGAGTCAAAGCGGCTGAGGAACCGATAACCAGAGCACGGTTGGTGAAACGAGTCAATAACCGGGGGTCATAGTGAGTAGTTTTCATATTTGTTGTATTTCCTTTTTCTTAGTTCACCTGGACGTTTTCAGACATTTCCCAGATAATTCACACCACGTTCTATTATTATATCGTCAGTTTTCCCACATTTTTAGGAATTTCTAAGAATTGACCGGACATTTCTTAAAAACAGCTGAATATACGGGTTTACTCGGGGAAATCGTAGGCTACCGTGAGGGGAGCATGATCCGTGAAACGGGCATCGTAAGCCGGTGCGCGATACACCGCGGCCGATAGGGCTTTCCCCGCCAGTACGGGGGTAGCCATGTGGTAATCCAGGCGCCAGCCGGCGTTGTTGTCATAGGCCTTACCGCGCCACGACCACCAAGTGTAGGGGCCGTCCACTTCTCCTGCCAAGGCTCGTCCTACGTCTACGCAAGGCACCCCGTCACTCCCAGACAGTGTGTCGGCCATCCATGCGTCCAGGAACGCAATCTCTTCGTCCATAACTCCGGAAGTCTTATTGTGATTAGGCTTCCAGTTCTTAATGTCGCGGGCGGTGCGCACAATGTTGAAATCCCCGCAAATCAGGGCCTCTTGCGGAGCATCAGAGCCCGCACCCGCCACAGCGCGCGCGCCCAACTGGTCCACGCGTTTGCCCACTCGATCGAGGTAAGCCAGCTTTTGTTCCTGCTTTTCCGTGTGCAGCTCTCCGGAATGCAGATAAGCGCTGACCAGGGTAAACGTCGCTCCGTGGGGTCCGTGAATAGTGGCCTCCAGCCAGCGCCCGGAATCCACGTCCGGTTCCCCGCCAATCTCTGCATAACACTCCGGAGGCAGTCCCTCGGTAACCTGACCAATCTCCCAGCCGGAATCGCGCCGAGCCCCCAGCGCCACCCCGGCGCGGCCTTTCACTCGGCAGGGCCACACGTGCACGTCCCAAGCCGGACCGAACAAGTCATGGGTATCTTGCGGGGTGGCCCGCACCTCTTGCAGGCACAATAAATCCGAGTCGTCATTGTCCAGCCAGTCCCCAAACCCTTTGCGGAACGCCGCCCGAACGCCGTTGACATTGACAGTGGTCACTTTCATGAGTTACCTCCGATTCTGTTTCCGAGACGCAGCGCTGGGAGCCACCGGATGTCCCGACAGACGTTTACCAGCCGCGGTTTCCCGGCGGTCCCGGCTGCTCCAAATGACCTGCTGAGACAGCCGCCAAGCGGCTTCTTCCTGGGCGGGGGACCAAATCCGGCCGGAAAGTGGATCGTGGGGCCAGGACAAACTAGCGGGAGCCGAAACGGTCACAAAGTTCGGACGCTCTGAAAAATGCGGAAAGTCCCTCACCGGCGCCGGAGCCGCCGGGGGGTTCGCGATCCAGCACGACATATACAGGAACAGGCGACCCAATACGTTAACCCACAAGATAATCGTCAAAATTAGAGTAAACGGGGCGTAGGCGGGGGGTACGCTGGAGGCCAGATAGGCTCCTGACATCTGCAGAGCCGTGGACAAAAATCCCAACGCTCCCGTCCCAATCCACAGATCGCGACGCGGAGCCCGCACCAAAGCCAGGTAGCGCAGCGTGAAAGCCAGAATCAAAGTTGCCAAGATACTGGTCAGGACGAAAGCTCCGACATTAATCAGCCCGGGAGGAACCGGCAGAGCCAGCGGCAGCTGACTGTGCAAAGCACGCACCGCAACGATGGAACCCGAACCCAAAACCGAAGCCAAAATTCCGCTGAGGAACAAAACCAGAAACATACACACGTCTCGCAGCGCGTTTTTCCATCCCGCCCCGGGGCGTTGCGGCAGTCCGAATACCGTTTCAATGCTGACACGCAAAGCCGCGACGACCCGGATTCCCGCCATGATGGACACAACCAAAACCACCAAAGTTCCCCAGGTAAAGCTGGGAGTCGCAATCGCGGCGGGGTCAATCAGACCCGGCTGCCCATCGACCTGGATAGCTCCGGGAATCCATTGATTGACGTCCTGGAAAATCGTGTGACTGGTCATGGGGAAAGCATAAATCATGACTTGTGCGGTCATGATAATCAAGGTCACTATCCCCGCCATAGAAAACAGGGCGGTATAGGCGATGCCGCCAGCCAAGAGGTTCGAGGAGGCGTTTTGATAACGCAGGTAAGCCCGCATAAATCGCGTGGTGTTGAGCCACTCCAGGAAAGCCTTGCTGAGTTCCACCACCCCCGCGGGTTTGGCGGGCTCGGCTGGCTGGGAATCAGGTTGTTTCATCACGGGGCCTCAGTATTTTCGAGTGTGCAACTGAGGGTGGGCGAAAATTTCGGGTATTTCCCCGGTGACGCTTTCGGGCACCCCCGACCCCAGCTGGAGGATAGCCAACTGTTCGACATGGTTCGGCTCGAGCAGGGAACAGTCAACGCCGTCAACCATGAAAAAGCCGTGCGAACGTTTCGACAGAGCCGCGACCCGATCCAGGTCCTCATTGGTGACGTTCGTCCCCAAAGTAATGTGCGGATAGTAGGGGAAGCGTGATTCAGTATCTAGGGGTCCGAAGCTGAGCCGTTTTGCCAGTTCTTTGCAGGCCTCGTGCCCGCGCTGCACCTCGATATAGACGACCGGGGACACGGGCCGAAAATCTCCGATGTTGCCGAAACTAATGACGAACGGTGAAAAGGACCGGCAGATTTCGGCAGCCTGAGCCTGGATGTCCGGGACCTGTTCGCGGTCCACCGCACGCGGTTCCACAATGGTAACGTGCGGGGGTACACCGTCAGTTTTCGTGACTTTTTGCAGCTCGCCAGCATAGGGTTCGGGCACGGGAATAATCATGCCCAAATAAACCTGGCCTTCTTTACGAGGAGGTAAATACACGGGGTAAAGCCTACTCTGTTCAACGTAAAAACTCACGCCTAGCCTCCGGTAGAATTTGTGTCGTGGAAATTCATGCGATAGTGCCTGCTGGGGGGTACGGGCGGCGGCTGTGGCCCTGGTCGACGGCGGAAAAACCAAAGTTCCTGCTCAACATCAACGGGACGCAAAGCCTGGTGCAACAAACCGCGGCACGTTTAGCGCCACTCTGCCAGTCCCTGACTTTCGTAACCGGCGCGCCCCACCGCGAGGCTTTAGACGCACAAGTCAGCGCCCTAGGTTTGTCGGTTCCGGTGCGTTGCGTGGCGGAACCTAGTCCGCGAGATTCGATGGCGGCCATAGCCCTGGGGGCCGCCCTGATAGAGCAACGTGACGGGACCTGCGTGGTCGGGTCTTTTGCGGCGGATCATCTCATCGCAAACCCCGCCGCGTTTTCTGAAGCCCTGGCCCAGGCTGTCCCGACTGCCGCCGCCGGATGGCTCACGACCATCGGGATTGCGCCGACCGAACCGGCGACCGGGTTTGGTTATATCGAGGTGGGCCCTGCCTTGGACGGAGAGCTTAGCGGGGTACATCGGGCGCAGTCATTTACGGAAAAACCGGATGCGGCCACCGCCAGCACTTGGCTGGCAACCGGTAACTACCTGTGGAACGCGGGTATGTTTGTGGTGCGCAGTGACGTCTTGCTCGATGCCATGGAGGCGCGAGTGCCGGGGTCAGGCACGGCGGTGCGAAAACTGGCTGCGGGATGGGAAACGTTGAGTCCGGACGCGAAAACCGCGCTGTGGGAGGGTGTCGTCGCGGCGCCGATTGATACCGTTTTGGCTGAACCGTTAGCACAAGAGGGGCAAGTTGCGGTGGTGCCGGCCCGACCGGACTTGGGATGGTCAGATGTGGGGGACTGGGAAGCGGTGCGCCACGTCGTCAGCAACGCCTCTGAACTGGCGAATCTGAGCCCGGAAATCCCGGTCTATACAGATGCCGCTCCTGCCGCCCTAGTGAGGGCGGAAAACCTTAGAGGCGTCGCGATAATCGGCATCCCCGGCGCGGTGGTGGTGGAATCCGCAGGTCAGCTGCTGGTGACAACCCGAGAGTTTGCTCAAAACGTTAAAGTTGCTTCCAACGCTGCTGATAATTGGTGATACGGTTGCCAAGCAAGGAAAAATCGGCAGAAAAGCCAGGGCCGGAGGCCACGGGTGAAAGAACCGAAACAAGGATTTACTCATGAAGACTTTTTTTAACCGGCGTCCCCGGGGCGGGGTGCTGCACCAGGAACTGGCGGATCAGGCCCTGCTGCGCTCGAAAGTCGATCCGAAGTGGACCGAAGAGGACCCTTGGCGAGTCCTGCGAATCATGGGGGAGTTCGTCGACGGTTTCGAGTCTCTAGCGGATATCGGTAAAGCCATCACCGTGTTCGGTTCCGCGCGGGTCGAACCCGGCACGATGTACTATCGCCTGGGCGAGGAAATCGGCAAAGTTTTTGCCCAAGCCGGGTTCTCCATCATCACCGGCGGCGGTCCGGGGCTGATGGAGGCCGTCAGCAAAGGAGCCCGCCGTAACGATGGACTGACCATCGGCCTGGGCATTGAGCTGCCCCATGAGCAAGGAATCAACGAGTACGTTGATTTGGGGATTGACTTTCGCTACTTCTTTGTGCGCAAGACCATGTTTGTGAAATATGCCCAAGCCTTCGTGGCTCTGCCGGGCGGTTTCGGTACTTTGGACGAACTTTTTGAATGCGTCACGCTGCGTCAAACCAGCAAAATTCAGCAATATCCCATAGTGTTGGTCGGGCACGAATATTGGGACGGACTGATGAAGTGGGTGCGCAAGCGCCTGGTTGAGGAAGGTATGGTTAGCTCTGCGGATGCCTCCATCATTCAGGTGGTAGATACCGCCGAGGAAGCTCTCTATGTGGTAGAGAACACCCTGCCAAAGACGCTTTAATGAAAGCTGATTTCCCGTCCCGGTGCCCAGTGATACTTGGATAAAATAGGAATTCCTTATCAAAGCCGGAACTTCCCGTATAATAGAGGGGTAAAGCCGTTTTCGAAAAGAGGGACAAATGGCAGCCATGAAACCCCGCACCGGGGACGGACCCCTGGAAGTCACTAAAGAACCGCGCTGTAACGTGATGCGTATTCCTGCTGATGGGGGCGGTCGTCTGGTGATTGAACTCAACGATGAGGAAGTCGCTACCTTAGCTAAGGAACTAGAGAAGTTTTTGAAATAGTGCCGCGTTTCAACGAATCTAAAATTTCCATAGATAAGACCGCTAGCTGGTCCTATGCGGAAGAATTTTTACCGGAGTCCGAAACTATCGCCATCGCCAGGCAGCGGGGTCGGGAACTCGGTTCCGTGCCGGTTTCCCCCGGAGTGGGGGCGGCGCTGCGGATGTTGGCCGGGGCTTCCGGAGCTCGTTCCGCACTGGAAATCGGTACCGGAACCGGAGTGTCCTCCCTGTGGACGCTGGCCGGAATGCCCGCGGACGGGGTCTTGACCACCATTGATGTCGAGCCAAAGCTACACGCGGTCGCCAAGGAAATCCTGACGGGAGCGGGTATCTCGCTCACGCGGGTGCGCATGATTACGGGACGTGCCCTGCAAGTCCTGACGCGCCTCAGCCGGGGAGCCTACGACATGGCCGTGGTGGACGGGGACCCTGGCGAAGCCCAAGCCTATGTCGAACTGTTAAACCCGGCTCTGCGCCCAGGAGGGCTACTGGTTCTGGTCCACGCCATGTGGAATGATTCGGTGGCTGACCCCGCCCGGCGTGAGCCCGACACCGTGGCGATGCGCGAGGTCTTGCGCTACATTCAGGAATCCCCAGAATGGACTGAGAACCTGCTGCCGGTCGGCGACGGGCTACTGGTGGCAATCAAGAACCGCTAGGAACATTTCATCCGCCGCACCGTCGGGTAGAAAAGCTATATTTTCCCGCGAACCGTAGGGGTGCGGGGAGCTATTTTACGGTGACGTTCAGACGATGACCCTTCAGGCTGCGCGCCCGCTGGCTCAAAGTCGTGGCAGCGGAACGCAAAGCCGCCCCGGCGACGGATTGTCCGTTCTTGGCGGCCTCGCTGATAGACAGGGGCTCACCGCCATCGGAGGCTTCCCGATAGGCGACTTCCAGCGGAATCTGAGCCAAAAGCGGAACTTCGTAACCCAGAATCTGAGACAACCGAGAGGCCACTTGTTCGCCGCCGCCCGTCCCAAAGACCTCGATACGAGAACCGTCCGGCCCGGTCAGGTAACTCATATTCTCGATCACCCCCACGACCTTTTGATTCGTACCCGAAGCTATCGATCCGGCACGTTCGGCGACTTCGGCCGCGGCCAGCTGCGGGGTGGTCACGACGATGATCTCCGAGTTCGGCAGCAGCTGTGCCACCGAAATCGCTACGTCGCCGGTGCCGGGGGGCAAGTCGAGCAGCAGCACGTCCAAGTCTCCCCAGAAAGTCTCGGACAGGAACTGTTCCAAAGCCCGGTGTAGCATCGGGCCGCGCCATACCACCGGCTGTCCGTCAGGAACGAACATACCCATCGAAATAACTTTCACCCCGTGGGCGGTGGGCGGCATCATCATGTCTCCCACCGGGGTGGGCGCCGCTTCATCTAGGCCGAGCATACGCGGAATCGAGAACCCGTAAATATCGCAGTCCAGCACGGCTACCTTCAGTCCGGAATCCGCCATCGCGGCCGCCAGGTTAGCGGTGACCGAGGACTTGCCGACCCCGCCTTTTCCAGAAGTAATCGCATAAACGCGGGTCAGCGAGTCCGGCTGAGTAAAAGGAATAACCGGCCGAGCCCCCAGCAGCTTTTCCTTCACCCGGTCGAGTTCCTCGCGGCTCATGACGCCCATTTCCACTTCCACAGAGGTCACGCCGGGAACTTCCGCCAGGCGCGCCTTGGCGTCTTGCTCAATCTGAGCCTGCAAGGGGCATCCCGCTATAGTCAGGGCGATGCGGGCAAAAACGTGGCCCGATTCGTCAATTTTCAGTTCCTGGACCATATCCAAATCGGTGATTGACCGGCGAATCTCAGGGTCAATGACCTTTTCCAGGGCTTTCATCAGTTCATCTGTAGTGGGTAATGTCATACCTTCATGCTAATGCCAGCGCTGGGTTTTTTCACACTAGGGCGTTAGGCTTAACTCTTGTTATATTCACGGCGGTCATGAGGGAGTACGGTGGTTTTCGGTTTTGGCAAGGCTCGGTCGAGTGGACGTGCCCGCCCTGTCTCGCCGCCTGCGCCGCAAAAACCTCGCCCGCAGCAGCCAGCCACACCGGGTGAAACCCCCGTTACCGGCTCTGGAGCCAGCGAGCTGATGCCCCGCGCGGCTCTGCAGAGCGACGCGCCCGCGCCGGCCCACAACACTGTGCCATTCCCTACAGACCCCGCTTCGAAAGACCGGAAAATACCGCGCTACCAGCTGCGCGGCCTGGACGGGATTCGTGCTTTGGCAGCGTTGGCGGTGCTGGTTTACCACGTGGCTCCGAACTGGCTGCCGGGGGGATTCCTGGGGGTAGACGTATTTTTTGTGCTGTCGGGATTCCTGATTACGGCCCTGTTGGCGCGTGAACAGCGCCTCACCGGGCGCATCAACATCGCCGCGTTTTGGCTGCGACGCTTCCGGCGACTAGTTCCCGCCGTAACCTTGACTGTTTTGGTGACTGTGCCGCTGGCATCCGTGGTGAACCGAGATTTCCTGGTGGGCATCTGGTATCAAGTCCTGGGAACCCTGACCTACACCTATAACTGGGTCAACGTGGCTTTAGGGGGCTCCTATTTTGACCGAACCAACCCCCAGTTCCTCGCCAATATGTGGACCCTGGCGGTGGAGCAGCAGTTTTACCTGGTGTGGCCCCTGATTTTGCTGTTGGCTTTCCTGATTCCCACCCGGCACCGGTGGCTGGTGCCTGCGGTGCTGGCGCTGGCTTCCGTGAGCGAAATGGCGGTGCTGAAAGCTGGAGGCGGGAACCTGACCCGCATCTACGAAGGCACCGACACACACGCGTTCGGGCTGATGCTGGGGGCGACTTTGGCGTTGCTGTTCCCCCTAGCGTTGGAAAACACGCCGCATTACCTGGACCGTTCCACAGCCCGGTTGCGCGGTTTGGCGGCTTGGGTCGGCATGGTCGGAGTGTTCGTGAGTTTCCTGATGCTTCGTGACAGCGACCCCTTCACCTATCCGTGGGGCGTGCTGGCGGTTAGCGTGCTGACCATTGGGATTATGCAGGCTTGTTTGGAGGAAGTCGCCGGGGTGAGCGGACCGGGTCAGGTCCTGGTCGAATTATTGTCGTGGCCTCCTCTGCAATGGCTAGGCGTGCGCTCCTATTCCCTCTACCTGTGGCATTGGCCAGTGTTCATGCTGGTCAACAGCCTGTGGCGGGATTTGCCGCAGTGGGCGGCGCTGGTGATTATTGCCGTGGTATCGATTTTGGCGGCATCTGTGAGCTACAAGTATGTAGAAAATCCCATGCGGCGCAACGGTTTAATCGTCACCTGGAAACGTTGGTTTGCGCCGCGCCCGCAGAAGGCCGTTAGCTCGGCGGTTTCCTCCCGGCTGCGGGTGCCGTGGTGGCGGCGCTCCCTGGTTTGGATGGCGGCTGTGGTGGCGGTGCTGCCGCTGGTCATCTCTATCGCCATAGCTCCAGAAAAAACCGCTGCCGAAGAACTTGTCGAAGCCGGAGCGAACTTTCTTCATAACGAAAAGCCGGGGGACAGCCACCCCCCGAAAACTGGCGCGGAGACGAAACCACCCGTGCCAACTCCCCAAAATAAGCCAACCACGTCAACCACTCCTTCTGAAAATAGCAAGCCAATCACCGGGGACCAAGTCGACATTATCGGAGACTCCGTGACCCTCGCCGCAGCGCCGAAGCTCGCCGAAACGCTGCCCGGTGCCACCATAGACGCGGCGGTATCACGCAGTTCAGCGGCAGGTGTGGGCATCATGCGGGCTCGCCAAGCCCAAGGCACGCTGCGCCCCTACGTAGTGTTTGCCCTCGCTACGAATTCGACGTTTCGAGCGCGAGACGGCGAAGCCCTGCTCGCCGAGTTCCCCCAGACAAAATTTGTGTTTGTGACCGGTCACGGTCGGGCCTCCCAGGAGTGGATCCAAATCTCGAACCAAACCATGTATGCCCTGGCTGGCGCCCATCCTGACCGGGTGAAAGTCGCCAGCTGGGACAGCGCCATTGCTGGGCACGTGGACCTGTTAGCCAGCGACGAAGTCCACCCCGGTCCAGCCGGGCAGGACATCTATGCCGCGACCGTCCACGACGCACTGCAGCAGTTCGCCACCAAACCGGCCGGTCGTTCCTAACTCAGCGGCAGCTCGCCTAGAAGCGGGCTGGCGCCCGCGGCGAGAATCTGGCGCAGGCTGGCTTCGGGCATAGTGTTTTCCCCCAGCTGATTAGGTTTACCCGCCCCGTGATAATCCGAAGCCCCAGAGACAAACAGGTCGAGTTCCCGCGCCAAATCCGCGGCCAGTTGGCGGGCGGGAGCGTCATGTTCGCGGTGGTTGACCTCGATGCCCCGCAGGCCGTTCTGAGCAAATTTGCGCACCAAGGCAGGGTCCAGCCTCCGTTTGCTGCGGGTCACCGAGAACGGGTGAGCCAGCACGGGAACCCCGCCATCAGCCAGGATAGCCTCGAGGACGGCGAAACTGTCCACAATCGGGCGCGACACGTAATAGGGGGAGCCGGGATTGAGAACCTTTTCGAATGCCTCAGAGCGGGTCTGAAAATAGCCTTTCCGCACCAGGGCGTCGCCGATATGCGGACGACCCGGGGTCAATCCGGTAATCTCTGCCTGGACATCTGACCACGTCAGCGGATAATCCTGGTTGATCTTTGCGACCATGCGCCGCATCCTCTCCAGGCGGTCGCGGTGAGCGTTCTTTAAAATTTCCCTCACCGCGCCGCGGCGCGGATCTGGCAGGTAATTCAGCAGGTGAACAGGGCAGCGGTTCACGCTTGTGGAGATTTCCGTACCGAAAATAATGGCGGGCGGACGTGCCCCTTCGGCTGTCAAAGCGGCATGGGCGGCGCGAAACGGCTCCCAGTGCTCGAACGTATCGTGATCCACCGCCCCGATTACATCCAAGCCTGCAATGCGCGCCTTTTTTAGCAAATCACGCGGAGAGTCCGTGCCATCGGAAAGCGCGGAATGTACGTGGGGGTCGATTTTCAAGGCCATATCCACATCCTTATGATTCGCTGGCGGATCAGGCTGTGACGTTTCGAAATATTTTGATTACTGCGTCAGAACCGGAGCCGCCCGAAATCGGGACAGCCGCGGCGTTATTCCGCCTGCACGCGGGCAATCCAGGCTTCCACGTCAGCTACGGTGCGGGGGATATGCTGCGAGATACGCTCGCATTTGCCGCCCGGTCCTACCAGAATGTCGTCCTCGATACGCACGGAAATGCCCCGATATTCCGGGGGAACCGCCAAGTCGTCCTTACGGAAGTACAGTCCGGGCTCAATCGTGAAAATCATGCCGGGTTCCAGCCTGGCCCCGTTGTACATTTCGCGGCGTGCCTGGGCACAGTCATGAACATCAATGCCCAAGTGGTGTGAAGTGCCATGCACCATCCACCGGCGGTGATACTGACCGTCCTCCTGCAGCGACTCCTCCCAGGAAACCGGCAGCAGACCCCACTCGTCGAGCCTCTGCGCGATGACGCGCATAGCGGCGCTATGGACATCGGAGAAAATACATCCCGGCTGATTCGCCTGTTCAAAAGCCGCGTCGGCAGCATCCAAGACCGCTTGATAAACCCGGCGCTGTACCTCGTTGAAACGACCATTGATGGGCAGGGTCCTTGTGATGTCCGCGGTGTACAGAGAATCGAGCTCCACCCCGGCGTCAATTAAGATGAGGTCGCCCTCCCGCACCTGGCCATCGTTGTTAATCCAGTGCAGGGTCGCAGCGTGCTCCCCGGAAGCCGCAATGGTGTCATAGCCCAGGCCGTTGCCGACTTCCCGAGCCCGCGCCCCGAACGCACCTTCCACCACGCGCTCACCGCGAAAATGCTTCACCGCCCTTGGGAAAGAACGAATCGCCTCTTCAAAGCCTTCTTTGGTGGCGGCGACAGCCTTGCGCATCTCTTCGATTTCCCAATCGTCCTTAATCAGGCGCAGTTCCGAAGTCGCTTCCTCGAGCAAATCATCTAACTTCTTGGCGTCATCGGGGTCAATCCCGGCTTGCTCACGAACCTGATTCACCACGGCTGCGGCCTGAGTATCGGAGGTAGAAATCATCGCAATCTGCAGCTGACCAGCATCTTTAGCCAAAAGGTCGGGCAGCGTCTCCAAGTGGGCACAGGGAATCCCGCACATCCGCTCGAACTCCTCCAACGAGGGACGCACCCCGACCCACAGTTCGCCGTAACGCGAATCGGCGTAAAACTCTTCAGAAGCCCTCGACGCGCGGGGGCGGAAAAAGACTGTGGCGGTGTGGGTTCCCCCGCCTTCACCGGATTCGCCTTCCCGCACTGGGTTCAAAACCAGCACAGCATCGGGAATCAGGTCAGTTCCCAAGCCGGTCAGGTGGGAAAAAGCGGAGTGGGGCCGGAACCGGTAATCGCAGTCATTGTTGCGCACCACCAGGGAGCCGGCGGGAACGACCAGACGCACCCCCTTAAACTTTTCCCCCAGCTTCACGCGGCGTTGCAGCGCGTAGGGAGCGGCGCTGGAACGTTCATAGCCATCGGTGGGACGCGGACCCCAGTTTTCGCCAATAAACTTTTTGAACTCTTTGGACTGGGGCTGACGGGAGCGGTTCTTACCGCGGGATTCTTTTTGATCACTCATGCCCTCAAGTCTACGCGCTCGGCACTAACACGCGGTCGTTTTCCCGTTTGTCACCACCAAAACCTCTGTCCTCGAGCTGTCCTAGGCCGGGCAGGTGACTGTTGTGTTAGGTGTCTAGGGCAAGTCCGGGGCGTCCTCAGGGGGAACTTCATCTGTCGGTGCGCCAGCCTCTGACGGGGCTTCATCCATCCCGCGCAGGGGAGCGGCTTCCTCGGATTCGTCGGGCTTCGGGGCGGCCTGTTTCGCCGCCGCTTCCGGGTCCTCCGGGGGCTTGCGAATCAAAGCGTTCAAAGCCGTGCCGACTAAACCGGCGATGCCGATGCCGATAATGAAAGTCCAGATGACCCGGTTTCCGCCGTCTTTGCCTAAGTCAGAAAACACAAAGAACTTCATCAAACCGGCAATCAGCGCGGCCACGAAGGAGATGACATACAGACCCCCGGGCTCGCGATGCACCAAGGCACGCACCAGCGCAATAACCCCGCCCCAAAAACCGGCCGCTAACAGGCAGGCCCCCACCGTCTGGGTGTTTTCCTCGGCCGAGAGCATCGAGATGATGCCCATTCCGATTAAAGCGCCAAAAATAACGCCTTCGTAAGGGGTGAGGTGATCAATCATCAGTGAGCTCCCTTACTTTTTATCCTTATCGGACTTGTGACGACGAGTGCGTTTGCGTTGGCGTTCCTTCTTTGCCGGTTCCGCACCGTCCCTGCGCTCTGCTGTTTTCCCGCCGTCTTTGACGTCGTGTTTCTTTTTGCCGTTCTTGCGCGGTCCACGGCCCTTCTCAGATTTCCGGCGTCCCGAACCGGAACCTTTCCCACCGCGGCGTTGCCCGGAACGCCCGGGGTCGCGTCCGCCCAAATCCTCCAGCTCCTCGGCTTCCAACCCGGCGCGAACCCGGCGGGACCGCGGTAAGTTTGCGGTGGCGTCAGCGGGAATGTCCAGGTCGGAATAGAGATGCGGGGACGTGTGGTAGGTCTCTTTCGGTTCGGCAAAATCCAAGTCGAGCGCCCGGTTAATGACCCGCCACCGCGTCAGGTCCTCCCAATCCACAAACGTGATGGCACTGCCCTTGTTGCCGGCGCGAGCGGTGCGCCCAATGCGGTGAATATAGGTCTTATCGTCCTCGGGGCATTCATAGTTAATCACGTGGGTCACGTCATCCACGTCAATGCCTCGAGCCGCCACATCAGTAGCAACAAGCACGTCCACCTTGCCGTGACGGAAAGCCCGCAAGGCCCGCTCTCGTGCATTCTGACCCAAATCGCCGTGGATGGCGCCGGTGGCGAAACCCCGGTCAGAGAGATCGTCGGCCAGTCGTTGGCAGGTCCGCTTCGTGCGGGTAAAGATAATCGTCAGACCCCGCCCCTGAGCTTGCAAAATCCGAGCGACGACTTCCGTCTTATTCAGGGAATGTACCCGGTACACGACCTGTTTGACCTGCCGTACGGTCTGTGAGGAGTCAGCCGGGTCGGCGGCACGGATATGTGTGGGCTGATCCATGTAACGGCGCGCCAGAGCAACTACCGGTCCCGGCATCGTGGCCGAGAACAGCATGGTGTGGCGGTGTGTGGGAACCTGGGCGATGAGTTTTTCCACATCAGGCAGGAACCCCATGTCCAGCATCTCGTCAGCCTCATCCAAAACCAGGGTGCGGACCCTCCCCAGTTTCAAGGTACCTTGCTCCATCAGGTCAATCAGACGTCCCGGAGTGCCGACCACCACCTCGACTCCCTGGTGCAGCGCGTCGACCTGGGAATCGAAACCGACCCCGCCGTAAATCTCGACGATCCGAGCTACCCGGTGGGTGCCGGCGGCTCGGATTTCCGCCGCAACTTGTTTCGCCAGTTCGCGGGTCGGCAAGACCACCAGGGCTTGCGGGGCACCCGGATCGGGAATCTCGTCCCAGCCTTCGTCGCCAGGCCCGATAATGTCGTGCAGAATCGGGATGGCAAACCCGAGGGTCTTGCCGGTACCGGTCTTGGCCTGACCGATAATGTCCTGACGGTTCAACGCGACCGGCAGGGTCAAGGCTTGAATCGGGAACGGATGAATGATGCCTTGATCTTGCAGGGCCTCAACGATTTCGGGTTCCACATCGAAATCGGCGAAAGTTTTGTCTTGGTTCGCTTCCAAGTCGTTAATACCGGTGATGTCCGCCGCAGCTTCCTGGTCAGTTCCCGCGGTTTCCAAGGTATCTTCGCTTCTCAATGTGTATCTTCCTTATCATTGTCAGTGTTCAAAAGTCGTTTGTGTACATCTTTCATTGTAAACCGCGCTGGCCGGGGGATGTGTTTTTCCTGCCTGGTTCACCACTACAGGCAACCGCCTAGAACTCGGTGACGTTGTGGTTGACGTAGTCTGGCCACTGCAGCGCGCTCTGTAAGGTTTCTTCACAGATTGCGCCGTACCCGCCCAGGGCAGTTACCTGGAAAGCGTTGAGTTTTGCCAAAGTATGCAACGTGTTCTGGTTCAGGGCTGCGCATCCGTGCGGTATTAGCAAAATCGGCCCGTTGCGCAGGTGGCCTCCCGAAACCGCGTCGGCAAACACGTCGCCGCGAGCCAGGTAGGCGTGGGTTGAGGGCTGCAGACGTGCGGATTCCAACGCAATTTCCCGCGATGTTTCGTAACGATCCCGGCCTCCCAGACGGGTCGCCGCTTTGCCGTTGGCTACACCTTGAAGTACCGCATCCGACACGGCCGCGGGCCCGCCTAGGGCAACTACCCGGCTCACCTGCAGGTCCGTCGCCAGTTGGCGAATGGTGGCGATGGCGGGGGAGGACGAGTTGACCAGGACGATAGGCCCGTCTCCCAAGGCGGCGCCGGTCAGCGCGTCCGGTGAGACACTGCCGCCCGGTCCGTAGGCGTTGGCAATGTAGAGAGAATTTGCTTTAGAAAAGGCTCGGCGGGCAATCATCACGGAAGTATCGACCCGGTTGGCTCCGCCAATCCGCAGGGCGCTGCGTCCCCCGGCGAGTTCATAGAGACGGGCATCCGAAACCGCTCCGGTTCCCCCTAAAGCTATGACCTGTGTGGGCCCCAGAGCGTGCAGAGTTTCGGTAATCACGGGCGGTACCGAGGACGTATCGGGTGGAACCAAAAGTACCGGACCGTCCTTGAGAACCCCGCCGACCAGGGCATCGGCGAAAATATCGGAGCGAGCCAGGTAGACCACCGCGGGACGGGAGTCTGACGCCTTAGCGATGGCGGCGGAAGTTTCGAATCGGTTAGCCCCGCCAATCCGATTAGTGTGCAGGTCAGGGATGTGCGGGCGGGGATCCAGCGAGTTCGGGATCCCGTCACTATCCGCGTCGCCGTTAGGGTCGGCGGGCCAATCCGAGTTGAATAGGTTGATCTGGTAGCTAGTAGAGGTCGGCACCGGCTGGCAGTTAGGGGCGGTCCGGATGTTAGAAATACTGACGGTGTAGCGAGACACGTTGTAAAAGTCGGGGATAGTCAGCTGATCCAGGGGAACTTTAAACAGAATCGTGTCATATCCGCCGTATTCCCACGGTGTCAGATTGGGGTCGACTCCCGGTTGCGAACGGCGAATGACCTGCAGCGGAATCTCTCCTGCTGGGCCGGTCACGTGGACCTCGGCAGCCCGCAGGTCGGCGCATTGCCCGGAGTAAGACCAGCGGGACACATTTTCGCCCGCACCGGTAGGCAGGATACGCGAGGGGAAATAACCCGCTGCCGGCCACGCGATGCTCGGCGGCTGATGATTCGCGGAATTCCAAAAATTGGGGTGGGCCGGCCGGCCCGCGGCCTGGTAAGTCGTGTCGAAAAGCTGGATGGAAGTCGCGGTAGGGCCGGAGGTCCCGATGGAAACGGCTCCGATAGCGGCGTTTGCCTGGATGGGTGAGAACATCTGGAGACGATGGCCCAGGTTGTCGTTCATGTTTGTGGCGGAGGCTTCGGTGATGTAGCGCAAGATTTCCGTGGCCGGGGTGACGATGCCGTCCAAACGGGCAATGACCCCTGACCGGGAGGCGAGTTTCACGTCCTCGTTCAGACACGTCGCGCCCGGAACAGAGTCGGGGGTTGGCGAAGCAACCGGTCCTGCCGCGGCGGTGAGGGCTGCCGCTTGCGCCGGGCCTTGCGGAGCGTAGTTGGCGGGCAAGCTGACCGGGGTGAGACCGTTCAAAGAGCGTAAATAGTTCCAGGTCGAAAGCATCTTTTGGACGGCTTCGGGCTGCGCCGTGCCGGGGGTGCACGAAGAAATGACCGTCCCCGAAGAAAACGGGGTGACCTGGTCTGTTGAGTCCCACAAGGATTCAAACTCGGCGCGTGCCGCCGCCTCGTTGTTACCCGGTGCCGCCTGTGCCGCGGCGAGCTGACCGGGCGCAAAGTTTGCTCCGGGGCTACCTGCGATCAGCCCAGTGGCGGCCAAGCCCACGGCTGCCAGCGTCACGCCGGCTCGCCGCCAGAGCCGGCCTTCAGACCAAAAGCGAGCGGCAGCCCGATGACGGGAGGCCGACCGGTGACGGGAGGCGGTCCCGGCTGGTTCCGAGTTTGGAAAAAAAGAAATCCCCACCCCCCCATTTTGACAACTTTTCCAGGCAATGTCTTGAGTTTCGCATTCTCTACCGCAACGCAGCGCTTAGAATGAACCTATGGAAATTTCGGAAGAACGCACGGCGCATATGCTGGGTTTGGTGGCTTTCACGCGAATTACGGCCTATGCGAGGCTGGCACGGGATGTGTCCCAGACCACTGATTTTGCTGACCAGCTGGCGTTGGCGCGGATGGGGGTTTCCTTCGTGACCGCCATCGATGATTTGGAAGCGTTTGCTAACCGGCGGGGCTTAGATTTGGCAGACTTGACCCAACCCTACGTGGGCTTCTTTGACGACATGGAGCTGCGCACCCGCCCTCGTGACTGGTGGGAACGCATGGTTAAGAGCTACATTTTTGTGGGAATTTTGGCGGATATGGAGGATTTGGCAGCCCAGTTCGTGGGGGCTGACATGATTGAGATTCTGGGGGTCTCCGGGTCCGCTGGGCTGACGCAGTGGGTGCGGGCGCGGCTGCGTGACGGAATCGCGGCTGACCCGACGGTAGAGTCTCGCCTGTCCATGTGGGGGCGGCGGGTCGCGGGAGAGGCCGTAGCCGGGGTCAGAGCCATTCTGGACACCTACCCGCTGCTCCTGCCCGAGGGTGTTGAGGCCAGCGACAAGGTCGAGGAGATACAGAAGCAGCATTCCCGCAGGATGGAAGACTTAGGGCTGGCTTTTTAGAGACAATCAGATAGCGAAACCAATCCGGTTTTGGCGTTCCGGAGCAAACTCGACGTAGGCGATGTTGCCCGCGTTCAGGATGGTGTGCGACTCGCGCTTGTCCACCAAATCAATGATTTCCCCCTTGGTGATGGCGTCTTTGAGCAGTTTTTGCAGATCCTCGGGGGACTTGTCGATGTCTAGGGCGATTTCGCGAGCCACGGACTTCATTCCGATTTTGATTTCCATTAATTTTCCTTTCCGACTGTCCCTTCATTCTAGGGGTTTTGCCCGGTGAGCGGGAATTATCTGCACAAGGGTGGGGGAAGTTTTAAACTCTAAAATTTTCGTCTTCGGGGGGGCTGGTACTCTCAAGATATGGAAAGTTTCGATGAGTTAGCGACCCGAGTTCGCCAGTCGCTCCATAACGGTGAATCTGTGCTGTTGGCAGGGGTTCCGGCCAGCGGCAAAACCAAGCTTTTAGCCCAGTTGCTGGTGGATAATCCCGGGATGCTGGTGTTGAGCGCGAATGCGGGTGCCGCCCGGCGGTTGAGCGAGCGGGCCTTAGAGCTTCGCGCTCGCTCTGAGACTCCGGGTTGTCCTCTGGGAATCAGCAAAGGTTTCGTGGCGGAAGTTTTTGCGCGTTTCAATCAATGGCGTAAAGCGGAGGGCTTGCCGGAGGTGCGACTGGCTACCGATGCTGAGGTTATGGTCCAAATCCAGGATTTCCTGGCCGAAATGCCCCTAGAGGAGGAACTGCGCTCGGCTCTGGAAACCCAGGGATTCCGGCGTGATTTGGTGGACGGGATTTTTCGCGTTCGGGCTTTTGCTGGCGCCGCCTTCTCAGACCCCGCACCATCCCCGGTTCATCCGCTGGTGACCCGGCTCATTCAGGCCATGCATACCGACCGGGAGGCGCAACGCCTGCAGGCTCGCCAATCTGCCTGGCCCCTGGACACGGCTTCCCTTTTCGAGGAATACCTTTTGGCAGTGAAAGCGGGAGCCCCGGTACCGGAACTGGTGGGGGTCGATGACCTGCAAAACTTCAACGGATTGATGATTGACATCCTCTCGCTTTGGGCGGCGCATGGGACCACCCTCGTGGCCTGTACCCTGCCCGAAACCTGCGTGAACACCTATCGCGGGGCCAGTCCGCACTTGTGCGAAAAACTGTGGGAACGATTGGGGAAAATTCCCGGCAAAACCGTCACCGAGATTCTGCTCAGCCGGGAACACGTCCCCGCACCGTTGAGCCGCTTGTGGCGCGTGGCCGTAAATCGTCTGGGGGTACACGGCATCAGCGCACGATTGTGGAACGCGCAGGGGGAGCCGTCCCCGGATCCGGCACAGCCAGAACCAACCGCCGCCCCGGACTGCCCAGACCACGTTATTTTGGTGGAAAAACCCACCGACACGGCCCAATACCGTGAAATCGGGACGCTCCTGCAAGATGCCCACATTTTCTCTGACCACCCCCTGCAATACTCTCAGATGGCGGTTCTGACCCGGTCTTCGCTGGAAGCCCGCCAAGTCGCTGAAGTTTTGGAAAACATGGATATTCCGGTGGTGGTTCCGGGAGCCGCCGGTCAACTCAACGAAGGGCGTCTAACCCGCTGCCTGCTTCAGATGATGCAGGCAGTTTGCGTGGAAAGCCCTGACCAGGTAGAGCTTTCGGACCTGGATTTGGCCGGATTACTTTCCTCTGCCCTGGTGGGCTGGGACGTGTGGCGAATGCGGCGCATGGACACCTATCTGCACGACCTGACATTGCTGCCTCCGGGGGAAGTCGGGGACGGTGAACAGCGGTCCCCCTCCGCAATGGAATCCGAGACTGTTGCTGATGATGAGCAAAGCGCGTCCGACACAGTTGGAATCCTGCCTTACATCCGTCAGTTTTTACGTACGGTGATTTCCGGTCAGGATTTCTTTGGGCGCCCCCTCGCTGAGATAACCGCCGAATATCCTGACGCGAACCAGCTGGCAGACCTCGCACAGGCGCTCCGTTCGGGATGGCAGCAATGGAAAGCCGATTCGGGGTCGGTGCAGTTGTTGCTGTGGAAGCTTTGGGATGGTCTGGGACGCGCTGAACTTCTCCAGGCTCGAGCCCTGCAGCCCGGCTTGGTCCCCATGGTGCGTTCTACCCTCCAGATAGACCTGGATTTAGTGATGGACTTGTTCAAGGCGGCGGACTGGTTCGAGGCTCGAAATCCGGGCCAAACCGCGGCGGATTTCGCCCGGGGAATGCTGGCTCGCGATCTTCCAACCGGCACCGTCGCCCCGCACCATCTGGTACACGACGCGGTCACAGTCACACCTGCCGCGGCCTCTGTCTCGCAGCATTGGCCCCTGGTGGCAGTAGCGGGACTGACTGACGGAAGCTGGCCGGCGATGCGTTGGCCGGGTTCAATCTTGGGTGCTTCCACGTTCGAGTTGGAAGATTGCGGCGACCCCGTAAACTCCAGCAGTGCCGGTTACCTGTGGAACTGGCAAAACGAGTACCGGCATTTCTTTACCGCCTTGACCCGTTGCACTGAACGTTTAATTTTGGGCACCACCGCTCAAGACGGAGTGGGACGTTCCACTTTCCTCACGCCGCTGGTACAAACTTTGCAGCTGGAGCCGAAACAGCATCGACCTTTGCCCACGAACCTGCGTGACTTTGTAGCCTACCTGCGCGCGGCCTGCTTGGGTGGGGAAACCAGTTGGGGAACTCCCCCTATCGATGCTCCTACCGCCGCGGGGTTATTGGCGAAATTGGCAGCGGGGGATTGTCCTGCCGCTCACCCGGACAACTGGATGGGTGCCTTGCCGGTCAGCGGAACCACTTCGGAATCCACCGAAGTGCACATCTATGCTTCAGGGCTGGAACGTGCCTTGGAAAATCCTTTGGATAACGTGCTAAGCTGGTCCGGCTACTCTAACGATGAAGATGACCCGTATGCGGCGAATAAAGTTGGGAACATTGTTCACGCAGCTGCTGAGATCCTGGGACGCAGATACTGGTGGAAGGACCACGGGCCGCGGGACGACCTGGAGTTTGACCAGGTCCTGACCGAACTGCGCCAGGAGGTGCGGAGTCTGCTGGGTCCTCTATCAGGGGACACGTGGGTGGAATGGAACTTCCGCCGTCGAGTCGAAACCTGTCTGGTGCCTCTGGCGACTTTCTTGGTCAATCATCAGTATCCCTCTCTTTTCGAGGTGCGTTATCCCGCTCGGTTGCAGGCCAGTTCCGGGGCCGGTGCCCTGGTGTACAACGCCCGAATTGACCGGGTGATGTTCTTCGAGGGGCAAACCATCCTGATTGACTATAAGACCGGCTCTCTAACCAATTTCAGTGCCCCCTTGGTGGCGGGCAACCTGCAGTTAGCTCTCTACCAGGCGGCCTATAATGCCTCTGCGCTAGGCCGGCAGCAGCCTTGTGACCTGGCGGAAATTGTGGCCCTCCAGGTGCCGCCAAACTCGGACGAACCGCTGAACTCCGAAGTCATCGAAGAGCCGCGAGACCCTAAGATCTGGGTCCAAAAAGCCCTAGTTTCAGAAACGGAAACGATTACCCTCCCCAATCCGTTCTCCGCTGAACAACGGCAAATTCTCCTTGACCCGCTGGCCTGGCTACGCGGTGAAGCCCCGGGTGCGCCCGATCCGGAAACCATGCTGTTGAAAGACTATTTACAAGACCGTGTGGACTTAGCGGTGGCGGCGTTCAGCGGACCGAATTTGACACAAATCGAATCCCTAGGAGCTTGGGGGGCTGGGAATCATCTCGGAGTGGAAGTGAGACAACGATGACTACATCTAAACCAGAGAAAGAACTGTTTTCTGCGGGTGAACTGGCTATTTTGACGGGGGCTAACCCGCCGACCGAGGAACAATCCGCGGTAATCACGGCTCCGCGGGGACAACTCCTGGTGGTCGCCGGGGCCGGCAGCGGGAAAACGGAAACCATCGCGAACCGGCTGGTTTACGGGGTCATCAACGCGGGCATTGTTCCTGAAGCCATCCTCGGTTTGACCTTTACTCGCAAGGCCGCGGCAGAAATGGCAGCCCGTTTCGCGTTGCGTTTGGAACGCTTCGCGAGCCTCATGGAGTCGGTGCAAAACCGGCAGCAAACTGCTGAGGTCACCGCGGTGTTAAAAGCCGCAGACCTTGACCTTGACCAGCTGCGCCTGCGTTTCGAGGCCCTCGCCCAGCGGGGGATGACTTCGGAAATACTGCGCCATCCGGTCAGTGTTTCAACCTACGATTCCTACGCGGGGGCCCTTCTGACAGAATTCGGAAACCTGGTCGGGCGGGAATCGGGTTTCACCACCATCACCGACGCAGCCAGGTATCAAATCATGACTGACGTGGTGCAAAGCTGGACCGGAGCTCTGGGGACGAAACGCGAGGGTGAAAACACCGAAAACCTGATAAAGATCCTGCTGTCCCTGGCTAACGACACGAATTCGCATCTAGTAGATCTCGCTGAAATGAAACAGACCTACCGTTCCTATCTGTCTGTTGCCAAACACCTGCGTGATACTGAAGGTTCAGAGCTCAACGCGACAGCGTTACGCCATTTGAAATCCGCCCTCAACACCTTGGAATTCGGGCGTAACGCCACAGACGTCATCCAGGCTTTCAATGAACGCAAACAGGAACTCATGATGGCAGACTTTTCTGACCAAACTCGGGAAACGGTCCGCTTGGTCGAACAACTGCCTCTGGTGGGGGACAGCCAGCGGGAACGATTCCAACTGGTGTTCCTGGACGAATTCCAAGACACTTCCGTGGCTCAGATGCGTTTTCTTTCGGGAATTTTCCGCGATTGTGCGGTTACCGCGGTGGGCGATCCGAACCAAGCCATTTACGGTTGGCGGGGGGCTTCCGCGGCCTCTATGGAGGATTTCGGCACCATGTTCTGCTCGGATCCGCAACAGCTGCTCACCCGAACCCTGTCGACCTCGTGGCGCAACGATGAGGCCATCCTCAAAGTCGCTAACCGCATTTCTGTCGAATTGGCCACGGCCCCTTCCCTGGGCGCGAGCGGGAAAGGCCGGCGGGATCAGGGTCTCCAACCCGCAGTCAGTAAACCCCTGCGGGCACGGCCGGGGGCGAATCCCGGCATCGTCTACGGAATCCAGACATTGACCGATATACAGCAAAGTCAAGCGGTGGTGAACTTTCTTCGGCTGTGGCAAGCCCAGCGTGTCAAGTTGCAAAGCGAGGGGATGCCTGCCGAAAAGCTGCCTACCGCCGCGGTGTTGTGTCGTGCAAAAAACGCTATTCCCGGCTTGGTTGAGGCACTGCGCCGAGCCGGAATCCCCTACCAAACCAGGGGGATGCAAGGTGTTTTGGAGGATCCGGGGGTGCGTTTGGTGCGAGCCGCTCTGGAGGTCACTGATAATCCTGAAAAAAGCGCCAGCCTGCTGATTTTGCTCGATCGATACCGATTGGGATTGAGCGATTTACAGGCGGTGGGGCAAAATCCGCACCGGTTTACTCCCTACCAGATAGTGATGGAGGGCGGGGCTGAAGTCTCGGCTGAGGCTGGCGTTCGACTGGAAAAACTGCGTGGAATCCTCACGGAGCTAAGGGAAAATGCCGCGTTCGCGACCCCCCTTGTGTTGGCGCGTTTGGCGCATCGACTGCTCGATTTGGATATCGAGCAGCAGCTACCCGGTTCCCCGTGCCATGCCGCGGCCTATGTCGAGTTCTTAAACCTGGTTCGCGATTTTGGGCGGACTCCCGGAGCGACATTGAGCGGATTTTTGAACTGGCTGAGTGCCGGTGAAGATGAGGAAGCCAGCTTTGCTGACCTGGACTTTGAGGTTGATAACGCGGCGGTTCAGATTATCACCATGCACGCTGCAAAGGGCCTCGAATGGGATTGGGTGGCGGTTCCGAACCTGAACAAAAAGACTTTCCCCTCCACCAAAAGCAACATCTGGGTCACGCAACGTAACGTGTTGCCCTATCCGCTGCGCAGTGACCGGGCCCATTTGCCCGAGCTGGAACTAAAGACCCAAACCGTTTTGACCGCGACTGGAAAAGTGTCATCGAAAAAAGGTCTGCTGGAGCCGTACCAGGAAGAGGCTGGCCAATACACCCTGCGGGAAGAATCCCGGCTGGCCTACGTGGCTTTCACCCGCGCCAAATCACGGCTCTTGCTGGGACACTGCTGGTTTGAGCGACAGACTAAGACTGAGCGTTTGCCCAGCCAGTTTTTCCTGGTGGAACAGGACCCGCACCAGCACATTTTTACCGATGCTGAGGTATCGGGTGCGGTAGACGGGGCGGACGCAGAGGCTTCAGGGGGAAGTGCAGCTGAAACCGAAAACTTGCTGACCCCGTTCAACGCTGAGACATTTGCACAGGAGGCCACCCGATTGGGCATTACGCTCCCCAGCGTCGAATGGCCCGAGACCGAAGTCACGTCCATTCCTAAAAAAACTCAAAACCCGAATCAGGACCGGTTCGATGCGGGCGTTTGGCCGGCACTGCCGTGGACCCAGACTCGCCAGGACTTTGCGCACGCGGTTGCGGTCACCGAGGCTGCTCTGGCCAGCGGCAAATTTGCTGACGGAATCAGTCAGGACGCCGCTGAAGAAACCGAGCGCCGGTTGGGTCAACTGCTGTACCAGCCGCAAACACGCCTGGGTACGGGCGATTTGCTGGGACGAATTTCTGCTACAGGGATGGCGCGTTTGGCGCAAGACAGCGAGGGTTATCTGCTACAGCGTCTGCGTCCCCTGCCGCAGGAACCCAGTGCGGCAGCACGTCTGGGAACCTATATGCACGCTTGGATTGCCAGCCAGCTCGAAAACGAAGACGTGCTCATTTTTGATGCCGGGATGGAAGACGGGTTCACCTCCGAACAGCGTAAGCTGCTGCACAAATGGCAGCAGCACTATGCTGACCTGGAACTGCTGCGGCGCCTGCGCCGTCCACGAGTCGAATTCAACGGTGAGCTTTATATTGAGGAAGCGGGCGGTGCCGTGATTCCGCTGCGGATTGATGCACAGTTTGTCGAGGCACAAACCGGAAAAATCTGGATTCTGGACTGGAAAACCGGTCGGCGTCCGACCCCGGAAAACTATGCTCAATGGCTTCACCAGCTGGGCATCTATCGTCTCTACTGGCTGCAGGCTCATCCCCAGACACCCGCCGAGGACATCGTGTGCGCCTACGTGTTCCTCAATGAGGACAGTCCGGAGCGCCAACTGCTCACCCTCCGGGACATCCTCGATGAGTTGGGCATAGCCGAATACAGCCGAGACCTTTTGGTCAGTAACTTGACGGACCGCGGAAAGGAGGCGGACGAAGTCTTAGAAAAGTTTGGGTATTGAAGCCGTCGCCGTTTTGCCTAGGTTATGTGCCGCCCGGGCTTTGCGGAGGGATTTCGGGCTGGAAAACGGTGTTCGCCCCGGCGAGGCGCCGCCCCAGGTTATGTAGGGGTCTCTGGTTGAAGGCGGTGTTCGCCCCCGTGGTGTTCCGCCATAGGTTATCCCGGCTATCCAGGCCGAGGCGAAGCAGAGTTCCCCCCGGTCGTGTGCCGCTATGGGAGGGGGAGAAGGGCTGGTCGGAGCCGTGTGCCGGGCGGTTGCCCGAGGACTCTCGAGCCGACGAGCAAACCTGAAGCCACTCGGGCTCTGGCGCCGTCCTCAGGCGCTATCCGGGGACGGCGAGGTCACCTCCGAGCCTGATTCTGAGGGAATTTCGGCGGTTATTTCCGAGGGAATTTCGGCAGTAGGTTCCGCGTCAGTCTCGTTTGCCTCCGGGTCGCTCTCGCTCGTTGGCGCGGCAATTTCGTTCGCTTCCACGCTGTGGTCGGGGGCACTGGTGGTCTGTTCCTCATAGAGGGGGCGGCCCGTCAGTGACAGGTCTCCGTCCAGCCGCTCCAGCTGCTCGTTCAACAGGTCTTGGGCATCGGCAATGATCGAGGCATTCCCCTGGTCAACCCCCCAATTGAGCCAGTTAATCAACGCCAGTTCAATATACAGGTCGGTACGTTGACGCAAGAACGGGTCTGCGCCCTCCGCGCGTCCCAAATGGTACGCGTCAAAGACTAGGTCCACGGCCTCGTCAGTCAGCTCCGCAGCCACCCAAGACAAATCCTGGGAGGGGTCACCCACGCTGACCTCAGCAAAACCGGAAATCCCCAAAATCCGGGAATCCGCGACCAGGACGTGCTGGGGCTCTAGCGAACCGTGGACAAATGTGGGATGGAAATGCCACCAGGCATCTTCGTCAAGGGCTTGTTCCCAACGAGCCTGCAGAACCGGGGGAACCAAACCGGTCGCGACCGCCCGGGACAGATTTTGGCGCAGCTCCGCACGGATGTCGTCTACGCTGGGGGTGGGGAAGCCCACGTGAGCCACCAGGTTGGCGGGAATCTCGTGCAGGGCCGCGACGGCCTTGCCCAAGGCGCGCAGCAGATCCGGATCCTCTGCCAGTTCGTTGAACTCCAACGGGTTGCCCGGCAATTGGCGATAAACAAAAATCGAGGTTCCATCTTTCGAGGTGGCGCTGCCCTCGATACGGGGCACGTCAAAAGGAAGCCGGTGCGCATCACGGTAATTGGTCAGCATGGTCAAAATCTTTTGCTGCTTGTCTAGGGCCGCTTCCGCATCCAGATGCTTGGCTCCAATGATGCTCCACCGGGCTGAATGATTATCGAGGACGCCGACCCAGCGGAAATCGTTATCTTCGCCCAGAGGCGGGCACAGTGACTCAACCTCAAGGTCTGGAACCGCTACGGTCGCCAGAGCTGCCAAGGTCAGGAAATCGGTATCGCTCATTTTTCAATTTTATGTCACCTCGGTAGCTAAACCGACAGACCGCTCCGGAAAGCCGGAAATCCGGTCAATAAGCCCCTCTCCGGACGGGGGTGACGGGCGCTGCTGAGGGAGCCGCGTCGACTTTTGGCAAAGGTACGGCAAACCTCAGAAAAAGCTGAGTATTACATGAATGTAAGATGAGAATTTTCCTTCCGGAAACCAGGGCTTGGCACTATAGCAGTAAAAAAAGCGCTTAAACTGACCGTAATTTTATTGGCTCTCAGGCATGAGGGAGTTGTCGACTTGGGCTTAAGTTACGGGAAACTGCAGCCGCTGATGGACGATCCGGCGGTGGAAGAAATCTGGTTGAACAGCCCTTCCCAGGTTTTTTGTTCCCGCGGCGGACAACCCCACCTGACCAATCTGTTGCTGGGCGAAGACGAGGTAGAATCCCTGGTAGAGCGGATGTTGAGAGCCTCGGGACGCCATCTGGACTTCGTCAATCCCTGCGTGGACGCCACCTTGGAAACCGGAGAACGTCTGCACGTCGTCATTCCGCCCGTGACTGCCACCTGGTCCATCAATATCCGCAAGCACAGCGCGAAAGCTGTGCGGGTGCGGGACCTGGTTCGGCTTAACATGATGCCCGCCTGGATGGCTCGTTTCCTGGCCGAAGCGGTGCGTATTGGCCTGAATATCGTGGTGGCCGGGCCGACCCAATCGGGGAAAACCACCACGGTCCGCGCCCTGTGTGGTGAAATCCCTCCTGACCAGCGCATCATCACTTGTGAGGAAGTGTTGGAACTCAATCTGAAAGCCCCGGACGCGGTGGCGATGCAAACCCGCAACGCCTCGATAGAAGGCCAAGGTGAGATTACTCTGCGGGATTTGGTTCGGGAAACTCTGCGGATGCGTCCCGACCGGCTGATTATCGGGGAGGTCCGCGGCGCCGAAAGCCTCGATATGCTCATCGCCCTGAACTGCGGAATCCCCGGAATGTCTACGATTCACGCCAACACCGCCCGTCAGGCGATTACAAAACTGTCGACCCTGCCGCTGCTGGCCGGAGAAAACGTGACCTCGGCATTCGTGGTGCCGACCGTAGCGGGAGCCATAGACCTGGTGGTGCAGCTGCGCGGAACTTGGCAAGGCAGCCGTGCGGTGACGGAAGTGTTGGCTTTGGACGGGACGCTGCGCGACGGTCAGGTCGTGGCGCACCCGCTGTACAGTGCGCCGCCTGATGGCGCCCAGCCAGCCAAGAATCCCGCGGATTTCGATTTTCTTTCCGCTTTCGGTTCTCGAGCCAGCCAGTTGGCGGCTATCTGGCGGGAGGCCCCCGATGACTAGCCCCCTGCTGACCCTGGCGGCCGCCCTCAGTGCGGCTTTCGGGATTTTCCTGGTGACGTTGAGACCAAAACGGCATTCGACCCGCCAAGAAAGTTCCCTGAAACGCTATTGGGCACAAAAATGCGCCCGTTTCGACGACATCACCGCGGTGAGCGGAACACCCCTCGGGCTGGGACATTTCCTGGCGCTTTCCCTCCTGGCGGGGTTGTCAGCAGGGATTGGCCTCGCCTTGGTCACCGGGCTGGTGATGGTCGGGTGGTTGGCGGGGCTGCTGGCCGCGTATCTGCCATTTTTGGGGCTGCAGGGTAAACTGCATTCCGTGCAGGGTCAGCGCGGCAAAGCCTGGCCAAATCTGGTGGATAACCTGGTTTCCGGGGTACGAGCGGGGCTGAGTTTGGGCGAAACGCTCCTGGAAGTCGCCGCGCGAGCCCCGAAGTCGCTGCGAGTGCCGTTTGCGCACTTCGCGGCCGATTATCGGGCGGGCGGGAACCTCGATGCCTCCCTAAAAATCTTGAAACATGAACTGGCCGATCCAGTGGGGGATCGCATCGTGGAGGCGTTGCGTTTAGCTGCACAAGTGGGGGGCAACGACTTGGTGGTCCTGCTGGAGGATTTGGGGGCGATGCTCCGCGCGGAGGAACGAACCCGCGGGGAAGTGCTGGCACGCCAATCTTGGACCGTGACCGGGGCGCGCCTCGCTGCCGCCTCCCCGTGGATTATCCTGGCGCTGCTGTTGAGTCGTCCGGGCACATTAGAGGTGTATTCCACTCCGGTAGGCTCCATGATTTTGCTGGTGGGGGCGCTAATTTCGGCGTTGGCCTACATCTTGATGCTGCGCTTGGGCCGCCTGGAAGTCAGCCCGCGCACGATGCGGGAGTAGACCGTGGAGGACCTTTTGACCTGGATTATCGGCAGCCTCGCTATCCTAGCTGGGAGTGGGCTTATCGGGCTGTGCCTGGGTCCCTGGATTCGTCAAGGCTCCTTTCCGACCTGGCGAATCACCCCTTATGTTCAGGCTGACCTCATCGTCATGGCGGCATACCGAGGAACCGGGGTGCGGGATACCCCGTTCGCCCATAACGGCCTGACGCGGTTTCTCACGTTTATCAGCCCCTCCAAAGATTCTGTCGAGCGCAGGTTGCAGTTGGCGGGTTTGCCCCGGGATGTGCGCGGATTTCGCCGTTCCCAGCTGCGATGGGCCGTTTCCCTGGGGATAGTGGCGGCGGTATTGAGCCTCCTGGGGTTTTTGGGAAAAACCTTGCCGATACCCGGAGCCTTCGTGATGCTGACCTGTTTTGTGCTGGCGGGTCTGTTGATTCCCGATTACCGGCTCACAGGCGCGGCGCGGCGTCGCCAACTGCATTTGAATCAAGAACTGCCTGACGTTATCGAGCTGTTGGCGCTGGCGGTGGGAGCCGGGGAACCTCTCTACGGGGCTTTGCACCGCGTCTCTGCCCGTTGCACCGATGTCGCTGGTCAGGAGTTGGAAAAAATCTTGGCCGCGGCCGACAACGGAGATTCTCTGGCTCCCAGTTTGACCGCGGCTCGGGCCCGCAATGATTCCGAAATCCTCGCGCACCTCATCGATGCCATTGTTTCAGCGTTGGAACGCGGTTCACCCTTAGCGGGCGTGCTGCGTTCCCAAGTGGCGGATTCACGAGCGGTGGCGCGAACCCAGTTGCTCACGGAGGGCGGAAAGAAAGAAGTCCTCATGATGGTGCCGGTCGTGTTCTTAATTTTGCCGCTAACCGTGGTTTTCGCTCTCTATCCCGGGTTGGTGGCGCTGCAGCTGTAAACCGTCAGAATCAATATCGAAAGGATAAAAATATGCAAAAACTCCGCGCTTTGCGAAACTTTTTGTACACCCGCCTGCAAGCCGAAGACGGCGACGTTCCCGGATGGGTGATGGTGACCCTGATGACCGCGGGGCTGGTGGTGGCGCTCTCGGCGGTGGCCCTGCCGGCCTTGACGAATCTGTTTAACGATGCCATCGCCCATGTCTCGACCCTGTGAGTGCCGTGAGTCTCTGGCTCGGCACGTCCAACAGTGCTGGCGGGGGGAATCCGGCTCGGAATCGGCCAGTTTCGCGCTCGTCATGCCGCTAGTCCTGATTTTGGTGCTGGGATTGATGCAGCTGTCGCTGGCGCTGTGGGTGCACACGACTTTGATTGACGCGGCCGGGGCGGGGGCGCACGCCGCAGCGCTGTCTGGTGCGCCCACGAATGCCGCCGATGACACCGTGCGCGCTGCCCTCGCCTCGACTCTGGGCCCCGGCTACGTGCATACCGTCAGCGCCGAGCGTGTCACCGTAGCTACGCTGCACGGTTCCTATTCCACCTCGGACCTGGAAGTGATGGAAGTGCAGGTGAAAGCCCCTATGCCGGTTATCGGCCTGTTTGGGGTGGGGGACTTGACCGCGGTGGGTCACGCGGTGATAGAGGAGGGGCCGTGAAACGCCCGTGCAACCGGAAGTGGCCGAGGTTCGTTTCCCGCTTGGCTCGGGAAGAATCCGGCGAGGCCACGTTGGAGTTTGTGGGTATCACCATGATGCTTTTGATTCCGCTGGTGTACCTGATTTTGGCTTTCTTTCAAGTTCAATCCGGCCTCTACGCGGCGGAGGCGGGGGCCGCCGGGGCGGCGCGTATCCTCACGCTGCATCCCGAAACAGGGGTCAGTTCGGCCAGTCTGGCGGTGCAGCTAGCGGCCGCTGACCAGGGATTACCGGCGGGACAGGCCCACTACACTCTGGACTGTGTGACGGGGCCGTGTCCCGCGCCGGGTTCGCGCGGTACCGTCCGCGTTAATCTGCAGGTTCCCCTACCGCTGGTGGGAACCATGCTGCAGGGTTCTTTTCCTGCCTCGTTGCCGCTGAGCGCGGAGCACCCGATTCAGTGGGGCGAGCATGGGGCTTAGGAAATGGCACAAGGGCGGTGCGTCGCCGCGTCGGTTTGTCGCCCGCTTCGACCGTCTCGGTGACGAGGATGGCCGCATCATGCTATTGGGACTCGCCGCTTGCGTGCTGCTCTGTGTGATTATCCTGATGAGTATGGCGGTCTCCGGGGTGTATCTGGAACAGCGACGCCTGCAGCGCTTGGCGGATCAAACCGCCTCTATGGCGGCGGCAGACATGGCGGATGCGGCCTATTACCAAGATGGCATCGTCGACGGCGTCCCCCTGGAAATCGAACCGAATCACGCCTCAGAACGTGCTGCCGAATACCTATCAGGGGCGGCCATAGGCGCTAACTCTGGCCTACAGGGAATTGACCTGGTTGACGTTACGGTGGCTTCGACCCGGGTGCAGGTGACTCTGCGGGCGACCGGAAAAATTCCTCTGGTACTCCCGCTCATCAGTTCCCTGACCCAGGTCGAACTCACCGCTACCGGGGCGGCTTCGCTGAAAGCCAGCTTCGGCTAACCCCACTCAGTCGTGAGCCAAAGCCTCTACCGGCGTGACCCGCGCTGCTGCCCGCGCCGGACCAATCGAAGCCAACAAGGCCACCACGATGGTCAGCGCCGCGGCGGCGATAGCTAACGGGGGTACCACAATAACTTGTGCGGAGGCGAGTTCTGTCACCGGCAGGGCGTTGATGCCGGCTATCGCGTAACCCAAACCAGCTAGTACGCCTACGACCAGTGCCCCGAGGGCCGTCAGTAGGGCTTCGATCGCGAGCATTCCTTGCAAACGTCCTTTCGTCATGCCTAGAGCGCGCAGCATTCCATTTTCCCGCCGGCGTTCCATCACCGACAGCGCCAAAGTGTTCGCCACCCCAACCAGCGCAACCAACACCGATACACCGAGCATCGCGAAAGCACCCCACATCAACCCTTGTGCTATCTGGGTAAACATGGCTCGGTCGGGCGCGGAACCGTTGATGTAGGCGTCCTGCTCGGAGGCGGCCGGAATATCCGAAGCGAGCTGCTCAATGTCAGAAAAGCTGCAATCCGGAGAAATCCGCATCAGCAGAACTCGAGGCGCCAGCACCGTGGCATTACGCTCAAGCTCCTGGTCGGTGTCGGTTTGTGCCGGACGGACCACTTGGGTGGAACTGGCTAGGCCAGCCAAATCCTGGGGGTTCACGGACACGAAATCCAGGGGAGTTTTCTCAGCCGTGAGTTTCAGCACCTTATCCCCGCTACGCACGGCATAAGGCTTGCCTACTTCCTCATCGCTCAACTGCGGGATTCCCACGTGGCCGGGGGCAATCACGGGAATGCGGCTGTGCGAAATGGCCGAAAAATCCTTAGATTCCAACAGCATTTCCTGAGTATCCGCGTCAGGGTCACAAGGCTCGTTCGTTGCGGCAACGATACAGCCGCCGTTTTCGTCTTGGGTCAGCTTTTCCGGCTGAGACAATAATTTCTGGGTTTTTTCGTACTCGTCCCAGGGAACAGCGCTGCCCAGCAGCCCATTTACGGCGATGGTGTGTTCCAAACCGGAAGTGGCTTTCACGTTGGCGATGGTGGATTGGCTCAGCGGTTCTCCCTCTGAAACGAGTTGCAGATCCACCGGCGTGTGTTCGTCGATGAGTTTTTTGCCGGTAGCGTCTACCGAGGCCGTCCCGACCAGCAGCAGTACCATCAAGGTAATACCCAATGTCAAGGCCGCGCCGGTAGCTCCGGTACGCCGCGGGTTACGCCCCGTATTCTCTGCCGCCAAACGCCACGTCACCGCCGCGGGGGAACTGAACACGCCCAAAGCGGAAGTCACGTAGGGCAAAACGATGGAAGTCAGCATAATCAGCCCCAGGAAAGAAATCATTCCGGCAAACATCGCTATCAGGAAGAAATTGGAGGTGTAGGTATCCATGTCTCCCTGCTCTGAGACACTCATCATCAACTGATGGTTTTTCAGGGTGGCGTAGACCATGGTGGCGGTGCCGCCAAAGAACAGAATGGAACCAAAAATGGCGCGAACCGTCCGGTGCTTGCGCCGCCGACTGAGCTTGTCTTCCGTCGCCAGAGCCTCAATCGGGGTGACCTGGGCGACCCGGCGCGACGGGGCAAACCCGGCCAGGAAAGAAATCACGGTACCGCAGAGGAAACCTGCCAGCAGACTTTGCCAGTTCAAAACGGTGAAAGCCTGACCCCAAGTGTCGACAAGGTTGGCAATTCGGCACCCTATGGCCGAAAAAATCACGCCCGCCGGTACCCCGATCATCGCAGAAACGGCTCCTACCAGTAATGTCTCGCGCGCCACTAGGGAACGCAGCTGACCGGAGGTGGCACCGACCGCCCGCAACAGAGCCAGTTGGCGCCGCCGGCGGGCAAACAGCACGTTGTAGGTCACCGACACGACAATAATGGCGGTAACGCCGGCGATGAGCGGGAACGCCAAGGCCAACACGAGCGGGACGTCCTGTCCGCCCGTCATGCTATCCACGGCACGATCCAAGTATTGATCCGCGGTGAACACCTCATAGTAATCCGCGTCGGCAATGTGGGAGGTCAACTGTTTCAGCTCGGCCGTGGCCGCTTTCAGGTTCGTGGAGCCTATCCCCGAAACCAGCAAGATGTCAGCCAAATAATCGTCCCCAGCCCAGGTTTTCACCAGGGAATCGGAAACGTAGCTGGTGGGGAACGCACCGGGACGGGCTTTATAGATACCGCTGACCTTGAGTGGCACGGTCTTGGTGTCATCGGTGGCAGGATCGTAGATTCCTGCGTTGAGGGTATCCCCGACTTTGACCCCGAGAGTCTTAGCGTTGGACTGCTCGATACCGATTTCTGATTCAGAGCTGGGGCGCTTTCCCTCCACGACCGAGCTGGGGTCGAACACGGGATCACCCAGCCCCAATACCGAGGCAGACACCTTCTTGCGATTTGCGGACAAATCCACGCTCATGGACGTGCGGGTCAGGATTTTCCACTCCGGGTGGGCCTTATGGGCTTGATCCGCGACCTTTTGCAGGTAGTCCGGTTCGGGTCCCTCACCGTCGTAGGGAACTCCGTTGGGAGCCGTGACAATTAGGTCAGCACCGGTGGCTTTCTCCGTAAGGTTGCGAGCCAAAGTCGTCTTGAACCCGGCGGTCAACCCTAGGCAGGTCAGCAGGAACGCTACCGCTAAGGCAATCGCCAAGGCGGTGGCGGTGTAGCTTTTCACGTTTTTGCGCAAATCTGCGCGCAGAATTCCTTTCATCTCTCACGCCACCTTTGCGATGTCTGCGGGTTCGGGGTGATGCAGATCGTGCACAATCATTCCGTCACGGACAATCAAGACCCGGTCTCCGGTCGTGGCGGCGTGCTGGTCGTGGGTCACCATCACCACGGTTTGCCCGAAGTTATCGACCGCGGCGCGCAGCAGGTTCAGGACTTCTGCAGAAGACGCCGTGTCCAGATTTCCGGTCGGCTCGTCAGCGACCAGCATGGCGGGGCGGGACAGCAGGGCGCGGGCGACCGCGACGCGCTGTACCTGGCCGCCGGACAGTTCGTAAGGCTTGTGGTTCAGTCGGGTGGTCAGGTCCAGCCCGGTGACGATTTGGTCGAACCAGTGCCGATCTATCGGTTTATTCGCCAGGCGCAGCGGCAGTTCGATGTTGGCCTGGGCACTCAAGGTGGGAACCAGGTTAAACGACTGGAACACGAACCCTACGTTGTCGCGGCGCCACAGAGTCAGCGGCTTGTCTTTCAGCTTTGTAATGTCCATACGGTTGACCGTGATGGAACCGGAAGTGACCGCGTCCAAACCGGCCAAGACGTGCAGCAGCGTGGATTTACCGGAACCGGAGGGGCCCATGATAACCGTGAATTCGCGGGCGTTAATGTCAACGTTAACTCCGCGCAGAGCCTCGACGCGCGTGCCCTTTTCCCCGTAAACCTTGGTGACATCTCGCAGCTCGGCTACCGGGACAGTCGGCAGGTCCGCGTCTGTACTGGTCACAAGGGGGGAGGGTGACGTTTCGGGGTCGGCAGAGGCTGGTGGAGTGGGGGGCGTCACCGGGGTAAACGGGGTGTCGGCGGGACTATTCGGGGAGGACATATTAATCACCTTTCGCTAGAGTTCTTAACTGAAATCCAGCGTAGCCAGCCCGAAACTAACAAGCTATGGGGGTTAACCCTGAAAAAACCCCGAGGCGCCCCTGAGGCGATTGCGGTCTCTAGAATTCCGGTTTTTCCAGGTGGGTACGCAGACCGGACAGCACGCGGCGCATCGCGTTTAAATCTGACTGCGAGACCCGGCCAGCGAACAGTTCGCGCACGGCTTTCATCTGTACTTTCGCCGCAGCTTCGTAAGCGTTCAACCCTTTGGTCGACAGGCAGGCATTGCGAGTTCGTTTATCCGCACCTTGGCACAGTCGATTCAGCCAGCCCTTTTTCTCCATCTCTCCGAGGCGATAGTTCAATCGCGAGGGTGAAAACACCGTTCGTCTGGCGAGTTCCCCGAGCTGCAGCTTCTTTTCTGGAGCGTGGGCCAGAGCCGTCAAGATTGAGTATTGTGGCAGGTCGAAGCCGCACTCTTCCTTTAGGGCACAGTCAATCTCGAGGTTGAGCATCTGGGAGAACTTAAAAAAGTTTTCCCAGATTTCTTCGGGCGTGGCGTCCGGCGTGTCTTGGTAATCGGTGTGAGCCAACGGAAATAGCCTCTCGGAACTCGGAAAATCCTAACGGGTGTGTTGATATTGTGCTATAAAAACGCGCTGTTTTTCAATCTCTCGCCCCGGTATTTGTAAAACTTTTAACTTTTCTTTAGATGTGGCCCGTACGAAACGCGCTGTGTCTCACCAGGGCGGGTAAACCGACCGTAACGCCCTTTTGCGCTGGTCAGGGCCACAGTTGTACGAAAATCTGGGAGGGAGGAACACCGAAACGGTTCTGCGACGCGACATCGCCTTTCGCCGCACTAATCCAGGGTTGACGCCGCGCCGAGAGGGTTGGGTCTGGCGATTTCTGCGGCGCTGCGCCGGCGGGCGAAATCATTCCGATAATCTCTAGGTGAGCCGCGAACGCGTCGGCATCTGCCTGATTGATGAGGCGAATCGCGTCTGGGGCTGTCTTAATCTGGGGAAAATCCAAAGCGTATTGGCCAGCACGCACGTCCTCGACGCCCCCGTCCACCAGCGATTGCACGTCCCAAGCCAGGGAATCCGCCCTTTGCAAAGCCCACTGCCGGTCATTCCCGCTGAGGTGCGCCGCCGCCACGTCCATACGGAAACGGGCAAAATCCAGGGCGGTCTGAGCCTCTTTAAGTTTCTGCAGGTTTTTCCGGTCAGCCAGCGGTTCGGTGGGGCTTTCCGGATTCGTACCCGCCGGTTCGTCCACCGGCACTTTTGGCTCGGGGAGCTTGCTGCCCGCAGCCCCCGCCACGTGAGAGGCGTCAAGCTGTTGGGCGGCACACAAGGCCGTGAGGAGTTGCGCGTCGTTAGCTTGGGGGGCGCGGGCCCCCGCCTGGCAGGACGTCGCGGCTGAGTCCACCAGGAGCTGCAGCAAGTCCTCCACGCTGCCCGGAGCCGGGGAAGGTTGCGGTCCGGGGTCGGCTCCCTCGGGTGTGCCCTGCGGCCACGGTTGCCAGACCCCGCCCAGGGCCGCTAGACGGGTCGCTGACAGGTCGCGTACCGTCCCGATTGCCGCCCGCACCCCGGGTGCTAGCGAGGCATCGTCAGCCATCTTTTCACTGCCGGCGTTGATGGCTGCTTCCGCGCGGGAAACGGCGGAAATCCCGGCTTGTCCGGCATCCAGTTCCGGCAGGGCGTCGGGGGGAGTGTCCAGGCGCAGCCCGCACCCAGTCAGCGCAACACCCGCCATAAGCCATAGACTTAGTTTCAGGAAACGGGATGGGGGCAAAAACATAGACCCATTGTTTCACAACCCCATCCCATTCACGCGCTCAGGCAACCCTGAGGGAACGAAAAAAGGGGAGACTATTGCAGATAAAAGCACAGGCACAACCGCATACGGCGGCAGACCCCGGTGTCGCCGCGATTATTCAGGTCGTCAGCCCGGTCGTAGACGCAGCCGGACTGTATCTGGAAAAAATTGCCGTCACCGGCCCGAAACATCAGCGGGTCGTGACGCTGAGTTTGGATTTACCCGACGGTGACGCCGATTTGGGCAGCGCCCAGCTAGAGGAAGTCAGCCGCGCCATCGGCGCTGCCCTGGACGCCAGCGATCCGGTGCCGGGAGCCTATACCCTTGAGATTTCCACGCTCGGGGCTGAACATGAGTTGACGAATCTGCGGCTGGCGCGCCGCGCCTTGGGCAAAGACGTGGAAGTGCGAATCGGCGGGCAGGTTCGCACCGGAATCTTGACTGACGTTACGGAAACCGGGCTGAGCGTAAATGATGACGGAGATGTTACGGTATATCCCTTCGAGGACATAGAATCGGTACGTACCGTCATCTTGTTTGGGAAGCCTCGGGGGTCCCAGCACAAGGGACGAAAAAATAAATAGCGACAAATCAATACGGAGGAATTATGCAAATTGACATGTCTGCATTGCGCCTGGTGGAAGCCGAAAAAGGCATGGATATGAACTCGCTTATCGACACGGTCGAGCAAGCGCTTTTGAAGGCATACCGCAATCAGCCGGGTGCCGAAAAGGATCATTCACGGGTTGAGGTTGATCGCAAGACCGGCGAGGTGCGGGTTTTGGTCAAGGAGCTGGACGAGGACGGCAATGAGTTGGGCGAGTCCGAGATTACTCCCAAAGATTTCGGGCGCACCGCCGCGGCCACGGTGAAATCCGTGATTATTCAACGTTTCCAGGAGGAAGAAGACAAAGCTGTCCTCGGTGACTTTAAGGAACGAGTCGGGCAAGTCGTTTCCGGGGTGGTGACTTCCGGGCGCGATCCGAAGCTGGTGACCGTGAATCTGGGAGATGTGGAAGGCATCATTCCGCCCGCCGAACAGGTTCCCGGCGAAAAATATCAGCACGGGGTACGGCTGCGGGTGTATGTTTTGGCGGCGTCGCGCGGCTTGAAAGGCCCGCATATCGAACTGTCTCGCACCCATCCCGGCTTGGTGCAGGGCTTGTTTAGGCGCGAAGTTCCTGAGATCGAAAAGGAAGAAGTCGTCATCGAGTCCGTGGCTCGCGAGCCGGGGCACCGCACCAAGATTGCCGTGCGGGCGACCGAGAAAGGCATCAACGCCAAGGGTGCGTGCATCGGTCCGAACGGTTCTCGGGTCCGGGCGGTCATGAACGAGTTGAACGGAGAAAAAATCGACATCGTCGATTGGGCCGAAGATCCGACGGTTTACGTGGCCAATGCGTTGAGCCCCGCGAAAGTCGTTTCGGTGCGGGTCATCGACGAGGCCAAGCGGCTGGCACGAGTGGTGGTCCCGGACTTCCAGCAGTCCCTGGCTATCGGCAAGGAGGGCCAAAACGCTCGCCTGGCTTCGCGCCTGACCGGTTGGGGTATCGACATCCATTCCGATACGGAAAATGGTGGCGCCCCAGCCTAGATTTTTAGTCCCCTGAGGCTTACGCTCAGCCCTCCGAGGTGCTTCCTCGGGGGGCTGAGTTTTTCTGTTCACAAGGGGTGTCCCCGGCGTTTCCGGTGGGGCGCGGCAACGTGCGGGACCGCCCTTGTGAAGACATATCCCCAGGTGAGAGCCTTTGAAACCCCCAAAATGGACACGGTTGTTACCAAACCGTTATAATCGGTGAGTCGCGGCGAAGGGTCGCGAAACGTCCGAAAAAACGAGGAGGGCATTTGGCTGGGTCAAATGAGCCGGCCGATTATTTGAGTTATGCGTATTACTAAACTGATGGCAAGTTCATTTGCAATCGCTGGAATCGGTGTAGCGGGGGTTGCCCCGATTGCCAATGCGGAAGACGGAAATTCCGCAACCATTACAAATCAAACTGTCAGTGCCAACGTTCGTTTGGCTGGTGTTGATCGTTATGAAACTTCTCAAGCCGTGTCCGCGGCGACAGCTCTGGAACCTGTATTAGTTAGCGATAAGTCGCCTGACGGGCTCATTGGTTCCCTGCAGGCCGCTAACGATGATAAATCCGCGGTCATGAGCCCGAATGCGCCCTCGCTGGGGGGTGCCAACCGTTACGAGTCGGCCGCGAAGGTCGCTCTGGAAGGCGAAGCGGATGCTCCCGTGGTTATCGCCAACGGCAACTCGCAGGTAGATATTTTGGCCGCCACGTCCTATGCGGCGAATCTGGAAGCGAACCTGTTGCTGTCGGAGCCCCAGCAGTTGGGCGAATCCAGCTCGGAGGCCCTGGCGAAGTTGAATCCCCAAAGCGTCACGATTATTGGGGGAACCGGGGTCGTGAGTGAGCAAACGAAAGCTCAGGTTGAACAACTGACCGGCAAGAAGGCCGCGCGACTAGCGGGAAATAACCGTTACACCACCGCGTTGGCGGCCGCTCAGGCTATGGGTTCGCAAAACTACCTGCTGGTCAACGGCAAGAATCCGGTAGACGCCCTGACTTTGGCGCCTTTGGCGAAGCAGAATAAAGCTTCGGTAGTGTTGGTCCAGACTTCCTGCACGCCCCAAGCGGTGCTGGGAGCCTTGGCTGGTAAACATCTCACCGCTATCGGCGGTACCGGCGCTATTGCCGACAACTTTGCGGCGAAAACCTGTGAACAACAGGCGGCTGAACAAGCCGCTGCCGCCGCTGCCAAGGCAGCAGCTGAGAAAGCGGCACGGGAGGCCGCAGCTCGCGCGGCGAATCCGTGGGGTGCCGGCACCGCGCAGGGTATTGCCTACGATATGTTGGGCCAGTACGGTTGGGGACCGGATCAGATGCAGCCTTTGGTCAACCTGTGGAACCGGGAATCCGGGTGGCGCACGAATGCCGGACGCCGCGGCGGTCCTTACGGTATCCCGCAGGCTAATCCCGGTCGCAAGATGGCTTCCGCCGGGGCGGATTGGGCTACAAACCCGGCCACTCAAATCCGCTGGGGCTTGAGCTACATCAAGGGTCGCTACGGTAGCCCCGCTGCCGCCTGGGCGAAATTCTGTGCCCGCGGCTGGTATTGATTTGAGAATCTGCCAATAACTTCGGGGTGGAGCCGTCATGGACGGTTCCACCCCAATGTTTTGGCTGGTTGTTTGCCCGGCTGGGGGCTCCGATTCAAATGCATAGAGAAAAGTCGGGTATAATCGGGAGCGTTGCTTTTCGCGGCTCCAACAGTCGCGTTTGAGTACATGAACTTATTGGCTGAGGACACCTTGCGGCTGGTGGATTTCATTAATCCCCAGGCACTGTGTTCGCAATGACCTAGGAGCGGGTTGGAAGATGTTGGGCACCCGATGAGTACCCGATGAGTACCAACGATTAATCCATTCTCACCCTTCGCCGGGTGGGGTGGCGAAGGACAGGAGAAAAGTGGCACGAATGCGCGTGCACGAGCTTGCGAAAGAGCTCGGTATTGAATCCAAAGAAATGCTGGCGTATCTGAAAGACGCCGGCGAGTTCGTGAAATCTGCATCCTCCGTGGTGGAAAGCCCGGTGGTGAAGCGGATGATGGAACGCTTTGAAAAGGAAAAGCTGGGCAAATTCAGCCCGGAGGCCGCAAAGAAAGCCGAAAAAGCAGCTGCGAAAGCGAAAAAGCCAGCCGCCAAGACGACTGCAAAGAGTAAAAAGTCGGCCGCCGAGACTGCTGAGCCAGAACCGACTCCGCCAGCCGGTGAGGCTGACCAGCCGACCTCGGAGAGTGCGCCGGCACCGGACACCTCGAGCCCGGAGACACCCGCCGCACCGGCCGCTTCTACTCCTCCTGCTCCCGCGGCTCCCCAACCAAAACCAGGGAAATCAGCTCCGAGCCCCAGCCCGGCCAAACCGCAGGCGAAACCTAGTGCCCACCCCGACATTCCCAAGCCGGGAGCCTCTATACCCAAGCCTGGCGCGCGTCCGGGTAACAATCCTTTCGCTTCCGCCCAGGGTATGCCGCGTCCCGGCGGCACCGGCGGCATCAAAGCGAAGCCGGGTCCGCGCCGAGGACGGCCGGGTAACAATCCTTTTGCGTCCGCCCAAGGCATGAGTCAAGGGATTCCCCGTCCCGGTCAGGGCGGCGGACCGCGTCCCAAGCCGGGAGACCGCACTGGTTCATCACGCGGCGACTCCGTTCCCGCGGGACGCGGCGGCCGTGGCGGCCGTAGTTCTCGCCCCAGCCCCGATGCATTGGCAGCCGGCGGTTTTGGTGGCGCTCCCGCGTTCGGAGGTCCGCCATCGCCACCTCGCGGCCGCGGCGGGCGTGGCTTCACCCAGGGCGCTTTCGGCCACGGTAAATCCCGGAAAGGCAAGAGCCGCCGGGCTAAACGTCAGGAAATCGAAGAGCAAAATGCACCCGTGATTGGCGGTGTCACCGTCCCGAAAGGCAATGGCCAAGAGATTCGGATTCGTTCTGGAGCCTCGGTCGCCGACTTTGCGGACAAGATTCACGTCAACCCGGCCGCGTTGGTGACGGTGCTGTTCCATATGGGAGAGATGGTCACTGCTAATCAGTCCCTGGACGAGGACACGTTCAAGCTGCTGGGAGCGGAACTCGGCTACGAAATCGCGGTGGTTTCACCGGAGGACGAGGATCGCGAACTGCTGGAATCTTTCGATATTGACCTAGAGGCGGAAGAACTCGATGATATCGAGGCTCTGGAACCCCGACCTCCGGTCGTGACGGTGATGGGCCACGTCGATCACGGTAAAACCAAGTTGTTGGATGCCATCCGTAATACTGACGTGATTGATACCGAGTATGGCGGGATTACCCAGCACATTGGCGCCTATATGGTCACGCTGAAAAAGGCTGACAAGGGCCGCAAACTCACCTTTATCGATACGCCGGGTCACGAAGCCTTTACCGCGATGCGTGCCCGTGGCGCGCAGGTTACCGATATTGCGATTATCGTGGTTGCCGCCGATGATGGGGTGATGCCTCAGACCGTTGAAGCCATCAACCACGCCAAGGCCGCGAACGTGCCGATTGTGGTGGCGGTCAACAAGATTGATAAACCTACCGCGAACCCGGACAAGGTCAAAGCCCAGATGTCCGAGTACGGCGTGTTGCCCGAAGAATACGGCGGCGACACCATGTTTGTGCCGATTTCGGCCAAACAGCGCACTGGTATCGAGGATTTGCTGGACGCGGTGCTGCTGACTGCGGACGCGGTGCTGGATCTGCAGGCCAATCCGCACGCTCCTGCCCGCGGTGTCGCTATTGAAGCGAACCTCGACAAGGGACGCGGCACGGTCGCTACCGTGCTGGTGCAGCGCGGTACTCTGCGGGTCGGCGACGCTATCGTGGCGGGAACCGCCTACGGCAGGGTGCGTGCCATGTTCAACGAGCGCGGCCAAAACGTTGAGGAAGCCACCCCCTCCACTCCGGTGCAGGTGCTGGGTCTGACCTCGGTGCCGCGAGCCGGCGATAACTTCCTGGTCGCCGAAGACGACCGGACGGCCCGCCAGATTGCGGACAAACGTGCGGCTGCGGAACGCGCGGCGATGCTGGCCAAGCGCCGCAAGCGCGTGACGCTGGAATCCTTCGACGAAGCTCTGAAGGCCGGCAAGGTCGACATGATGAACTTGATTATCAAGGGCGACGTGTCCGGTTCGGTCGAGGCTCTGGAAGACTCCCTGCTGAAGATTGACGTGGGCGAGGAAGTCGGCTTGCGCATCATTCACCGTGGTGTCGGCGCGATTACCCAAAACGACGTCAACCTGGCGACCGTGGACAACGCCATCATTATCGGCTTCAACGTCCGTCCTGCTGAGCGCGTGGCGGAACTGGCAGACAGCGAAGGCGTGGAGATGAAGTTCTATTCCGTCATCTACCAGGTCATTGAGGACGTCGAGAACTCCTTGAAGGGTATGCTAAAGCCGATTTATGAGGAACACGAACTCGGTTCCGCCGAGATTCGCCAGGTCTTTAAGTCCTCCAAGTTCGGCAACATCGCGGGCTGCTTGATTAAGTCGGGCACCATCAAGCGCGGTTCCAAGGCTCGCTTGGTCCGCGATGGCGTGGTCGTCAACGGAGAGCTGGAGATTCATTCCTTGCGCCGCGAAAAGGACGATGTCACCGAGGTTCGTGAAGGCTTCGAATGTGGTATCGGCCTGGAGTTCAAGGACATCCAGGTGGGCGACAGCATCGAAACCTGGGAAATGCGCGAAATTCCGCGCGATTAATATCCCAACCCTGCGTCTGGGCCGAACTGTGGCGGTTTACCGCCTGGCTCGGCCGGGGCGCTGTGAAAACACACCGAGAGGGGAGAAACAATGGATGAGACCCGGCGGGAAAAAGTCGCCGCAAACATTTTGACTACGGTGGCCAGCCTGTTGGCCGGCAAGATTAAAGATCCCAGGTTAGGTTTCGTCACCATTACTTCGGTCGAGGTCACGGGGGATTTGCAGCATGCCAAAGTCTATTACACGGCTTATGGCAGCGACACGGAACGGACCGCTTCAGGCGCGGCTTTGGAGTCTGCCAAGGGACTGATTCGCTCCCGTGTGGGCAAAAATTTGGGCACGCGCCTGACTCCGACCCTGGAATTTGTGGCCGATCCGGTGCCTCAGCAGGCCGCGGCTTTGGAGTCGGCGCTGGCGGAGGCCCGCGCGGCCGACGCTGAGCTGGCTGCCCGCAAAGGCACCCAATATGCCGGGGAAGCCAATCCCTACAAAACTCCCCGTGAGTCCGAAGATGACCAGGAATCCTAACGCCGTCGGTCTGGGGCCCGGTCACGGACGAACCCGCATTCGGCGCGGCCCGGGCGGCGTGGCCGACGCGGGGCGCTTGGTTCACAAGGTTCCCCGGGCGGGTTGCGATGTTTGACGCGCCGGACTTCTTGCCCGACTGCCCCGCAGATTTGCCTCGAGGCGAAACCTGTCCGCCCGGACTGGTCATCGTCGATAAGCCGCGCGGGTTGAGTTCCAACGCGGTGGCGTCACGGATTCGCCGGCTGGCAGGGCAAAAGAAAGTCGGTTATGCCGGCACGCTGGACCCGCTGGCCACGGGAATCCTCATTTGTGCCATCGGTAAAGCCACGCGCCTTTTGCAATACCTGACGGCCCATGACAAGGTCTATTCCGCCCGGGTGCGGTTTGGTATCTCTACGGATACTGACGATGCTCAGGGGCAGGTGACAGCCCGTTCGGGTGCCGTATTATCCCCCGAGGACATCGCGGCGGCTTTAGTGCCGTGGCGCGGGTCGGTCAACCAAATCCCCGCCAAGTTTTCCGCCATTAAGATTGGCGGCAAACGTGCTTATGACCTGGCGCGTGCCGGCAAAAACGTGGAAATCCAGCCTCGTCCGGTGACCATTCACCGGCTCGAACTGAGAGGCACTCCTGTCGTCGAAACGGTGGCGGGCGACGACTCAAACCCTCCGGTGAGAGTGACCGATGCGGAACTTTTGGTGCACTGTTCAGCAGGAACCTACGTGCGCGCCCTGGCTCGAGACCTCGGAGCTGACTTGGGGGTGGGGGCGCATCTGACGGCCTTGCGACGCATTTCGGTCGGGTCATACGGGCTGGACCAGGCGCAAAGCCTGTCCGAGCTGGGGGCCGAAGTCGAGAGCTGTGGGGTGCTGCGTCCGTTGGGGCTGGATGCGGCAATCCTAGGGATTTTCCCCGCACTGTCCGGCGACGAAGCCCAGGTGCGGGCGCTGTCTTTCGGGCAAGCGTTGACCGGCCCAATCCGTGACGCCGCTGCCACCGCCCTTGAGACAACAAATCCGAGCCCAAACGCGTCCACCGGTTCGCTGCTGGCTGTAACCGAAGCGACAACCGGCACGGAGGGACGCGAAAAACGTGTCGTCGCGCTGGTGCAGCTAGAAAACGAAGAGTTGAAACCGATTTGGGTGTTAAGACCTGCAAATTCTTAACCTGTAAAGACATAAACTATTTAGGAGCCGGTTTCGTATTGGGGAAGTGAAGAAATGACACAGAACACGTATCTCAAATCATGGTGGCCGATGGTTATGCTCGGTTTGTTAGGATTTGTGGGCCTGCTCGGCGGTCCTGCCCAAATGAGTTTCACCAATCCGGTTGCGCCGGCTCACACCCCAGCCATTTCCAGTACCGCGGCAGCGGAGGTGCCGGCCGCAGATGAAACCAGCGAGTTTCCCGAGCTTCCTGATAACTTCACCTCCGCCCCCAGCGGTGAGCCCTCCGCTGCGCCCGATTCATATCCCGGTTCGGAATTCGGCGATTTGATGATTGGAGGGGGTACAGCGCCAAGCGCCGCGCAGGCCAGCTGGGTGGCTTTCATCAGTATCAGCAATTGGGACAATACCGGCTCAATTTGTACCGGGGTGCTCATTGATCCCTCCTGGGTTTTGACCGCAGGACATTGCGTGGCCAATAAGCCCCGGTATATCAACGTTAGTTTTGGTCCGACCCGGCAGTCGACCACTGCCGTTAACGATTACAAAGCCAACCCTCAGTATGATGCCGCGGTCATGCACCTGCAAACTCCGGTTTATACCACTCCTTCCGTCACTTTAGCCTCCGGGCCAGCCAAAGTTGGCGATGTGGCGGTGGAGTATGGCTGGGGCGGCACTTCCAGTGCCCTCCTGTCTACGTCACAACGAATTGTCGCGACCTGTTTCACGGTGGTTCGGGGCGATAAACAGGGTGAATTTGCGGCGAACTGCAACGTACCCAGCGCCCCCGGTCAGCTTAGCTACAAGACCTCGTGGCCGGGTGTGAAAACGGAACATGGGGACTCCGGCGGACCCCTGGTGGTGGGGAACCAGGTCATAGGCACTTTGATTGGGGGCAACGATCAGGCGGCTTACTTTGGTTCCGTGATTCCCTTAGCTTCGTGGCTGAAAGACATCACCGGGGTGACCCTGGGCTCGCCGTCTCCTAACACGGCTGAATATCCTTATGAATCTCGATTGAACCGGATTGGCGGAGCCGACCGTGTCTCGACAGCCTTGGCGTTGCACGCGGCCAGCGGGACCAGTGGGGACGCGATTGCGCTGACCACCGGGCGGCTCGCTCCCGATGCTTTGAGTTCGGCAGCTTTGGTGGGGGCACGAGGCGCGACGGTGCTGCTCACGGTGTCCAACCCGGTGGAACCGGGTGTGATTTCCGCCATTAAGGCCTCGCAGCGCAAGACTCTCTATGTGGTTGGCGGGGGAGTAAAACTCTCGGCTGCCCAACGCACGGAACTGCAGCAGGCGGGGATATCTATCATCGATTTGGTGGGGCAAGACCGTTTTGACACGGCGGGCCGGGTTGCGGCCCGGGCGGCCCAGGAAAACGCTTCGGTCGTTGCCAACACGAAGATCCTTGACGTCTTCCTGGTCAACGCCACCAGCGACCCCAACATTCCCGACGCGATCGCCGCCGGTCCCGCCGTGGCAAACACCCACGGTGTCATCCTCTTTACCCGCTCGAACAGCATTCCCCCAACTACCCTTCAGACGATTTCTAACCTGGCGAATACGGTGGCAAAGCAGGGGGGCAAGCTGCGCATCTGGGGCGTAGGCGGCAGGGCTGCCGCAGCCGCTACCGGTGCTAAAGCGGACCCGGCCTGGGGGGCTGCCGTCAGCGAGGTAAAGACCATCGTGGGTAAAGATCGTTTCCAGACCTCCACCCAGTTGGCCCAAAACTTCTTCCCTAACGCCTCGGGGTACCTGATTGCTTCGGGTACCGTGTTTGCTGACGGTTTGGCCGGCTCCGGCTACGCGCACGCGAAAAACCAAGCCATTTTGCTCAGCCGCCCGGCCGCCCTGGACGTGAACCTGCAAAGTTTCGTGCAGGCTCATCCGCAGGCCTCCTACACCATCGCCGGCGGTACCGGGGCGGTGTCACGAGGCGTGGCGAACCAAATCGGCGCCCTGCTGACAGCGCGGTAACCGGCCGAAAGCACCGCCCCCATCCACCGGCCTTGTCGCCCGTCTCAAATAGTGGACAACAGTGCCGAATTATGGATAACCGGACTCACTCGCTAAACTTGCCACAAGTTCGTTTCCGAAAATATTGAGGCAATAAACTATGGACAAGTTCTTAGAGGTTCTCAACACCATAGACTCTTTCGTCTGGGGGCCGTTTTTCCTGATTCCCCTGCTGCTGGGAACCGGGCTGGGGCTGACAATTCGGCTGTCGGGAATCCAGTTCCGCAAACTCGGTCCCGCCATGCACCTCGCCCTGCTGAAACGTGACGAGGGCACCGGGGAAAGCCCCGAGGGGAAACAACCGCTCGACGACACTATCGAGGGCGACATTTCCCACTACCAAGCGCTGACTACCGCCCTGGCTGCTACCGTCGGGGTCGGCAACATCGCCGGTGTCGCCACCGCTATCCACATCGGCGGACCCGGAGCGGTGTTCTGGATGTGGGTCACGGGACTGTTGGGTATGGCCTCGAAATACTCCGAAGCCTTCATGGCGGTACGTTTCCGCACCAAGGATGCCAAAGGTGAGATGAGCGGCGGTCCGCAGTACTACCTGGAACACGTCACGAAAGTGAAGTGGCTGGGTCGGGCTCTAGCCATCGCCTTTGCGATTTTCGCGATTATTGCCTCGTTCGGTATCGGCAACCTGACCCAAGCGAACTCGGTTGCGACCCAGTTACAGGCCTCTTTCGGGGTGAATCCGTGGATGACCGGCCTGTTCATGGCGGCTTTGACAGGTATCGTCCTGCTGGGCGGAGTGAAATCCATCGGCCGGGTGACCTCGGCTTTTGTCCCCATCATGATTATTCTCTATGTGGGAGCCTCGTTGATTGTGCTGGGTCTGTACGCCACGAAAATCCCCGACGCCTTGGCGCTGATTGTTCACGATGCCTTTACGGGCAGTGCCGCGGCAGGCGGTTTTGTGGGCTCCACGTTCATGGTGGCGCTCCAGTACGGGGTGGCGCGCGGGTTTTTCTCTAACGAGTCCGGGATGGGGTCTGCCGCGATTGCTGCGGCCGCGGCTCGCACTCGCGAACCGGTCCGGCAAGGGCTCGTGTCCATGACACAAACCTTTATCGACACCATCATCGTGGTGTCCATGACGGCGCTGGTTATCGTGGTTACGGGAGCCTGGAAAATGACAGACGCCAGCGGTGAGACGCTGGATGGTTCACCCCTCACCGCGCAGGCTTTCAACATCGGTTTCCCCGGCGGCCAAGGCCACTTTGTGGTGGCAGTTTCCCTAGTGTTCTTTGCATTTTCTACCGTGCTGGGCTGGGCCTACTACGGGGAACGCTGTGTGCAGCGTTTGTTCGGCCTCCGAGCCGTCGTCGTCTATCGTTTGTTGTTTGCCATAGTTGTTTTCGTGGGCTGCATCACGGAGCTAAAAGTGGCCTGGACCTTGGCTGATGTCACGAACGGGTTGATGGCTCTGCCGAACCTAATCGGGCTAATCCTGGCTTCGGGTTTGATTGCCCGCGAAACCAGGGCTTACCTGAAACGCGACCCGAAACTGCAAGAATCCCAGTAAATCGTCCCCACCGGTCTGGTGCCGATGAGGTTCCAAGAGCATTTGCAGAAGCTTATTGCTTTGGCAGCGCTTCGACTTTGGCGGGGGAAGGCGCCGCGGGCGGCTCGGTGAGTTCAGGAGTTTCGGGCCCCACCAGGGATTGCAAAAACTCCCGATACTGTGCGGCCTTGCTCGCGCTCATGGCGCTACTAGGCGGAATTTGTCCCTGCGCGGCCGCGGCTAGCGGCACCACCATGTGCGAATCTGGTTCCAGCCCGATTGCCACCCACTGGGCGGAGATGACTTCGGCATTGCCCTGAGCTGGAACCCTAATCGTGGCCCAGGCGATTTGTTCCGAATCCGTGTGCATCGTGGTCAGGGGACGCATATCCGAAATGACATTCCCTACGCTCCAGTACGTCCACATACCTTTGCCGTCCACACCGCCGGGTAGCTTCTCAATGCCCTGGGGAACGTGCGGATGGTGACCGATATAGAGGTCAATCAGTCCGCTATCGGCTGCTTCTTGGGCCCATTTACGCGCCCAGCCGGAGGGCTGCAACTCATATTCCAACCCGTTATGGCCCGACAAAATTACCACGTTGGCACCCTCCTGGCGAGCCTGGGCGGCCCACTTGAGAATGTCGCTCATATTGTCCACGTTAACCAACCAAGGTTTTTCGCTGATGTAGGGCATCCCGCCCAACTTTCCCCAACCCAAGGACAGGTGAGCAATCTTGATGGTGCGACCGTCTTTGGTCAAGCTGTACATCTGATAAGGTTTTTCCTCCGCGCTGCGCCGAGAACCGGTGGCCCCCATCCCGGCTTTTTCCAGCACATTGAGCGTTTGATAGACGCCTTCAATGCCCTGGTCAGTCGTGTGGTTGGAAGCGGTGGAGCAGCCGTCGTAACCCAAGTCTTTCATATCTTTCGCCCAGCCCGTAGGCATAGCGAACTTGGGAAAACCCTGGTAGGGGGCGCCGTCCTGGGCAAAAGCAATCTCTTGGTGGCAAATCGTCAGGTCAGCCCCCTCGAGAAACGGTTTGATGCCAGCCATCAGATTAGTAAAATGCGTGTTTCCCGCGGCGTCGCGCGACACATCGGGCATGAGGGCATCGTGCGTCAGGGCGTCGCCTGTGGCCGCGACGGTAAAGGTGATCTCCGGGGGCTGCGTTGCAGTAGGTTTCGGTTTGACGTTCAAAAGGGAGGTTTTGGTAGGAATTTCTTTGGCGGCGGATTTTCCGGCGGCATCGTCGCAGCCTGACAACCCCCAGGTCACACTCATCACCAGCAGCGTCGCGGTGGCTATCCGGGTAAATTTGCGGGTGGTGTCACTGTTTACCATGGAACTTTTATACCAAACAAAGCTGACAAATCCGCCGCACTCAGACTGTGACCGCGCCGGGGTCGATACGTTGGGATTTCGGAACCCCCAGCACTACAGCCGTCTCCAACAGGTCGCGATCCATGCGCTCCAGCAGTGCGTCCAAAGAATCAAAAGCCAGGTTGTCGCGAATCCGATGCACGAACTCGACCACGACTTCTTCCCCGTACAAATCCAAGTCTGCGCGCCCTAAAACGTGAGCTTCTACGGTGCGCCCCACGTCGCCAAAATGCGGGGAAGTTCCCACCGAAATGGCGGCGGGCACCACCTCTAGTGAAGTCGGACTCTTAGAGTGCGGCGGGTAAGGCATCCGCAGCCAACCGGCGTAAACACCATCTGCGGGAATGGCCTCCACGAACTCCGCGTCCAGGTTAGCGGTGGGAAATCCCAGTTTGCGCCCACGCCGTTTGCCGTGAATGACCGTGCCTCGTACCGAATGGGCGCGACCCAACACATAAGCTGCCTGGTCAACCCGGCCTTGGGCCAGCAGCTCGCGCACCCAAGATGAGGACCAGCGGCGCCCAAAAATCGGATCAACGATGTTCGGCACCGTCACGACGGTAAAACCGTACTGTTCCCCCAGTTCCTGTAAAGTCTGGGCGTCTCCGCTGTTCTTGGCTCCAAAACGCATGTCTTCTCCGATGACGACCACCAGGGGATGCAGGGGGGTGACCAGGTAGTTTTGGACGAATTCGGCGGGGGACTGGGCGGCAAAATCGAGGTCATATTGTTGAACCCAAGTTGCGTCCACCCCCAGCTGTTCAATGCGGGTCAGGCGGTCTGGCAGGGAGCAAATCAACTTATTCTTCGGGTCGGGGTGGTGAACTTGGCGAGGCAGCGGGTCGAACGTCAACACGACAGAGGCCACCTCGCGCTCGTGCGCCAGCGCCACGACTTTCTCGATGATTCGCTTGTGTCCGGTGTGAACGCCGTCAAAAGTACCTATGGTCACGATACTCGGCCCGAAACTTGACGGTTTGTCACGAAAAATTTGCACCCCTCAACCTTAGCATGACGCTATCCGCTCCGATTTTGCCCCTGTCCCGACGTGGGGAAAGGGCGGGGCTTTCACCCTTTTGGGTGTTCAGTTACCAAAAGTGCCTCAATAAGCTGAGTGGGTCACGACTGTTGCAACGGAGAGGTACAGACATGCAGACATGGGTAAAGCGCGGAGCCATTTCCAGCGCGGTGGGAGCCTTGACTTTAGCGATGATGACCCTGGTCACCGTCAGCGAATCTCAGGCAGAGGGGTTGAACTATGAACGTCTGGCGGGGCCCAGTGGGGTGGAAACCTCCCTGGCGGTAGCCAAGCACACTTGGGGGACAAACTGGCCGGTGGTCTATGTGGCCGCGAACCGTAACCCGGTGGATGCCCTGCCGGCGGCAACTATCGGGGACGGACCGGTGGTGCTCACCGATGGCAAACAGCTGAACCTTGGTGGGGTCAAACCCGGCCATATCGTGATTTTGGGTGGGCCGGGCGCGGTTCCTGAAAACATTGCACAGCAAGCCCGGCAGACTTGCGGCGCGGAAAACGTGGAACGCCTCGCTGGCCCGGACCGCAACGCGACCGCCCGGGCTATTGCCGACCGCTGGATACAGGTAAACGGTCCCACCAACCGCATGTATTTGACCAAAAACGCCGGATCCGGTTCCCCCGACGCGGTGGCCGGTTCGGTGCTGCGTGACGGACCTATCATCACCTACACGAACGAGGCCAGCATCAGCGCCGCGCAGCAGTTCGTGGCGATGCGGATGCCGGCGGACCAGCCTGCTGGCGCGGAACTGGTGGCTTTGGGCGGACCGGGCGCGGTTCCCGACGCGGTACTCCAAACAGTCGCGAACGGTGCGGCAACCCAACGTTTTGCGGGAACAAATCGTTATCTCACCGCCCTAGAAATCGCCAAGTTTGCCGCCACTGATCCGGCCCGAACGGTCGCCTACGTGGCGTCGGGAACCGCCCTGAAAGATGCGATGGTGGCGGGGGCAGCCAAGGACGGTTTTATCCTGCTGACCCCACCCGGTGGTGGAGGTACTTTCCAGCAAATCGTGTCTATGGGCGCTAACAAGATTGTATTTATCGGAGGAGAAGGAGTGTTGCCCCAGAGTACTGTAGCTATGGCAGCCGGCGTTGGTTTAGGTGCGGATGGTCCCGGTAATCCGCATTACATCACCAATAACGTGGGTTTTAAGCTTGAAGGCCTCATTCGGATACTAAGTGCCAAGGAACTTATCAAGATGGAGAACCACCAGGATGTACCGGAGTTGTCCGAAGTGTTAGCTGGCTACGAATACGCTGTGCTCATTTTGGATGAACCGGCGGTATTCGACATTTCCTATGCTTCGGATATTGGGCCAGGCGGCCCCACTAATCCGCGCGAGGCTGACATGGTCTTGCTCGCGGACACCTCCGATCCCAAGGCTGTCATGGAGTCGTGGCGTGGATACGACGGTATGCGGGCGTCTGTCACCTTTAAGCCATACAGTCTTTTCTGGCCCACTGACGTGAGGCTTCCCATGACTGGAGCGCATTCTACAGGAGCCTATATCGACCACGGCAAGGGATAACGCTCGCGGGTCTTTTTGCTAACTTCATCGACCCCCTTGCTTTAGACTTGGAAAAGACTTAAAGCAAGGGGGTTTCCATGTGGGCTGTGCAAGGCGTTGATGGGGTGGCTTCAATTGTCCAGGTGGAGCGTCCCCTGGTAGGCGCCCGTCAGGTGTTGATTAAGGTGGCGGCCGCAGGAGTGAACCGAGCAGACTTGCTGCAGGTGGCAGGCCATTATCCGCCGCCTGCCGGGATGCCGCAGACACTGGGCCTGGAAGCAGCCGGGACGATCGTTGAAGTCGGCCCTGAACTCGATGCTTCCCAGTGGCTGGGACGTTCGGTTGTGGCCTTGGTGGAAGGCGGCGCCCAGGCGGAATACTGCGTGGCCAATCCTGACCTGTGTCTGCCGGTGCCGGTGGTGGGACGCCTGGACGGCTATGTGGCTGGGGCGGCGCTGCTGGAGGCAGCGGTGACTTCTTGGCATAACCTAGTCAACTTAGAACCGCGGATAACCTGGATGGATGGGCCGCACGACGGCTTCCTGGCAGGCCGCGACCCGTACGGGGAAAGCTGGCGCTACCCAGTTGGCTTCAGCGTGCTGATTCAAGGTGGAAGCGGTGGGGTCGGGACCGTTGCGGTGCAACTGGCCAAGGCGCTGGGTGCCAACGTGGCGGCCACAGCCGGGGACGAAGCCCGTCGCCAAAAAGTGACCCTGCTGGGTGCTGACGGCGTGGCGGACTACCGTGACGAAGAATCGCTGAAAAAAGCGTTCGAGGACGTGACTGACTGTTTGGGGTTTGACCTGATCTTGGATGTCAGTGGGGCCGGAGGGCTGGAATCGAATATCAATCTTTTAAAGATCGGAGGACGTTTATGCGTTATCGGACTGCAAAAGGGAGCACGCGGGGAAATCGATTTGGCGTATTTTTTGCAAAAACAGGCCACCTTGCAAGGTTCCACCATTCGCGCGTTGGATACGGACACCAAGGTTGACCTGGTTCACGCAGTTGGTGAATACGTTTGGCCCGCTGTCGAATCCGGCCAAATCCGCCCGGTTATTGCCGAAACGTACCCCTTCGCCAAAGTCGCCCAAGCTCACGAAGCCCTTAGAGCCAAAACCAACCGTCCCTTCGGCAAATTGATTCTTGCCAAATAATTAGCCCTAAAGCTAAACAGCCCGCCCAGCTAAAAATTCAAGTTTTCCCAAAAACCCGCCCCGCAAGTGCAACGTTTCTCGCAATACGGCGCGTCTGAGCGAAAGTGGGGGTACTCAGGCGGGGGACTAGGGGGTGTGTTTTCGTTGCTTTGCAACGAAAACGAGGGGGGTCCGTGACCCCCTAGGTCACCCGCGAGACCCCCACGAGCGATACCGCGCCGACCCGCGCTGTTGAAAAACAAAGAAAATTCGCTTGAATGCGGGGTTTTTGCTAAACTTGTACAGCCGTCATGTCGGCCGCGCTACCGATGCTCCAGGAAGAGCCTGGGCGCTGCGCGCAACGAGTACATAAGGAGAACCTGTGGCACTGACCAAGGAAGAAAAGCAAGCAATCATCAACGAATACGCGACTCATCCCGGGGACACTGGTTCCCCCGAAGTGCAAATCGCCCTGTTGTCCAAGCGGATTAAGGACCTGACCGAGCACTTCAAGACTCACGAACATGACCATCATTCCCGTCGTGGTTTGATGCTGCTGGTCGGCCAGCGCAAGCGTCTGCTGGGCTACTTGCAGGACATCGACATCGAACGCTACCGCAGCCTCAAAGAGCGCCTCGGTTTGCGTAAATAGCAACTAAGCTGGCCGGATACCGGTCAGCTTTCTTTTCATGCCGGTACTTTCCGGCTGATATATGTAGGAATCCAGCGTTAATCGGTCCTCGGTAGTGGCCTCCTGGACCATCTGCGAGTCTCCCGGTTTTCCCGGTGAGGTTTGCGGAGAGCCAGCCCAGTGGGCCTCGATCGATGACCGCCGCGCTGAACACAGAGAGGGGGATCCCTTGGAGGGACCCGAAATCACGGCGGCAGAAGCCGTCATCGACAATGGTAAATTTGGCAAGCGCGTCCTGCGCTTTGAAACGGGCCTTTTGGCTCAGCAGGCTGCCGGTTCGGCAATGGTCACCCTGGATGGGGAAACCGTTGTATTCGCAGCCACCACGGTTGGCAAGCAACCGAAAGATCAATTCGACTTTTTCCCCTTGACCGTAGACGTCGAGGAAAAGCAATACGCCGCGGGACGCATCCCCGGATCGTTCTTCCGTCGCGAAGGTCGCCCCGGCACCGAGGCTATCCTAGCGGCCCGCCTGATTGACCGCCCGCTGCGCCCGGCCTTCGTAAAAGGGCTGCGCAACGAGGTCCAGGTCGTCGACACCATCCTGTCAATCCACCCCGACCACGCTTATGACGTGGTGGCGATCAACGCCTCCTCGATGGCGACCCAACTGGCTGGCTTGCCTTTCTCCGGTCCCATCGGTGGTACCCGCCTGGCCTTGATTGACGGGCAGTGGGTGGCGTTCCCGACCTACCCCGAGATGGAACAGTCCACATTCAACATGGTCATCGCCGGTCGTGTCGTCAACGAGGGTACCCCCGAAGAAGACGTGGCCATCATGATGGTGGAAGCCGGCGGCGGCGAGTACGCCTGGGACCTGATTCAAGAGGGCAAACAGGCTCCGACCGAGGACTTCGTGGCCAGCGCGCTGGACGCGGCCAAACCCTTCATTAAGGAACTGTGCCGCGCTCAATCCGAAGTGGCCGCCAAGGCCGCCAAGGAAACCCAGGAATATCCGCTGTTCCCCGACTACGAGGACAACCATTTTGAGGCGATGAAAGCCGAGGTGGAAGCGGATTTGCTCGCGGCGATTCAGATTGCCGACAAGCTGACTCGTGAGAATCGCGAAACCGAAATCCGCGATGCCGCCATCGAGAAGCTCGCGGTGGAAGGCGGCGAGTTCGAGGAACAGGAAAAGGAACTGAAGGCAGCCTTTAAGGCTTTGGAAAAGAAGCTGGTGCGCGCCCGGGTGCTGCACGAAGGCAAGCGTATCGACGGACGCGGACTGAAAGACATCCGCTCCCTGTCCGCCGAGGTCGAGGTGCTGCCCCGGGTCCACGGCTCGGCTCTGTTCCAGCGCGGGGAAACCCAGGTTCTGGGCGTGACCACGCTCAATATGCTGCGTATGGAACAGCAGTTGGATAACTTGAGCCCAGCGACGCATAAGCGCTATATGCACCAGTACAACTTCCCGCCCTACTGCACCGGCGAGACCGGTCGGGTCGGTTCCCCCAAGCGCCGCGAAATCGGCCACGGGCACCTGGCGGAGATGGCCCTAGAGCCGGTCATTCCGGCTCGCGAGGATTTCCCCTACGCGATTCGCCAGGTCAGCGAGATTATGGGCTCGAACGGCTCGTCCTCGATGGGTTCGGTTTGCGCCTCCACGCTGTCCCTGTTGAACGCAGGTGTGCCGTTGCGCGCCCCGATTGCCGGCATCGCGATGGGCCTGATGAGTGAACCGGGCGAAAACGGCACCCAGTTTGCGACCCTGACCGACATCTTGGGCGCAGAAGACGCTTTTGGCGACATGGACTTCAAGGTCGCCGGCACCAAGGACTTCATTACCGCCCTGCAGCTGGACACGAAACTTGATGGCATTCCTGCCGACGTTTTGAAGGGCGCCCTGGGTCAAGCCCGCGACGCTCGCCTAAAGATTCTGGACGTGATGCACGCCGCTATTGACGGGCCTGATGAACTGGCTCCGACCGCTCCGCGCATCCTCACCGTGAACATCCCGGTGGACAAGATTGGTGAGGTCATCGGTCCGAAAGGAAAGATGATTAACCAGATTCAAGAGGACACCGGCGCTGAGCTGACCATTGAGGACGACGGCACCGTGTACATCGGGGCGGATAACGGTCCGGCCGCCGAGGCCGCTCGTGACGCCGTGAACGCGATTGCGAACCCCCAGATGCCCGAGGTCGGCGAACGTTTCGTTGGTACCGTGGTGAAAACGACCACGTTCGGGGCGTTCATTTCCTTGACCCCCGGCAAGGACGGTTTGCTCCACATCTCCCAGATTCGTCGCCTGGTCGGCGGCAAACGTGTGGAAAACGTCGAGGACGTGCTCCAGGTCGGCCAGCAGGTTCAGGTCGAGGTTGCCGAAATCGACCAGCGCGGCAAGCTCTCCCTGCATGCCGTGGTGGACGATGAGGACGGCGAAACCGCAGCGGATTCGGAATCTGGGCAGAACGAAACTCCAGAGATCCACGATCCGCGTGACCGTGAACGCCGTGATCCGCGTGATAGCAGCGAACCGCGCCGTCCGCGGGAGCGGGCTCGCCGGCGGACGCATCGTTCTCGCGGCGAGGACGATCGCGATTTCTCATAGAGTAACGCTATCGAAAACTACGGTGGCTCGGCGGGGGATATTCCCTCGCCGGGTCGCCTATTAGAGGAGAGTATCAATGAACACAGCTGAAAAGTCCGGTGCACCGTTTTTGCCAATTCTCCTGTCCGGCGACATTGGAACGTATGCGTTTGCGCGGTCATTTTATGAGCAATGGCATGTGAAATCTCTGATAATTACCCCTCTGGTGCTGGGGCCGATTCGCCACTCTCGTCTGCTTGACGCGATAGAGATAAACGAAAGCAGCGTCGACCCAAACCTCAGTGCTTTCATCGAAAAACTCATAGAGATGGGTCCCGAACTGGCGGCGCGTTACCCGGACACCCCGCTGGTGTTGCTGGCGAACCAAGATACCCACGTGGTCAATATCCAAAAGAACGCTTCCCGGCTGGCTCCTTACTATCGCTTTGCTTTCCCCAGCGTGGACGTCATCGAATTGACCAATGACAAGGCGCATTTCGCCAAGGCTGCCGAAAAGTACGGGTTGCGGGTTCCCACTACTCTGGAGCTCAATCTCGATGCTGGAACGACCTCCCTGATGGACGCCATCACCGAAACCCTGGGGGACAAATATCCGCTGATTATCAAGCCGTGCCAGTCCTACGGTTACGAGCGGCTGCGCTGGCCGGGCAAATCTAAGGTTTATACAGCTGATAGTCCGCGTCGGGCTCGAGCGATTCTGGAGGAGCTGGAAACACACACTGCCGGGAACCCGGATGCGCGCCGGTTCGTGGCCCAGCCGCGGGTGTCCGGAAACGACACGCACAGCTTGTCCATAACAGTGTATGTGGACGCGGACAAACGGGTTAGTTTCCTGGGGTCGGCTCACGTGCTGCTGGAAGACCACGTTCCGACCGCCCTGGGCAATCCGGCCGCGATGATTACAGAAAGCTACCCTGAACTGTATCGTCAGGCCAGCGATTTCCTGACCGGTATCGGCTGGCATGGTTTCGCAAACTTTGATGTCAAGGTCGACAGTGCCACCGGTCAGGCTTACTTCTTTGAGGTCAACCCCCGCATCGGCAGGAATCTCTATTACAACACCGCTGCCGGAAATAACCCGCTGCCCGCTTTGATTAACGACGTCATCTATCACCGACCTACTGAGCCGAAGTCTCACTTCGACACGATTCTCTATACGGTGTTGCCGTTACGTCTGATTTTGAAGTACACGACCGGTCAGGTGCGCCGTCAAGTCAAGTCGCTGCACCGGGCGGGCAAAGTCTTTAATCCTTTGCTGGCTCCGGCGGAAAGACAGTTTTCCCTGCGATACCTGCGGCGTCGTCTCTATGTGTGGCTTTCCACCCAGCGGCATTGGTTCAAGTTCAAGCAGAACTATCCGCTGGAAGCGCTGCAGGCCGAAGGGCGCGACTCTTTCGATACCGCCCAGCTGCGCGCGCAGCATTAGTCTTCGCGCGCTCTAGCGGCGTGATTCTGTTAGGGCGCTAACCAGTAGGGCGACCCCGGAGGTCCCGAATACCAGCAGGACTAGCGTCCACAGCGACACGACGACGCCCAGGGCGGCGCCGAAAACTACCAAACCAATGAGGATAAACACCACGCTGAAGGCGATGGCGGCCAGGCTGCGATGCTCACGGCGGGGTTCCAAGGGCGGTTCCACGGGTGGTTCCGGCGTTTTTCCTTCCTCCAAGTCGGGAGTGAGGGGGATGGTTTCCGTTGTGTTTTCCATAGTTGTCACCTAATTAGTTGTTCTCAAGGTCGGGGGCGCGGTTCGGGGAAGGCGTCGTGGATGAATCCGGGGGGACGGGCGTGGCCGGTCTGCTCGGGGTTTCGCTGCTCCTGGCGGAGGAGCGCGGGGTTCCGTTTAGCGGGTCAAACAGGTTATCGCCGGGTTTCCACTTGCTGCCGCCGGGCTGGAACAGGTCGTTGAATCCGTCTTGGTTGGCGTCCGTCCACTTCCCGGCCTTGCCTGACTGAACGTCAGCGAGAGTCAGCGTGTTGTCTATGTCCAGTTCAGACACGGTTTGTCCGCCCAGCGCTATGGGGTCACCCTCAATTCCGTCGGCCGTTTTGAATTCGATAGTTCCGTCTCCGGATACGGCGCGGCGGCGAAACTCTCGCAGTGCAGCGCTACTGTCGTTTTCAGAGCCGACCTCAGTGCTGTTGTATTCCGGCAGATTGGCAGTCATCAAATCCCGACCATTCAACACATAGTTGACCAGGAAGTGCCCGTCAGGCAGCACCGCGCCGTTCCATAAATCCACGGGGGGACGTTCATAGAGCGACACGGTTCCGTGTGCCAGGTTGATTTCGACAGTTTGGGGTTTGGTCTGGTTTCCTGGCGTGTTGTCCGACAGCGGGACGTCGTGTTGGATTTTTAGTTTCGTCACCTCTGAACTGCCCAGACTGATGTTAGCGGCCTCATATTCCTTGGTTCGATCCACGAATTCCACGCGCTGATTGCCGTCCATAGTGAAGTATTGTGGACGGTGTTTTTCAACGGATGAGGACTGTAAAAAGGTTTCGCTCATGTCCCATTTGCTGTCTTTCAGGGTGGAAGTTGTCACGTTGCCTTGGGCTAAGTTGATTTCCAGGTCAACGTTTTGTTCTGGCAGCGTATAAATTGAGACATTCCCGTTGACCAGATTGACTGTGATGGGTTTACCAGGGTTCGTGGCACGTAGGTCGATATTAGCGCCGCCGCGAATGGCGCTGAGCTCGTCTCCGGGGTGTAAATCGTTGCTCTGGTAGCTAAACGTTTCAGGAAAATCGTGCCAGTCAATGGTGGAACGCAGCTCGCGCAGCTGGGGCATCACGGACATTCCCACTGTTGCCAGGGGCAGCGTTACGAACAAAATCACCAGCGGGGTGACGACGGCAAGCCAGCCCGTCCGTCGTTTCTGCAGGGCTGCTACCAACATGCCACCCCCCAGCACCATCGTCAGCAGACCGACAGCCAAAAGTACGGAACTTAGCGGGTCAAGCACCCCTATCAGAGGCAGCAGGATGCCGGTGAAAATCGACAGCAAAACCAACCCGCCGACCGTGAGACTGAGAGTGCGGCTCGGTCCGGGAATGCGCGGCGCCAAAATCGTCCTTGGCTGCGGATGAGGTGGGGCAGACATGGTCGAGGTGGCGCTGGAGGGAGTTGCGGGGCCAGCAGCGGGGACGGTAAAGCCCGGGTCGGGAACCGTAAAGTTAGTGGTGGGAGCCGCAAAGCTGGTAGTAGGCGGGGTGAAGCCGGTAGCGGGTGCTGCTGGGGAAGCGGAGGCATCGTGAAGACCGTCCGCGGGGACTGGACCGGCGGGTGCCTGAGGGGTGGAAACAAAGCCGGTGGGACCAGGAACGTAAGCGTTCCCGGCTGGCGGGGTACCGGCCTTGCTCTGGTTCACAAAGTGAACGATGAGCAGCACCACCACCGCTAGGGGAGCCAGCAGCAAGCACAAAACCAGAGCTATAAAAAAGAAAGCGAGTAAATCGCCAAATTTGTCCCCGCCGTCCCAGATGTCGAATACATCGAACAGAAAAATGCCTTGGGGCAGCATCCGCATCGCCCCGAAAAACATCAACAGAATCGAGCCGGCGACACCACCGCCCTGGTTAGGCACGCCGGCGCGCCAATCGGTCCACAAGCTGCGTCCGGTGGTTTGGCTGGGCATCCACAACCACAGCGCCCCGTAGAGCAAGGGAATAACCCCAAAGAACAGCAAACCGACCACAGCTAAACCTCGCACAATTACGGGGTCAATGTGCAGGCGTGAGGCGATTCCCGCACAAACTCCGCCGATGACCCGGTTATTGGAACGCATCCAGGCCTGTCCGGTGGAATCCGGGCCTCCCGGGTAGCCTCCCGCGCCCGCGGTTCCATAGTTTGCGCCGTTGCTCGGGAAACTGCCCGAACCGGGGTAGCCCGCGGCTCCGTAGTTTGTCCCATCCGGGTAAGGTACCTGCGGATTAGTTGCTTGCGAGTTAGGTGCTCCCGAGTTGGGTGAGCTAAATGCAGCAGCACCGGTCCCGTTTGGGTTCGCGGAACTAGAGGGGTCCGCCTCGGTAGCTGCGTTCGCGTCGGCAGCCGCGTTCACTCCGGCAGTCTCGCCGCAGTGGGGAGGCTCGCCCCCAGCGGGAGGAACGGAGTCAGTTGCTTGTTCTGGGTTCATATTTTCGTCCATGTTTCCATCATTGCCGCTGCAGCGCCCGGTGGCTATGGGGGTTGTCCCTGATTTGTCCCTGATTAATCCCTTAAGCCGGGCGAAACCCCGCCAAGCCGTGGCAAACTGGATTTATGGCCACATCTGATGCACCCCCTCGTATGCGCCCTCCGCTGCGCCGTCCCGTGTCTGGGACGGTTCCGCCCGGTAAAGACGGGGTTCTGGCTGGGGTGGCCGCAGGATTGGCGCTGCATCTGGGTATGCCGTTGTGGTTGGTGCGGCTCATCTTGGTGGTTTTAGCTCCCACCGGGGTCAGCATTCTGCTCTATGTCTGGTTGTGGATTTTTGTGCCGCGGGGAAATCCCGGGGTTCAGGCGGGGCTGCCGTTTCCCGGAGATTCGCGACTGGCGAACCCTAACGCGCAGCTCAGGGGGAATTTTGGCAGTAATGACCGCTGGCGAAATGTGACGGTTCCGGCAATTTTGCTGGCGCTGGGGTTAATCGCCATAGCTGTCTTCGGAGCCTATTCCGGCCCGAAAATCATGAGTGATTTGCGTCCCCTCATCACCATCATCATCCTCATCACCGGTATCGCTCTGATTTGGGTGGGGGCTTCGGCGGGGTCGTCTCTGGTCGAGCTGCGGATGGGACGGTTCCTGGGCTTTGCCATTCCCGGTGCCCTCCTGGTGATTTTTGCGGTCATGATTGGATTTTCTGGAACCATCAGTCTGGGTGACGCACTGCGCGGAGGACTCATCACCCTGGTCGTCATCGCGGTGCTGAGCTTGGCGGTTTTGCCGCTCTGGGCACGCTTTTGGATGTCTTACAAGGCGTCTCTGGCCGAGCAAACCCGCCAAACTGTCCGCGCCGATATGGCCGCTCACCTGCACGATTCTGTGCTGCAAACCCTTGCGCTGATTCGTGCGAGAGCCGACGACGCCCCGGAAGTCGCGAAACTGGCTCGTGCCGAGGAACGTCAGTTGCGCTCTTGGCTCTACGAAGATCGCGGTCACGCGGACTCATCCCTGTCCCAAATCATTAAGGAGCTGGCCGGCGAGATTGAGGACCGTTACGGGGTAGTGTTGGACACTGTCACGGTGGGAGACGCGGTTCCAGGACCGTGGTCCGAGCCGCTGGTGGCGGCGACGAGGGAAGCCCTGACAAATTCGGCTCGCCACGGAAAGCCTCCGTTTTCGGTCTATCTGGAAGTAGGGTCGGACGCGGTGGAATGTTTCGTGCGCGATCACGGCTCCGGATTCGACATTGCGGCTATCCCGCAAGGACACCAAGGCGTGAAACATTCCATCATTGAGAGGCTGGAGCGCCACGGCGGCACCGCGACCATTCGGTCGGGGTCCAGCGGCTGCGAAGTCGCGATGAAAGTACCCCGCCAAACTGGGGAAAACTGAGGGAGGACAAACGATGAGTGACGGAAACGCGAACCCGGCCGCTTCTGGGGAACACCCGAAGCGTCCCATTTCGGTGCTGGTCATCGACGATCACGGGCTGTTTCGGGCGGGAGTAATTGCGGAACTGAGCAAGTATCCCGACGAAGTCCAGGTCATGGGGGAAGCGGATAGTGTGGAGGACGCTATTGCCGCAGTGCGCCAGGGCGTTCCCGCGGTGGCACTGCTGGACGTGCACTTGCCGGGCGGTCACGGCGGCGGAGGCGCAGAAGTCGCGGCGGCCTGCATGGGGGTGCCGACCCGGTTCCTGGCGCTGTCGGTGTCTGACGCAGCAGAAGACGTGGTGGCGGTTATTCGGGCGGGAGCCCGCGGCTACGTGACCAAGACTATTGCCACGCCTGACCTGGTTGACGCCATCGTCCGGGTGGCGGGTGGAGACGCGGCTTTCTCACCCCGGCTGGCAGGTTTCGTGCTGGATGCGTTCGGGGCGGCGCGCACCGACATGGTGGGCACCGATTCCGAACTCGATTCGCTCACGGAGCGCGAGTTTGAGGTCATGCGCCTCATCGCGCGCGGTTTCGCTTACAAAGAAATTGCCTCTGAACTGTATATTTCCGTGAAAACAGTAGAATCTCACGTGTCCTCCGTGCTGCGCAAACTGCAACTGTCCAACCGTTACGAACTGTCTAAATGGGCCCAAGACCGGCGCATCGGTTGAGGGGGTGGGGAACCTGCCCGGGCACGCTGGAAGGTGAAGCAAACCGCTGCGAGATGATAACGTAAAGGCGCAATTATTTTCGGGATAGAAAAGGATTATTGATGCAGCGCACCGTGGTAGCCCCCCATGTTACCTCCGGCTTCACACAAGCGCGCTATCCCGCTATCGCTCGCACTTCCAGCCGGGTTTTGCTGATGATGTGGGAGGCGCTGCCCTCAGAGTGCGCGACCCGCACCAGCGCTGAACTCGCCGGCGCGAACCCGGCCAGCCCCGAGGAACCACATTATCGCCGGCTGTGCCCGACCAGTCTGTGCCTGTCACGGTCTTTTGATAACGGTTTGACCTGGGAAGAACCCCGCACCTTGGCGGCCGGCAACCCGCAGGAATTTCTCGGGTTCCATGTTCCGTCATTCCTGCATGACCGCGTGACCGGACGCATGTTCTGTTTCTATACCCGTTCCCTGGTGCCGGGTTGGGATTCACGCCAGGCACAAACGGCGCTCTTTGTCGCGTGGACCGACGACGACGGCTTGACCTGGGAACATCAAGATATCACCTCCATGATTATTGCCGGGCGGGACTTTACGATGGCGTATATTCCGCGCGGGCGCGGCACGCAACTGACGGCAGGGCAGTGGGCCCAGCGCTTGTGCCACGCGGGTGTCATCGTGGACGAATCAGGGGACCGCAAAGCGGTGTTTATCGGCTCGGACGACCACGGTGCCAGCTGGTGGGCCTCACCCCCGGTGGGAGCGAATGTGGATTATTGTTCGGCGGTGTCCAACAGTGACGGAACCGAAGTTATGCTGCTGATAAAAACCCAAGGCTCGACGGTGAAAACGTGGGCGAAATCGACTGATGGCGGCCGCACTTTTGGGCAACCCACCGCGGCGATGGATTCCCGGCTCATCAACATCATGAGCCCGCTCGAGGAAGTGTTTCACGGCGCTTGCCCCGGCACCCCTCATGCGGACGTGTTCAGCTACATCGGCGAACGCACGGTGTGCAACGGAGATTGCACCGTGTTGATGCTGTCTGTTGATGGGGCCCGCTCGTTTCGGGAGGCGGCGATTTTCGATGTGAAAACCTACGGCGCTATCGACATCGTTTCGCTGGCTGACCAGGCTAAATTCGCCATCGCTTACGAAGGCCCCGACGGTGTGGTCTGCGAAATTTTGCCGTTCTCTAAGCTAAGCAGCATCAAAGCGTTAGCGGAACAGTGGGCTCAACAGGCATGAATGATTTGTTTTCTACCCTTGCCCAAGGTGCTGGCGGTGAGATTCCCGTGTCGGCAGCCCTGCCACGCGGGGCGGTCGCGCAGCCCGAGACCCCCGAGGCGGACTCCGGTTTCGCGGGCTGGTCCGGGATGGATGCGGCGCGCCGCGAGGACTGGCGGGCCCGCAAAGTTGCTGCAATCATTGAGGGTTTGAACCCGGAACAGCAGGCCGCGGTGACCCACGAGTCCGGTCCGCTCCTGGTGATGGCAGGAGCGGGTTCGGGCAAGACTCGGGTGCTGACTCGGCGGATTGCGTGGCTGCTGGCGACTGAGAGAATCCGCCCTTGGGAAGTCCTGGCGATTACTTTCACTAACAAGGCGGCCGCCGAGATGCGTGAACGAGTCGAAGCCCTGGTCGGCAACGCCGCGAAATATATGTGGGTGTCCACCTTTCATAGTGCCTGCGTGCGGATTTTGCGTGCCGAAGCTGAGACTCTGGGGGTGACTAGGTCCTTCTCTATCTATGACACCGCCGACACGAAAGCCCTGCTGACGCGCATCATCAAGGGTCGGGGGCTGGACCCGAAACGTTTCACGCCGAAGTCTTTTGCTGCCAAAATTTCCCAGGCCAATAATGAACTCATCACCCCCGAAGTGTTTGCGCGGGATGCTGGCGTGGACAAGATGAGCCAGCTCACGGCGGAAATCTATACCGAGTATCAGCAGCTGCTGCACCGCGCCAACGCGTTCGACTTTGACGACCTCATTGCGTCCACGGTCTATCTGTGGAAGGCACATCCTGACATTTTGGCGCAGTATCGAGCCAAATTCCGTCATGTTTTGGTGGACGAATACCAGGATACGAACCCGGCGCAGTATGAGCTGATTCGCTTGCTCACGGTGGGAGCGGCGGGCGATACCCAGCCGCCTGCCGAACTGACGGTGGTGGGTGACTCGGACCAGTCGATTTATGCCTTCCGCGGCGCCACGATTCGCAACATCGAAGAATTTGAATCGGATTTCCCCGGTGCCACCACGGTTTATCTGGAACAAAACTACCGCTCGACCGGCACGATTTTGTCCGTCGCGAATGCGATTATCTCGGAAAATGAGGGCCGGCGGAAAAAGAATCTCTGGACCGAAGCGGGGCAGGGCGTGCAGGCCGTGATGTACGCGGCTGACACTGACCGGGACGAGGCCGCTTTCATCGTCCGCGAGCTGCTCACGCTCCGCCAGGAAGGCTCGGCTTGGGACGAATTCGCGGTGTTCTACCGAACCAACGCCCAGTCGCGTTCCCTGGAGGAAATGCTGACGCGAGAGGGCATCCCTTACCGGGTCGTGGGCGGCACCAAGTTCTATGACCGGCGCGAAATCAAGGACGCCATCGCCTACCTGTGCGCCGCGGCGAACCCGGCCGACGACGGTAACCTGCTGCGGGTGTTGAACGAACCGAAACGCGGTTTGGGAGACAAAGCGGTAGCGACTATTCGCGAGGTGTCGCTGCGTGAAAGCCTCGATTTTGGCCAGGCTTTGCGCCAGTTCCTGCCGGGGGGCACCCATCACGGCGACTTGAGCGCGAAAGCCAGCACGGGGATTGCCCAGTTCGTGGGCGTTTTAGACGCCATGCGGTCTTTGGATGCGGCGGGCGCTCCCCTGGACGAAATCTTGGACACGGCCCTGGAGGACAGCGGCTACCTGCCGAAACTGCGGAAATCTAACGACCCTCAGGACGACGCACGGGTGGAAAACCTGGCGGAGCTGCGTAACGTGGCGCAGGACTTTTCCCTTTCCGAGCCCGATGCCCGCCTGGCGGATTTCTTAGAGCGGATTTCCCTGGTGGCGGACGCGGATCAGCTTCCCGACACCACTGCCCAGCCCGAACGCCCTGCTGACCCCGTGCCCCCTGCGGCCTCGCCGGAAGTGACCCTGATGACGGTGCATACCGCAAAAGGACTGGAGTTCAACACCGTGTTCGTGACCGGGATGGAGGACGGACTGTTCCCGCATTCTCGTTCCCTGGACAATCCCCAGGACGTGGCGGAGGAACGTCGGCTCGCTTACGTGGCGGTCACAAGGGCGCGCCAGCGGCTGTACCTGACCCGTTGCGCCGCGCGTACGGTTTTTGGTGAGACGGTAACCATGCCGGCTTCGCGGTTCTTGGAAGACATCCCGGCTGAACTGGTCGATAACCGGCGCGAAGCCACCACCGTGGACTATTTCGGTGGGCTCGCGTCTCGCGGCTATGGCGAACCCGCCAGCTCCGCTTACGGATACGGCGGGCGTGGCGGCCGCGGGGGAGCTGCGGGAGGCTATGGCGCATACCGTGGCGCTCGGCAATCCTCGGGTTCACGAGGGTCGAGCTCCACGTCCGGGGGTAAGTTCGCCAACTCGCGGATAGGGTTGACTACGGCGCGCGACTTGGCCGGCGGCAAAGGCTCGGGAGCCTCGCCGGCGAAAACCACGAAAGCGAAACCGGCGGGCAAAATTCCCGAACTTCACGTCGGTCAGCGAGTCCACCACGACATCTACGGGGAAGGCAAGGTCACCGGCTTGGAGGGCCAAGGCAAAGGCACCATCGCCACCGTGAAGTTCCGCACGGGCGCCGCCAAACGGTTGTTGTTGAACTTTGCCCCGCTCACTCCGGTCGATTAAAACGCTACAGACCGGCGGACGAGGCCGGTCTGTAACGCAATTCAGCTACTTATTCTTCTTTTTCTTCTTTTTCTTTTTCTTCTTCTTGTCGTCCTCGCAGTCCTCAGCACTCTCGGCAGCCGGTGACGCCGCGTCAGCCGGTGCGGGATCCAACGTCACAAACGGAATCTCCCCCGCTTTGGCGCGCCCCACCACTTCTGCGGCATGATTAGGCACCGAACGAACCGTCTCAAACGACGTGCGCACATACCCGCTCGACGGCGGACGATCGGGCAAGGTAATGGGGGCAGTATCGCTGGGCAGATCCGTATAGGGAATAGTAGACAGGAAGTGGGCAATCATATTGAGCCGCGCGGCCTTCTTGGAGTCCGAGGACACCTGATACCACGGGCATTCCGTCGTGTCGGTATGCACCAGCATCTCGTCTTTTGCTCGTGAATAGTCCTCCCACCGGGTGATGGACTCCAAGTCCATGGGCGAGAGCTTCCATTGGCGCAAGGGATCGTGCAAACGCCGGGAAAACCGCTCGTACTGCACTTTGTCGGACACCGAGAACCAGTATTTGCGCAGCATGATGCCGTCCTCGACCAGCATTCGTTCAAAAGTCGGGCACTGCTGCATGAACTTTTGCACCTGAATCGGGGTGGCGAACCCCATGACTTTCTCGACCCCGGCACGGTTGTACCAAGAGCGGTCAAAAATCACGATTTCTCCCGCGGCAGGCAAGTGGGAGATGTAGCGCTGGAAATACCACTGGGTTTTTTCGCGTTCCGTAGGGGTGGGCAGCGCCACGACCCGGGCGACACGCGGCGAGAGATACTCGGTCAGCCGTTTGATGGTGCCGCCTTTGCCGGCGGCGTCCCGGCCTTCAAAGATGATTACAATCCGGGCGCCGGTTTGCTTCACCCACCGTTGCAGTTTCGCCAGCTCGGTTTGTAGCCGATACAGCTCGGTTTCATAGATTTTGTTGGGGACTTTGAGGGGTGGTTCCGGTCTGTACTTCGACAGTTTTTCCGGGTTACCGTGGTCTTGCATGGCGACGCTCCTTTGCTCCGCTAACGTCTTGAAAAGACATACTTCCAGCATAGACGCAATTTTTGCGGCTGGGCCGGAATTATCGGGGTGGAAAATCTGATTTTTTTCGATACACTATAAGAAATATCTCGATGTCGAGACATAATTTCTAGAATGAAAGGAACAGCGTGGACCTCTACGAGTACCAGGCGCGTGACCTGTTTGATAAGCATGGAGTCCCGGTTTTGCCGGGCAAAGTCGCAAGCACTGTGGAGGAGGCCAAGGCTGCTTTCACCGCCTTGGGTACTCCGGTGGCAGTGGTAAAAGCCCAGGTTAAGACCGGTGGCCGCGGTAAGGCGGGTGGCGTTAAGCTGGCTCGCAGCGCGGAGGAAGCCGAAGCTAACGCCCAGGCAATTTTGGGTATGGACATTAAAGGCCACACTGTTTACCGTGTGATGGTGGCGGCCGGAGCCGACATCGACCGAGAGTTCTATTTCTCGATTCTGCTCGACCGCGCGAACCGCCAGAACCTGGCGATGTGCTCGGTCGAAGGCGGCATGGAAATCGAGCAGCTCGCCAAAGAAAAGCCCGAAGCGCTGGCGAAGGTGCCGATTCCCGCCTCCGGCATGGACGCGGCCGTGGCGCGCCAGATTGCCGATGAAGCCGGATTCGACCCGGAAACCGCCGCGAAGGTCGCTCCGGTTTTCCTGAAACTGTGGGAGGTCTACACCGGTGAGGACGCCACCCTGGTGGAAGTAAACCCGCTGGTGGCAACCAAGCAGGGCGACATCATCGCCCTAGACGGCAAGATGACCCTCGACGATAACGCCCGCTACCGTCACCCCGAGCACAACGAACTGGTCGACCACAAGGCGGCTGACGAGCGCGAGCTCAAGGCTCAGGAGGCCGGGTTGAACTACGTGCGCCTGGAAGGCCAGGTCGGCATTATCGGTAACGGCGCCGGTTTGGTTATGTCCACCCTGGACGTGGTGGCCTACGCCGGGGAAAAGTACGGTACTAAGCCCGCGAACTTCCTGGACATCGGCGGGGGCGCCTCGGCCGAGGTCATGGCGAAAGGTCTGGATGTGATTCTGACCGACCCGCAGGTCAAGTCCTGTTTCGTCAATGTTTTCGGCGGTATCACGGCGTGCGACGAGGTCGCGAACGGCATCATCGGCGCGCTCCAGATTCTGGGCGACCAGGCGACGAAACCCCTGGTGGTGCGCCTGGACGGCAACAAGGTCGAGGAGGGGCGCGCGATTCTGAAAGCCGCCAACCACCCCTTGGTCACCATGATGGAAACGATGGACGAAGCCGCCGACAAGGCCGCTGAACTGGCCGCGAAGTAAAGGAGAAGCACCACAATGTCGATTTTTCTTGATGAGAACTCCAAAGTAATTGTCCAGGGCATGACCGGTTCGGAAGGCCGCAAGCACACGACCCGGATGCTCGCCTACGGCACCAAAGTTGTCGCCGGCACGAACCCGAAAAAGGCCGGAACCACCGTCGAATTCGACGTCGTCCCCTACGGCCCGCTGGCTGATTCGGTCCAGGGCGGCACCGTCAGCGTCCCGGTGTACGGCACGGTTGCCGACGCCAAGGCCGCGACCGGCGCGAACACTTCGGTCATCTTTGTGCCCCCGGCAGGTGCGAAAGGCGCCATCATCGAAGCCGTGGATGCCGGCATGGAGCTGGTGGTGGTCATCACCGAGCACATTCCCGTCCAGGACACGAACGCCGCTTTCGCCTACGCGAAGTCCCACGGCGTGCGCATGATTGGCCCGAACTGCCCCGGCATCATCAGCCCCGGCAAGTCTAACGTCGGCATCACCCCCGGCGACATCACCCCGCGCGGCAAGCTCGGCTTGGTGTCCAAGTCCGGCACGCTGACCTACCAGATGATGTACGAACTGCGCGACTTGGGCTTCACCACCTGCATCGGTATCGGCGGGGACCCGATTATCGGCACGACCCACATAGACGCCCTCGAGGCTTTCGAAAAGGATCCCGAAACCGAACTGATCGTAATGATCGGTGAAATCGGCGGGGACGCTGAGGAACGTGCGGCCGCCTACATCAAAGAACACGTCACCAAGCCCGTGGTGGGCTACGTGGCGGGCTTCACCGCTCCCGAAGGCAAGACCATGGGCCACGCGGGCGCTATCGTCTCCGGTTCTTCCGGGACTGCGGCGGCCAAGAAAGAAGCCCTCGAAGCTGTCGGGGTGCGCGTCGGCAAGACGCCGAGCGAAACCGCGCGCATCGCTCGCGAAATCATGCAGAGCAAATAGTTTTTGCCCTAGCTTTTGAGAGGGACGCGGTCGGAACTGAGGTTTCGGCCGCGCCCTTTTTGCCTGTTCACAAGGCGTTGCGGCGGGTTTCGCCGTCGCACCAGGTCGCGGGGGTCGTTTACGGCGGGATTCACAAGGGCGGTGTGCCGGGTCGCTCTGGCTCTGTTTTCGGTGTGGGCAGGGGTGGGGTCGTTGCTAATTGGGGATTAAATCGGGGTTGGTGGTTATATAGGCCAGCTATGCCGATTTAATCGCGAATTTCGATCGCTTACCCCGGAACCTTGTTGTTCCGTCGGCGGTGCGCCAGGTCGCGGGGGTCGTTTACGGCGGGATTCACAAGGGCGTTGCGCCGGCTCACTTCGGCGCGGCAAGTCCGCGCGGTTCTGAGGGTTTCCTATACTTAGGTTGGATGAGGCGCGGCTCACTGCGCCAGGGAGGAGAGTTATGGACGCACGGTCTAACCGTCCTGGTCAGCGTCCCCCAACTCGCCCGGGGAGGCGCCAGCGCCGCGTCACCACCGCTCCTGACGGCCAATCCCTGCCGACCGAACTCAGCCAGGAACGCTCCGGTTCGCCCGCCGGTTCTACCGGCACCGGTGCCGCAGGACTGAGCGCGACGAAACGTTTTCGCCGCCCCGATTTTCGCTCTGTTTTCCGCTCCGCATTGCGCTCCGTTTTCCACAAACCTACCCGCGCCGAACTGTTCCCTGCTGGAACCTGGCGTTCTCTGTGGCTGGGGTTCCAGACTTGGGCGATTAGCTGGGCGGTGCTGGTACTGTTGGCAATCGCGGTGTGGACGCCCACTGCCGCCACGCCCTCGGAAAAAGGCACGAAGTGGAGCGATGCCCTGATGGTGGGCAACGCTATTTTTGCCGCTGCATTCCGCGCCGAGTTTTCCAGCGAAACGATGCGTTTTTCCCTCACGCCGTGGGGGCTCACCCTGCTGATTGGGCTGATGCTGGCAGCGAGTCTGCGGGTGGCGAAACCGGCAAATGCCCCGGCTTTGGCTTGGGGACTGTTGGCGTTTCTCATTCCGACCTGGGTGTGCCTGGGTTTTGCCGCGGTTTCCCTGGTGGTGTGGCGCGCGTTCATTTTTTCGCTTTTTTTCGCGGCGATAGTGTTCTTTGTCGTAGCCAGACATCTGACCTGGTGGAATGTGACCGCGTTTTTCCCCGAGGGCGAGCCGTGGCCGTGGCTAAGCCTGGCGGGTCGCTGCCTGCGCGTGCTAGCTGGGGGAGGCGCGGCGCTATCCGCGGTTTTCCTGCTCGCGGGCTTGATTACCGGCTGGGAGCAAATGCGCACCATCTGGACCGGACTGAAACCTGACGCGCTCGGTTCCGTAGCGATGTTCCTGGCCATCCTCGCTTACCTGCCGACCCTGCTGGTGTGGGGTATCGCGTGGATAACCGGTCCGGGCCTCAGCTTGGGTCAGGGAACAGTGTTTTCTCCCGGCCAGGTCATCGGGGGCGACTTGCCGCCGGTGCCGGTGTTGGCGTGTCTACCGGACGCCCCGGTAGGGTGGTGGCCCCTGATTTTTCCGGTGGCACTAGCAATTGGCTTGGGCCTCTACCTCGGCGGACGTCACCAGCTCGGACTGGCTGACACCGCGTTGTCCCTCGCCCTGTTCCTGGCGGGACTGTTGGTGGGCGGGCTGCTCATCGTGTGGTTTGTCAGCGGTTCACTAGGGCCGGGCCGCCTGGTGAACGTGGGTCCCACCGGCTCGACCCTCTATGCGGGAGTGCTGGCCTGGGGCGTGCCTTTCGTGGTGACCGCCCTGCTGAACCACCCGCAGATGCGCGCCGCCACCCGGCGTTTCGCGGTGCGGGTCTCGGGCAAAAATCCGGAGGCTCTTCCCACTGCTAGAATCGACTTATGACGAAGCGAGTCTTAAAGCTGCCCGGAGACCGTCCCTCCCGCCTGGTGGTGCTGATTTCCGGGGACGGTTCTAATCTGCAAGCACTCTCTGAAGCGACCGCGAACACCGCTTACGGTGCGGAAATAGTCGGGGTTGTTTCCGACCGGGAGACTGCCGGGGGACTGCAGTGGGCGCAGTCACAAGGGATTCCTACCGCAGCGGTTTGTCTGGGAGACTTTCCCGACCGGGAGGCCTGGGACAGTGCGCTGACGGCAGCGGTACAGTCCTGGGAACCGGATTTAGTTGTCAGCGCCGGGTTTCTGAAAATTTTGGGTCCGAAATTCTTGGCGCAATGGCCCTCTCACATCGTCAACACCCACAATTCGCTGCTGCCCTCTTTCGTGGGTATTCACGGGCCGCGCGATGCCCTGCGCGCCGGGGTGAAACTCGCGGGGGCCACGCTGTTCATAGTTGATCCCGGCATGGACACCGGCCCGATTCTGGCCCAGGTGGCGGTTCCCGTCCACGACGATGACGACCTGGAAACCTTGACCGAGAGAATCAAAGTCGCCGAACGCGCCCAGCTGGTCGACAGCGTGGGCCGGATGGTAGCGCACGGCTGGTGGATTGACGAAGTTCGTGCCGGTTTTGAAAGCGACTAGGATTGAACCGTGGGTTTCTTTTTGCGCAACCGCGGTCGCGGCCCCGAAAGACACCCGAATAACTGTTGATCTTTAGACAAAAGCAATAACCCCAACTAAGGAAGGCAATACAAGGTGGCGGAAACGACAAATCGTAATCAGGAAACTCAGATTCCCATCAAGCGCGCGCTGGTCAGCGTGTGGGATAAAACCGGGCTGGAAGAGCTGGCAGCGGCTTTGGTCGAGGCCGGGGTGCAAATCATTTCCACCGGCTCCACCGCGAAAAAGATTGCGGCCGCGGGCTTTCCCGTCACCCCGGTAGAAGACGTGACGGGCTTTCCCGAATGCTTGGAGGGACGGGTCAAAACCCTGCACCCGCACATTCACGCCGGTATCCTCGCGGATCGGCGTAAACCTGACCACGTCAAGCAGCTGCAGGAACTGCAGGTCGAGCCCATCGACCTGGTGGTGTGCAACCTCTACCCGTTCGAGGACACGGTAGCCAGCGGCGCCGACTTCGACGCCTGCGTGGAACAGATTGACATCGGCGGGCCCTCCATGGTGCGCGCCGCGGCAAAGAACCACCCCTCGGTCGCGGTGGTCACCGCGCCTTTCATGTACCCCCATGTCATCGAGGCGGTCCAAAATGGCGGTTTTGACCTGCGGGAACGCCGAATTTTGGCGTCTCAGGCTTTCGCGCATACCGCTGAATATGACGCGGCCATCGCCACCTGGTTCGATGATCAGATTACCCACTTTGCAATGCAGGCTATCGGGGCGGAACTCGACCCGGACGCCACCGGGGATAACGGCGCGGACGCACTGCCCGAATGGGTCGAGATGTCGGGGGACCGGGACACTTCCTTACGTTACGGGGAAAACCCGCATCAGGCCGCAGCCTTGTACATCGACATGGATGCGCTGGCGGCAAAGGTGGCCGAAGGCGGGCCGGATTCTGATTGTATGTGCCCCGAATGCGCTCCCCACCCGGATTTGGCTGACGTGGCGCTGTGCGACAGTATCGGCGCTGATGAGACTATCGTGCCAGCTCCCGGTATCGCTAACGCGATTCAGCTGCACGGCAAGGAAATGTCGTTCAACAACTACACGGACGGGGACGCGGCGATTCGCGCGGCTTATGACCACGCGGAGCCTTGCGTGGCGATTATCAAACATGCTAACCCCTGCGGCATCGCAGTAGCCGCTGACGTCGCCACTGCCCACCGCAAAGCTCACGCCTGCGACCCGGTTAGTGCTTTCGGTGGGGTCATCGCGGTGAACCGTCCGGTGACGGTGGAGCTGGCGAAACAGATTGCCCCGATTTTCACCGAGGTGGTGCTGGCTCCGTCTTATGAGCCGGGAGCTGTGAGCGCCTTGGCGGCGAAAAAGAACGTGCGGGTGCTTAAGGTCACTCCTCCCGATCGGGGAGCCTTGGAAATCCGCCAAATCAGCGGGGGCTACCTGGCCCAGCAGCGTGACGACGTGGCCGAGTCGGGCGACCGGCCCAGCGGTTGGACCAAGGTGTGCGGTCCTGATGTTGACGAGGCGACCTTGCACGACCTGGAGTTTGCTTGGCAAACTATCCGCGCCACGAAGTCTAACGCCATTCTCTTGGCGCATGACGGGGCGACGGTCGGCATCGGCATGGGCCAGGTCAACCGGGTCGATTCTTGCAAGCTGGCGGTGGAACGCGCCAATACCCTGGGTGGACGCGAAACCGGAGACGCGGCCGCGAGCGCTCAAAGCGACGTCGCCGGGGGCGCACGAGCCGACGACTTAGCGGTGGCAGCTCCTCCCGAGCGGGCGCGCGGCGCGGTCGCGGCGTCCGACGCGTTCTTCCCGTTCGCGGACGGCCCGCAAATCCTCATCGACGCGGGCGTGAAAGCTATCGTCCAGCCCGGCGGTTCTATCCGTGACCAGGAAACTATTGATGTCTGTGAAAAGGCCGGGGTCACGATGTTCACCACCGGGGTGCGTCACTTCTTCCACTAGAGGCGTTTGGCGCGGCTGGTGATCCGGGGATTGCCGGTCACGCCGCCCCGTATAACCGTAACCGACCCGCAAACCGTCGAGGGATTCTTTTGAACACCCCAAACCCGTCGCAAACCCCTGAACCCGACACGCCGGACTGGCAGTCGCTGGATTCTGTGACGCCTGACCAGCCCACGGTGGTGCCCAACACGGCTCCGCATCCTTTCGATGCCCCCAGCCGCGCCCAAGTGTTGCTGCTGGTGGTGGCGGTGTCGGTCCTGCTGGCGCTGTCTGTCATCGGATGGTGGCAAGCGGCGGTCTGGGGTTTAGTCGTAGTGCTGTTGGCGCTGGCGGGGTTTCGCCTGACTAACCGCCACGCCTGGACTCGGGCGCGCGGAACGGTCTTTGACGTGACTGTCCTGGTCGTGGCGGCGGTGGGGATTGCCCTGGTGATGCTGGTATTGCCGGAGTGAACTGCGATAACTCGGCAGTGGGAAAATTCAGAAAGTTGGTAAGCTAACCCTATGGTTGACGAAAAACGTAACAATCGCGACGAAATTACCAATCGGGCGCAAAACCCGATGGATAAGCCTGGTTGGGTGGAAGTAGACGGCGAGCGGTACTGGCATTGCCCGCGGTTGTTTACTGCTGAGAAACACCAAACTTTGCCTTGGACCCTGGCGGACCGGGTGCGTCGCCTACCCAACGCGAAACTGCTGGACCGAAAGACCGAGCTCGGCGGGTGGCGTTCGATGACGGCGGTGGAGTTCAACGAGGACGTTCATTCGGTAGCGCGCGGCTTGATTGGGATGGGTTTGCAGCCCGGGGATCGGTTCTCCATCATGGGTCACACCTCGTATGACTGGATGTTGTTGGAATACGCGGGATTTTGCGCCGGACTGGTGTTGGTCCCGATCTATGAGACGGATTCCGCCGAACAGATCGCGTGGATTTTAGAGGACGCCGACCCCGCTTTGGTGGTGTGCGAAACGAACGCGATGCGCCAGCTGGTCAGCTCGAAACGGGATTGCGGCCGCAGCCTGAAACACGTGTTGTGCCTGGAAGACTCGGCGGTAGTCAGGATTAAAAAGGTCGGTATGGACGTTCCTGATTTCCAGGTTGACGAGCGTTCCCGCGCGGTGACTATCGACGACGTGTCCACTATTGTGTACACCTCCGGGACTGCCGGAAAGCCCAAAGGTGTGGAAATCACGCACGGGAACTGGATGGAACTGCTGGCCAACGGGATGAAGTGGATGCCGGAAATCGCGGGGTATCCGTCCTCGCGGCTGCTGGTGTTCCTGCCGTTGGCTCACGTTTTGGCCCAATACCTGCAGTTGATTCAAGTGTGGGGGGCGGGCACGCTGGGTCATGCTCCCAATATCCGCAACCTCATCACTGACCTGCAAGAGTTCGCCCCGTCCTACGTCATGGTGGTGCCGCGGGTGCTGGAAAAGATTTACAACACGGCTCAGGTGCAAGCCCGGGCGCACCGGATTTCGCGCATTATGTTTTCCCGGTCGGTGAAAGTCGCCGAAGCCTATTCGCGGGCTTTGGATACGGCAGAGGGGCCCAGCCGGCGGTTGCGGGCGAAACGTTTGATGTATTCTCAACTGGTTTATCGCCGGATTTTGTCTCTGTTTGGGCCGAATCTGAAGTTTGTGATTTGCGGCGGGGCGCCGTTGAGCGAAGAACTCGGGCACTTTTTCCGCGGCATCGGAATGCCGGTGTTGGAGGGCTACGGTTTGACCGAAACCTGCGCGCCGCTGTGCTTTAACAACATTAAGAACTACCGTATCGGTACGGTCGGGCCCGCGGTGGCGTCTACTGACCTAAAGATTTCTCCCACCGGAGAGTTGCTGGCAAAGAGTCCGGCCATCTTCCATCGCTACCACAACAATCCGGAACAGACCGAGGCCGCTTTTGAAAACGGCTGGTTTAAGACCGGCGATTTGGCCACCATTGACCAGGACGGTTTTGTCAGGATTACGGGACGCGCCAAGGACATCATCGTCACCGCCGGGGGAAAGAACGTGGCGCCCTCAGTGCTGGAAGATCCGCTGCGCCAGTATGCCCTGATTAACGAAGTACTGGTGGTGGGCGAGGGCATGCCGTTCGTGTCCGCCCTGATTACCTTGGATACGGATATGTTGCCGACCTGGCTTAAGAACCACGGGATGCCCACGATGGACGCGCTGACCGCCTCCAAGGATCCCCAGGTGTTGCAGGCGATTTCCCGAGCGGTGGAACGGGTCAACGCCCGCGTGTCTCGCGCCGAATCCATCCGCAAGTTTAAGGTCTTGCCGACCGCCTTCACCGTCGAAAACGGTCTGCTGACTCCGTCGATGAAGGTCAAGCGCAAGGAAGCGGCCGCGGCGTTTGCTGCCGAGATTGAGGAACTTTACGCCGACAAGCTGGTGAAGTAAGGCCGCCGGGCCGCCGTGGGAAAACCGTAAACAACTCCAGGGGGAAAACTATCCTGGAAATTTATCTCGATATCGAGTAAAATTTCGATGGTGGCGAGAAGCCCTAAAAATTGACCTCTACAAGGAGTAAAAATGGCGAAAATCAAAGTGGAAAATCCGGTGGTCGAACTCGATGGCGATGAGATGACCCGCATTATTTGGCAACAGATTCGCGAAAAACTCATTTTGCCTTACCTGGATGTGGACCTGAAGTATTACGACTTGGGCATCGAAAATCGTGACAAGACCGAGGATCAGGTCACTGTCGATTCCGCCAATGCCATTAAGAAGTACGGTGTGGGCGTGAAGTGCGCGACCATCACCCCTGATGAGGCCCGCGTGGAGGAATTCGGACTAAAGAAAATGTGGAAGTCCCCCAACGGCACTATCCGCAATATTCTGGGCGGGGTTATTTTCCGCGAACCCATCATCATGCAAAACGTCCCCCGCTTGGTCAAAGGTTGGGACAAGCCCATTGTGGTGGCGCGTCACGCGTTTGGCGACCAGTACAAGGCGACGGATTTTAAAGTTCCCGGTGCCGGCAAGGTCATGTTGAGCTGGGTTCCTGATGACGGCAGCAAGCCCATCGAGCACGAGGTCATTCACATGCCCGAGGCGGGCGGCGTCACCATGGGCATGTACAACTTCAACGATTCCATCCGCGATTTCGCCCACGCCTGCTTTAACTACGCTCTGGTACGGAAGTACCCGGTGTACCTGTCAACCAAGAACACGATTCTAAAAGCGTACGACGGCCAGTTCAAAGACATTTTCGCCGAAATCTATGAAACCGAATTCAAGGACAAGTTTGAGGCCGCCGGTTTGCTCTATGAACATCGGTTGATTGACGACATGGTCGCCAGCTCCCTGAAGTGGCACGGCGGCTACCTCTGGGCGTGCAAGAACTATGACGGTGACGTCCAGTCCGACACGGTGGCGCAGGGCTTTGGCTCGCTGGGGTTGATGACCTCCGTGCTGATGACCCCGGACGGGCGCACGGTTGAGGCTGAGGCGGCTCACGGCACGGTGACGCGCCACTACCGGGCTTGGCAGCGCGGGGAAAAGACTTCCACCAACCCGATTGCCTCCATCTATGCCTGGACTCGCGGGCTGGCGCATCGCGGCAAGCTCGATAACACTCCGGCGGTCATTGAGTTCGCTGAGACCCTCGAGGACGTCATTGTGAAGACTGTCGAGGGCGGTCAGATGACCAAGGACCTGGCGCTGTTGGTCGGCGGGGACACCCCCTGGTTGACCAGCGACGACTTCATGAATGCGTTGGACGAGAATCTCCAGGCTCGCTTGAGCTAGAGCGTCGGCGCATCAGCACCAACCCCACCACAATCAGCCCGGCGCTCAGCGTCACGGCTCCAGCTACCTGTACCCCGGTTTTCGCCAGGGCGTCAGCGACTCTGGCGGGCAACGACTGATTCGGCGGGGTCAGGCCCCATTCTTCCCACACGCCCGCCACGCGCGGGTCGTCCGGGTTAGGAATGTAGGTGTTCTTGTCCGGGTCGTAAATCCAGCCGGGAATGTCATAAGGGTCGGTGACCCGGTTCGGGTCCACCCCTTTCGGCAACGGCGGCAGCGGTTTCTCAGGCGGGGTCGGGGTAGTGCTGGGCGTTGGGCTCTGGCTGGGTATGGCGCTCTTGCTGGGCGTTGGGGTAGAGCCGGGCACGATTGAGCCGCCCCCGGTGTTCCCTCCTGGCGTCGGGGTGTTCACGATTGGTTTCGGCACCAGCCCCAGCCCGTAACTCCACTTGGCGGTCCCGGACGACTTATCCCCATAGGGCAGTGTCACCAGGGAGGGGGAAAACTTCAGGTAGTTGGTGTTGGGCGTGTTTGGTGGGGTGGACTCGATGAGGTACATTCCCAGCGGGAGATTGGTGAACTTCACCACGCCATTGTTGCTCGTGGTGCCGGTTCGGGGGCTTTCCAAGCCTTTATTGCGCGCCTGCGTGACTGTCATCTTCGCCAAGTCCGCGTAGCTCACATTGCCGGTGGTGTTGACACCTTTCACTTTAGAAATCGTCACGGTGTAGTTGTCGGTCGAACCATCCGTGATGCCAGGCTTACTTAGGTCGTCATAGGGGTTCTTGCGGGTCAAGCGCACTTCCAGCGCGCCCGGATAGTTGGGGTTAATCTCATTCACATTGAGAGTCGCGGTATCACCGGTGATGGCGTGAATCTTGTCCTCTTCGCTGCTGGCCAGGGCGGGCGCCGCACCCAGACTGAGAGTCAGCGCAAATCCTGCCCCCAACGCGGCCAAGCGCATTCTCAGTTTCGTTTCCATGACTTCATCTCCCTGGTTTTTTCCGTTTCGCCGGGCGCATTGCCTTTAAAGTTTTCGTTTCGCCGCCGGCGCCGTTGGCCCCACACCCACACTATTGCCAGCACTGCGGCCGCTGCGGCGATAGCGACCAGCACCCACATCCACCAGGACACGGCCTGCAGCGGAGCCTGCACCGCGGGGAATTCCTCGGGGGGCAGAGTGGTGCGTTCTCCGGTGACCAGCAGGCGGTGGGAGTTGATGCCATAAGGAGTGCAGGTCAGCACCGTCAGCAGGTCCCGTCCACCCTCGACTTTGAGGGTCTTCACTTCGTCAGGTTTCACGACCCGAATGTCGTAAACCCGGTAAGCCATCTTGCGTCCCATCACGTCCAGGAACATCAAATCGCCTTTTTCCACGTCCACCAGGTGGTCGAGCAGGGTCGCGGTGGGCAGTCCGGTGTGTCCGGTCAACACCGCGTGGGTGTCATTCCCGCCCACCGGCAGGGACGAACCATAGAGGTGGCCAATTCCGCGCTCCAGGGTCTCCACTTCGGAACCGTGATAAATCGGCAGGTCGACCCGCGCTTTGGGAATCACCAGCCGTCCCATTTCGGGCAGCAGGTCCAGCTGGTGCAGATACCCCTGATAGGGGTAGTTGTTCTTGGACACGCGCGCCATCCACGGGTCCAGCACGGGAATGCCGGGAATGCTCCGGTTGTATTCCTCGGCTTTGGCGAGCATTTCGTCCAGCGCCTCGGGTCGGCTCTGTTCTATCTGTTCGCTGTAGGCCAGGGTGTGGCGGCGTTGTTCATAGTTGTTGAGGTTTGTCGCCACCACCGGGTAGAGCAGTACCCCTATCCCGATGATGGTCAACAGCACAGGAATCCACAGGCGGGGGCGTGAGTGGACGACGTTGATGTGCTTCGGTGCGTTCGCGACTGAGCGCGGCGCCAACACTACAGGGTTCTTTCCACTCACGTTATTCCCCTCCTTTCGGTTAGTTGAGATTATCCCGGTACTGCGGGTGAACGCTGCTAGGAGCGCTGGCGGTGCATATAGACGGCAGCTCCACCCAACAGCACCAAGCCGAGCACCACGAACAGGGCGATGCCCATGCCGCCGGTATTCGGCAGCAAGCCGGTAATGGAGCTGGTGGAGGTGTTCGTTACCGTCACCGTTACGGTTTTGCCACTAGCGGCATTTACCGTGGTGGCATCGAAAACGAAAGTCTGCGGACCGGCCAGCTGCTGGTAGCCATCGGGTGCTTTGGTCTGCACCAGGCACAGATCCTGGGTGGTGGTTCCCAGCGGGCCCAGCGTTATACCGTTAGCTGTGTCGGTGATCTCAAACTCGCTCGTAGCGGTGCTAGATCCGGTCGGGGTAACCGCGATTGGATCGCCGGTGGTCTCGGTACCCAACGGGCTACCCGCGCACTTGTAGATCTTGAATTTTCCGCCGGAAAGCGTCTGGGTGCCCTCAGCGTTTTTGTTCAAAATCTTCAAGTTTCCGAAAGTGGTGTTGGCGGGGTTATTCGGGTCGGACTCAATCTCCGTGGTTGAGTCGGCACCGCCGTTCGCGGTGGTGTAAATGGCTTTCGCGGCGTTGGTTACTCCACTTTCAGGAGTGACAGTGTTCAGCACCTTGGTGGTGACCACCAGACGCAGAGTCTTGCCTTTGGCAGGGTTAGTCGTATCGTTAAGCTTATTGAGGCCATTAGCGGTGAAGGTTACCTGCAACTGGTTAGTAGCTGGCGTGTCGAGCGCAACGTCGTAATCAGAGCCGCCTCCAGACAGAGCAACTTTACTCCCGGTGGGATCGAGTACTGCGGAAGTAACGCCCATTGCCTTCATATTGGTCGGAAGATCCTGCACCACGAACTTGGTGTAGGAGTCGGAGGTACCGATATCAGGAATCGGCACATCCATCTGCCAAGTCATCGTGGAACCGGCCGCAATCGGGGTGCCTTTCGGGGTGATGTCCGTCTTGACAATCTTGCCGGCATCTCCGTTCTTGGGATAGACATGAATGTCATATACCCAAGTGTCGGTATGTTCCGGATCCGTCATGGGGACGAACACAATCGCCGGATTCATCAGGATCTTACCAGCCGGAGCCGAAACCTGTGTCAGCAGGTATACGCCGGGTTTTAGGCCTGAGAAGGTGTGAGATCCATCCTCTCCAGTGGTGCCGGTCGGGGCACCGAAGCTGGTATCTTTAGCCCCGAAGTTCTGGGCGGTGAGAGTCAGCGCCTGCCCGTATCCGGCATTAGTCGTGATATTAATGCTGGATTTTTCGAGTTTAAAGGTGGCGTCTTTGATTGCCTTGGCTCCCGTGGGGGGAGTCTGCACCTTGCCCGTGGGGTCTACCGTGCTGCCTCCGGTAGGCATAGTCAGGGCGTGAACTGTGATTGATCCATTTGTATCTGGCTTAATCGGTGCGGCGGAGGCGGCCGGCGCGTTGAGCATTCCCGCAGCCCCCAGCAGGGCGACCGCCCCGGTGGCAAAAATCGCCACGGCGCGTCGCCAAATGGGTATTCCTATGGATTTCATAATCTTCTAACCTCATCTTCCTGTGTTTATTAGTGGTTTTCCTTGAGTAAAGTCTTTCGACGGTAAGCCAGGGCGAGCCCGCCTGCGAGCGTCATCAGTCCGATGATTTCAATCCAGAGTCTCGCCCCGCCAGTCTTGGGCAGGTACCCGGAGGAAACCTCCGCCACATCAATAGACCATGGCTGCGTGTCTGTGAGGGGCGGATTCACGGCCACCATTCCGGTGTGGGAGACATAGTTCGCCAGTTTCACCTCGAGATCGTCACCAAAGTCGGTGTACGGGTCGAATTTCTGGTTGCCATCGAGATGATTTTTAGGACTGACCGTGAAATCCCAATAGGTGGGCAGCATCTCGCCCATCCCGGACTTCGTTTCTTCCAGAGCGTAGCCGCCTGGCTCGAGAGCCGCCGCAAATACACCCGGTATATCGTTGCCGTTCTGGTTCTTCTGCGGCGTCACGTCTATAGGGTTAGTCAAATCGGGCTTTCCGTTGGCTTGCAAGGGATAAATCTTGAACTCAGCCCCGGTGTTGATTGCCGTCTGGAATTCCTTATCAACCTTGCGAACCTGCACGTTCACCTTGTTCTGGTAGATGGCGTGCATGACGACGTACGGGTCGTCTCCGGGCTTCACGGTGAAGCCGGCAGCAGGAATCTGAGCGCGGCTAGCCGCAGGCCACTTAACTGTCCCGTTTTGCGTGTCTAACACATCGGTGAATGCGGGTTCGCTGCGCGGGAGCTTAGTGATTGGATCCAGCAGCTGATTCAACGGCGGCGTCATAAACGCGGTGATGTGCTTCAGATTCTGTGCTTCCAGACCGCTCAAATCAGGCGTAGGAGACTGGGGAACAACGGCGCAGGTCGAACCTACCGGCACAATTGCGCGAGCCAGCTGGGCAGCCTTGGCGTCTTGCCACGTCGAGGTGGTCACCGGCGGGGTAACAGATTCGTCGACCGTTATCTTTTCGTACCGGAGTGTTCCGCTGCCAGTTGAGCTATACCCTGGCAGCTGCGGATAGCTACAGGTGTAGTTATAGGGATACTGTGTTGTGTCCTTTGCAAGTAGCGCCTTAGCTCGCGATCCTTCCGGATAGGCGACCACGCTGACATCAGCTTTTTGAACCAGATAGGCGTTGGTGAAGGTAAGCGTGCTCCGGTTCTTGCCCGCAGCGTCAAACACAACTTCATTAGCGTTCTTGTACTGTGACAAATGTGATTTCTGGGTGGGGCATTGCTTATTAGGCTCCGCGGGAGTCGGGCAGGGATATAAGGTGCCCATGAACTGGGGTTTAAATCCTTGCGTGCGTACCTGCTCACCGCCGGGATCGGTGGTTTCACTAAGCTCGGCACTGAGACGGTGGCGCAAAGTCGGGTAGGCTCCAATCGGGTCAGCACCGGCGTTTACTATCTCGAAAGAACAGGTAGCCGTGGCGGGCAGGATATCGTCGCTAGACCTGCGGATTTTAACCGGGGTTCCGGAGCTGTCCACATCCACGGTACCGGTGTATGTCACCGGGGTTCCTTCAGTGGCAGGAGGCTGAGCCGGCTCTCTCAAAACCGCATCGGTGCAGGTGTAGTTGATTGTATATCCCGGAATAGTGAGACGTGAGCCAACATTCTCTTCGTATTCGCTCGCCTCGGTATCGAGCTTGGCGTTGACCCACAGATTCGCTTCGGGGCGATTGTAGGTGTTGGTAAGATCGAAAGTCGTGTACTTTTGCTCTTCGCCCTGCGGCACCACGTAGTCGGGATGCACCCTGAATCCCTTCAAGATGCTTTCTTCTTGAGTTGGCAGGAGGTTCCCGTCCGCGTCGTAAGTTACTTCGCCCACGGTGCCGCCGTTGACATCAACGGTGCCGAACAGGTCGTGAGTGCCGTCGTACTTGGCGAGCTGATTCTTCAACGTTTGCAGCGGATTCGGATCAGTTGGGGGTATATCGGCAGTCAGAATAGTAGAGGTATCCGCGGGGATATTGTGCAACACATAGTCCACCGAGGCATCATAAGTTTCCGGTCGCGTCTGCGCGATGACGCAGTTATAGTCCACCGGCACAAACACGTCGGAGATACCGGTGGCGGTGTAGGGATCAGACGTACTGGGCGTTAGCTTCAGCGTGGTGTTATAGATAGCGGCGGCGTTACCCCCGTTGCCCTCAATCGTCACTTCATTCGCCACCAGTGCGGGGGGTTTGCAATACAGGCGTAGCGAGACCTCCTTGCCTGCTCCTAGGCGTTTGCCGTTTCCATTCACCGTGAGGTTGACTTTAACCCGGGTCTTTTCAAACGTGTAGTTGTTCCATGGCACCATCGTGCCCGCAAAGTTTTCCGGCAGTGTCTGGGGCACAATTGGGTTGGTAGATCCGCTGGGATTGTCTTTATCCGACCGGTATATGTTGTCCTTGGTTCCGCCGTCGCGCGGCAGCTTCACCAGAGCGACGGTCTTCGAGCCGGGGTCTCGGTAGCTGCACAGTTCGGTGCCCAAGGTTTCGCAGTTGGAAACAATCGGCTCGCGAGAACGGAAACCGGGGGTCAGCTCCCAATAGTTGTCCCACTTGGAGTGCGGACGCTCGGCTACAGCCGAATCTTCAGATACCGCGCAGACAGCACCGGCCGGCAGGGCATCTATGGGGTGCCATTCACCTTGCTGGAAGCGTCCCATCTCGATGCTTCGCTTGTTGTCCAAGCTACCGAGCCGGTCGCTGAGGTCTTTGCCAAACGTGTCGATAACTTTCTGCTTTTCCACGATAGTGCGGGCATCGGGAATCGGAATCGGAACCCCGTTCAGCGTGCAGGAATAATCGACCTTGAACTGGTGATCTCCAGGAATCATCGACACGCCTTCGCCGCCGACCTTCTTCTTAAGGTTGAACGAGCCGAGCTGCATCCGGTAGGGGATATGCAGTGTCAGGCTGTTGGCATCAGCAGCACTTCCAGCTCGGGTGACCACCTTGCCGGTTAAACCGTTCTGGCTATTTTCCGTGCCCTCGCCACCCACGGCATCCCACGTAAAGTTGGCTCCCGAGGCGGCATCGGCGCGAAGCGGCAGACCGCTGGAATCCACCAGGTCAGCGCCGGGAATCTTGAATAGCGGCTGGTTGAGGTCAATCTTGCAGTTCCAGCCCACCGGCACGGTCAGCGGGGCGGGCAGCTGCCAGCCCTCCGCATTCACCGTGAAGTCGCCGGCAATCTTGTATTCGTCCGACTCGTTGGTGCAATCCAGTTCGGCGCGAACCTTGTAGTCACTCGTGGTGGCTCCGGTATCGGTCTGGTGAGTGAACAGGGGAGTCTTCCACTCCGCAGGCACCGCAATCGTGGCAGACTGCAGGGCATCGGCGGAAGTTTTAACTTCTGTGGTCGTCGAGAGCATCAGATTGGTGTAGGCCACCGAGTAGTTGTTAACAACGTTGATACTCAAGGTGCTTTGCGTTCCTGGCGAGGTGAAGTGCAGGACGGGGTTCCCTGGGTCGCTGGAACTCTGGCTAGCCGATTGACCGATAGACGGTGTCATAGTGGTGTTGCGTGCCAGCTTAGCGTTGTCGTTGGTGACCTGGGTCAGCGTGCATTGCCTGTTGGCAGGTATTTGGGTCGCATTGCTGATTTCCGCATTGCCGCGCTCGCGTTTTAGCGTGACTGAATATTGCTGCCCTGTTCCGCAATCAATTTGGTACTGATAGCTGCCGGGCAGCAGTGTCTTGAGGGAGGCATAGGGCAGGGTATCTCCGGATTCGGTGTGCAGAGTGATAGCGCCTGCGGTCTGCAGCTTGTAACGGGTCGTAATCTTTGCGACAGTCCCGCCCAAAGTCACGGAGGTACTGGCGGCATCTACCGTGGTGGTGGGGATGACCCGATAGGCTTCCGGATAGAGCAGGTCTCCGGGATTATTCGGATCTTCCTTGGTCGCCAGTGCCTCTAATCCTTGCACCTCGGTGGTAAAGGTACAGGTTGTGCCTATCGGCAGAACTCCCAGATTGACTGTGCTGTCGCCGTCGATATTCCTTTCGATTACCTCAGGCTCGGCAACTTCCGGTTTCGTGCAGGTAGCAGTGACTTTCTTTGTCAGTGCCAGCAGCTCATTTTTCAATTTCTGATTCGTCGGCGTGGAATCGAAAGCGGGATCGAAATCAGACGTGTGCCGCACCTGTTTAGCGGTGGTCTTGTAGTTCACCTCGGTATTAGTCGTCACGGGCAGGGGACTGCTGGTGTCGGTAATGGGACCGAAAGTCTTGTCCGGCGCCAGAGTCATCGTCACGTTCGGAGGTATCCCCGAGGGCAAAGACTCGCTAATAGTGCAGGTGGCAGCGGCTGGGACTGTAATCGTCTTAGGAATATCTGCCTTCGCAGTAAAACTCAGCGTACCAGAAGATATTGTCGCGCCGTTTTGCTGGCAGCTGAGGGTCTCGGTAAATTCTTGCGCGCGCCCCACACTCAAGGCGTTTCCGCTCAGGGTTTTGGTGAAGGTTATTTGCGCATTCTTTCGTACCAGATCCTGTTTGAGCGAAATCGATTTTTGGCCACCGGAATGAACCCAGAAATAGTTATTGTTGCACTCTTTCTCCGCAGTGCCCTTATCTTTCCAATCTCTGGCGCACACGTCGGAGGAGTAGCTGTCGGTGATGTTAAAGCCCGGTACGCTCCACGGATCAGTCTTTGCCGTTCCCGGTGCGCCTTTCGGAGGTAGGGAAGTAAACAGGCAGTGCGTGCCGACCGGCCAGGTCGGAATGGTCTTGCCGTTAGAATCCAGAATCGGCTGATGGGTATTGGGGTCTCGCTTAATACCGAGTTCATAGAACTCGGTCCCGCCGGTGGGCACATCCACCGCACCGAGTTCCACATACCCCGGCATCGCGGCAGCACCGGATTCGGGGATTTCCGGCGGACGGGTCGGATCTCCCATATAGCGGCAGTTGTAGTAAACCGGCACGAAATCGGGCTTATTAATCGTTGAATAGGCGGGATCATCCTGGGAATTGGTGAAGTTCACCTGCACTTTCACGGAGGCTTTCTTCGAAGTGAAAGTGGTCAGCGTTTCCAAGATAGATTTATCCGTGGGGTCTGCTGAGGCAGGTTTCGTCAGTTGTTCCCCGGACGCCTTAAACCCGTAATCGTAATCTGTGGCGGGCGGTGCGGTTTCAGTAGTTTTGACCTCAAAGTATTGGGATTGTTCCAGTGTGTCGTCCACGGTCATCAGGTTGTCCCAGTCATCTTTCGTCCACTTATCGGTGCATCCCGCAGACTGATCCCTGCCGTAGCAGCGGTGCGGATACTTCACGGAACTGTTTACCTGGCATGTGGCGCCGACCGGCATACGTTTCACTTTATCTATTCCGGGAGTGCCGATAGGCATATCCGGGAAACTGTATTCAGTGTTCAGCGTGACGTCTGGATCTCCGGGATTCTGCTTGGCAAGAACTAGCTCCTTCGAACCCTGGGTAAACGCTGCATTCGGATCTTCTATAGCGTAGGGATCGCGACAGCTCCAATCTATGTTGAACTTGGATTTCAGCACGTCGAAGCGGATTTGCTCGTTGCCGACTTTCACCGATTTTCGCAGCACGGATTCTTGCATGGGACGGTGATAGAACCCGCACTTAATATAGGTGTAGGTATCAAGTTTCGTTTTTTCAATCTCAATCCCGCCCCGATTGGTTGAGTCGGTGCCGGGGGCGAAGGTCGTTGGTGTGAAAGCCGTGGGATATTTTTGTCTTGAGAATCCCACGCAGCGGGCGTTCGCTTCCTTAGGCAATTTTGCCTTCGAATATTTCCCATCTCTGAGCCGCAATCGCGTCAGGGCATACTTATCCTTATCCGGTCGGGGCACAATCCGTAGGTTGTTTACCCCTTCGGTGCGTTTCTCAATAATGCCATCCGTGCCGGTGCTCAGTACCTTAGTCAAGCCGTTGGCAGTCACCCCAAACTTAGTGTCTGCAATCGGGTTGAGGTACACCAGGTTTTCATCCACTGCGTCGGCAGTAATTTCCACGCCCGGATCCATAAATAGATAGTTTTCAACCGTGTCGGCGAACTTCCCATCCCGCACGTGGTTACATTTTTGCCCATCCAGATAAGCGGGGACAGTCTCTTGTGAGGGATCCAGAGCGTTGCACGCGTCCTTAACCTTTTTCCGCTGTGAATCATTATATTGGGGGTAAGTGTCAGGATCTTCGTAGTGGTAGAAATCGTCAGTGTAACCACCGTAATCATGTTTCAATGTAGTAACAGACCCACCGGTTTTATCTGCCAGCTCTTTCAGAAACCCTCGTTTCCACGGGCCGTTATAGTACCCCGGCCCCATCCCCATCAGGCGCAGATGAGCACCCTTATCATGGATTTTCAGAGCCATGTCCAGGGCATCTCTACGGCCCCGTACAGGACTCCAGATGTCATTTTCGCCATAGAATGCCGGGTTTGCCACCGTGAAAAGAATAACGTTGTTATATAACGGCTGGTCAGCTGGTTCATGGTAGCGGGCTTGAAATTCATTTTCGTAATCCACCATGTCGTCATAGACCTGTTTCAGACCCCACCAAATATTCGAGCCATCCCCGCATGTCGGCCTTTCACCATTACCGTCTGTGGCATCCAAAGTGCCCAGTTTGGTCATAACTTTGGCGTAGCCCTCATGGTTTTCCAGTGAGGTTGCTTTCAGATTAGGGGTGTTGTTATGGGCTTGCTTGCCTTCTTTGGCGCGATGGAAAGTATAGACCCCGACCGAAACCGGAGCACCGCGCAGGTGTTCAAGCATATCCATAATCTTGTTAGCTTGGTCATAGTTGCGGTCCTCATAGTCGCTTTGCCAGTGTTTGTATTTCCCACCCATGGTCTCCCAGGTGTAACCGGCTTCGAAATCAAACACCAGAGCTACCCGGTTATTTGTTAGCTTGGCGCGATGATAGGTGTCAGAGGTGCGGGGGAAATTTTCCGTCCAAGGATCGTTGGTGGCGTGTCCGATCGGGCCGTGGTTCCGAGGCACGTGCTGCCCAGTAGTCGAGGCGTCGGCCGTGGCGGGTCGGACCAGCAGCGTAACCAGCTGCACCGTGCCCACGACCAGGGCAAGCGCGGCGACAATAGCCAGCGCTTTCTGTATTATTACTCGGTTTATCATTGTCCCCACCCTGATTTACCGTCGTTGTGTTTCTTCCTGTGTTCGTTCCTGAAGAGCCTTTGTTTGCTTTTATATTCGCTACTCTCATCGGGCTATTGACTTGCAGTTTTAGATTTTTCTGTGATTTCCCTCAACAATTTGAGGAAATTTTCAGGAAAATGGGACTTTTTGTTATGTTTCCGTGATTATTTCGGGCTAAAACGAGTCCTTGCCGGCTCGGAATTTCACCGGGACAAAGTGGTGCCCCGGTCTGAGGGCGGATTGGCAGGTTACTACCCTGGTATGAGGTTTAGAGGGCGCGAGCGGGGCCGCAGTTGCTTATGCTTACTGAGCAAAGAAAATCACTGAGCTTACGCTAAAACATTTCGACAGGAGGGAATCTATTGTCGTTCGTAGGAAGATCCTGGCGTTACGTCGCCCGGAAACGAATCAAAACCATCATCATTTTCGCTATATTCCTGGCGATGTCTACGGTGCTGATGTCCGCTAACGCGGTGTCCCGCGCTACTGACGCCACCGCGGCGGAAATCGACGCGAAAACCGGGCAGGGCTTCGTGCTGGGGAACAATACCCAGTTCAACACCGGCACCCCGCGAGGTGCGGGGAACGTGAAGCCCGCGGACATCAAAAAGATTGCCGGGCTGGACGGGGTAGAAAACTACGTCGCCCGCCAGAACGTCACCGCGGACCTGGTGGAGGCCAAAGCCCAAAAACTTGACCGTCAAGACTATGACGAAACGAAAGAAGCCCAGTTCGGCAACGCCGTGAACGTGTGGGGAGTCAACGACACCAAGATGGACAATAACTTCCGCTCCGGGGCGTTAAAGCTGGTGGCGGGTCGCCACCTGACCGCCCAGGACAAAAATAAATCCATCATCAACGAGGACTTGGCGAAAGCCAATCACCTGACTATCGGCAGCAAACTGAAACTCAAGGGCAACCCTTATGACGCCGATAACCAAAACCATTCGACTAATGAAGTCACCACCGAAATCGTCGGACTCGTATCCGGGTCGAACGCGGACCGGGCGGTATCGCGCAACGAGCTGTTCTCTAACACCGTGTTCACCGACTTGGACACGACCCGGACGCTATACAACGTCACGCCCGCGACCGAAATCTATCAAGACGCGAACTTCTTTGTGAAAAAGGGCGCCAACTTTGACGACGTGGTGAAAGCCGCCGCTGCCAAAGACATCGACTGGCGCAGCTACCAGCTGAGCCGCTCGACCCAGTACCTTTCCGGCATCACCGGCGCGATTGACGGGGTTCGCAGCGTCATGAACACCACCACGATTGCGACCTTTGTGCTGGCCGGAGCCATTTTGGCGCTGGTGTTGTGCCTGTGGCTCAACGAACGCAAGAAAGAGACAGGAACCCTGCTGTCAATGGGGGTGACGAAAGCGAGCATTATGGCGCAGTACGGCCTGGAGCTGATCTTTACCGCCGTCCCCGCTTTCGTCCTGTCTTACTTCGGGGCGGGAATGCTGGCGCAGGGCATGGGCACTTCCGTGCTGTCCTCGGTCAATCACCAAGCCGCCCAAGAAATGGCGAAAGCCGGCCAGTTTGGGGCGGATATGGAATCTTCGGCGTCAATGAAGACCTTAGAGAAACTCACTGTTGACCTGAGCCTGGCCTCTGCTACTCAGGTTGCGGTCATGGTGCTGGTGCTGATTGCGATAGTCGTGGTCATCGCCTCCGTGCCGATGTTGCGCAAGAGCCCGCGCGCCCTGTTGGTGGATAACAAATGAACGGGGTGTGGTCACGATCTTGGCGTTCGGTCGTCCGTCGACCGCGGCGCAGCCTGCTGATGGTGGCGATTATCACCTTGGTGTTTACCGCCTTGGTGGCCCAGTCCGGGGTGAAGTCCACCATGTTGAGTGTGCGTGATGCCATTAGTTCCAACGTTTTGGCGGGGTTCACCGCCACCAGCCAAACCGGTCAGCTCCCCGACCAGACCCGCAAACAACTCGCGGACCTGCCGGGGGTGAAACGCCACGCTTTTGAGGGCGAGGCGGCGGCGAAACCGGAGAACGCGACACTGGTCAGTGCCGCCGGGGGGATTCAGTTGGATCCCGAGTTCGGCGGGGATTTGCTGGGAATCAAAGGCACCAGCGATTCGTCGCTGAACCCGGAGTTCTTGGGGAAAATCTATACCCTGGAACAGGGCTCTCACATCGGTAAACCTGGTGTCGAGGCGATGATTCACCGCGACTTTGCGCGGAAAAATTCCCTGCACCTGGGCGACACCCTGGAACTGCGCCACGAAAACACCGTGGTGCGGCTAAAAATCGGGGGAATTTATTCCGGGAAAGCCGAAAACCCTACCGGCATGCCCTCGGGGAACTCGGAAAACCAGGTGTTCACAAACCTTGACGCCCTGCAAAAGCTCGGCGGTCAGGTCAGCACGGCCCGGTACTTCACCGAACGGGCCGACCAGCTGCCGAAAGTCCTGAAAGCGGCCCAGGCCACGGCCCCGAAGCTGAGTCTGGAAAACAACTCGGCGCAGTTCGCCGATGTCCTCCAAGCCATTTCCGGGGTCGACCAGATGCTGGGAATGCTGCTGTGGGGATTTTGCCTAGCCGGAGCCTTGGTTTTGGCGCTGGTCGCGACATTCTGGGTGCGCTCGCGACTGCCCGAGATTGGTATCTTGCTGTCCCTGGGCAAGACGAAACTGGAAGTCGGGCTGCAGTTCCTCCTGGAGGCGGTCATGTTCGGGGCCATCGGTGCCGTGCTGGCAGTCATTCTGGGACGGCTGCTGTCAAACAGTTTGGGTCAGCTGGTGCTGGCCAAAGCCGGAAATGAGACGTTAGCGGCGCTAACACCCGCCAACGGAATCGCGGGGAATGCGATGTCCCTGGGACTGGGTTTCCTGGTCATCATCATCGCGCTGGGGCTGGCGCTGTTCCCCATCATGCGTCAAACCCCGAAAACTATTCTTTCCAAGCTGAGTTAAGGAGAAAAAATGAGCATTTTACAGTTGGATCAAATCGATTACACCTACAAAGGGGCGGGGGCGAAAGTCCTGGATAACGTCAACTATGAGTTCGAGAAGGGCAAGTTCTATGCCATTCTGGGAGCCTCCGGGGCCGGCAAATCCACGATGTTGAGTTTGCTGGCCGGACTCGACGCCCCGACCGCGGGCACGGTCCGTTTCGACGGCGAGGACATCGCGAAAAAGGGCTATTCCTACCATCGCAAGCACCAGATTTCCCTGGTGTTCCAAAACTACAACCTCATCGACTACCTGACCCCGCTAGAGAACCTGCGCCTGGTCAACTCGAAAGCCAGCACGGAGATGTTGGAAAAGCTGGGGTTGGACGCGAAAGAGGCGAAACGCAACGTCCTGCTGCTTTCCGGCGGTCAGCAACAGCGGGTCGCCATCGGGCGCGCCCTGGTGTCACAAGCGCCAGTCATTTTGGCTGATGAACCGACCGGCAACCTGGACGAGACGACCGCCGCGGGAGTGACCGAGATTCTGCAGAAGGCCGCTCACGAGGAAGGTAAGTGCGTCATCGTGGTGACTCACTCGAAAGAGCTGGCCCGCAACGCCGACGTGACCCTGCGGCTGCAGCGGCGCAAACTGGTGGAGCTGTAAAAAGTTCTTGCCTCCGGTGAGTGACTCGCCGGAGGCAAAACTATATTTAGAAACTGATGACGCCAAACGTTTTCAACACGCTGGTGATAAAGATGGCCACCAACAGAATGGGAGCGATGTATTTAATCATCACGCTCCACAACTGGGCGCCTTTGAACTCACCAGACAGACGCACCTCGTCAATGAGGACTTTGGGCTGGCGTATCCAGCCAAAGAACAGGCACATCAGCAATCCGCCCAGAGGCATCATCACCGAGCTGGTCAGGAAGTCCAGGAGGTCCAGAATGGTCGAACCGGCCCCGAGCGGCTGGATGAACGACAGGGAGCTGTAGCCCAAGGTCACGATGATTCCCGTGACGCTCAGCACGATGACGGTGACCAACAGCGCCTGGCGCCGTTTCCATTCCAAGGTGTCTTGCAAGATGGACACGCAGGCCTCCACCAGGGAAATCATGCTGGTCAGGGCCGCGAACATGACCAGCAGGAAAAACACGAAACCGATGACGGTGGCGATGCCACCAAACTTTTCAAACACCTTGGGAATGACCAAGAACATCAGGGACGGCCCCGAATTCTTGGCCACCTCGTCAGCGGAACCCAAGGTCGCGAACGTGGCGGGGATAATCATCAGCCCCGCCAACAGGCTGATTCCCAGCGTGGTAGCGGTCGTTTGGAAAGCCGAGGACGTAATCGAGACGTCCTTTTTCATGTAGGACCCGTAAGTGACCATCGTCGCCGCGGCCAGCGACAGACCAAAGAACGTCTGACCCAGGGCGGCGATGAGCAACTCTAGTGAAAACTTGGAAAAATCGGGGACCACAAAGTATTTCAGCCCCTCCAGCGCGCCGGGCTGGGTCAAAGTAAAGATACCAATCAACAGCGAAACCAGGATCAACGCCGGCATCATAATCAGGTTGGCTCGTTCCACCCCGCCGTTGACCCCCAGAGCCACGATGATGAACGTAATGGCTCCGAACAGCAACATGAACGCCACGGACTGGGGAGCGTCAGAGATGAACGCCCCGAAGTTTTCGCCCCCGTCAGCCAGCTCTTTCGTCATGCCGGCGGCGTAGGCGAACATATAGCGGGTCACCCAGCCGCCGACCACGCCGTAAAACGAGGCGATGACGAAAGGAACCGCGGCGATAAACAAGCCGATGAACCGATACTTTTTGCCGAAAGACGTGAACGCCACGATGATGGATTCACCCGTTTTCCGCCCTAGTGAAATTTCCAAAACCAGCAGCGATACGCCCAGGGTCAGCATAAAGATAAAGAACACGAAGATAAACGTGCCCCCGCCGTAGTGCGCCGCCAGGTACGGGAAACGCCAGATCGTGCCCAGTCCGACCGCCGAACCGGCTGCCGCGAGGACGAAACCTAGTTTTCCTGACCACGAAGCTCTTTGCTCGGGGACCACACTGACATCAACCAAAATAATCTTCCTTTTTGTTCTCTCGGTTTTCGGAGGGGACAGTCGGCGCCGTTTCGGGTCACGAAACCGGCCCGGAGCTATCTCCGCAGAAAATCTTACATTCCAAACCCGCAAAGACCGTATTTTGGGTTTGGTCGGGGTGTGGTGGGGATTTGCTCGAAGGGCGATGGGGGGTTTGGCCGGGAGGCGGCACTATGGTCGCGGCGCCACTGGGCGCACCAGCCCGGTGGGTGGCGTGTCACGTATTGATACGCCAACTTGCAGGGAATATGCCCGATTTGTAGGATAATCGAAAAATTGTTATCTGAAAGTTAGGTAAATCAATGCAGCGCGTAGCAATTAACGGTTATGGAAATTTGGGACGCGGCGTCGAAAAGGCTCTGAGGCTCGCTCCGGACCTGGAGCTGGCGGTGGTGTTTACCCGCCGCGATCCCCAGTCGGTGAAAACCCTCGGCGCGCCGGTGGCCAGTGTGGATGAGATGCCCGATTACGTCGATGACATCGACGTTTGCATCAACTGCGGCGGTTCAGCCACGGACTTGATGGAACAGGGAGTCGCGACCAGCCAGTGGTTTCACACTGTGGATTCCTTTGACACCCACGCGCGCATTCCCGAATATTTTTCTCGCGTCGAGGCGGCGGCCCAGGCCGCGGGACATTGCGCCATCATCAGCTGCGGCTGGGATCCGGGGCTGTTTTCCATGTTGCGCGTGCTGGGGGATGCCGTTTTGCCACAAGGGCGCACCACTACGTTTTGGGGACGTGGGGTGTCACAAGGGCACTCCGACGCGATTCGCCGTCTAGATGGGGTAGTGGACGCTCGCCAATACACCGTTCCGGTTCCCGATACCGTGGCGGCGGTGCAGGCGGGGCGTGACGGGGAACTCAGCGCTCGCCAGATGCACACCCGCGAATGTTTTGTGGTGGCCGCGCCCGGGGCGGATACCGCCCGGATTGAAGCGGAAATCAAAGCCATGCCTAACTATTTCGCGGACTATGACACGACCGTGACTTTCATCACCGCGGCGGAAATGGCGCAAAATCACAGCGGAATGCCCCATGCCGGCCAGGTTATTCGCACCGGCGCGACCTCGCCGCAGGTGCGCCAGTCCCTGACGTTCAACCTGGAACTTGATTCCAACCCTGAGTTCACCGGCTCCGTGCTGGTGGCGGCGGCGCGGGCGTGCGCCCGGAAAGCCGCGCGGGGCGAAACCGGGGCGTTCACCATGCTGGACGTGACCCTCAGCGAGTTGTCCCCGCGTGACCCCGAGCAGTTGCGCCGCGAGATGCTGTAGGGGAAGTGTGCGGCGCCGACCCGCCCTTGTGCAGTGTGGTCGAGGCAAAAAACGTGGTACTTTTGTGACCGGTGTGAAACGAGTGAATTTGAAGCGGAAAAAACCGCGGAAAATTCGCGAATTGTTTGCTAACTCGCTGACAAATGCGCTAAATTTGCGTAGTCTCTAATGGAGGATTTCACCAAAGTGAAATCGACGATCTATCCGAAAGGAATCACATGTCTGTGAATCGTACTGAACTTGTTGCTGAGATTGCTAAGAAGGCCGGCCTGTCCAAGACCGAAGCTGACGGTGCTCTGTCCGCCTTCCAGGAAATCCTGATTGACTCCCTTAAGAAGGGCGAAACTGTCAAGGTCACCGGTCTGATGAACGTGGAGCGCGTGTCTCGTGCTGCCCGCACCGGCCGCAACCCCCGCACCGGCGAAGAAATCAAGATCCCCGCTGGCTACGGCGTTAAGATTTCTGCTGGCTCCACCCTTAAGAAGGCTGTGTCCAACAAGTAATCGAATCATTTCGTACGAAGCGGCCGCCCCAGTGGCGGCCGGCTTTGTTTTTAGCGCGATGACTCGGGCCGGTCCGCTCCCCGCAACAGCTCAGGCTTGCCAGGGCGGTTACAATGGTCGTATGAGCGAAACAACTGCGGGCCAACCCCTGACTCAAGGCGGCACGGCGGTGCTGGAACGCACCGAAACCGAGCTGAAACGCAACCCCGGCGACAACGAACGTTACGCCCACTACGTGCGCAAAGACAGGATTACCGCCTCAGCGGTGACCGGGCAGGCCGTCATCGCCCTGTGCGGTAAAGTCTGGGTGCCGATGCGTGACCCCAAGAATTTCCCGATTTGCCCGGCGTGCAAAGAAATCATGAAGTCCATGAACGGGGACCACAACGGCCAACCCGGCTGGCCTTTCTTTGGCGGCTCTGACAGTTAGAGATCCACGTATTCCGTGGGGATAGCCACTTCGCCCTCGCTCAGGCGCCACGCCTGATAAGGCAGCTCGTTACGGCTTTCGATGTGGCGCTGCTGGGCGCGCTGCAGGGCCTCGGGGCCCATCCAAGTTTTGTCGATAGTCCCGCCGACCACGAAGTCCTGTTGCAGCGGGCGGGCCTCGCGGCTCGCGAAGTATTCCGTGGCGGCCTCTCGGTTCGGGGCCGTCACCAGCAGTTCGGCCGTGGCGGTGTGATCCTCGATGGCGCGTCCCGCCCACTTCAGTCCGCCCCGAGTCGATTTTTCAACCGAGCGTTTCGCCACCGGTTCCAAGTTTCCGTTCGCGTCCTCGCGGGCGACCAGCTTGTAAACCAGGGAGGCGGTCGGAATCCCCGAACCGGTCACCAGTCGCGTGCCCACCCCGTAGGAATCAACCGGCGCCGCCCCCAAACCGGCAATAGCGTATTCGTCCAGGTCGTTGGTCACCGTAATCTTGGTGGAAGTTGCCCCCAAGTCGTCCAGCTGCTGGCGGACCTTGAAAGCGCCTGCCACCAGGTCGCCCGAATCCAAACGGACCGCGCCCAGTTCCCCGCCGGCGGCTCGGGCAATCCGCACCGCTTTTTCAACCGCTGCGGACACGTCGTAGGTGTCTACCAGCAGCGTTGTGCCCGGCCCCATCGACTCAATCTGAGCGGTGAAAGCGGCTTCTTCGTCCTCGAACAGCAGGGTAAAGGCGTGGGCGGCGGTGCCGATAGCGCGAATCCCGTAACGCTTGCCGGCCTCCAAAACAGAAGTACCTTGAAAACCACCGATTTGCGCGGCACGAGCCGCGGAAACAGCTGCCCGCTCATGCACCCGGCGCGCCCCCATATCCATACAGGGCCGGCCGTGAGCGGCGATGGTCATCCGGGACGCTGCTGACGCGACCGCGCAGTCGAAGTTCAAAATCGACAGCAGGTAGGTTTCCAACAGGCAAGCTTCGGCAAAAGTCCCGCGCACCGTCAAGATCGGTGAATTCACCATGAAAACTTCGCCCTCGGGATAGCCGAAAATGTCGCCGGAAAACTCGTAATTCTCCAGGAACTTGATTGTATTCGGCCCGACGATTTTGTGATCCAACAGGTACTTCAGCTGGGAGTCGTCGAAACGAAATCGCTTCAGCCCCTCCAAAATCCGCGCGACTCCGGCCATCACCAGGAATCGCCGGGAGGCGGGAAACCGCCGGGTGAAAATCTCGAACACGCATTGGCGCTGCCCCATCCCGTGTTCCAAAGCGGAGTCAACCATGGTCAGCTCGTACATATCGGTCAGCAAGGAAGTCGTTTCGCGCGTATTCATAGGTATAACTATAGTCGCGCCCGCCGGCTTTTCCGTTTTCGCTCGAAGGCTCCCCGTCCCTCAGCGCGTTTGCCTGCCGCACGAGCGGGGTTCAGCCAGATCTGGTTCATCTCGGCGCGGCGAGAGCCGGTAACATAAAGCTATGAGCAACGCTTCTCGTAAAAACGTAGTTCCCCGCGTGTCTAATGCGCACAAGCTCGGCAGCGGCCGGGTGACTAGGGTCGTTGTCGCCCTCCTGGTGGTGCTGCTCCTGGCCGGTCTGGTCGGTTTGCTGGTGCTCTGAGACCAGCCCCGGCTTTCTGCTTTGGGGCGCGGTAATCCTGCGCGCCTGGGGGAAAACCTTTAACCTTAAAACGTGAGTATTGTCGAACCCGGTACCGAGTATGCTCCGTCCCCGGTCGCCCAGCTGGACCGGGTACTTCCCGGCCAGTGGAACACGGTGGTGTGGAACGACGCCGTGAACCTGATGAGCTATGTGACGTGGGTGTTTAAGACCTATTTCGGGTACTCTCACGAGCGCGCTGAGCGGCTGATGAAAGAAGTTCACTTTAACGGTCGGGCGGTAGTTAGCGCCGGAACTCGTGAACAGATGGAGGCCGACGTGTTGGCGATGAGCGAATACGGACTGTGGGCGACGCTCGAACAGGAAGCCGATTGAGGGGAGCCGGAAACGATGCATGCATTTGCAGCGCTGAGCGCGCCTTCAGAAGGGTGGTTCAGCAGGGTTGAGCCGCATGAGGCGGTCTTGCTGGCGGGTATTTTCGAGGAACTGGCTGATGCCATGGAGGCCGAAGAAAAACGCGATGTCCTGGACATGATGGGGGTGGACCTCGATCCGAACTCCCCGAAAGAACACACCCTCATGTTTGAGAAGCTGTTGGGGGTGGACACGGTTTCTTCCATCACTGCCCGCCGTGAGATGCACAGCGGGGGCGAGGACTCGGAGGCGGAAACCGACCCTGAACAGCCCCGCGAACACACTTCTGAATCCGTCCAGCGGGGAAATACCGGCTTTGAACCGAACTCCCGGGGTATGACCGACGACCAAACCTTGGCGGCGCTGGATTTTGACCCCCTGGGGCCGCGTCCGTGCCCGGCGAACCCTTTCATCGCGGCTATCTTGCGACCGATGAGCCAAGACCCGGAAGAGGCGGCGGAACTGCGCGCCTTGACCACCCCGGACTTGGCGGCAAAGAAGGCCGCCTCGATGCGAGTCGTCGCCGAAAGTCTGCGGTGGGCCGCGAACGGCAACGGTGCCGTGGTGGTGAAACCGCAGACGTTGAAAGTGTGGGTTACCGCCATCAACGATGCGCGACTGGCGCTGGGGTGGTCCTTGGATATCGATAACGACACCAGGGCCGAAGAGGTCGAGATGATGGCTGAGTCCGACCCGGAGGCCGGGGTTTACACGGCTTACGAAATCACCATCGCCAGCATCTATAATGCTTTGTCATGGTGGCTAGAAACGCTGATGCTAGCTGTGGATGGCTGAAACGTAAAGGATTTGAGAGTGAATAACGCACCCATTGGGATTTTTGATTCCGGGCTGGGCGGACTGACCGTGGCTCGTTCCATCATCGACCAGTTGCCCGGAGAATCGGTGATTTATATCGGGGACACCGCCAACAGCCCCTACGGCACCAAACCTGTCGAGAAAGTCAAGGAACTGTCCTTGAACGTAATGGACAAACTGGTGGAGCGCGGAGTAAAGATGCTGGTCATCGCCTGTAACACGGCGTCGGCGACGGCGGTGTTTGCGGCGCGTTCAAAGTATGACGCCCTGGGGATTCCCGTCCTGGAGGTTATTTCGCCCGCCGTGCATCGCGCCGTGTCCGCCACGCGAAACGGACACATTGGCGTCATCGCCACCCACACCACTATTGAAACCGAAACTTATCAGCGCGCCCTGCACGCTTACCAGCAGGTCCAGGTCAGCGCGAAAGCTTGCCCGGCATTCGTGGACTTTGTGGAACGCGGTATCACCTCGGGGCCAGAACTGTTGGCCGTGGCGCGGGAATACCTGGAACCGGTGCGTGCCGACGGGGTGGACACCCTGGTGTTGGGCTGCACCCACTATCCGCTGCTCTCCGGTGTCATCAGCTACGTTATGGGTCCGGAGGTGACCCTGGTTTCCTCGGCGGAAGAAACCGCACACGACGTCTATCGTCAGCTGTTGGACAAGGACTGGTTGCACGCTGAGGACGGCGCGGGCACGCCGAACCCCCGCTACCAGTTCCTGGCAACGGGGGACACGCAAACCTTCACGCGGCTGGCTCGCAGGTTCTTGGGACCGGAGGTCACTGCGGTTGAGCGCGTGTGAGAATGAGATTACTGACCCTTAGGCGTAAACGTCGAGGCCGCCTTGCGGGTTCATGACCTTTAGCGCCGCGGCTGCCGTGGCAGCTTTCGTCGCGGTGGCTGTCTGAGCGGCGACCGCGTTTACCATCAGGGCTTTCATCGTTTCTGCGTCCATAATCGGCGCAGCACCTGAAATCGGGTTCATGGCTCCATCCTTTCCTTAGTAACTCGGATTAACCGTCACAGCATGACATCGAGGTGTGAATTCGATGACTTGTAGGTGTGGGGCAAATCCGCGTGGGTCGGTTGCGAGGGGCCAACAACGGGCTTGAACTCGGCAACATTGCCGTTCAACGCACCGTGAGTGCCAGTAGCCGCGGCCTCGGTTTTCGAGGTGTTCGAGATGGGCTCCGGCTTGTCTGCTTTCGCGCTCGGCTCCGGGGCAGGACGCGTGAAAGCCTGATTAGTCAATGCGGGGTTTAGAGCCCCGATTACATCAGTCGAAAGCATAATTTCCTCCTGAAACTCTGGCGAAGTTTAAACAACTTCGCGAGGGCAATCCTTTGCCCTCACTATTTATTGTGCCATCTCGCCCTGCCAAAGACCAGACTTCGGGGGAAAATCAAAGGAAAATTCGTTATCCTTACAGGCGATTTACAGACTTTGTCAGGACAATTGGGGTGCTTTTCGTTGCTGACTTTCGTGCCTGGCGCCCATTCGAGCGGCGCTGTTACCGGGTGAGCCGGGTGCGAATCCCCAGTATGGCTTCGAGCTGCGGAGCTATCTGAATGAAAGCTTTGGCGCGGTGCGAAATCGCGTTCTTGGCGTCATTGCTGAGTTCACCATTGGTGACCTTTTGACCGTCCGCGATAAAAATCGGGTCGTATCCGAAACCGTTGTTGCCTTTCGGCTTGCGCACCAAGCGTCCGCCCATAACCCCGTTTCCCAGGTATGTTCCACCTCCCGGGACCAGCAGCACCGCGGCACAGATGAAAGCCGCCGTGCGGTAGGAATCGTCCATGTCCTGCAGCTGGTTCAACAAAAGTTCCAGGTTGGCTCGGTCATCCCCGTGATGTCCGCACCACCGAGCCGAGAAAATTCCGGGGGCACCGCCCAAGATGTCTACGCTCAAACCGGAATCGTCAGCCAGAATCGGCACGTCCACCAAATTGGCCAGGGCGCGCGCCTTAATCAGGGCGTTAGCGGAAAACGAGGTACCGTCCTCGCGAGGCTCAGGAGCCCCCAACGTGCCCGCGGCGACAATCCCTCCCGGGCGCAGGCTCGGCACCAAGGGACGCAAAATCTCTTCAACTTCCTGAATCTTGTGGGCATTGCCCGTCGCCATCACCACCTGCGCCTCCGGCGGCAGTTCCAGTTTCTGAGCGTCCTTATCACGCAAATCCGGTACAGAAGTCAAAATACTCACGCAATTACTCCATCTTTTAGTGTCAACACCGCTCCGGGCGCACTGTCTACCGCCGCACGCTGCAGCCGAGTCAAATCGCGACACCCGGCCTGAGCCAGGTCCAGCAAAGCGTCCAGCTCGGCGCGGCTAAACGGCGCGCCTTCCGCGGTTCCCTGCACCTCCACCAGACTTCCTGAGCCGGTCATCACCACGTTCATGTCGGTTTCGGCACGAGAATCTTCCTCGTAGGGCAGATCCAGGCGGGGAGTGGAATCGATGATGCCCACCGAAATGGCGCAAACCGAGTCGCGCGTCGGATTGCCAGGAATAAAACCGCTGTCCTTACCCACGGCGATGGCGCGCTGTAGCGCAATCCAAGCCCCGGTAATCGAGGCGGTGCGAGTGCCCCCATCGGCCTGCAAAACGTCGCAGTCTATCGCAATCGTGTTTTCACCCAGCGCGGCGTAATCCACTGAGGCGCGCAGCGCCCGTCCAATGAGCCGGGAAATCTCTGAGGTGCGCCCGCTGATTTTCCCCTTCACGGACTCGCGGGTATTGCGGGTATCGGTTGCGCGGGGCAACATGGCGTACTCAGCCGTGACCCAGCCCAAGCCGGAGTCCTTGCGCCACCGGGGAACCCCCTCAGTCAGGCTGGCCGAACACAGCACCCGGGTGTTCCCGCAAGACACCAACACGCAGCCTTCTGGGGCGCTGACCCAATCCATATGTAAAGTCACTTCGCGGAGCTGGTCCGCCCGACGGCCGTCCGCTCGCTCAATCTTTTCTGTCATATTCTCAGTCTATTATTTCTGGGTCGGGAGGGCGCATTGGGGCAGGTCAGAGGTCTTTCCGTCGCGAATCTTTTGCACTGTGTCCAGCGCCTCGGAAAACGTCGCGATTTTCGCGACCCGCAACCCTTTCGGGATGTTGCCCACAACTTCGTTGCAGTTTTCTGCCGGGGCCAGGAAGAACTTGGCTCCGTCAGCTTTCGCCCCCGCCATCTTTTGCTCAATTCCGCTGATTGGGCCGACCTTGCCGGCCAGGTCAATAGTCCCGGTCCCGGCAATGACCGATTTTCCGGTCAGGTGTTCGGGGGTGAGTTGCTCCACTATCCCCAGGGCGAACATGGTGCCCGCAGAGGGACCGCCCACGTCTTTAAGGTGAAAAGTGATGTCGAGAGGGACGTCCACGTCAGAAGCCAAATAGATGCTGAGCTGCGAGCCTTTCCCGGTTTTGCCTTTCGCTAACTGGGCCGGAGCAGTTTTCATACTCACCGTCTGGGCTTCGCCGTTGCGGATGATACCGAGTTCAACAGTGTCGCCGCCCGGCACCCCCTTCAAGAATTTGCGCAAGTCCTCAACAGTGTGGATGCGCACCGGGGTTTGCCCGGGTCGGGCAATGGTTTGCACCACGTCTTTCTTACGCAAAATTCCGGCTGCGGGCGAGCCTTTGGCAATCTCGGCGACAGACCAGGTGATATTGACGTCATAACCCAAGGTTTCTAATGCCACCGCCTCAGCGGAGAGCTGGGATTGGTCCATCTGTTGTACGCCGAGTTTCTTAATGTCTTTGCTGGAGACATTGCGAGGATAGACCATGTCCTCGGGCAAGATGGTGGTATTTGGGCTAAACGCCGCCACAATCAGGTCCCAACCGCTGACCATTGAGCCAGGTCCGCCCAGGGAAGACACCGTAGTCATGCGCAGCTGCCCGTTGTTGTCCGGATAGGTTTTCGCGCCTTTCACTTCGATGAGGGGGGTTTGCTTAGAGTCCTTACCCAGCACGTCAAAGGTCGGTCCCGGATAGTTGATGACCACGGGATAGGAATAGATGAACAGGAAATACACCCCCAGGACGATGAGGGCAAAGCTCAGGACCCAACGGCTCAAAGACCATCGGGAGCGGGTACGAGTGGGTGCGTCAGAAGGGGATTCTGGCGGTGTATCAGTTCCAGATTCGGGTGTCAGCGAAACTTCGGGTACAGGCGTATCCGTTCCCTTATCCAGCGCATCGGTGTTCATCACGGTTACTATAGTCTCATGGATGAAAGTGAGATGCCTGACTGGGCTGAAATGCTGCGCCAGGTCTTTGGCGAGGAAAAAGCCCGCGAGATGGAGGAAAAGCTCCGTTCCGGCACCCCGTTCTCGGCGTTTTCCGGCGGGGAAGGGGTTTTTGCTTTCCCGCTGCAGTCCCTGCTGTCCAGTTCCGATGAGCCGGTGAACTGGGACTTGGCCCGCATGACTGCCTTGGGGCGTCTGGGTGGGGCAACTCGGGTGGTCACTGCCGCGGATGCCGACCGGGTGCGTCAAGTTTTGTCTGAAGCGAACTTGCGCCTCGACCCGGTCACCTCGCTCACCCCGCCGCCCGCAAGCTATACCGCCCTGTCCGCGGCGAAGTGGCTGGACGCCTCGTCTGAAGTCTGGAAAATCTTGGTTACCCCGGTGGCTGCCAAAACCTCTGAGTCAATGAAACAGGCGCTGTCTGAGCATATAGCGGACGGCGACCTGCATGTCGAGATTTCTTCCGGTCCGCCCGAACTGCAAAATCTGATGGGGTTGTTTTCCAAGGACGGCGACCCGGCGTCGCTGAACCTGGATTCCTTGCTGGGGGTTTTGAGTTCCAACCTGTTCGGGCTGCAGTTTGGCCAAGCTTGGGGGACCTTGGCGGCCGAGAGTTTCGGCTCGACCGACATCGGACTGCCGATTGGAGAGGCGAACCAAGCGGCGATAGTGCTGGAAAACGTGGAAAAGTTCGCTGCCGACATCAGCCTGGATGTCGAGCCGGTGTTGACTTTCCTGGCGACTCGCGAGGCCGCCTACGTGCGGCTTTATCACGCCGTGCCGTGGCTGCGGATGCACGTCACCAAAGCGATTGAGGACTACGCCAGGGACATCAGCTTCGATTTGCAGGCGATGGAGTCGGCCCTGCAGGGCCTGAACCCGATGGATCAAGACGCCCTGCACAAACTCATCGCGCAAGGCGTGCTGACTCCCAGCCAGACCAATAACCAAACCGCCGCGAAACAAAGCCTGGAAACCCTGCTGGCGATTATGGAAGGCTGGGTCGACATGGTGACTACGCGCTGCCTGGCAGGGACGTTACCCCAGATGGGAGCCTTGCGAGAGATGATGAATCGGCGCCGCGCCACCGGAGGTCCGGCCGAAAAAGCGTTCGCCGCCCTCATCGGCTTGGAACTTAGACCCAAACGGTTGCGCGAAGCTAGCGCCTTGTGGTCCAAACTGGTGGCCAAGCTCGGGGAAGCCGGAGCGGAAGGTTTGTGGGACCACCCGGACCTGCTGCCGGAGGAAAGCGACTTCGACGCCCCCGACGAGTTCGTGGCCCGCCTGGCCGGAGAAGGTCCGAAAGACCAGCTGGAGGCCGATTTGGAGGCCATGCTGCAAGGGACTTTGGGATACGCCAAAGGACTGGAGCCCGGTATCGACTCGGAGGGGGACGCGGAAGTGTCACAAGACCGTCCCGACACCGATTCGCCCGAGGGTTTCGGGCACGGGAAGGACCCGGACAGCCCGGAGCATCCCGCTCCTGAAGCCTAGTCAGGCGGCTGCCACCGCGCGCGCCCGCTTCGCAAACGCCGGTTCTGGGGGAACGTCGAGATTGACCGGAAGATAGCTGCAGTCACATTCCGGGTGAGACTCAAAGTGCCTGGTCGTGACCGTTCCATCCACCGAGATACGCGTGACATCACCGGGGTGCAGGGCGCGGCAATCCAGAAACGCCAAGGCTTGCGTCGTAGCCAGCGCCGCCCCCGCTCCTGCCAATGCCGTTTCCACCCGCGGAAACGCCGCCCAGTGCAGGTTCGCGGCGCGTTCTGCCAGGTGCGCCACTTCTGTGGCCTGGTGCAGGGCGATACAGGACGTGCACGGCGTCAGACCGGGCACGACCAGCGGCCCGACCTCGACAAAATCATGACCCGCCACCACCGCCAGGAACGGCTGAGTGGACTGCATCGCTTTTTGTGCCGCTACCGGGTCAGGAATACCCCAGCTGAACAGCACCGCCAAGTCCACCGAGCTTCGCCGGGTCGTCACCGCGGCATGTCGCAGACGCTGTTCCACCAGGTCTTTCATGGTGTGTCGCGGGTCAAGAGTGGTTTCCAAGTCCGGTTCGGTACTGCGGGTGGTGGCGGGGACTTGAATCTTGCCGATACCGGCGGCGCCCAGTTCCACGGCCAGCAGTTGTGCCATGCGGTCGGCGCGATTGAGAGAAACGCACTGTTCCTGGCGATGTAGGTAGGCACGGCGCATCTTGGCGCCCCCCACTCGTGACCAAAACCCATCGTCGGGCCCGCCGTACAGACGGGGACTGCGCAGCTGCAGCAACTCGGCATCAACCAAGGTCCGCAGGATTTCCGAGACCCTGGTCAGAGGAATGCGGCAGGCTTTGGCAAAGTCGGACAAATCCGGGCGGGTACAGCCCGCCACCAGGCGTTGCAGCAGCTGGAAATCCTTTTCGGAACACTGCGGAAAACAAAACATGGTTTCCAGACCGGCGCACAGCTCGACTGAACCATCAGGCAGTCTAACTAAGTGAATACCCTCATTTAGTTTCATAAACTCTCACCTCTATTCAAAGCATCTCAAAAGATATATAATAAACTCAAATAGCAATCCGGCACTTGTGGATAACTTCGTATCCGCGCTGGACAGACCCTCGGTTTCGTGCCTTGTCGTCCTGCGTGGGAAACTTGGGGGAGCAATGAAACGCGGAATCGAGAGGAGGTAAACGTGAACACCAAACCCCACGCTGCACCGTCCGGCGCGGAACTCAGCGCTGCGCAACTGCTCGATGAACTGGACGAACAGCAGCGCGAAGTCGCCCAGCACCAGCACGGGGCGCTGTGTGTGCTGGCGGGGGCGGGCACCGGGAAAACTCGGGCGATTACCTATCGCATCGCCTACGGCGTGCGCAGCGGACAGGTCAATCCGGAAAACGTGTTGGCGTTGACGTTTACCCAAAAAGCCGCGGCAGAGATGAAAACCCGGCTGGAAGGCTTGGGAGTGGGACAGATCGAGGCGCGCACCTTTCACTCCGCGGCGCTGGCGCAGGTCAGGTACTTTTGGCCGCAGGTTATGGGGGGAACTATGCCCGACCTGACCGGGCTGAAAGCGACCCTGGTAACGGCGGCGGGGACACGCCTGGGAATGGACCTCGGAAAAGTGCAGGTGCGGGCGTTGGCCGGGGAAATCGAGTGGGCAAAAGTCTCGCTGGTGGACCCGTCGCACTACGCTGCGGCGGCACGGGCGGCAGGACGCGAAGCCGTAGCCGATGTGAGTACCGAGCGGGTCGCGCAGCTGCTGGACGCCTATGAGGACGTGAAAATAGAGGCCGGACAGCTGGATTTTGAAGATATTTTGCTGCTGTGCGCGGGCATGATGGATGAGCGCGAGGACGTGGCGCGGGCGATTCGCAACCAGTACCGCTACTTCGTGGTGGACGAATATCAGGACGTTTCGCCGCTGCAAAACTACCTGTTGATGAGCTGGCTGGGCCGCCGTCGCGACCTGGCGGTAGTGGGGGACGCGGCGCAAACCATCTACTCTTTTGCCGGCGCCAGCCCGGAATATTTGACCGAGTTCACCCAAACTTATCCCGAAGCGAAAGTCGTGGAACTGATTCGGGACTATCGCTCCACCCCTCAGATTGTGAACTTGGCGAATCAGGTGTTGGCCCAGGCAAAAGGGGCGGACGGCAAGCCCCTGGGCGGTACCGTCCGTCTGGTGTCCCAACGCGAAACCGGCCCGGCGGTGTCTTGGTTCGCGGCGCCGGACGACGAAACCGAGGCCAAGGAAATCGCCCGCCGCATTCAAGGCCTGCTGACGGAGGGCCTGAAACCCAGCCAGATTGCGGTGCTGTTCCGCACCAACGCCCAAGCCGCGCTGTTCGGGGTGGCGTTGGGGGCGAAACGAATTCCTTTCGTAATCAAGGACCGGGTCACGAACCTAGCGGGAGCAACCGCGGAGGGCGGGACAGGCACGGAGGATGACGAACCTGGCGGCGTGACGTTAGCTTCCCTGCACTCGGCAAAGGGACTCGAGTGGGAAGTCGTATTTCTGGCGGGAGCCAGCGAAGGGTGGCTGCCTATTAGCTTGGCAAAAACCGCCACGGCCATCGAGGAAGAACGCCGTTTGTGCTACGTCGGGGTGACGCGGGCGCGCAGCCGGCTCATCGTGTCTTTTGCCAAAGCCCGTCGCGACGGAGCCGCCCAAGAGCGCGAGGCGTGCCGTTTCTTGGCACCGTTTTGGCCCCGGCGCAGTGCCACGTTGCGGCGTTCCAGCAGGCACTAAACCGGGTCTGGCCAGCGTTAGTGCAGGTCAAGAGGCGGGATGGGGCTCGCCGTTGATGCCGTTGGTGATGAGTTGCAACAAATCCGCGACCAAGGCCGGGCCCTGTTCGATATGCTCCGGGTCGGTGTCGAAGTGCGGGTGAACAATCGACCAGGCTTCGGTGCGGGTGGCGGCCACGACAAAACGGGCTCGTTCCTGACCGGCAGTCTTTTTCTCCAGGAAAGCCTTACGTTCCTGGGGGTCAGCGGGAGCCTCAGCCATGTCCGCGGCGGTCAGCATGGCGTCCGTTTCATAGAGCACCGCCACGCCTTCGATTTCGTCGCTCCACACCACGCGTCCCAGCTGGGCTAAGAAATCCAAACCATCATCGGGCAACTGGAAAGGTAGCGCCGTCAACGATTCCGGGTATGATTCGGCGGTGTGGCGCATCTCGGCGACCAGCTCATCCGGGGCCCGGCCCGTCAACATTTCGGCGGCCTCCCCGGTCTTGTGCAGAGTAAAGAGTTGACCGGTTTGCAGCTGGGGCAGCGGCTCGGCGTGGGCGTCAATCTCCCACACCACCCGCACTATCGCAGGAATCTCCGCCGGGACGGGAACCTGTTCAGATGCCGACGGCTCAGGCTCGTCCCCAGCAGGGTTCGGGCGGGCGTTCCCATCGGGGGTAAAGGACATGCCCATTACGGTTCCGGCGGGAAAATTCGTCAAAGGGTTGCTCGGTTCACTCATGATTTCCATTATCCCATCGAAAGTTGAAACTTCGGGGAACTGGCTAGGCGAGCGGAGAGTGGAGACGAAAAAAATTCCCGAATGGAAGAACACCGGGGTTTTGTGGAAAGATGGCACTTGAGTAACCGATTCGAAACTGAGGTGTTAAGTGAGTACAGGGCATCCCTCCAACGGTTCGTTCTTTGGCAATATTTTCGCCGGTCCTCCGGGGGGTGCCTCGCGCGGTCCGGGCGGAATGCAGCCGCCCCGTATGCCGCGTCCCGCCGCTGGTGGGGCGAATCCCGGCCCCCGGGGCGGAAACAAGACTTTGGGGATAGTCATCGCGATTATCGCGGTGCTGATCGCCGTGGTTGGGGTCATGTCCAAAGTTTGGGCGGAACTGGCTTGGTATCAGCAGCTCGGACGGATTTCCGTGGTGTTGACAGCCTGGGGTTGGCGCATTGGCCTGGTGGTTGTGGCGATGCTGCTGGCGGCCGTGGTGACCTGGGTTAACTTGATGATTGCGGGGCAGGCGAGTCCCGATGCCTCGCAGCGCAACAAATCTAAGAAACGCCGCGACGCGGAACGCAAGATGGATGCGGCGAAACGCAAGCTTCAGCGTGAGGGCGAAAAAACTGCCTCGGACGCCGGTAAACAGGAAAAACCGGACCAGCCGAATGACGAAACGCTCTATCCTGGGGAAAAGTCGGCTGACAGTAAAGGCGCTGATAAACCCTCCGGCTCGGAAAAGATTATTGACCTGGACGCCGAGTTCGACACCGTCTTTGACACGGCGGACTTGGAAGAAGAATTCCGGCGTGCCACCCGCCGCTCCGAGCGTCCCGCAGTGGCAGCCCTGCACGATACTTTGCAGCCGTGGCGCAAGTTCCTGATTGTGGTTTTGCCGCTGGTGGTGGGCCTGATGGTGGCCACCCCGTTGATTTCGCAGTGGGAGCTGTTCGCCGCGTGGTTCCACCGGAGTAACTTCGGGGTCAAGGATCCCATTTTTGCCAGGGATTCTTCATTCTTTGTGTTCTCGCTGCCGGTGTTTTCCGAGCTGACCACCCTGCTGTTCTACGTGGTGGTGACCGCTGGGCTGTTTACGTTGGCTCGCTACTACCTGCAGGGCAACCTGTCCACCAAGATTGCTGAGATTCCCAACCGCACCCGGATTCATATCTCAGTTTTGCTGGCTATCCTGGCCGCTATCATCGGTCTGCGCTACTACCTGGATCGGTTCGTGCTGCTGCTGGGGGTGCACGATAAGTTTTCGGGGGCGTCCTACACCGATATTCATGCCGTCTTGCCGGCCAAGAACATTTTGGTGGGGATTTCCCTGGTCATCGCCGTGTTGTTCATCATCGGGGCATTTCGGAAGTCTTGGGTCATTCCCGCTACCGGGGTCGGTGTCATGGTGCTGTCCTCGCTGCTGGTGGGCGGGCTTTACCCGTGGCTGGTGCAGCGGTTCCAAGTCGATCCGTCCGCCCAGGAACTCGAAGCGCCCTACATCGCTCACAACATCAAAGCGACTCGTGACGCCTTTGGAATCGCTGACGTAAAGGAAGAAACCTACAAAGCGACCACGGAGGCAACCGCTGGCCAGCTCCGCTCGGACAGCGAATCTACCGCCTCGATACGTTTGCTGGACCCTTCGGTCGTGTCCCGCACTTTTGGCCAGATGGAACAAAACCGGCAATACTACCGTTTTGCCTCCAACCTGGCGGTGGACCGCTACACCATCGACGGTAAGGCTCAAGACACCGTGATTGCGGTGCGTGAGCTAGATACGAACCAGTTGGGTGATTCCCAAAAGTCTTGGGTCAACCAGCACACCGTGTTCACCCACGGCTTCGGGGTCGTCACCGCTTACGGTTCCAAGGTCGAAGGGGACGGCTCACCGGCCTTCTGGGAAAAAGGTATTCCCTCCCAGGGTGAGCTGGGCGAGTACGAGCCGCGGATTTACTTCGGCCAGTTCTCGCCGGATTATTCCATCGTGGGAGCACCGAAGGGTGCGCCGAAACGGGAGTTTGATTACCCCTCTGATGTCACTCAGGACAAGGGCGTTAACAACACTTTCACGGGTAAAGGCGGGCCGAGCGTGGGCAACTTGTGGGAGAGGCTCATGTATGCCCTCAAGTTCCGCTCTTCTGAGATTTTCTTTTCCCAACAGGTCAATAGCTCCTCACAAATCCTGTTCTACCGTTCTCCCGAACAGCGCGTGGCGAAAGTCGCTCCGTACCTGACCCTGGATTCGCGGGCTTATCCCGCGGTGGTGGACATGGACGGCGACCCGAAAACCCCGAAACGGGTGGTGTGGATCGTTGACGGTTACACGACCTCGAACTCTTACCCATATTCAAACCACATGGATTTGAACACTTCCATCTCGGATTCGCGCAACATCGGCTATGGCTACCAAGTCATGAATAACGTGAACTACATGCGCAACTCCGTGAAAGCCGTGGTTGACGCCTATGACGGTTCGGTTCACCTGTACCAGTGGGACGCGAAAGACCCCATCGTCAACGCTTGGGGCAAAGTGTTCCCCGGCCAGATTGAGCCGCTGAGTTCGGTCTCCGGCGATTTGATGGCGCACTTTAAGTACCCCGAGGACCTGTTCAAGGTACAGCGAAACCTCATCGCGCGCTACCACACGACCGATCCGCGTTCGTTCTATTCCGGTTCGGATTTCTGGAAGTTGCCTGACGACCCGACTCACGAGGGTTCGCAAACCGTCCTGTCGGCGTTGCAGCCTCCCTACTACTTGACCATGAAAGCTCCCGGTCAGGAATCGACCGAGTTCTCGCTGTACTCGACTTACATTCCCTACGGTCAGTCAGACCGAAACGTGTTGACCGGGTATTTGACGGTGGATTCGGAAACGGGGTCAAAGCCCGGCAAAGTGCGTGACGGGTACGGCAAGCTGCGGCTGCTGTCCCTGCCTTCGGACCTGGCGGTTCCCGGTCCGGGCCAGGTGTCCAATAAGTTCAAGACCACCGATACGGTTTCGCAGACCTTGAACCTGCTGTCTCAGCAGTCCACCGAGGTCGTTCGTGGTAATCTGCTGACCTTGCCGGTGGGCGGGGGTTTGTTGTATGTCCAGCCGGTCTATGTCCAGGCCCAATCCGGTACCACGTATCCGTTGCTGCGCTTCGTGTTGACATCGTTCGGTGACAAGATTGGATTCGCCCCGACTCTGCAGGCTTCCCTCGATCAGCTCTTTGGCGGCGACGCCGGGGTGCAGACTTCCGAAAATGAAGTGCCGGGAGCTGGGGCCCAGGGCAATGGCGAGAATCCCGCCGCACCGAGTTTGACGCCCGAGCAGCAGCTCCAGGCGGCTCTGCAAGGCGCACGCAAGGCGATGGATGACGCGGACGCGGCTATGAAAGCGGGCGATTGGGAAGCCTATGGCAAGGCGCAAACCGAGCTGAAGCAACAGCTGCAGCAGGCTTTGACCGTAGGCGGTGGGCTGCCGGCGGCTCCTGACGCGACCCAGCCGGCGAATCCAGGCGACACGCCCACCTCCCAGCCGAGCGTCCCAACGACTACCCAGCCCAGCGGCGCAGCGACCCCGGCGGCTAGCCCCAAGGTGAAAGCTTCCGCGGCTAGTCCCAAGGCGAAAGCCTCCGCGGCAGCCAGCGCCCGTCCGCAACCCCGGAAATCCGTTAGCTGACGCGGTAAGGGCCGGCCGCGGAAAACCTCCAGCGGCCCCGGAAAGTGCCGCAACGGGCTTGTGACCTCGACCCGTGACGCCCTCCAAGTTGAGGTAAAACCTCAGAACTGGTAAAGTGTACGGGTCGCTTGACGCGGGGTGGAGCAGCTCGGTAGCTCGCCGGGCTCATAACCCGGAGGTCGTCGGTTCAAATCCGGCCCCCGCTACTAAATAAATACCCCCTGAACTGCCTCTTTGCTCGGTTCAGGGGGTTTCTTTTTGCTGAAAACACGGGCTTGGAAACAGGGTTTTGGGGTAAAGGACAAATTGAACTGTCCGTCCGTCGAGAACGAGGCGAAGTTTCCCGAGATGGATACATTGAAGCGGTTGTAACCGGCGCGCTGCATCAACGCGTACCCGAGGCGAACCGCATAGTTCGCAACGACTAGACACGGCACTCCATGAAGTGTTCTACAAGGTGAGCTAGAATTAAAGGACTATGGCTCAGTTAGGTGCAGCTCTCATAGCTATCACCAAAGGTCACAAGAAGGGATGAGGAACACGTCATGGCATACACGCCCCTGCCGATAAAAGAAGTACTGTTGAGTGACATTTGTCTTGACTTGGAAAATTATCGGGTGCCAACTCCGAGTGCCGATGACGCAGATGCGCTCAAATATTTGTTCGTGTCTGAGGACGTGATGGAGATTGCTGAGAAAATATTACGAAACGGGTACTTTGACAACGAGGTGCCCGTCGTCTATCCCGACCCGCAAAACAAAGGCACCTACGTCGTAGTAGAAGGAAACAGGAGAGTCAGTGCACTTAAGGCTTTGAATAATCCGTCAGTTGTTCCGTCCCACCAAGAAAAGCTGGATAAACTTCTCAACCAGTTTCAGGAAGAAGCGGAGGATCTTCCGTCTGAAATCAGAGTAATGGTATCACCCAGTAAGAAGGAAGTAGCAGCATATATAGCCAGTCTCCACACCGGCAAATCCAAACGAGCATGGAGCCTAGACCAACAAGCTAACTACTACTACTCGCTGTTAGACGATACAACGACAGTTGAAATGTTGAAAGCAAAATATCCAGGGATAGATGTCGTCAGATTCATCAAAATGGCGGTGATGAGGAGGTTCATCAGAAACGTACCATTTACTGATTCGAGGGTGAAAGAATACGCATCAAGCACAGACCTCTCCATGTCGGTATTTGAGTACGCCTACAACAAGAAAGCTATTGCATCAACTATAGGTGTATCTTTTAGCAAAGACGGACTACTAGAACCTGTAGACCAAACAATTGAGGAAATAGCCCGAAAACTTCCTAAAGCTAAAATCAAATCCCTCCAATTTTTGCTAACAAAGTTCATGAACAAGGAGTTGACCACTCGTTCAAAAGAATTTAAAGCTAATGGAGAATTGAAGTGCCCCGAGTTCTACGCACTGCTAAAAGGGGAAACGGTAACCACGCCTAAGTCACAGGCAGATGCCCCATCCCTGCCAGATGACTCCTCATTAGCACCTCAGGATAAGGCGGATACACAGGGGAGTAATGTCAAATCGACGACGAGCAGTAAACCACCAAGACGTCAACAAGATGCAGACACTCTCAACCTTAACGATATTGATTTCAATTTACTTTCGCTGAACATGAAATCTCGATTCGAGGAACTAGGGCGCATTAACATCAAGAATTTTCCAATAGCAACTTCAATTCTTATGAGATCAGCACTCGAAACAATTATAAAACTCTATTTGGATTCAAAAGACGATAAATCCTTGAAACAAGATAAAACCCTCGCAGGAGACTTACTTGATTTACAAAAAGAATTAGGCAACACAAAAGGCATTAAAAACGAAATTAATGTCCTCGTTGACCAAAATCCGAAAAAAGATGGGTCAGTAGGATGGTTTAACGCCATCACACATGACAAAAATTTTCCGGTTAGCAAAAAAGAAGTGTTTATAGCATGGGGAAAGGTTTGCCCCGTCATAGTCTTCCTACTCAAGCAGATTGAGCAGAACAAGAGTCAAGCTGTCGCATCACCGCAGCAACCTTAGCAGAGGCAACGAGGAGTTCCTCAGCGCGAGTTTTTCGATTCGCGGAATAAGAAAGTTCCAGCAGCCCTTGCGGATAGTCGCGGTATAGCGCCTTGATTAGCGAGGAATCGTCGTATGTTATCAGCCAGTGGGGCGGATCTAATTCCTTAATGATGTTCGATAGGGCTATGTGGTCACGTCCGTCAAACGAGTTCAAATACAGTTTCGCGCCAGCTTTTACGTATGGAGGATCAATGTACATGAACGTATCCGTCCTGTCTGCATATTTCCTAATCACAGTTCTGCCATCATTGGCCGTTACCACTATCCGGTCGCGATAATCATCTAGAGCAGACACTCTCTCGATGAGTGTTTTCCGGTTGAATCTCGCGTCAATCTTGTAGCGCCCCTCCTGCTGAATTCCACCGATTACGCCACCAGTAAGAATCCCAGACCTGTTCGTGCGGTTAAGGTAGAAGAACGCGAACCCAAGCTCGAATCCAATCCTAGCGCCTGGATTACGGTAAATATCACGCTGCCGCTTCCATTCCTCTATAGTCAACGGAACCTTTGCGATTTGCTCCAACATTCGATTATTTTCATCGGTAACAGCCTTCCAGAAAGAACAAACTGCTGGATCTATATCATTAATCACTAACTGATCTATTATCCCCTCACGTAACAGCGCGATACCCGCACCAGCACCTCCAGCATACGGCTCCACATAACAACAAATTTGACTGTCAAGCGTCTTAATCAGGTCAGTGAACAGACCAGCCAAAGACGCCTTGCCGCCCGGATACCGCAACGGAGACAAAGCACCATAGCGGCGAGACCCTACAGTTCGCAAATCACATTTTTGCACGTTTATCCCTTCGCTCGGAAAGAAGCTACCCGACACCGAGTTGAGCAATAGAGGGCATCACTCCTACCCAAAAAAGAATCCCCACACCAAACACAGCTCCGCCACGCACCCCTGCGCCGCAACCGTTCCCTACGCAAATCACTGCCCAGAACACACAACTGCGCCTCTGAAAGAGTAGACATATCCATGTAACAGATAGTAACCGTTACAATTAGCGCAGTCAACCCAAATAACGGAAATACTCTGCTTTGCCAGCATTGCCAGCAACGTCGGCGACGTCGGCGGAGGATGAGTCCTCGGTAAACTGACTCAAAACTGGTAGAATTGAATACGAGGGGAAGAACATGCAATCGGAGGTGAGTGCGATGACGGATGTTTTGCCTTGGAGTTTTACAATCGAGTTTGACGCTGAGAAGGCCGCGCGTAACGGTTACGATGTTGACACTCTGTATGAGTGTGTGGATGAGAATGTGCAGCGCTACGGTCTATCTCGTCTGGCTTGTGGCACGTGGAAGGCTAACGAGAGTAAAAAGGTGGAATCTCAATGCCTCTCTTTGTTGATGCTCTCCAAGCAGAAATGGGTTATGCAGAATGTGCGCTCAATTACAGCCTATGAACGCGGTACCGACCCCATCGACATAATTGCAGCTCTAAGGAAACGCAACCCAGAACGCGTCTATGCATAGGTTGTTAACTGTTAATGGATGAGCAAAATCGGAGGCTTCGGTTCGCGTTCCATTTCGACCTAGCCGAAGCCAGGTTGAAGGAACTGTATCCATCACGATCACCTTCCGGGTATAAACTGGCTTGGGCGGATATTCGCTCATTCCTGGAAGCAAACGGTTTCACTCATACACAGTACTCAGGGTATGAATCTGTTGAACCTATGACTTATTTTGATGCTTACAACATATTGGACAATTTACAAGACCAGTTTTCGTGGTTCCAATCATGTGCGCGAGGTGCGACACTTACTCAAATCGGAGAGCGTTACGACGTGCTGGAGTACCTGAGGGCACAGACAGTAGATAAGCAGCATACAATGCCTGAACAAGCTCTACAGAGTGACGCGCCTGGTGTTCCGCAGTCCCTTGAGGATGTTGCCAAAAATATTGCGGAAGCGGTTAAGGCGAAACTTGAGGAAAGAAAGTCGAAAGGTACATCATCACCTGGCCGGGGTAAAAAGCGTCCTTCAAGATAAAATCTTTCCCATTCAAACGTCCTAAAACTTGCCTCACGTTCGTAACCTCGCAGTGAGGTGAGGCACTGCACCAAGTCCGGAAGACGCTACCTAACCCCACGATTGGTTGGGGTAGATTCATTTTTGCGCTGGGGGGGAGTTTGAGGGGGCGCCGCGCTTGGCAACCCCTCTTGACTCTGCTCAACGCGGCTTCTGGTGGGAGTTGGCAAGAATGCTGAGAGGGAGGGCAAAATCGGTACGGTAGAATGTTTTTATCACTGTGGAAGTCGATTTTCGTGAGGTGATTGCGATGACGGATGTTATGCCTTGGAGTTTTACAATCGAATTTGACCCTGAGAAGGCTGCATGTAACGGTTACGATGTTGACGCCCTGTATGAGTGTGTGGATGAGAATGTTCAGCGTTATGGTCTAACTCGTCTGGCTCGGGGCACGTGGAAAGCCAACGAAGATAACCGGGTAGAGTCTCAATGCCTCTCGCTGTCCATGCTCTCCAAGCAGAAATGGGTCATGAAAAACATACGCTCCCTTACTGCATACGAGCGCGGCACCGACCCCATCGACTACATAGAAATCGTCCAAGAGCACTTCCCGGAGCGAATCTACGCATAAAACCAATACCGACATGGCCGAAAAAAATCAGTTCCGTTTCGCGTTCCATTTCGACCTAGCCGAAGCCAGGTTGAAGGAACACTATCCATCAGAGACCGAATCCTCGCTTAAGAGGCTTCCGCTCCCCGATACTCTTTTCGGGAAGTGTCCTGTTCTTAGCCTCTAGCCGAGTTTTCAGGCTATCCGCTAGATCCTGCCTAGTTTGCGGTTTCAACTCTTGACTTTTCCCCCGCTGCGGTGATATGTTATTATTGAGGCTTGAGAACGTCCCGAGCAATTGTAGCGCGGATAACGGCTCGAGCCTTTCAAGTTGTTTGGCATCATAGGCGATAATCGGGTTAAGTAACATTTTGTGTGTCTTTTGCCGGGCGTGTCGTTAGTGTGAGTGGTCTGCCCATCCTTTGCGGATTGAGATGTCTGGGTGGTAGTCGGTGCGGGTGAGTTCTATGCCGATGTCCCATTCGGCTGGTCCTGGCTTGGGTTCTTTGATTTCGGGTTTTGGTTGGGGGTTTAGGTGCTTGGGTCGGGTGAGTTCGTGGGGCTGGAGCGGGTTCTCGCTGTGCAGGTAACACCACCCCCTACAACAACACAGGGGTAAAGGACAATTTGTGTGTTTTTTATCCGGGTTTTTTGTTGTGGTAGGGCCTTAAAGTCGGGTTGATAGTTGGTTTGGCTGAACTTTGGGGTCGGTCAAATTGTGTGTCTGTTTTCTTGTGTTTTGCTTGTGTTGGTGGGGGAAAGTCGGGTTGAAAGTTGGTTGGTTCATGCTGTTGGCATGAATATGGTGAAATGCCCGGCGTGTAATACTTTTTTGAAACGTAATGGAAAGACTTCTTCTGGTTCTCAGCGTTGGCGTTGTAAGGAGTGTGGAAGGTCTCAGGTCGGAAAGATTGATAACTCTGCTAAAGAGCTTAATCGTTTCCTGAGCTGGCTGTTGTCGCGTCAGCGGCAGAAAGACATGCCCGGAGCGGGCCGGACGTTTTGTCGTCATGCAGCTAAGTTCTGGTGTTTATGGCCGTTCTCTCCGATCGTGGACGAGGTTCATGACGTGGTGTTTGTCGACGGGATTTATCTGGGGCGCAAGGCCGTGGTTTTGATTGCCTGTACTCGTCAGCATGTGTTGGGCTGGTATGTGGCTAGGAACGAGAACATTAACGCGTGGAAAGCCTTGCTGGATCGGATAGCGCCCCCGCTTCTAGTCGTGAGCGATGGTGGGTCAGGTTTCAAAACCGCTAGAGCAGCTTCTTGGCCTGGCACGCAGGTCCAGCGTTGCACATATCACGCGTTTATGCAGGTACGACGTTACATCACCATGAATCCGAAGCTGCCAGCCGGGAAACAACTCGGGAGAATAGTACGCGACCTGTTACATGTCCATAACGTGGAAGAATCTCTACAATGGCTGGTCGGGTTCAACAACTGGTGCCTGGAATGGGAAGCCTTCCTCGCGGAGGAAACCATAAACGAATACGGCACAAGATGCTTGACCCACGAGAAACTCGCTCGCGCCCGGGACTCGCTAATTAGGCTCATAAAATCCGGTAACCTGTTCACCTATCTCGATCCTGACCTCGCAGACCAGACCCTGACCTGCCTACCAGCAATGAACAACCAGATCGAAGGCGGGATAAACGCTCAACTCCGTGCCATGCTCAAAGACCACCGCGGAATGAGCCTGGCCAGGCGAATCAAAGCGGTTTTCTGGTGGTGCTACCACCACATCGAAAACCCCGCGACTCCAGCAGAAATCCTGAAAATAATGCCTACGGATGCGCAACTCGAGGAATACTACCTAAACCAGGAAAACCTACACATCACCCAAAGAAACCTCCCCGGATGGGGCGACGCAATCATCTGCAACGAACTCCACCACACCACCCCCTACAACAACACATGGGACTAACCCCCCAGACACACAATTTGTCCTTTACCCCTTACTTAACCCCAATTTTCCGGTAAAATGGATGTGTGTTATAGCCTCAATCTGAGTTCGGGTTTGGAACGTACACCTATCAAGGGAGACTCAAATGAATCATTACCGCAAGACTACGCTAGCCCGCCACGCAGTACCTGGAAAGGGTTCTGTGCTGATGAAAAAGATCTATGCTACGTGTGCGGCAGTGTCTCTGACGCTGATGTGCGGGTTGGCCGTGATTATGGCAGGTTCTTCGCCGCGGGCATATGCGGCTGTGCCGCCCAAGTTTGAGCAGGCCATCGATTCCTCGCAGTCTACCACAGAAGCCAAAACCGTCTCCGGTTCCGTCAAGAAACTGCTGGCAGTACCGTCTACCGGTAATATTTCTGCCACCGCAGACTTGGGGGTCGGACTGGCGAATGTGACGGTGTACGCCCAGTGGAGCGAAGGCTCTAAGTCCAAAGGTAGATGGTCATCACCCATATACAAGGGCACCACCGATGTCAACGGTAATTTTAAGATAAAAATGCTGCCCTACACCGATGTTAATGGGGTGAAACGTACTTTTGACGGTGAAGTCGGTTTGCATCCGGGGGGAATGTATAACGAAAAAATCCAGATTTGGGTTATCAACCCGGATCGCGACAAACTCAACCAATTCTGGGGATACGGTCAGCGTCCCTCCCCGGACGGATACGTGCAGGATTCCACCGGCAAAGCCTATTGGGGCAACACCTACGGTGTCCAGGGCGCGGACACCTATTTTGTGGAGAAACAAGACCCCACCAAGACTTCCGTCACCCCCGTCAACACCACCAACACCCTGTCGGGTTCGCGAGGGGGTCATATCTCCGGCAAGGTCTACTGGAACTGGGTACAGGGCGTGGGCTCGGCGCGTTGGGTGGATTTAAATAATCCTGACGGTGACAAGCTGGTACGGGGTCAGAAGGTGCAGGCGTCTTACCTGAGCGATTGTGCCGTTAAACAAGTTGAAACGTATTACGCCGACAACAAAACCGGGCTTTTCAAGAATCACACTTTCCGCGCCTCCGCCTCCACCACTCCGGATAGGAGCCGGTGGGTTGCCCAAGATGAAGCCAACTTGCAAAAATACATCCAGGAACAAATCCGTCTCGGTACGGGATCTTGTCAGTGGATTGCAGAAACCGTGCAGGCCACTACCGGACCAGATGGCAAATACACGTTGCAGTTCAACGGCAGCTGGGGCAATAACCAGCGCAGCTGTCAGACGGTTCCGGCGGGACGAACTTGCGGCGAGGTTGCGCCTGATCCCGACACCGGATTCTGGGAAGGGATTGGCAGGAATGACCAGAAGCACGTGAACTGGGACTATTTGAACGTTTCTTTGGTTGATAAGCCAGATGGTATCGGGTACATGGATCCGTGGCGCGGCAATAATTTCTTTGACACCCGCCAAGGCGCGGCTATGTTCAAGCCGTTCGGTGTCACCGGTAATTACGCCGGATCCAATGAACAGTGGGACGACTTGAATCTGGGATTGGTGCCGGTAGAGACCTATTTTGATGTCTTGGAATATGACACCAGCACCCATGCCGCCACCCCAGGCAGCACGGTAAACACCTCTACCGAGGGGCTGGCTCCTGCCAATAAGATTGATAGCAATAAATATAGAATCACCTGGTACGACCCCAGTGAGAAGCAGGTAGGACACTGCGAGCTAACAGCTGACAACAGCGGGGTTTTGGAGTCTTGCCCGTTTAAAGTTCCTGCAGATTTGAAGGAAAACACTGTGTATAACGCGGTGTTGACCTCGGTAGATGAGCACGGGAAAGACGTAGTAGTTTTAGGTACCGATTCCTTCCTTGCGGTGGTGCCGGATTACGATGCCAACTACCAGCAAACCAAAACCAAGGTGGGCGTGGAAGCAACTTCTGCGGCTCCTACTTTCGACAAGAAAGACACTGCCCCGGTAGAGAAACTCAAGTATTTGCCTGCAGGCTATAACCCGGTTTTCGAACTCGACAAGGCAAAGATGACCGAGGCCGGTCTAAACGTGGATGATTTTTCCATTGATCCTTCGACGGGGGCAGTTACTTGGAAGAGCCCCGCCGGTGAGGACGGCACCGTCATCTCAGTCCCGGTGAAAATGACTTACTCCAAGCCACTTAAAGCTGGAGGAACCATCAAAATTTCAGAACCGGCGAGTGCGCCCTTCATAATCCAAGCTCCCCAAGATGACGATAAAGATGGGGTAGCGAATGATAAAGATAAATGTCTAGACACCCCCAGTGGGCAAACGGTGCAGGCTAACGGCTGTACCTATGCGCAACAGTACGATACCAGCTATGACGCGGTAACCGCAGATCCCGGCTCAAAGGCCAGTTCCGGGTTACCAAAGTTCAAAGATAACCAGACAGCTGGTGCTGTGCCCAGCGACACCCCGCCGGTAGAGGGTATCAGGTACTCCCTGGACAAGACCAACCTGCCGGACGGGGTAACCGAGGATACGGTTACAGTTGATCCAGATACCGGCAAAGTAACTTGGAATATTCCTACAGGCACTCCGGCTAACACCTATCAGATTCCGGTGAAGGTTTCCTATCCGAATAATTCCGGATCCACTACCGTAAAGGTTCCATTTACGGTGAATAAAGCTACACCGCCTCCAGCTGGCAGCATCACCAAACCCGGCGATCAAAGCTCCAAGGCGGGAGAGGCAATCACGCCTATAACCGTGAGTGCAGAAAACATCAAGACCGGCACCCTCACAGTGAGCGGACTGCCTGACGGGCTGTCTTTCAATTCTGCGACCAACAAAATTACCGGCACTCCTACGACAGCCAGCCCGAGCGGCGACCCCTCCGTGGTCACCATTAAAGCTGTAGGTCTGGACGGTCGAGAAGTAACCGAGACCTTCAAATACACGGTTACACCTCCGGATAAACCCGCTACTATCACGCCGATTGCTGACCAAAGCGGGACTGCCGGACAGCCAATTAACCCGATTCCGGTAGAAATTGCTAACGGAGTGGAGCCTCCGACATTCACCGGGCTTCCCGACGGGCTGGGTTATGACCCGAATACCGGCACCATTACCGGTACGGTTAACCCGGTAGATGGCGCTGGTAATCCTCTAAAAAACCCGAAAACTTACCCGGTTACGGTGAAAGTTAAAGGACAAGATGGAAAAGTAGTTTCCACTTCTTTCTCTATCACTATTAACCCGGCACCCAAACCGGATACCGACAAGGATGGGGTAGATGACACTAAGGATGTTTGCCCCGGCACTATCAAGGGGTTGAAGGTAGATACCGACGGGTGCGCCGCGAACCAGAAGTACCTGCCGGAATATAGCTCGAAGAAGGTCGCTCCGGGAGCCAGCGTTACTGTCCCGGCTCCGACGTACAAGAACGCTATTAACGGAGCTGCCAGCACGGAGCCGACCGGCACCAAGTACGCTTTGGACACGGATCACCTGCCCAGCGGCGTGAAGGCGAGCGATATCACGGTGAATCCAAACACGGGAGCAATCACGTGGAATGTGCCTGCGGATCAGGCGTTGGGTGATGTGTCCATTCCGGTGAAAGTGACTTTCCCCGATAAAGGCGGCACCCTCAGCGCTCATGCCAAGATTTCTGTGGCATCGATTTCGAATGGCAACGATCCGAAGTATCAGGACGCCACGCCCGTTGACCAGGGAGACACCCAGACGCTGCCCACGCCTAAAAACCCGGACAATAGTGCGCTTCCCAGCGGCACCCACTACTCAAAGACCTCCGGTCCGGATTGGATTACCGTCGATCCCAATACGGGAGTGGTGACGATTAAACCGCTGGCAGACACCCCGGCAGGGGACTATAACGCGGTGATTCATGTCACCTATCCCGACGGTACCTTCGACGATGTCACGGTGCCGGTGCACGTGAATGCCAAGGATCCGGTTCCGAATACTGACAGTGATGGTGACGGGGTTAAAGACGAGAATGATAAGTGCGCGGATACTCCTGCCTCGGCAACGGTGGATGCTCAAGGATGTACTGCTCAGCAGCGTCTCACCCCCGAGTACGACGGAACTAAGGAAGGCACTCGCGGTATAGACACCGTGACGGTTCCGGCGCCGACTTTCAAGGACACGGTTACTAACGCTGCAGGTACGCCGCCTACCGGAACCACCTATACTCTGGGAGCAAGTGCTCCGACAGGAGCAACCATTAACTCCAGCACGGGTGCCATCACCTGGGTTATTCCAACGGATTCCACTATCGGCAACCACGAGATACCGGTAGTTATTAACTACGGTGACGGCTCCAAGGGAACCGCCTCCGCCATAGTGAAAGTGAACGGTCAAACCGAAGTGGTGACACCTGAATATAAACCGGAGGTAGATCCTATCTACGGCGAAACAGAGGTTATCGAACAAGGTCAAACCAAGACCACTAATTCTCCGATTTTCAAGGATAAGGGCGGCAACACCGTGGCTAAGCCTGACGGCACCAAGTTCTATAAGGCGGACGGAATGCCGGATTGGGTCAGTGTCGACGAGAACACCGGTGCCATCACTATGACGCCGGGACTTGACGCGAACCCACAGGACTACAACATTAAAGTTGTCGTCAAGTACAAGGACGGTACCCAGGATACGGCTGTCGCCAAAGCTACGGTGACGCAGAAACCCAGAGCCTCGGCGACGATTACCCCGATACTGAACCAGGTTGGAAAGCAGGGAGAACCCCTGACGGCTATTCCGATTCAGGTGCAGCATCGAGATCCGAACAGTACGATAACAGTTACCGGTTTGCCCAAGGGTTTGACCTACGATCAGGCACAAGGAAAGATCGTCGGAACTCCCACGGAACCGACAAACGGTCCGCAGACGGTGACTGTCACCGCTATCGGAGAGGACGGAGCTCCGGTAACATCCACCTTCACCTTTACGGTGAACCCGCCTGACCAAAACACGACTCATGATCCGAAGTATTCAGATCCGAATCCGAGTGAGGCGGGGAAGACCCTCGTGGTTCCCGGTCCGAAGAACAGCGACGGTAAACCGCTGCCGGGAGGGACTATCTATACCAAGGTCAGTGGTCCGGATTGGGCGACGGTGAATCCCGATACGGGCGCGGTTAGCGCGGAGATTCCCGCCGGTACTGCTCCTGGCGATTATC
>NZ_CABTWO010000004.1 GCF_902488535.1 uncultured Mobiluncus sp.
CACGTCAGCCGCCATCGCGGGAGCGACGCCCATGCCAGCAACCAGCGCCAACGAAGCAGCGCCAATCACAAACTTCTTCTTCAAATTCATCTTCAAAAAACCCTTCTTCTGGGTAATAAAGGGTGGAATTTTTTAAACCACCCAGGTGATCCAGGACGGAAACACCCGAGAAAAGTCTACACCACCCAAGTGTTCTGTCAATATTGCGAAAGTCCCCGAGTCGCGAATTCTCGCGGTTTTAGGGCCAATCGCTTCCGAGGAAACCCCCGGAACCAAGGTACCTTCCGGACCCTCGGCTATCAGCCGAAAGGCAGGGAGGAACCTTGCTAACACCCTATATATGTAAAGGCTGGGGACAATCTTACACGAAATGTCAGAAAACGAATGTGAGATAGGTCACACTCGGGGATTTTGGGCAGGTTGCCGTTTTACTCGCTGCTTTCAATGGCGAGCAGCACTAGATTTCTACTGTTGCTTACACGAACGACCGATTTCACCGCGCTTGTGACCACGTCCCTAGACTGCAAATGACCACCACCTGCGGTTTTGCTAAACCCCGGCGCGCAATCACCCAAAATTCCCGGCGAAATCTCTCGTTCATGCACCTGCTTTAATGACTATGGCTCGAAATCCCAGGAGCGCCGACCGGCCCGCCATCAGGACTCCCGGACGTGTAAAGCAGTTTTACACATCGAGAAAACGTGTAAAAAAATTCGGAAATTCTTTACACGTTATATCTTGTTGCAGGTAAACTAACCACATGAGTGTCAATCCTGAACGGCCGTACCAAGACTTGCCCCCGCTGCCGCCTGCGTGCAATCTGCACACCCCCAAAATCATTCGCAAGACCATTTCCGCATCCCGCGCCTTAGCTACAGCGGGAACTTCGGCGAAACGGCTGCCGAACCCGAACATTTTGATACACGCTATCCCGCTGCTGGAAGCCCGCGCCTCGAGCGAAATCGAAAACATCGTCACCACCAACGACGAACTGTTTAAAGCTGCAAGCAACGTCGCTAACCCCACCCTCGCGACTCGTGAAGCCCTCAACTACCGCGAAGCGCTTTATACCGGCTACCAGTCCCTAAAGCAACGGCCCTTGTGCCTGAACACCGCAACACTGGTTTGTTCCGTGATAACCGGCAACAACAGCGAGGTCCGCACCGGCTCCGGGACATATATTGGCCGCTCGGACACCAAGAAACGCATCTATACCCCACCTCAGGGCCGGGAGGAGATAATCAGGCATCTCAATCATTGGGAAAACTTCATGCACCGCAACCAAGACTTCGACCCGCTGATTAAGATGGCGCTACTGCACTACCAGTTTGAGGCTATCCACCCGTTCTCTGACGGCAACGGGCGCACCGGCAGAATCCTGAATGTGCTGTTTCTGGTGGAAAGCAATCTTCTGGATCAACCCATCACCTACCTATCCGGCTACATCGTGGAGAACAAAGGGGAATACTACGAACGGTTAAACGCCGTCACCCAAAACGCTGACTGGGAATCCTGGATAGAGTTCATCCTCACCGCCGTGGAAGTCACGTCCGAGTGGACAGACCACCTGGTGACACGGATTTACCAACTCATAGATCAGACTACGGAACAGTTGAAAGACACCAAGTTACCCGTTAGGGATTTGGCGCATCTGCTCTTTACTCAGCCCTACCTGAGATACGCGGATTTGATGGAGACTCAGGGTATCTCACGCCCGACTGCAACAAAGTGGGCAGAGGCGCTGACTCAATGCGGAATCGTGGAACGCCAAAAAGTCGGGAAAAATGTCATTTTTATAAATTGGCAGTACCTGGACGAGCTGTTCAATACGCCGCTGCCGCGTTGAGTCCGGGTGCGGAACTTCCACGTTATCCGAGGTCAAAAGGTTCTTGGCGAACCTGAGTTAGTCCGGGACGGGTTGGCGCCGGGTTGGTAACGTGTAAAACATTTTTGCACACCGAGAAAACGTGTAAAGAAATTCAGAAATTCTTTACACGTTGTCTCAAACGCGCTGGCGGTCCCCCAGACGTACACGCACGCTACATCGGTGCGCCGCAGCGCCCTTGTGAGCGAAAACCTAACGCGGGCGGTACGGATTATCCTCGGCGGGGCGCAGAATCACGACACCGAGCGGGGGAATCCGCAAAGATACCGAGCAGGGCCGGTTGTTCCACGGAATCTCTTCGGCCGTGACTTGGCCGAGGTTGCCCACCCCGGAACCGCCATAAACTTCAGCGTCCGTGTTCAGGATCTCGTCCCACTTGCCGGCAAACGGCAGGCCGACCCGGAACGGATCGTGGGGGTTGCCGCTAAAGTTCGCCACCACCGCCAGCAAGTGACCCGAATCAATCCCCGAAGGATCCGATTCCGCCACGGAGCGGCGCAGATAGGTGATCAAGTTGTGGTCGGCATCGCTGGGCTCAATCCACTCGAACCCGCGATAGTCGTCACACCACAGCGCCGGATTGGACGCATACAGGTGGTTCAAATCAGTGACCAGCTGGCGAATCCCCTGGTGCTCGGGAATGTCCAGGTGCCACCAATCCAGGGACGCCCCCGAATTCCATTCCGCGCCCTGGCCAAACTCGGAGCCCATGAAGATGAGCTGCTTGCCCGGATGCGTCCACTGGTAAGCAAACAGCAGGCGCAATCCGGCCAGCTGGCGCCAGTAATCGCCGGGCATCTTGGACAGCAGGGAGCCTTTGCCGTGCACGACCTCATCGTGGGACAGCGGCAGGACAAAGTTCTCTGAAAAGGCGTAGACCAGGCTAAACGTCAGCTCGTTGTGGTGCCACTTGCGGTTGACCGGATCCTCCGCCAAGTAGCGCAGAGTGTCGTTCATCCAACCCATGTTCCACTTGAAACCAAAGCCCAGGCCACCTTCGGAAGTCGGCTGGGTGACGCCGGGCCACGCGGTCGATTCCTCGGCAATCATGACCGTGCCGGGGCAAACCCGGTAGCAGGTCGCGGTCACTTCTTGCAGCAGGGCGATGGCCTCGAGGTTCTCCCGCCCGCCGTACTGGTTCGGGTGCCACTGGCCCTCTTTGCGGGAATAATCCAGGTACAGCATCGACGCCACCGCATCCACCCGCAGGCCGTCAATGTGGAAGTCCTCCATCCAGTACAGGGCGTTGGCGACCAGGAAGTTCTTCACCTCGCGGCGGCCGTAGTTGAACACCAGCGTCCCCCAGTCCGGGTGCTCGCCACGCTGCGGATCGGGGTCCTCGTACAGAGCCGTGCCATCGAATCCGGCCAGCGCCCAATCGTCCTTCGGGAAGTGCGCCGGAACCCAGTCCAAGATGACGCCAATCCCGTTTTGGTGCAGCACATCGACCAAGTAGCGGAAGTCGTCGGGCGTGCCGTAGCGCGCGGTCGGAGCGAAGTATGACGTGCACTGATACCCCCAGGATGGACCAAACGGGTGTTCCGCCACCGGCATGAACTCCACGTGGGTGAAGCCCATTTCCTTTACGTAAGGCACCAGGTGTTCGGCCAGGTCACGGTAGCCGTAGCCTTCTTTCCATGAACCAATATGGCATTCGTAGATGCTCATCGGCTGGGCGTGAATCGGGTGTTCCTCGACGTTCGCGGCGCGCTGTTCCATCCATTCGTCGTCGTTCCAGGTGTGGAATTTGTCGGTGACGACCGAGGCCGTGGCGGGGGGAATCTCCGTAGCGCGGGCCATCGGGTCGGCCTTTTGTCGCCAGTTCCCGTCCGGGCCTTTGATGTCGTATTTGTAGCGTGCGCCTATCTCGACACCGGGAATGAACAGCTCCCAGACGCCCGACGCGCCGAGGCTGCGCATCGCACACCCCGACCCGTCCCAAAAGTTGAAGTCCCCCACGACCTTCACCGCTTGTGCGTTCGGCGCCCACACCGCGAACGCCACGCCCTTTACGACCCCGAGCGGACCCTCGTACTCCTTAATATGCGCACCCAAAACGTCCCACAAGCGCTCGTGACGGCCTTCGGAAATGAGGTAAGTGTCCATTTCGCCCAAGGTCGGCAGGAAACGGTAGGGGTCGTCCCCCAGCACTTCCTGGTCGCCGTAGGTCACTTTCACACGGTAGTCCTCGACTTCGGCGTGCGGGATGACGGCCACCCACACTCCGTCCTGTTCGTGTTCAGCAGGGAATTCGCCGTGCTCGGTGACTATGGTGACGCTTTGCGCCATGTGACGCACGGTGCGGATGGTGACGTCCTCACCGTCCGAGTGCGGTCCCAGCACCGAGTGCGGGGCGTAGTAATTCGCGTAGGCGACCTGGTTCAAAAGTTCCGGGGAAACGGTGATTTTAGCCATGGGGTAATTCTTTCATATTTTGCTAGGCGATGTTTTGGGTTCAGTTATGCAATCGCTACCTACCGCGACTCGCGGCGACGCTAGGGCACGTGGTACTTGGAAAACTTCGCTTTCCGTGCCGCTTCCTTGGCTTTGACAATGCAAGCGAGCTTGCGCTGCCAAAGCCTTCGTCGCGGTGGGGTCCTGCACTATTTTTCTAGGCAACAAGTTGCCAAGAAAAATGTACGTGCACCCACAGTGTGCCTACGCGCTCGCCGCCTGAGTCTCGGATAAGAGAAGGACCAAAGACGAGGCACGACTCAACCGGTTCAGTCCGGAATGGGGCTGAAGCTGAGAATATGTCCGGGCGCGGTATAAGGATTGAGCTGGACAAAATTATCCCGTCCCCAGGTATATTCGGCGCCGGTCAGTTCATCGCGCACTACAAACAGGCGCTGCCCCTCGCCGGGCGCAGCCAGCTCCGGGAAGTCCTCCGGGCACAACCCTAGTGACGGCAAATCCAGGTGGACCCAGCCGGTTTGGGTGTTGTGCGGGTCGAGGTTCACGATGACCAGCACCGTGTCCGCCCGGCCGGTCGGGGAATGCGCGGCGTCAATGTGCTTGGAATAAGCGATGATGGCGTCGTTTTCGACAGCGTGGAACTTGATGTTGCGCAGCTGCATCAGCGCCGGGTGAGCGGCCCGGGCCGCGTTCAGGGTGCGCAGCAGGGAGGCGATGCCGTACTTGTCGCGCGCCGCCCAGTCATAGACTTTCACCTCATACTTCGGGTTGTCGTTGACTTCCTCGACCCCGGGACGCTGCACGTGTTCGCAAAACTCGTAGCTGCCCCCGAGGATTCCCCAGGTCGGAGCGGCCGTGGCCGCCAGCAGAGCGCGGGCTTTGAACGCCCCTACACCGGCCGTCATGTAGTCGGTCAAAATGTCGGGTGTCATAGGGAACAGAGCCGGGCGCAACACGTGGGCCGTTTCATAAGCGAGTTCCTCAAAGTACTCGGTCAGCTCCGTCTTGGAGTTGCGCCACGTAAAGTACGTGTAAGACAGGTGGAACCCCGCTTTTGCCAGCCCCCGCATCATCGCCGGAGCGGTAAACGCCTCGGAGAGCATCACCACTTCGGGGTGGGTTTGGTGCAGGTCGGCCGCCAGACGCTGCCAGAAACGCACCGGCTTCGTGTGCGGGTTATCCATGCGGAAAATCGTGACCCCGTGGTCAATCCAAAACTCGATCACCCGCCGGATTTCGGCATACAGCCCGTCCGGGTCGTGGTCAAAGTTCAGGGGATAGATGTCTTGGTATTTCTTGGGAGGATTTTCGGCGTAGGCAATCGAACCGTCAGCCCGGGCGGAAAACCATTCGGGGTGCGACTTTACCCACGGGTGGTCCGGGGAACACTGCAGGGCAAAGTCCAGCGCAATCTCCAGGTGGTTGCGTTTCGCCGCCGCCGCGAACTCGTCAAACGCCTCAATCCCGCCCAAAGCCGGATCGACCGCGTCATGCCCGCCGTCCTCGTTGCCAATCGCCCAAGGCGAGCCCGGATCGCTTGGCCCGGCCTCGAGCGCGTTGTTGCGCCCTTTGCGGAAAGCATGCCCAATCGGGTGGACGGGAGTGAGGTAGATGACATCGAAACCGTCAGCGGCGACCTCGGGCAAAATTTCCGCGGCCGTGCGCAGAGTCCCCGGCACAATCTGGCCGTCCGACCCGTAGTAGGACCCGATGGAACGCGGGAAGATTTCGTACCACGCTCCGGCCACCGAACGCGCCCGGTCGACCCGCAGCGGGCACAGTTTCGTGCGCGTCACCAAATCCCGCAGCGGATTTTCCGCCAAAATGTTCGCGACCAGCTCATTTGTGGCTGCCGACAAACGCACCTGGGGACGGCGCTTTTTCTCGCGCAAGCCCGCAATCGCGCCCTGCAACACGGCCGCGTCAGCCGCGGGCAGCGGAACGGCGGGAGTGGCCGTGTCACGAGCCGAACCGTAGGCCCGTTTCGCCTCGCCCGCAATCGCACGTTCCAGCAGGCGGGCGCCCTCCTCGAGGGTCAGCTCCACGTCGATGCCCGCCGGGATTTTCACCTTGGCGTCATGCACCCACGTCCCATAAGGGTCAATCCACGACTCGACCGCGAACGCGTAACGTCCCACGGTGTTGGGCTGGAGCCAGGCTTCAAACTGGTTTTCACCAGTACCGATTTCATACATCCGGGCGCGGTCCACGACTTCCCAAACCGTGGGGTCGCTCGGGTCAGGAGCGCCCTCGGGGCTGCCCGCCGGAGCATAGAGGTCATAGCCCTTTTCGCCGCGGCGTTTCGGGTCGGCGGGGCGCAGCAGCACCGCGTCAGCGCCGAAGAGGGAATGCCCGTCAACAAACACGGTGGCGTGGACTGGGAACAGCTCGCCGACCGCGGCTTTGGCCGGGAACAGGCCGTCCTCTACGGTGGGGCGCAGCTCGGTGACGCTGATGCGGTTCAGTTCCACGTCAGCAGGCAGGTGGTAGAGGTTCGTGAGGGTTGCCGGGGTTGGGGGTGTGGCCGCGGATTTTGCGGCGGCGGATTTCGCGGCAGTTGGGGTTGCCGGGGTTTCTGCGGCTGGGGTTGCCGGAGTTTCCTGGGTTTTCGCGGCCGCCGTAGGAGCCGGTTTCTTCGTTGATTTCGCGGCGCTTCCCGAGGCTTTTGCCGTCGATTTTGTGCCAGAAGTCCGGGTCTTGCGGGCGGCAGTCGGCTTACTCGGCTTGTCAGCCGGGGGCTTCGCCGCCGGCTTCGTAGCCGGACGAGTGTTAGCACTGGAATGACGCCCGGGTTTCTTGGCGTCGGAATTGCCCGTAGAGTTCGTCTTTTCGCTCACGTCTAAATCTTAAAGCATAACCACAGAATTTATAATCCGTGAGTGCGGGGCATTTACAGCCTTAGTAAAGCCGGGCGCAGAGGTTCAATCAGCACACCGGCCCCCAGAGAGAGCGAAACACCAGGAAAACTCGGCACCGCGCTTGTGAACCCGGCGAAAACCCGACCCACCAGCCTCGTGAGCGAACCAAAAACCCGACACAACGCGCTTGTGAACCTAAACAACGACCCCCAGGAAGTGGCCGACCCCGCCGGTGATTATCATCGCCAGGGCGCCCCCGACCATGACTCGGATGACCGCGCGGAGCCGTGGGGCCTCGCCGCGCCACGCCGAAAGCCAGCCGACCAGCGCTAACGCGACCATCACCATGACGAATGTGGCTTGGATTTTCCACGGGCCGCTGAACAGCAGAATCGCCAGCAGCGGCACCAGAGCGCCGACCGTGAAGGACACCGCCGAGGAAAACGCCGCCGCCCAGGGGGACGTGAATTCCTCGGAACTCAGGCCGTAATGGGCCTGGACATGGGCCTCGACCGGATCGTGGGCGGAGTATTCCTGGGCGACCAGGGTCGCGGTCGCGCGGGTCAGGCCCTTTTCGATGTAGTTTTCCACCAGGCCCTGAAATTCTTTTTCCGGATCCTCGGCAATCAGGCGGCGCTCCTTTGCCACCACCGCTTTTTCCGTGTCGCGCTGGGTGGACACCGAGACATATTCGCCCGCCGCCATCGACAGCGCCCCCGCTACTACGGCCGCGATGCCGGCGGTTGCGATGGCCGTGGTGTTTTCCTGATTCGCCGCCGCCACACCCACGACCACGCCCGCGGTCGAAACAATGCCGTCATTGGCACCTAACACTGCAGCTCGAAGCCAGTTTAGGCGCGAGGAAGTCGCCGCCGACTTGTCGTGTTTTTCGTCCGGTTCGTTCGGGTTTTCGTCCAGGCTTTGGCCCAACTGTTCGCTCAACTGTTCGCTCAAGGTGTGTCGCCTCCGTCGTCCCGTTCGGTGCTGTGTCTACTGTCTCAAGCTACGAGGTTTTCGGCGATATTTCAACGAATCTAAGGCTTGCCTTGGTTAGGCGCAGCTATGTCAGGGCGGGTTGTGAGGAACCGCGCGCGCGGAGCAGGCGAGCTGCAATGCCAACCGGAGAACCTCACTTGTGACAAATATCGCGGCACCGGAACGCAGACGCGCCAACCCCAGATGTCGCAGTGAGCACCGGCCGGTTTTAAGCGCTGGGCGATTTTCCTCAATCGGATTTGATACAGTCCAGGCTTAACGGGTTAAATATCAAGCAGGCGGCCAGCGTTGGCGCCGCGCCCGGATTTAGGAAAGATGAGGCATGACTATGAAAGCTCCCGAAGAACTGCACGATATTCCCGCTGGTCAGGGTGGTGGAGCTGGTGCGGGCGGCGCGGCAGCCTCGCAAACGATTCCCGGGCCGGTGGTCCGAGATGTCACTGATGATACGTTTGCCCAGCTCCTGGAGCTTTCCCGGACTGTTCCGTTTATTTTGGACATGTGGGCGCCCTGGTGTGGGCCGTGTCGCCAGCTCGGTCCCAATTTGGAAAAAGCTGTTAAGAAGGCCGGCGGGCGCGTGGCCTTGGCAAAGGTCAACATAGACGAAAACCCGGCCATCGGCCAAGCGTTTCGAGTGCAAAGCATTCCCGCCGTATTCCTGCTGATGAATGGGCAACCCGCGCCCTTGTTCAACGGCGCTCTGCCTGCTTCGGCAGTGCAGGAGGTCATCGGCAAGGTTATCGAGTTGGCTGAAAAGGAAGGCGTGACGGGTCGCGTGCAGACTGATGGAGCTGACGAGGCCGGATCTGCTGACGGGGCTGAGGCTGCCGGTGCGACTGCCCCGGACGCGCCGCCTGCGGTGGCCGAGGAAATCGAAACCGCGCTGAAACTTCAGGCCAAGGGCGAATATGACCAGGCCATCGAGACTTTAGAGACCTACCTCAAAGCCAACCCTGGTGAATCCAGCCAGGTGGAGCCGCTGTTGGCGAAAATTCGGTTGCAGGCCCGCTCGGCAGAGGCTGAGCCCGCTGGTGAGCCGGCTGGGAAGGGCGCGACCGGCGAGATAGCGGCGCAGCTCGAGGCCGCCGATGCCCAGATGAATGCGGGAGATGCTGCCGGGGCGCTGTCCCGGCTGCTGGGGGTCGTGGCGGAAACCAGCGGCGAGGACCGCGACGCGGCCCGGGCGCGTTTGGTGGAGTATTTCGCGATTCTGGGCGATGATCCGCTGGTTCCGGCGATGCGCTCGAAGCTGGCTACTTTGCTTTACTAGCCTTTTTCGCCGCGGTTTTTCGCGGGGTTCGGCTCGCAGGTTTCGCGGCAGGTTTCTTTGTGCCAGACGACTTTCCAGTTGAGCCGCTAGCTGCGGAGATAGCCTTCGTGACTTCTGCAGACATAGTGCGCAGGCCGCGAGAAAGCGCACCCGCATCATCAAAACCGGCCGCCAAGGTGAGCGTGCCCTCTACCCCGGACAGGGTGCGTTCGGACAGGGAAGCCGCCAAACCGCGGTCTACTCCCAGGCTGAGCAGGGCTTTCGTCAGCGCCGCACGCCACGTGTTGAAGTGCTCCTGCACCTCGGGGGCAAAGTCGCGGGCCGCGGCGTCATGAACCAGTTTGCCCCAGATGCTTTGTTTCTCGCCGTGGTCAAAGAACGTCAGGATTCCGGCGAACATCCCGGCGACGTCCGCCGATTCCAGCGGTGCGACCACGGCGGCTTGAAAGTCGTGTTCCACAGCTGCCAGAACCTCGCGCATCATCTGAGCTTTACCATCGGGAAAGAGGTGATACAGCGAGCCTCGCCCCAGTCCGGTCGTCGCCGAAATCTCGGCCATGCCAGCTCCGGTGTAGCCCCGCGCCTGAAATAGCGCCGCCAGTTTACCTACTATTTCCACGCGATTTGGTTTCCCCACCGCCGGTCCTTTCCGCGAGTCAATCCGTCTAACTGACAGTATGGTGAATTTTTGACCGTTCGTTCAATTGCCGCGCCGGCTGGCCCAGTTTTCCTCAAAAATCCCTCGGTATCGAAGTGTGCGTGGATTAAAGGTGAAAATAAGGTCGTAGCTGCCAATAATGGCAGCTACTGCCCAAATCCCACCTTATATTCGCAATCCAGCAAGTATCCCACTCACAAACAGCGGCTCAAAGCCCGCAGCCATAGAAAAAGCCCGGTCGGCTGGGAATCCCAGCCGACCGGGCAAATTCGGGCAAAAACCCGGCAAACTTAGCTTCCGAAGAAGTAGTGTGTCTCCGGGTTATCGGCGGCGCGCTCGGCATTGGTGACCAAGCCCAGCTCGGTGTAACCAGCCATCAGCGGATGGCTCGGCACCACGCGAACCTGGTAACCCAGCGGACCGGCATTTTTCAGCGTTGTCTCCAAACGGTAGGACACCACGCCGTTTTCAGAGCGTTCCGCCTGCATCGCCAGGACCTCGAAACCGGACAGGTCATCGCTGGAAGTGACGCGGCCCAGTAGCAACTGCACCTCGACGTCTTCGGGACGCAGGTTCCCCAGCTGGACATCAGCAAAGAACGAGGCGCTGTCCCCCACGATTGCTACGTCACCGACTTTGGAGCCGACGTGTTTCACCGCGACCTGATTCCAGCTCGAACGCACCCGCGCCTTGTAAGCCGCCAGGTCACGAGCCGCTTGGTGACCCACGCTGTTCAGCACCCGGTTGGACGCGGCAATCGGGGTATAGAGGTTTTCCACGTACTCGCTGACCATGCGCTGCGCCTGCACGCGCGGCCCCAGCGTCGCCAGGGTGTGGCGTACCATTTCCATCCAGTTGCGCGGAATCCCGTTCTCGTCTCGATCGTAGAAGCGCGGAGCGACCGTGTTCTCGATGAGGTTATACAGCCCCTCGGCCTCGATAGCGTCGCGACGTTCCGGATCGTCAACCCCGTCAGCGGTGGGAATGGCCCAGCCGTTGCGGCCGTCATACATTTCGTCCCACCAGCCGTCCAAGATGGACAGGTTCAAAGCACCGTTGATGGCGCACTTCATGCCAGAAGTCCCGGAGGCCTCCAGCGGGCGCAGCGGGTTGTTCAGCCACACATCCACGCCGGGCATCAGGGTTTGAGCCATATCCATGTCATAGTTGGGCAGGAAGGCGATACGGTCGCGCACATCGTACTGGTCAGCGAAAGCCACCAGGCGCTGAATCAGGCTGACGCCCTGTTCGTCGTCCGGGTGGGATTTCCCAGCCACGATGATCTGAACCGGGCGTTCTTTATTCGTCAAGATGGCCGCCAGGCGCTCCGGGTTGTTAATCATCAGCGTCAGACGCTTGTAAGTCGGGACGCGGCGGGCAAAACCAATGGTCAAAACATCAGGATCGAGGATTCGGTTCGTCCAGTCCAGCTCGGCCGGGGACGCCCCGCGCTCCAGCCAGGATTCACGCACCCGCCGGCGGGCATCGAGCACCAGCTGTTCGCGCAGCTCACGACGCAGTTCCCAGAGTTCCTCGTCGCTAACACCGCCTTCCTCGGGAGGGCGCACCCACCGGTAGGTGTTGACGTGTTCGCCGGGATCTTGGTGTCCACGAGCCAGCTGCGCCAAACGTCCATCAGTCCAGGTCGGGCCATGTACCCCGTTGGTAATAGAGGTGATGGGCACCTCGGAGACGTCAAATCCGGGCCACAGCTTGTGGAACATACCGCGCGAAACTTTGCCGTGCAGCCGAGCCACACCGTTGGCCATACGCGCCATGCGCAAGCCCAAAACCGCCATGTTGAACACGTTGGGGTCCCCGCCCTCGTACGTTTCCGCGCCCAGAGCCAGCAGCTGCTCGGTGGTCACGCCAGGAATCTCGATCGGCGCCAGGTAACGCTGCACCAAGGACCGGTCGAAACGGTCGATACCGGCGGGAACCGGCGTGTGGGTGGTGAACAGCGTGCCGGAACGCACCGCTTCAATAGCCGTGCCGAAGTCGAGGTGTTCCTCACCGGTCATCAGCTCGCGGATACGTTCCACCGCCATGAATCCGGCGTGGCCTTCGTTGCAGTGATAGACCTCGGGGGTCGGTGCGCCGGTCAACCGACTGTAGGTGCGCAGGGCTTTCACCCCGCCCACGCCGAGCAACAGTTCCTGTTCCATGCGGTGGTCTTTCGACCCACCATAGAGGCGGTCGGTCACCAGTCGGGCGGCCTCGTCGTTCTTGGCCACGTCAGAGTCCATCATCAGCAGGGAGATGCGCCCCACTTTCGCGACCCACACTTGGGCATACAGAGTGCGGTGGTCGGGCAGCGGCACTTCGATCATCGCGGGGGTGCCGTCATCTTCACGCAGCAGGGTCAGCGGCATATTATCCGGGTCGATGACCGGGTAGGATTCGCGCTGCCAGCCTTCGCGAGTCAGGGACTGACGGAAGTAGCCAGCCTGATAGAGCAGGCCCACGCCGATAATCGGAACCCCCAAGTCGGAAGCGGACTTCAAGTGATCGCCGGCCAGGATCCCCAAACCGCCGGAGTATTGCGGCAAAACGGCAGTCACGCCGAATTCAGCCGAGAAATACCCAATCGCGCTGGGCTTGTCAGCATTGTTGAACTGGGATTGATACCACTGCGGCTTTTCCAAGTAATCACCCAAATCGCGTTCCAAAGCCGCGGCTTGGTTCACAATGTCCGGGTTTGCCGAAAGTTCGTCCAGTTTTTGCACCGAAATCGAGCCGAGGAAAGCCGCCGGATCGTGGCCGACTTCCTCCCAGACTTTCGGATCCAAGGACGCGAAGAAATCGCGGGAAGGCCGGTGCCAGGACCAGCGCAGATTTTGAGCCAAGTTACCAATTGGCTTCAAGTTTTCAGGAAGGACGGAGCGTACAGTAAATCTTCGTATTGCTTTCACAGTCCTATCCTACGTGGTAGTTGAGGATTTTAGGTAAATTTTTACTAAAACATAGTTTTGGCGGCCCCGAAGGACCGCCAAAACTTGGGGGTGTCATGAAAAAAGTTTATTCGCTGGCATCTTCCGGCAGGGCGTAAGCGTCCACGTCGGCCGGCAACTCGACCGGCTCGCGGGTTTCCTCGTCCTCTTGCAGAGCCTGCAAACCAGAGATGGCATCGGCAGCGCGAGACCCCAACAGGCCACGCATCTCGTCGAGGTAGGCCGCCACAGATTCGCGCTGACGTTCCAGCTTTTCGACCGTGCGCTGTGCCGCGGCACGTTCGGCTTGAGCTTCGGCACGAGCCGCTTCGCGCAGCTGCTGCGCTTCGACTTCCGCAGCCGAGATGGTGGCCTCGGCGGTGCGGCGGGCGTCCTCTTGACGGCGGCGCACCACGGCATCGGTATCGGTCAACAGACGTTCGGCACGTTGCAGGGTTTCACCGAGGTGCTTCTCAGCGTCAGCGACCTGAGCCTTCGCAGTGGCAACCATCGCGGAGGTCTCGGCGCGAGCCTGTTCGTGCGCCTGCGCGTCAGCTTCACGAGCGGCCGCACGCGCGGAGGCAATCTCAGTTTCGGTGTCCTGGCGAGCCTGTTCAGATTCGGCACGCAGACGTTCGGCTTCGGCGCGAGCGTTAGAGATAATCTTGTCGGCTTCGGCGCGGGTTTCCGCCAGCAACTTTTCAGCCATTTGCTGAGCCTGTTCGCGCACCTGGGTGGCCTCGGCAGTAGCGGTTTCACGCAGCTCTTGAATCTCAGTCGCCGCTTCGTTACGCAAAGCCGTGGTTTCCTGTTCAGCCTTAACTCGGGCTTCTACGTAGTCCTTTTCAGCTTGAGCGCGCTGCAACTCGGTTTCGCGGTCAGCAGTGGCGCGCAGGTCGTTGACCTGGGTGTTCACTTCAGCGCGCAAGGACGCCGCTTCACGTTCCGCCGCGGCGACCAGTTCATCAGCGCGGTGCTGAGCGTTGGTGAGCACGGTTTCCGCTTCGGTTTCCGCCTGAGTGGTGCGTTCCTCCGCTTCACGGCGAGCCTCAGCCAGCATGGAAGCCGCTTCGGCTTCGGCGCGCTGGGTCAGGCGCTGCGTGTTAGAACGAGTCTTTTCCAGCAGGGATTCCGCGTCAGCGTTCGCCTTATTAATAACGGTGGTGGACTGTTCCTCAGCCGAACGCAACAGCTGTTCGATGCGCTCGCCCAAGCCGGTATAACTCGACTTGTCGCTTTCCTTTAGACGGCGCTGAGCTTCGCCCAAATCCCCAGCTAGGGTGGCATTACGCGCGTCGAGGGTTTCCACCTCGCGGCGTGCTTCAGCTAAAGCCGTCATTAAAGTTTGAATCTGCAGGTCAACCTGAACGCGGTCGTACCCGCGCATCACGATTGGAAAATCTGTCTGCTCTTCGGTCACTTGTGAGTCCTCCTAAAGACGTCAACCAACGGGCAAATTAACCTGCCCCGCCAAACTTAGTATAACGATACCCTAAGTCTATAACGAAAAATTCTAGGATTAACCATTTACACGAACCTTTATGACATGGCTAAGTCGCTGCGAGCCGCCATTCTCGCTAAAGTTAAAAGGTAGTCGGTTCCAAAATTTTCAAGGAGACCCATGTCAACGAATCGCACCGCCCGCTATCTCAGCATTGCCCTGCTGGTTGTCTCGCTTTTGGCGGCATTCATTGGGGTGTCTCGCCTGACTTTCCTGCGTCCCAGCGCTAACGTGGCGTTTCACAGTGAACCAACCAAGTCGGCGGTGGTGTTGACGGGAGAAAATCTGTTGGAGTCCACCGGGGAAAAGGTCACGATTCGTGCCACCGGCCCGGCAAAGCAGGAAGTCTTTTTAGGAATCGCCCTGACCTCGGACGCCATGGCTTTCGCCAAGTCCGTCAATCACCTGGAACTGACCGGTTTCAAAGCCGATGGCAAACTGACTTCTCGGAGCATCAAGGCGAAAAAAACTAATTCTGCTCCTGGCGAACAAACTTCGCCGGACGGTTTGCAGCACCTCGCCGCCCCCGCCCAGGCGGACGCAGCGGACCTGACGTCCTTGGATATTTGGAAACAGAGCGCCCGCGGCACCGGTCACGCCTCCCTGAACTGGCAACTCAGTGACAATCGCTGGAGCGCGGTCGCATTCGTGGTGAACGCCCCGGCTAAAGCGGCCGGACCGCAGCTGGAGCTGAAGTGGAAGCTGAAGCACGAACCCTCCAATATCTCGGCGATTTTGCTGGTAATCGTGGGGATTATCGCCGCGGGAGCCATCGCGACTTATCTGACCCTGCTGGTGCTGTCCGAACGGCGTTCGCGTGCCAAACGTTTGGAAACTTTGGAAAAGGATCAGGCACGCCAGCTCGCCAGTCAGGTCACTTCCGCGGTCACCGGCGACGCCCCCGCGGATACCGGCGTCATTCCGGCAGTTCATCCCACGCGCCGCTCCCTGCGGATGGCGGAGGAAGCCGAGAGCCAGACCCGAAAAGGCAGAAAGTCGCGGCACAGTGAGAAAAACGAGGACCTGAAAGACGCAGAGACGGAGGACACCCATGACGAATAAGCTGACGACCCTCCTGGCTGGCACCGCAACCGCGCTGGCCCTGAGCGCTTGTGCCTACACCCCCACCCTTGTGACCTCCCCCAATGCCGGTAACGAACCGCCCGCCCTTGACCAGCAGCGCATCACGAAGGTCACCACCGAGGCGAATGCTGCCGCCCAAGCCGGGGACGGCGCTCGTGACTGGCAGCAGCTGGCCAGCCGTTTTATGAACCCGGCTATGGCCATGCGCAACGGGGAATACCTGATGACCAACACGACCCGCGGCGCCAACCTAGGCGCCCTACCACTGGCGAATCCGCAGGTAGCAGTGGTTCAGCAGGCCTCGGACTGGCCGCGCTACGCCTACACGGTTTCACCTTCGGTCGAAGGCCAACCGCTGTACGTCTTCGGTTTCGTCCAGTCCTCGCCGCGCGCCAACTACGCGCTGTGGGGCTACACGAAACTGTTCCCCAAAGCGAGTTTCCCCGCGACTTTCAAGCCGGAAGTCGGCTCGCCCCGCCCCCCCGCGGATTCCAAAGATTTCGTGGTAGCGCCCAGAGCCTTGGCGAAAACTTACGCCGACTACCTGAACGACCCGAACAGCGCCAAAGACGTTTTTGAAACCGAGAACGATTCCTTAGCAGCGACTTTTGCCCAGCGGCGCACGGACTATGCCACTCTCTCTCAGCAAAGTCGCGGTTTGGAAGTCACGATGGCCGCGCGACCCGGCGCTGACGGCTGTATCGCCCTGGGCACCACCGACGGCGGAGCGCTGGTCATGGCGACCCTCAACTACGATGTGACCATGAAGTCTCCCCGGAAACTCCAGCTCTCTGCCCTGGCTCAGGCCCACACCGGGAAAAACACCGCGGCCTCGACCTTGACGGAAACCCACACGGTGGTGGCGTTGTTCAACTTGCCGGACAAAGCCAGCAAAAACCGGAAGATTACGGTCTTGGGCGCCTCCGATGCCGTCACGGCGATGAGCGCGGACTAGGGCGTTGCGGTCGCGTTCACAAGGGCGTTGCGGCAACGTTTGATGACGTTTCCGTGCGCGTTCACAAGGGTGTTGCCGCAGGTTAGTGTGTTTGGGTGCGGCTTACATGCACTGGGGGTAGAGCGCCATTAGACGGCGCGAAACGGCCCCGGGATTTTCAATCGGCACCAGGTGCGAGGTTTCGTGAACCTCGACGACTTCAGTGTGGGCGGCCTGAGCCATCGCGGCAGCACGCTCGGGGGAAACGACCGGGTCCTCCTCGCCGCGCATGACCAAGACCGGCTTGTCAAAGTTTTCCAGCAGCTCCATTCGGTCCGGGCGAGCCGCCATCACCCGCTGCGCCCAAGAAATTCCCTCGTTGGAGGCTTCCTCGGACCATTGCACCGCCTGAGAGACGACCTCGGGGCGCGCTCGGCGAGTCGAGGCGGTGAACTGGGATTCAATCTGGGGGGTCAACAGGCTCGCGCGGTTCCCGGCCAGCATGGTGATGAGATTTTCAAAACGGTCGGCTTTTTCGCTGACCGTATCCGCGTCCGCCCGGGTCCCAATCAAGCCCAGACCAGCCACGACATCAGGGTGACGCTCCAAAATGGTCAGCGCCACATAGCCACCCAGCGAATTACCCACCGGAATGATGCGCTCAATGCCGAACTTGCCCAGGTTCGCCACGATTTCATCCGCAAATGCGTCCAACGAAGGAGTGTCCATCATCGGCGGAGTTTGGCCGAATCCGGGGGCATCCACCATCAGCAGCGGCACCCCGCCCAAACGGTCCGCGGTCGGCAGCCACATCCGGTGATCCATCGGAAAAGCGTGAAGCAGCACCATCGTAGGACCAATCGGGCCGGGGATAATGTCGCGGGCAATCATGTTCAGCATGGTTTTATCTTAAAGGATTTCCTCTAATACCGGGTAAACCCGAACGGTTTTGCCCGCCTGGCACCACCCACATCGGTCCAGCCCCGCGAACCGGGCGTGACTGAACCGGCGACCGCCAGGACTGGGGAGGGAAAAAATTACTTTGAAACAGAGCAAAAATGCGATAATCGGAACATGAGTGAACCTTTTGCAGTACGCGGACGCATCGTCACGCCCTCTTCCATAATCGTTGATGGGGCCGTCATTATTGACGGGGAATCCATAGTGTGGATGGGCGAGGCGCCCCAGGCCCAGGCGGCAGGTTACGGCGCCGAGGTCGTGGCCGCTCCTTCTCCGACTGACGGACGCTACATTTTGCCGGGCCTAGTCGATACGCACTGCCACGGGGGTGGAGGCAGCTCTTTCCCCGCTGCCGACACGGTAGAAGCCATGATGACCGCCGTGTGGGAACACCGTGTTCACGGCACCACCACCCTGGTCGGTTCGCTCTCGACAGCCTCCCCGGAGGACCTGCGCCGACAGGGCCAGATGCTGGCCGATTTGTGTGACGCGGGCGAACTGGACGGGATTCACTTTGAAGGGCCGTTCCTGGCGTCGGGACGTTTGGGCGTGACGGGGATGCTGCCCGGAGACTCCCCCGCTGATTCCTTTCCCGGGGAAGGGCTCACCGCCCAGGAACGCGAGGAACGAGCTCGTGCCGTCCTGGGGACACAAGATTTCGCACAGGTCCAGCCCCCGAACCCGGCCCTGACCCGCGAGTTGATGATTACCACCCGCGGGCACACGGTGTCGATGACGCTGGCTCCGGAAGGCAAACGCGCCATCGGTTCGGGTTCTGTGGCGGAAGTTTTGATTGAAAACGGGGCGGTTCCCGCTTTTGGACACACGGTCGCCTCCGCCGAGATGATTCGCGGAGCCGCGGCCTGGACACGGGAAAAACTGGGGCTGACCCCCTCGGATAAGCTGCGTTGCCCCCGCTACATTGTGACGCATTTCTTTAACGGGATGCAGCCTTTCCACCATCGCAACCCCGGACCGATATTGGAACTGCTGGCGGATGCGGCCGGGGGCGGTTGCATTCTGGAGTTGATTGCGGACGGGGAACACGTGGATTTCAGCGCGGTGCGTAACGTGTTTGAACTGGTCGGACGCGACTCGGTGGTGTTTGTTAGCAACGCTACCGCCGCCACGGGAATGCCTTCTGACGAGCCCGGCTCCACCGAGGCTGAACCCAACTTGCACCTGGTAGACATCGTGCGCCGAGCCTGGAAAGGCGCGGGGATTCCGCTGAGCGATGCGGTGTACTGTGCTTCGGTGCAGGGAGCCCGCATTTTGGGTCAGACCAACATCGGCGAAATCACCGCGGGCAAACGCGCAGACTTGCTGGTCACGGACGAGAACCTCTATCCGCTTTCGGTCTATCGCCGCGGCACCCTGGTGGCTTCCGTACCTAAGAATTAACCGGATTAGCAGTGCCCAGTCAGCGAAAATCCAAGCGGCGCGGCCAACCCTATCGCCCCTTGGACATGCAGCGCCTCACCAGCGTCCCGCGGGTCGTGACGCGCGCTGGGCGGGAATACCACGTCCAGCGTCTGACCGGCGGCGGGGCTCAGAAATCCTATGTCTGTCCCGGTTGTGGGCACGCCGTAGAATCCAATACCCCACATATCGTGGCCTGGCCGCTGAGCGCTCCTTTTGGAGTGGACACTGGGGTGGCGGCGCGCCGCCACTGGCACACCTACTGCTGGGAATCCGGTACCACCGGAGGATTTTAGTCAGTTCCCGTGGTGTTGACGGCACCAGGCCGATAGGCGGCACAAGCGGGGTACGCGGCGTTTTCGGGTCGTCTTTCGGGGTAAAACCGCGGTTCAGGGGGATTTTTACGGGTTTTAGAACAGCCGATTCTCGGCGTCAAAATCCAAGCCGCGCATCTCATCGTAATCCAGCACGACACAGCGAATCCCGCGGTCAGTGGCCAGGGTGCGAGCCTGAGGTTTAATCTCTTGGGCAGCAAAAATCCCGGTAATGCCCTCCAGCTCGGCTTGCCGACCCAGCAAATCCAGGTAGCGAGTCAACTGCTCGACCCCATCAATTTCGCCGCGACGTTTCACCTCCACCGCGACCGGACGCCCTTGTGCATCACGAACCAGCAGGTCAACCGGACCAATGGGAGTGGGCCATTCCCGACGCACCAAAGTCCAGCCCTCCCCCAACCGCAGCGCGACCTGGTCAGCCAGCAACTGTTGCAGATGCGCCTCGACCCCGTCCTTTTCCAGTCCCGGATCGACCCCCAAATCGCACACGACATCTTCATAGACCTCTGTAATGTTAATCAGCAGGGCGTCGCCGGATTTGGCCTGGACCCGCCACGTTTGCGGGCCTTTGGGGGCGCTGGAATCTTCCAGCTCAATGTGTAGCTGGCAGGGCGGACTCATCCAATTCAGGGGCTTGTAGGAACCGCCGTCACTGTGAATCAGCACTGAACCGTCGGCTTTCACCATCAACAGCCGTTTCGCCGCGGCCAAATGCGCGTCCAAACGTCCCGAATAATTGACTTCACAATCCGCTATGACTAGGCGCATACAGCTAGCCTAGCCGAAGCGCGCGATCCAAGAAACTCAGTAAACCACCTGGGTGCGCGGCGGGGAGGATTCTTTCCAGCTGACCAGGCCGGAATAATCATGTTCATCCATCGCCAACCAAAAATCATCCGGCTCGGAAAAACCCTGACGCGGCGCGCGGCAATGCAAAATAGCCAGGGTAAAGTCTGAGTCCGGTTCCGTGTCTACCGCGGACTCCAAAATCTCAAAGTCCGCCCGTTCCCAACGGCGATTCGAGCCCCAACGCAGGGAAATAACCCGATACCACTTCAGAAAATCCTCGGAATAATGGCACACTCCGGCTCGCCACGGATCGGTAGCGTTAGCCCGCAAGGCCACATTAAATGAGCCGTTATTTTGGGCTTTAAACCGCAAGCGCGCCAGGAAGTAAATCGCCAGCGCGCAAATCAGGAACAGCACCAGGAGCAGACCGGTAAGTATATAACTGGTTGCCATGCCCATGATGTCCCTCCTCACGCCATAAAGCCGCAGCATTCGAGCCTGAATCTCAGGTTAATCTGTCAATGGCGGGCGCCCCTAGGGACGAACCCGCCACTGCCACCCCCAAGCAAACCCCTGGGGAAGGTGAATAGCCTTATGGGAAATCATATCCCAATCGGTCTGATTCGCGTAAGTTGTTTATTTTAGCTCTCCGGCTCGGGAGCCTGGTTTGCCGTTCCAGCAGACAAATCGCGTTCCAGCACCACGGTTACGGTGTCATTGTCTACCGAGGCAAACCCTGCCTCAACCGGAAAGTTATGCGAACCCGCTTTTCCGGTCGAATCCGGCGCGTCGACGCGCACCTGGCCGGCACGTAGCACGACCAGTAACGGCTGGTGACCCGGCAGAACCCCCAGGTCGCCGTCTGCGGCAGGCATGATGACCTGGGACGCTTCTCCCTGATACAGGGTGCGCGAGCGGTCTACCACCGCAACTTTCAGCGTGTCTGCCATGGTTTATCACATATCCTTTTGCAGTTTCGCCCAGGCCTCTTCGAGATCCTCGATACCGCCGATGTTAAAGAACGCCTGTTCGGGAATGTGGTCGTACTTGCCTTCGCAAATCCGCTTGAACGCCTCAATGGTTTCGCTCATCGGCACGGTCGAACCGGGCACACCGGTGAACTTCTCTGCCATATAGGTGTTTTGGGACAGGAACTGTTCGATACGACGCGCGCGCGCCACGGTGACCTTGTCCTCTTCGGACAGTTCGTCCACACCGAGAATGGCGATGATGTCTTGCAGTTCCTTGTTCTTTTGCAGAATCTGTTTGACCTGGGTCGCGACCTCGTAGTGTTCCTTGCCGACATAGCGCGGGTCGAGAATACGCGAGGTGGAGGCCAGCGGGTCTACTGCCGGGTACAGACCGCGGGACGCAATGTCACGAGACAGGTTCGTGGTCGCGTCCAGGTGGGCGAAGGTCGTCGCCGGGGCCGGGTCGGTGTAGTCGTCCGCTGGCACGTAGATGGCCTGCAGCGAAGTAATCGAGTGACCACCCGCGGAAGTAATGCGCTCCTGGAGCTGGCCCATTTCATCAGCCAGGTTCGGCTGGTAGCCCACGGCGGAAGGCATCCGGCCCAGCAGGGTGGACACCTCGGAGCCGGCCTGGGTGAAACGGAAAATGTTGTCGATAAACAGCAGCACGTCTTGGTTCTGGACGTCACGGAAGTATTCCGCCATCGTCAAACCGGACAGTGCCACGCGCAGACGGGTCCCCGGCGGCTCGTCCATCTGTCCGAACACCATCGCGGTCTTGTCCAACACGCCCGCGTCAGCCATCTCGTGAATCAAGTCGTTACCCTCACGAGTACGTTCGCCCACGCCGGCGAACACGGACACACCGCCGTGGTCCTGCGCCACACGCTGAATCATCTCTTGAATCAACACGGTCTTGCCCACACCAGCGCCGCCGAACAGGCCAATCTTGCCGCCCTGCACGTAAGGGGTCAGCAGGTCAATGACCTTGATGCCGGTCTCGAACATTTGCGTCTTGGATTCCAGCTTGTCGAAGGCCGGAGGGTTGCGGTGGATGGACCAACGCTCCTTGACGTCCAGGGTTTCGCCCTCTTTCAGGTTCAGGCAGTCGCCAATCACGTTAAAGACGTGACCCTTGGTGATGTCTCCCACCGGCACCGTAATCGGGGAGCCGGTGTCCACGACCTTGGCCCCGCGCACCAAACCGTCAGTAGGCTTCAGGGCGATGGACCGGACAATGTTGTCGCCCAAGTGCTGAGCCACCTCCATCGTCATGGTCTGCATCTGGCCGGCTTCGGTGCTGCCCATGCCCGTGTATTCCACGGTCAAAGCGTTGTACATATCAGGCAGTTGATCCGGGGGGAACTCCACGTCCACAACCGGGCCAATAACCCGGGAGATACGACCGGTTCCTGGGGTTTTCTCACTCATTTTCGTTTCCTCTAATCGGCGGTTGGTAATCGGTTATTTCTTAGAATCTTGGAGCGCGTCAGCACCGGACACGATTTCCGTAATCTCGGTGGTGATGTCGGCCTGACGAGCCTTGTTCATGTCCAAAGTCAGGGTGTTAATCAAGTTGGACGCATTATCGGTCGCGGCGTGCATAGCGTTTTGACGGCTGGCGAGCTCGGCGGCGGCGGCGTGCAGCAGGGCGGTGCGAATCCGCGACTCGACATACAGCGGCATGACGGTTTGCAGCACTTCCTCAGCACTGGGCTCAAAGTCGTACAGTGGCATGACGGACTTGTCGTCCACTTCACTCAGACCCATGCCATCAATCTGAATAGCTTCGTCGGGGTCAATGACCTTAATCGGCAGCATCTTGCGCACCTGAGGCACTTGGGAAACCATCGAACGGAACTTGGTGTAAACCATGTACAGCTCACACACTCCGCCCTCTTCGGGCGACTTCAGGAACGCCGCCAAGAGCGTCTTGGCGATTTCCATGGTGCGTTCCTCGCTGGGCTTGTCCGAATCCCCGGTCCACGCCCGGCGCACTTCCGTACCGCGGAAGTTGAAGTAGGACAGGCCGCGGCGACCCGAAACGTAAACCACCGGGTCTTTGCCTTCGTCACGCAAACGCTCCAGCAAACGCTCGGTTTCCCGCAAGATGGACGCGGAATAAGCACCGGCCATGCCACGGTCAGAGGTGACCGCCAAAACCGCCACGCGGTTGGTGTCGGTGCGTTCCGTAATCAGCGGATGATCGATTTTGGCGTGGGCGGACACGGCTGCAACTGCTGCCGCGATGGCCGAGTCATAAGTGGTGATGGATTCCGCCCCGGCTCGAGCCTTGCCGACCCGGGAGGCCGCAATCATCTCCATGGCACGGAAAATCTTTTGCAGAGTCTCAGTAGACTTGATTCTCTGCTTGAGAGCCCTTTGCGAACCTGACACTTTGCCCTTCCCTTACGTTCTGTTCGGTTACTTTCGGTGCTGGCCAACAGCGCTGGCACGAGCGCCTTAGCGCTGCTTAACGATTTGTTCCTCGGACTGCTCAGCCTCGGCTTCGCCCTCAATGGCATTCAAGTCAGCCTGAGGGACCAAGTCGTAAGACTTGCGGAAATCCTTGACGGCAGTTTCCAAACGCGCCACCAGTTCATCGGGCCAAGCGCCCTTTTCCCTGATTTCGTTGAGGATGCTGCCTTCGTTGCGCAGGTAATCCAACCAGTCCTTTTCAAACTGCAGTACCTTGTCGGTGGCGATGTCGTCGAGGTAACCGTTGGTGCCAGCCCAGATGGAGCACACCTGTTCTTCAACGGGATAAGGCGTGTACTGGGGCTGTTTCAACAGTTCCATCAGCCTCTCGCCGCGAGTCAGCTGCTTGCGGGTCGTGGCATCCAGGTCAGAAGCCAGCATGGCGAAAGCCGCCATCGAACGGTACTGAGCCAAGGTTAGCTTCAACGTACCGGCGACCTTCTTCATGGCCTTAATCTGAGCGTCGCCGCCCACACGGGACACCGAAATGCCCACGTCCACGGCCGGACGCTGGTTCGCGTTGAACAGGTCGGACTGCAGGAAGATTTGGCCGTCGGTGATGGAGATGACGTTGGTTGGAATGTAGGCCGACACGTCGTTCGCCTTAGTTTCGATAATCGGCAGACCGGTCATCGAACCGCCGCCCAAATCATCAGACAGCTTCGCGCAGCGTTCCAGCAAGCGAGAGTGCAGGTAGAAAACGTCACCAGGGTAAGCTTCACGCCCCGGCGGACGGCGCAGCAACAGCGACACCGCACGGTAGGCCTCGGCCTGCTTGGACAGGTCATCAAACACAATCAACACGTGCTTGCCCTGGTACATCCAGTGCTGACCAATGGCCGAACCGGTGTAGGGAGCCAGGTACTTGAACCCGGCCGCGTCCGAAGCGGGGGAAGCCACGATGGTGGTGAACTCCATCGCGCCGGCGTCTTCCAGCGCGCCCTTTACCGAGGCAATCGTGGAGCCTTTTTGACCGACCGCCACGTAGATGCAACGCACCTGCTTGTTGGGGTCGCCGGACTTCCAGTTGTCGCGCTGGTTCAAAATCGTGTCAATGGCGATAGCGGTCTTGCCGGTCTGGCGGTCGCCAATAATCAGCTCACGCTGGCCACGACCAATCGGAATCATCGAATCGATGGCTTTCAGGCCGGTCTGGAGTGGCTCAAACACGGAACGGCGCATCATCACGCCGGGAGCCTGCAATTCCAGAGCACGACGCTCGCCCAAGTCCTTGATTTCACCCAGGCCGTCAATCGGGTTGCCCAGCGGGTCAACCACGCGGCCCAGGTAACCATCGCCCACCGGCACGGAGAGCACGTCACCCGTGCGGTAGACCTCTTGACCTTCCTCAATCCCCGTGAAATCACCCAGGACGATAGCGCCAATCTCACGCTCATCCAGGTTCATTGCCAGACCCAGGGTGCCGTCTTGGAAGCGCAGCAGCTCGTTGGCCATAGTGCCGGGCAAGCCCTCGATATGGGCAATGCCGTCAGCAGTTTCGGTCACGTAGCCGATTTCCTCCGCGGTCGCGGCGGATGGTTCATACGCATCCACAAACTTGTCCAGGGCGCTCTTAATGTCCTGGGGACTTATTGATAGCTCAGCCATCAGCATTCCTTCTGTTGTCGTTCCATAGGGCCTTGCCCTATCGGTCATATTTTCGTTTCGTTTTAGCTTGCCAGCTTGCGCCGGAACTGCTCGGCGCGGGACTTCACCGCGCCATCCATCACCGTGTCGCCCTGCACAATCTTTATGCCGCCCACCAGGTTCGGGTCTACCACTACGTTGACCTCAACCTGTTCGCCGCTGCGGTCAGACAGCAACTGAATGAGCCGGGAGTGCTGGGTTTCACTCAGCGGCGTGGCGGTGTAAACCGTAGCCATCCTCCGCTGACGCATCCGCGCTGCTGAATCCAGCAAAGCCCGCAGGTCAGCCGCGAGACGGCCGGGCGCCGCTTTCGCAATCACCGCGTTGACCAAGCGCAACGCCAGGGGCTTGACCTCCTTGCCAACCAGGGAGTTGAAAGTCTCGAGACGCTGGTCCAGGGGGGCACGATGATTGTCAGTCAAGAAGTTACGCAAATCGCGGTTCTTGGCGACCACCTGGCTCATGGCGAAGATGTCGCGTTCGACGTCCTCTAGCTGGCCATTGTCCTGGGCGGTTTTCAGCAACACGTGGTTTGCCAGCAACCGGCAGGCTTCCTGCAGGTCATGCTCGCTGGACCAGCGACCGGCGGCGAGTTCCAACACTCCCGCCAGAGCCGGCTCAGAAAGTTTCGAACCCAAGATGGTGCGGACCAGTTCTTGCTTGTCCGGGGCGGTACGCGCCGGGTCGGACAGGTTGCGGGCCAAGCGGACGTTGTTTTCCAGCAGTTCAGACAGGGCAAAGTATTCCTCGGCGACCGCGGGGCCAGTCTTGGTAGTGGCTTTCCCCAGGGTCTTATCGACGGCCATGACCATAGCGGCCAAGGTCCTTACCGACGAGGCTCTCATTGACTTCCCTTACCTTCTCTATCCTTAAGCCACCGGCTGAGCTTCGAGTTCGTCGAGGAACCGATCCACGACGCGCGAGCTCAGGGCTTCATCTTTCAGCTGTTCGCCCACAATCTTTTCCGCGAGCTGGGTAGCCAAGTCGCCCACGTCCTGACGCAGGGAGGCTTCCGCCGCGGCCCGCTCAGCAGCAATCTGGCGCTGAGCCTGCTCGATGATGCGCTTGGCTTCTTGATCAGCGCGTTCGGTAGCGCGGGACACAATGTCCTCAGCTTGCGCGTTGGCCTTGTTGCGGATTTGCGCAGCTTCAGCTTTCGCGTCGCGCAGTTCGGATTCAATCCGCTGTGCCGCGGCCTGCGAGTCAGCCTGTGCCTTAGCCGTAGCGTCCAAGCCCTCCTGGAGCTTGTCGGCGCGTTCCTGCACCAACCCGCTGTACTTCGGCAAAGCCACCTTCACAATCATGATCAAAATGACCAAGAAGATAACTGCCGACCAAACAATGTCGTAAGTCGCCGGCAGCAGAGGGTTCGGGTTCTCGCCCGCCTCAGCCGCTAGTGATACCAAAGTGCCTAACATACGTGCTCCTTACCGGAACAGGAAGCCCGTTACCAAACCAATCAAAGCCAAGGCTTCGACGAAGGCGATACCGATGAACATGTTAGTGGTGAGCTTTCCGGACAGTTCCGGCTGACGGGCAATAGCGTCCTGAGTGTGACCAATCAGAATGCCCAAGCCAATGCCAGGGCCAATGGCGGCCAGACCATAGCCGATGGTTGCGAGAACAAGTGCACTTCCAGTCATGTTTTCTTTCCTTATTTGTTGTTATTCTCATGCCGGTTGGCGTGAGAAGCCTATTGTTTTTCTAATGTGCGTGTACGGAGAGGTTCACATACACCGCGGTCAGAATCGCGAAAATGTATGCCTGCAGGAAAGCCACCAGGATTTCGAACAGGGTAAACGCGAAAGCTGCCGCAAAAGTCAGAATCCCTATCGGGGACAGCGCCGAGAGATGCGCAAAGAGGAAATAGTTCGTGGCGCTCAGGGTCAAAGCCAGCAAGAAGTGGCCGGCAATCATGTTGGCCAACAAACGGACGAACAGGGTGAACGGACGAATGATGAAGGTCGAGATGGCCTCAATCGGGGTCAGCAGGATGTACAGCGGCCACGGCACCCCCGGCGGGAACAGGGAGGACTTGAAGAAGTGACCCACACCGGTCTCTCGAATTCCGGCGTAAATGAAAACAAACCAGGCAAACACCGCTAACAGTAGCGGGAAGCCCGGTTTCGCGGAACCAGCCAGGTTAAAGCCGGGAATAATACCCGCAATGTTCATGAACAAAACCGAGAAGAATACGGAAGTCACGATGGGCGTGTATTTGCGCCCGATTTCCTTGCCGATGACTTCCTCAGCAATGTTTTCCTGGCAGAATTTGAACCCGAACTCCATCACGTACTGGGCGCGCCCCGGGATGAGCTTAGCCCGCGTGGCGTACAGCACCAAGCACAGCACCAGCAGCAGCGTCATGATGAGACGAATCATCATGACACGGTCAATGGCAAAAGGAGTTCCAGCGAAAGCAACGACCGGGGGGAACAAGTCCATAATGGTGGGGGCATGGAACGAGTCATCTGTAGCGGGAACCAAATTCGGCATCAATGCCGACATGAGCGTCAACTGCACTCCCATTGTTCTCCTTTGAGTCCTAAATCATGAGTTCGCCTAACAACGTTATCATGAAATTCAAGCGCGATTGACACGGGTGAAAACTGGCGGAGGTGAAAAAACGCAAATTTTCACTACTGCGTTGGATTTTCCCCTGCGGATTCCGGTTGCGTGGGCGGAGAAGCTGGGTCTAACAAGGGCACTTGCGCTTTGGTCAGCGCCACCGGAAAGACGATAGCTTGGACCAAAATCATGGCCAGCAGGGTGAAAAAAATTGTTTCCGCATCCAGGCCCGGCAGCTTTCGCGCCACCCCCAAGGCCAGCAAAATGACTATGATTTTCAGGACAAAATCTGCGCCCATGCCCGCCATCATCAAGTCAGGGTGATTCAAGGTGAACAGGTGGGTGGCAAACGTCACCGCCACTAGACCCGCCCCCACCGCAGCGCATAAACCTACGGAACGCAGTCCCACCACCCCTTCCAGCCACGCCGTTAACCCGGCCGCCACCAGCAGTACCGCCACCACCGCTAGGGAAATCGCGGTCAGAGAAAACTTCACCGCCCGGCGAGTCCGGGGACCCAAGGGGGCCGCGAGGAAAGCGACGGATTGCTCAGGTCGGGGAGTCGTTTCGTTCACGGCTTTACGCTATCAGAAAGGGAAGAGTCACGGTAAAGGGCGTGTTCCGGGCCGTGGGGCTGGCGATAGTTCGGATTAAACCAGCGGCGCACCCCTTCGCGCCAGGCGGGCAGAATCTCGATGGTCGCCACCATCGCCAGCAGGGAGGCTATCAGCATCAACACCAACACGTAGCGCATCCGCAGCAAAGTCAGCGAGGCCGCCCCCAGGGAAAACACCGCCGTCCACAGGTACATGACCAGTACGGCGCGAACTCGGGAACGTCCGGCATGGGACAGGCGATGGTGCAGGTGACCGGCATCGGCTTGGAAGGGAGACTGGTGATGATACAACCGACGAATGACCGCGGCGACCATGTCAATAATGGGTATCGCCAGCACCGCTAGGGGCAAAACTATGGGCAGGAAAGACGGAAAAGCCTGGCGGAAATAGACGACAGCCGGGTCGATTTGGCCGGTGACGATGATGGCGGAGGCCACCGTCAGTAAACCCAGCAGCATGGCTCCGGTATCGCCCATGAATATGGAGGCGGGAGAAAAGTTGTGTGCCAAGAATCCCAGGCAGATTCCGGCCAGAGCCGCCGCCACCGTTGAGGCCAAAGAGGCGTAGGACGCAGCACCCAGCGTGCGCGACAGCGTGTAGGAATAGATGAACAGGCCGGTCGCGCTGATGGCCATCATGCCGGAAGCTAAACCATCCAAGCCGTCCACGAAGTTCACCGCGTTGATGGCAGCCACCACTACCAGCACTGTGACCAGCAAAGACAGGCGAGATGAGCCGATGGTAAGGCCGAAAATCGGGAAAGAGGTTAGCTGGATACCCAACCAAGACATCAATCCCGCCACCAAGATTTGGCCCGCCAGTTTCGTGTACCAATCCAAGTCCCAGATGTCATCGATGACCCCCAAGATCACAATCAGGACAACACCCACGGCCAAACCTTTGATGTTATGAAAGCTGGCGGCATCGGCCAAGAATGGCGTGTGTGAGGCGATGGCCAGTGCCGCGAGGAAACCCGCACCCATCGCTACCCCGCCCAGACGCGGGGTAGGAAATTCGTGGACGTCACGTTCCCGCACCGGAGCTAAAGTGCCTGTTGCCAGGGCAAACTGGCGCACCAGCGGGACCGTGAGGTACGTCACCGCGGCCGCGACCAGGAATATCAACAGGTAAAACTTCATACGGGCTTTAGTTTATCCGGTTAGTGGCGAGTTATTTTGCTCCGATGTGAATATAGGGTGGGATATGGGCAGCAGCTGCCATTATTGGCAGCTGCTGCCCATATCCCCCTGTATAACCGCACGAGGCCTCAAGCCAGAGCCGCGAGGATGTCAGACAGGGGTATATCACCCTGGCGGATCAAGCGCGGGGAGCCCTCTGTCAAGGTGATGATGGTGGACGGATGCCCGGAGGGCGAGGGGCCGGCATCGACATAAACACTGACACGTTGCCCAAAATATTGGGTGGCGGCGGCAATATCGGTGGCGGGAGGCCGGGTATGCAGGTTGGCGGAGGTGACCGCCAGAGGACCGGTATAGCCCAGAATTTCGAGGGCACGGGGGTGGTCGGGCTGGCGCAAGGCGATAGTCCCGTGGGTTTGTCCCAAATCCCAGCCCAGAGCCGGGTTCGCAGTCACAATAATAGTCAGGGCACCGGGCCAAAAGCGCTGTGCGAGCACACGCGCCGCGCGGCCCTGGCTCTCGCCCGTCTGAGTCGCCGGAGCCATCAATTCATCCAGCGCTGCCGGACCGGAAACCAACACCGGCGGGGGAAAATCCTCCCCCCGACCTTTGGCCTGTTGCAGACGCTCCACCGCCGCGGGGGCAAACGGCACCGAGGCTATTCCATAAACCGTATCGGTAGGCATGACCAGCAGCTCATCGCGTTTCACCGCTGCGTCAATCGCCGCCAGGTCAGTAGAGGTAATCGGCCCGGTCAGGGCATCAACAATCTTCATAGAGCTAATGTTAGTACCCGCGCTGGCTCAACCGGCAGGCCCGGCCCCACCGCGCTTGTGACCGCGTTTGCGAAACAGGACCAGTCGGGGCGCTCCTTAGCCGACAAACCCCATGAGCGCCCACAGCTGCGGCAGCGCGAACACCAGCGTCAAAGTGGCGGCGGTTCCGACCACCATACCCAGCAAAGCCATCTGTTTCACCGAGATTTCCCCGGTAGCATAAGCAATGGCGTTCGGCGGGGTCGAGATGGGCAGCGACATGCCTAGCGAGCAGGCGATGGCTACCGCGCAGGCGACCGTGACCGTATCGACCGAATCGCCTAGGGACACAGCCAAAGAAACAGCCAGCGGCACCAGCAGGTTCGCGGAGGCCGAGTGGGAGATGACGTTGGCGATCGCGAAACCGACGAAACCGAGCAGTGCCACAATCAGCACCGCCCCCAGGGAATTCCACGGCACGGAGTTGACCAAGAACTTGTCCAGGCCGGTGTTTCCGATGCCCTCGCCCATCGCGATACCGCCCGCCACCAGCCACAGCACCGGCCAGTCGATGCTCTTGATGTCCTCGCCGCTCATGACTTTGAGACACAGCAAAGCCACGACGGGCAGGAACCCGACCACGTTGGAGGAAATCCCGTGCAGGCTCTCGGTCATCCATAGCAAAATCGTGGATCCGGCGATGATATAGAACAGTACGGCTTTCGGGGTTTTGTTCCACTTAGAGGTCATTTCAATGTGGATCACGGCATCGCGCGGGATAAACACGGCACTGAGGAACAGCCACGACAAAAACAGCACGACCAGCATAAACGGCACCGCCATCAGCATCCACTGGCCGAAAGACACGTGAATGCCCTGGGCGGCTAGGGCGCCGACTGCAATGGCGTTGGGCGGGGTGCCGACCGGGGTGCCGATACCGCCCACGTTGGCGGCTAGGGGAATCGACAGTGCCACACCAGCTCGCGCCCGGCCCTTTGGCAGCGCCGCCAAAATGGGGATAACCACGGTAAACATGGTGGCAGTCGTGGCGGTGTTGGACATAAACATGGACAGCATAGCGGTAATCAGCATGAGTCCCAAGGTCGTCAGACGCGCCTTTTCCGGGAAAGGTTTGAGCATCACCGCCGCCAGGTTGCGGTCCAGGGAAAACTTTTCAGCGCCTTCCGCAATCATAAAACCACCCATGAAGAGGATAATTGTCGGGTGGGCCAGGGTCGCGAAGTATTCCGAATACTTGGCGACATGTTCCGCTTGCGACGGGTCACCACCGGTGGGGTCAAAGGGCGACCCAGTTGACACGAGGAGCACTTCCAGCCCAATGACCAGCACCGCGGTGGCGGTCAGGGGAATCGGCTCGGTAATCCAAAACACGATAGCTAGCAGGAAAATCGCCAGCATCCGTTCGCCCGGCTCGCCCAGGTTCGGGATGTCAACCAGCAGCGGAACGAAGAACACGATGGCCCCGAGCACCAGGCCAATCTTTTCTTTCAAGCCCAGCGGGGCGGTTTTCTTAACGTTGGAGGGGGGTTTGGGTCGCAAAGTGCGGATGGGACGTTTCACGGGTTTTGGGACGGCGGCACGAGACGGGGACTGAGTTGCCGCCGGTTCGTTGCGTTCCCGGCCCGCCGCATCGGACGGTTCGATAGCGTTTTCGGATTGCGGATTGTCTGGATTACTCACTGACCCTGCCCCTTTGTTCCTCGCTGTTCGATGCCACGTGCCGGCAACCGGTTAGTCCGGGCGGCTGAGCCCCTTGGTCAGCTCCATCGCCCGCGCCGGATCCAGCGCCGAGAGATAGGGCACCGGGTCAATCCCCGCCAGTTCCACATAATCGGTCAGCATAGTGCGCACCACGTCTTGGAGTTCCTCGGGCTTCCAGGGTTTCGCCACGTACTGATCAAGCCCGGCTTCGTTCACCGCGCGCACGGTGTCAGCCAGGTCAGCCTGGCCGGTCACCAGGACTTTGCGGGTCAGCTGGGTGCGTTCGTCGGACATCATCTGGCCCATGAACTCGATGCCGGTTGTGCCGGGCAGCCGATGGTCGCACAGTGCCAGAGCCAGGGCATCGCCATCGTTGGAAATCTCATCGATGACCTCCCAAGCGTCAGGCACATCCTCCGCCGGTTCGATGCGCAAAGTGTCCGCGAATCCCAGCAGGTCACGGGTTACAGCGGCACGAACTTCCGGTTCGTCTTCGAGGATTAGGATGGCGAGTTTCATGGTTTCTCCTTCATTGGGGATTTTTCTATTCTTTCACCCCGTCGCGGGGTTTGGACAAATTTGCCGGAAAACGTCAGCAACCGAAAACCGGCCGGCCGCGCGAACCCGCCCGGCTTGGCTTGTGACCCTAAAGCGAGACTGGGGTCCCGGTCGTCGGCAACTCTACGGTAGCCAGGGTGCCCGTTGGGTTCGTGACGTTTTCCAGCCGGATGGTTCCGCCGTGGTTTTCCACAATCGAGCGACATAGCCCCAGGCCAATGCCCATTCCGAACCTCACTTCGCCGCCTTTGGTAGAGAAATGCGGCTGGAAAATGTGTTCGATGACATCAGGGGCAATGCCCGGTCCGGTGTCGCGGAACGTCACCACGATTTGGTCGCCACGGGCTTTCGTTTCGATGTTGAGCTGCCCAATCATTCCCGCCAGTTCGGCTCGATCCGTGGGGCGTTTGCCGACCGCATCGCTGGCGGCCGAAGCCTCGCCGGACATGGCCTCTACCGCGTTCGTAATCAGATTTGTCCACACTTCGTCGAGCTGGCCGGGGTGACAAGAAATCCGCGGCAGTTCACCATATTCCACGTTTACCGCGATTTTGTCCAAGCGGTGGGACAGCAGGCGCAGTGTGTCTTGCAGCCCTGAGTTGACGTCTACGTTTTGTACCGGATCCCCGTCAGGTCGGGCATAAGAGCGCAGCGAGGCTACCAGGTCAATGATGCGTCCCGAGGCGGTGCGCAGGTTGCGCAGACTGGTGCCGATGGCGGCCGCCTGTTCCAACGCCCCCAGGTCCGTGTCCGGGTTGGCTTTCATGTCTCTGGCGAGGTTGCGGGCCAGGTCAGTGCTGTAGACTCCCGCCACGGACAGGCGTTCCACCAGGGTCGCGTCTCCCAGGATTTCCAACAGTTCACGTTTGCGCGCCCGCGTTTCCTTGGTGGACAAGAACGGGGCTTCCTCGGCATTTTCCAGGGATTCCAGGGCCAGGTTCCGCCACGTTACATCGGGACAGGTCGACAGCAGCATCCGCATGTCCTCGTGAATGTAATCCGCGGCGCGGCGAATCGCCGCCACCGGATTATTCAGTTCGTGGGCCACTCCCGCCGCCAGCTCGCCAAGCGAGGCAAACCGGGCTTGTGCAGCCATTTCCTCGCGAGTTTCGCGCAGCTTGTCCAAGGCTTTCGCCAGGTTCGTCCGCTGTAGCGCCAGCTGGTCGGCCATCACCGCCGACTCTAGGTGCAGATTTTCCGCGCGACGCAGCCGGCGATCGTAAGTGCGCATGAACAAGGCTGCTACCAGTAGCGATACCCGGGAATCCCCGGCAATTATCTTGTTCATTTCGTCGAGAGTGAGGCTGACCCCCACGACTTCCTCGGTCACCACGGCGGTAAAGAACGCCCCGATTTCCTCCCCGGAGGACAGCATCCCGATGATGCGCCCGGTCGAAGCGTGGTGCATCAGCAGGTCCCCGCTCGCCGAGGAGCGTTCCAGGGCGATACTGCCGGATAGCGCCAGGATAATGCTGCGAACCGGCTGGCCTTCCTCGGTCAGGTGTGCCCCCACCGGGAACGTTATCCGCTCCTGGGGTCCCAAGATAGTCTCGGCGCGGCGCACGATTTCGGCGATGATTTCCTCATCGTCTTGTTCGAGGTCAAAAACAAAGCGTCTTTCGTACATGCCACTATCATGCCGGAATTTTGCTGGCGCACGGGTAAGTTTGCGAGCCAAGGATATTTTCGGGTGTTAATCCTATTAATCTGGCTCGGTGTGCCATATATGGCACACCGAGGCATAAAAATAGTTTTTAGACAGGGACGTCACACTTCCGGACTACTCGTAGCGCAGAGCCTCGATGGGGTCGAGTTTGGCGGCTTTGGACGCCGGATAGTAGCCGAAGAAAATCCCGATACCCAGCGAGAAAGCCAGCGAGAACAGCACCCCACCCAAGGGCGGGATAGCGGGATTGCCCATCGCGTTGGACCCCAGGTATCCGGCTAGACCTCCCAGGGCCACGCCGAGAAGCCCTCCCAGCAGACACACCATCATGGCCTCGACCAGGAACTGCAACCGGATATTCCACTGGGTCGCCCCCAGAGCCTTGCGAATACCTATCTCTCGGGTACGTTCGGTGACCGACACCAGCATGATGTTCATCACCCCGATGCCTCCGACCAGCAAACTCAGCCCCGCGATAACCGACAGTCCCATAGCGATAGTGGAAAAGACTTTCTTAATCTCATCCATCATCGAGTCCATGGAATCAATCGAGACGCCGTAATCTGAGTCAGCCCAGGCTTTATCTAAGAACTCCTGCAGATTGCGTTTCAAGGCTTTCGCATCGGTGCCGGGAATCGGGCGCACGGTTGCCCAGCTAAACCCCGGCTCCTTGGTACCGGTGACTTCCTCTTCCAGAGTGTAGGGAATATAAAAGGTCGTTCCACTCGCCCCTCCGCCTACGCTTAAGAGCGCGTTAGCAGCCCCTTTCATTTGTACCTGCCGGGCGACCCCGATGACTTGAAACGTCAGTTGGGATTCGTCGCTGTTAAACTCGAAGCTCTGGCCCACGGCGTTTTGCGCCGCTCCCCCGAAAAGTTTTTTCGCCAGGGTATCAGAAATGACTGCCACCGTGTCGGCGCTTTCGATTTCACTGGCATCAAAACCGCGGCCGGCAACCATTTCCATGTTGGATCCAATCAGGAAATCCTGGTTGGTGGTTTGCACGTCCGCATCCTCGTCTCCGCCCGTGCCCGTAGCGGTGCCATAGCCTCCCATTCCTTGCACGCTGATACCTTTAATCTGGTCAGAAAATTCTTCGCGTATCTGGTCCAGGATTTCCGGGGTCAGGTATTGGTCGTCGCCCTCACTGTCCGCAATAGCCGAGCCGGCATCGCTATCCCCGGACATGTCCTCGTCATCTTCGTTAGGTTCCTCGGTCGTGCTGCCGTCAGCTTCCGTGCCAGGCTGAGCCTCATTAGCCTTGTTTTTGGCGATGTTTTCCTTGGTATCGACCGAGAGGTACATATCCTGACCTCCCAGGGAACCCAGCGAGTCGGTGACCGCGCTGGTCACTCCGCGGGAAATGGTGAGAATCGTCACCACTGAGGCGATACCGATGATGATGCCCAGCAGGGTCAGAATGGCCCGTAGCTTGTTCGCCCACAGTCCCGCCAGAGCCAGGCGCACGTTTTCTCCGAAAGTCATTGGGCACCTCCTTGGGCGGTTACGCCCTCGCCCAACACGCCGTCAACCATGGTGAAAATCCGCTGGGTTTGCTCAGCCAGCTCCGGGTTGTGGGTAATCAAAACAATGGTTTTGCCCTGTTCACGATGCAGCCGGTGGAACAGGTCCATGACCATGTGACCGGTGGCCGTGTCCAAGGCTCCGGTCGGCTCGTCAGCCAAAATAATGTCCGGGTCATTAGCCATCGCCCGGGCAATCGCCACCCGCTGCTTTTGCCCGCCGGACAACTCGCTGGGCTGATGATGGATTCGTTCGCTCATTTCAACCAGTTCCAACAGTTTCAGCGCCCGCTCGCGGCGTTGAACCCGCCCGATTCCCGCATACATCATCGGCAGTTCCACGTTCTTCAAGGCGTCGGTACGTCCCACCAGGTTGAAATTTTGGAACACGAACCCGATGGACAGCGAGCGAATCAACGCCGTCTCGTTGTCGTCAGCTTCGGAAATGTCCACGTCTCCCAGCAGGTAGCTGCCCGAAGTCGGCCGGTCCAGCAGGCCGATGATGTTCATCAGGGTGGATTTGCCCGAACCGGAGGATCCCACGATGGAGACGAACTCTCCCGGGTAAATCGCCAGGTTCACGCCTTTCAGTACGGTCAGCTCGTGGTCGGTGCCTAGAAAGAATCCTTTATAGATGTCACTCAGCTGGATGACCGGCTGCCCCTTCGCCTCCCCCGACTGACCGGCACCCTGCGGCGCAAGCGCGGGAGGCGACGCTTGTGAATCCGCCTGACCCTCAGCGAAAACCCCCGGCAGGCTCGTAATGTCACTCAACAGTCCCCTCCATCACCTGCGGAGTGTCAACGTAGTGGCCAGTTTCACCGACCAAGTCGAGGTAGTTCAGGGCGTTGTCCAGCACGGTCGTGCCCTCTTTGATGCCCTTACCCTTGATTGCGGCCATGCCGTTGCCTTCTACCAGGACTTCCACCGGGACTTCGCGAATCTTCGGCTGTTCCGAGTCGGGGTTGTCTATCACCAGCACGGACTTCGGACCATCATCAGCAGACGTCCCCGGCGCCATCATTCCTCCCGAAACGGGAGCTTCGTTGGAAGATGAATCCTTGCCGTCAAGCGGAATCATCGCATCGACCAAAGCACCCTTCGGCACGGTCAAAACGTTCTTTTGCCCGGCGATAATCGCCTTGACTTTAGCGGTAGAGCCCAGGCGCAAGCCCTGCAAACCACCGGTCACCGTAATCTGCACCGGGAACATGACCGAGGCATTGCCACCCCCGCTGCCGCTTCCTTGGTCAGCACCCGGACCGGAGGGTGCGGAGGTCTGGTCGAGGGCTGCCGGAGAGATAAAGGCCACCGTCCCCGTGAACTCTTTATCGCCGGTGGCCGGAGTGGTAAAAGTGACCTGGTTACCCACGCTGAGCTTGGAGACCCCGGATTCTTTAATCTGGGTTTCAATGACCATATTCTGATCATCTTCCACCGTCATCAGGGAGCCCTCCGGCGTGGCGCCGACCTTGGCGGTTACCGAGGTCACGATGCCCGCCATCGGGGACGTCACGTGCGCCGAGTTGATGTCAGCCCGCAGCTTTTGGATGGCGCTCTGGCCTTCTGCCATGCCCGAGCCGGCAGTGGCTTGCGCCGCCCGCAATGCCCGCAGATTTGAGTTCACTTCCTGGGCGGCATGGATTTTGGCGGATTCCAAGGCGACTTTGGCGTCAGATATGCCGGTTTGGGCCTTGGCGACCGCCTCGCCTGCTTCGGCTAACTGCTCATCAATGGCACGCAAGTTTGACTTGTAGCGACGCCGCGCCATCGCCAAATTTTCCGACGCCTGCCTTACGGCAGTATTGGCTGCGGTTTTCTCAGTGTAAGCGGAATCCAGAGCCTCCTGGGCCGCCTTGGTTGCTGCGTCAGCTGACAATGCGGTAGCCTTGGCTTCAGCAATCAGACCCGGCAACTCCTTCAGTCGGTTTTCCTCGTCGGCAGTGCGCGACGTCTTATTTTTCAGCGTGGTCAATTCTTGCTGCAACTGCTGTAAATCAGCCCCCGCCGCAACGGCATCAACCGAAGCCATGTCACGTTCTTTCTCGGCCTGGCTTACGCCAAGGCCCAACCGCGAAGCATTCAGCTTGGCGTTCTCATATTCCTGCAGGGCGCTGCGCAACGCAGCGTCGTTCTCAGTAATCGCCGGAAGGGAACCGGAGGCCTTGTCTTTCTTCATCCGGTCATAAGCGCGAGACGCTTTCACATATTCGTTTTGCGCCTCGTGCAGGGCGGTTTGCGCCCCGCGAATATCCTGGTTCAAGCCCTGATCCAAGGCACTTTTCGCGTTTTGGTAGTTTTGGGCGGCCTCGTCAATGCTGTTTTGCTGAGTGATGCGACTCTCGTTCAGCTGGGACTGCTGACTGGACAGCTGAGACATGGCCTCAGAGCTGTCCAACTGCGCCAACAGCTGGCCTTGGCTCACGCGGTCTCCCGCCTTTACATTGAGCGTCTGCACTTTCGAGTTCAGCGAGGAGAACAAGGTCATGCTCTTGGCGCTTTTCAGCGTGCCGGTCATGTTGAGACTCTTGATAACGTCGTCTTTCGTAACGGTGGCGACGTCCCCGCGGTAAACGGCAGTCGGGTCGTACTTGGGAGCACCCAGACCCATCACTGCCGGAATGACCAGCCCGGCAATCGCCAGGACCGCCACCGCGCTGACCCCGATGATGATTTTCTTTTTCTTGCTCGTTTTTCCCTTGCCGAGTTTCAGCTTTTTCTTGCCCTTGAGCAGGGATTTCGCGGACTTTTTCGAGCCCTCTCCCGCCACTGTGGCGGCGGGGGTGACGGTCGGGTCATCGACGGGAGTGAACACGGGTTCGTCGCTCACAAATACTCCTTATTATCCAAAATCTCTTTTGAAAAACTATAAACTCACCAGGGCGCTGTTGCTCTGCTGAAAGCGGTAAATCCAGGAAAATCGGTCCGAGGTAGGAGACTTTGCCGGTCCCCGGATATGCCGCTCTCACTCCCCAGGAGGAGACAGTCCCACATTATCTTGGATCCCCGCCCGGCCGCCATCAGGGATACCCCTGATTTAACCCTGACAAGCCCTGAGTCGTCAGGCTACAGCTTGTAAGAATCGGGGGCGACCGGCCAGGTCACATCGGGTTTGGGCGTCTCTGAGACCGAGCGCGTGGGCCGCTTTCACCAGGGCCTCGCCTTGCGACTCGGCGTGTTCCATCACGATGGTGGCTCCCGGAGTCGCAACCGCGGCGGCGGCAGCCAAAAACGCCCGCGGCCACTCCAGGCCGTCACTCCCCCCTCCATAGAGCGCCAACTGCGGGTCCTGGGCCGCTTCAGGCTGGGTCACCGGGTCGACCACGTAGGGCGGGTTGGTGGCGATGACGTGGAACTTTGGCAGGATTTCGGCGCGCACAAGGGCGTTGCGCAGCGTTTGCGGGTCGGTCGCGTCAGCGTGCAGGACTCGCGCCGCTACCCCGGTAAACCGGGCGTTCTCCGCCGTCAGGTCCACCGCCGCTTCTGACACGTCCACGCAGGTCAAAACGGACTCGGGAACTTCGGAGGCGATAGACAACCCCAGCGCCCCCGAACCGCAGCCGAGGTCCAGCACTCGCGGAGCCACCCCTTGACGCACCCAATCCGCGGCCGCGTCGATGGCCCCTTGGGCGACCCACTCCGTCTCGGGACGCACCACGAATACTCCAGGACGGGCGTGCAGGGTTAGGCGGCGAAAGTACATGACCCCCATGACGTGCTGCAACGGGACGCGGGTGGCGCGCTGTCCGACCAGCTCAAAGAACCGCTGCCAAGTCGCCCCGTCCAAGCGCTCACCGTAGCCGGGCCGGTGGCCCAACACGTGCTCCAGCAGCAGGCGCGCCTCACCGGGGGCATTGTTGATTCCGGCCTCGCTCAACACGAACGCCGCGTCGTTGAGTGCCGAACGCGCTGCCGCCTGCTGGGGTATCTGCATGGGATTCCTTCCGCCGTCTGAGGCGACACGCATGCGGGCTAGTGCGTGGACTTGCCTACCGCCGCCAAGCGGGCGGCTTCGTCGGCGTCAATAGCGGACTGGATGACCGGGGCCAGGTCGCCGTTTAGCACCTGGTCTAGGTTGTAGGCCTTATAGCCGGTGCGATGGTCAGCGATACGGTTTTCCGGGAAGTTGTAGGTGCGAATTCGCTCGGAGCGGTCCACAGTGCGGACCTGGGAGGCGCGCGCCTCAGCCGCCTCAGCCTCGCGCTTTTCCGCCTCCAGCTGCATCAGGCGGGAACGCAACACCCGCATACCGGCCTCTTTGTTTTGCAGCTGGGACTTTTCGTTTTGCATCGACACCACGATTCCCGTGGGCAGGTGGGTGATGCGTACCGCCGAGTCGGTGGTGTTCACGGACTGACCCCCCGGCCCCGAGGAACGGTACACGTCAATGCGCAGGTCATTAGGGTCAATCTCGATGTCCCCGGTTTCCTCAGCCTCCGGCATGACCAGCACGCCTGCCGCCGAAGTGTGGATCCGCCCTTGCGACTCGGTGACCGGAACCCGCTGCACCCGGTGGACCCCACCCTCGTATTTGAGGTGCGCCCACACGCCTTCCTCCGGGGTGGGGTTGCCTTTCGCTTTGAACGCAATCGAGGCGTCCTTCACCCCGCCGAGGTCAGATTCGGTCAAGCCCAGGACCTGTACCGTCCAGCCCATCTTTTCGGCGTAATGCTGATACATTCGCATCAAATCACCGGCGAACAGGGCGGATTCCTCGCCGCCCTCGCCAGCTTTGATTTCCATGATGACATCGCGGGCATCGTCGGGGTCGCGCGGGGTCAGGGCCTCAATCAAATCGGCGTTGGCTTGCTCAAAAGCGGCCTCAAGCCCGGGGATTTCCGCCGCAAAGTCCGGGTCCTCACCAGCCATTTCACGCCCGGCTTCCAAGTCGTCACGCGCCTGCAGCCAGTTTTGCACCACGGTGTTGATGCGGCTCAGTTCCGCATAGCGGCGGCCAACCTTGCGGGCATGAGCCTGGTTGGAGTGCAAATCCGGGTCGCTCATCTGTGCCTCGACCTGGTGGAACTCTTCCAGCAGGGCTTCTACGCCCCCAAATTCTTCAGGGAAGTCACTCATTTCTGACCTTTCATATCGCTTGCGGCTAAGAGTTGTTCACCGGCAAACCCCGGCAAATAAAAGGCACCGGTCGGCAACATGTACCGACCGGTGCCAAAGTTTCGCTATTCCGCGGCGGCGGGAGCCTTAGCTTCCTCGGCCTTAGCGGCCTGCTTAGCGGCCTTTTCGGCGTCTTTCTTAGCCTTGTCGGCAGCTTTCTTTTTAGCGTCTTGGAACTTGGCGTAGCGAGCCTCGAAGCGAGCCACACGACCGCCGGTGTCAAGAATCTTTTGCTTGCCGGTGTAGAACGGGTGGCAAGCCGAGCACACATCCACGCGCATCTGACCAGAAGTCAGGGTGGAGCGAGTCGTAAAGTGATTTCCGCAGGTGCAGGTGACCTCGGTTAAAACATATTCGGGGTGGATTCCCTGTTTCATGATTACTCCTTGGGTTCAAGGGCCCCGGGTCCCGCGGCGAAGGCTTTGGGTGAACCGGAAAGACCAAGGGTCTATTATGCCACAATCCACAAAGTCGCACCAACTGGCGATACCACGACCGCGCGGCTACACCCGCCGGTCTGGGGACTTCTCGATTCAATGCGGTAATCAGTTATCATAAACAATGGCATAAAGGGGAAATCATGACACAAGATTCTACAAATCCACAGCTGGAAATTCGTGGTATCGTCAAGCAAAAACGGCGCTGGCCCATCGTGGTTGGCGTCAGCGCGGGGATTCTCGCCCTCGCCCTGACCGGCAGCGGCTGGGCTTACGCCACGCACTATTCCAAGTTAGCCCTGCCGCACACTACGGTCGGCAAACTTGACGTCGGAGGCATGACCCCTGATGAACTGAAACGCCATTTGACGGACAACTGCCAAAATCTGAACGCTGCCTTCAGCGGCGGTATTCCCCACACCTCCCTGAGCTTGGGGCAGATGGGCTTGGACTGCGACGTCCCCGGCACCGCCGCCGCCGTAATGAAAGCGAACCAGAACCTCGGCGAAATCTTGGCCTCCACCGTCAGAGAACGCCAAGTCACCCCCCTGTTTACTCTCGATGAAGCCGCCGCCACTCAGGCAGCCCGGGCTTTGACTGCGCAGCGACCCAACACCGTCGTGGACCCACATCTGGGATTCAACAGCGAACAAGGCTCTTTCGAAGTGCAGCCGGGCAGCGCCGGGCAGGGAGTCGACCCGAAAGTCGTCATCGCTGCTGCTCAGAAGACTTGGGAAACCCAGACGAAACAATCTATAAAGGTGAAACTGACCGAAGTTACCCCAATCGCCCCGGATCCGCAGCTGGAAACCTGGGCGCAGCGTGCCAACTCGCTCATTGCCCCGAAAGTAAACCTGATTGGTCGCAGAGTCGGACACATCATCACCCCCGCGGACAAAGCCCAGTGGGTAGAGGTCACCGAGAACGGACCGGTCGTCAGCGAAAAGAAAGTACTGGACTGGCTCAAGACGTTCACCGACGAAAAAATTGACGTCAATAACGGTCCGGGCGAACGCACCATGACGAAAGACGGCTACCTTTTGACCATGACGAAAATGGCTCTGGACTCAAAGAAAGTCTCGAACAACGACACTATCGCCGCCGAAATCACCGCGGCACTGAACGCCGGGCAAAACTACCGCGGGGTTTTTGAGATGAAAGTCCAGGAAGGCAAGTTCCACGACACCGTTGTGGATCAAACCCTTCCCCGCCCGCCCTACAACGCCAAACCTGGAGAAAAGTTCATCAGTATCGACCTGACCAACCACACCGTGGCGGCTTGGGAAGGTGACAAAGTCGTGTGGGGACCGGTCGAGGCGGTCCACGGCTCGCTGCCCTCCCCGACCCACCCGGGAATTTTTCATGTCCAAACCAAACTGGTGAACGCCCACATGAAAAACGATGAAGCCTGGGACGGCCCTTATGACACCTGGAGTCCCTGGACCATGTACTACCAGGGCGGCTACGCCGTACATGGCACCTATACCCGCTGGAATTGGGTGCAAACGAACTATGGCGGGTCACACGGCTGCGTGAACTTGAAGCCCGCGAAAGCCAAGGAACTGTTCGACTGGGCCCGGGTGGGCACCCCGGTGGTCATCCATCGAGCTGGGGTTATCTAGGTTTTTCGAAAGGTTCAATGGATGCGCTTTTCGTATCGTCCGACGCATTTGACGCCGCAGCATCGGCGTGGGTCGCTCGCGTCCAGCCCCGGATGGCTCGCGCTCGGAGCCACGCTGCTGGTGGCAGTTGGAGGCGGTTGGCTAGCTTTTAGCTACACGCCGTTTTGGAACCCCGAACAGTCCGCCCAGATTAGCGCGGCAAGGGACTCGGCGTGCCAGCGCAGCGTCACTTTGCGCCTCGGGGACAACAGCTTTTTGGCCAAGCCTGACCAAGTTTGCTCGTGGCTGCATCCCGTGCCCCAGCCCACCAAACAGCTCAGCCCCCAACCACTGCCCTCACCACAGTTCAACGTCGACGCAATTACCCAGTGGGTCCACTCCTGCACCTCCCAAGTCGAGAAACCGGCCAAGAACGGCAGCCGGCAGGTGGACAGCGAGGGTCGCCTGGTGAGTCTGCTGAAAGACCCGGTCGACGGCGCGCTCGTGGAACACCCGAACAACCTGGTTTCCCAGATCAAAAAAGCCCTGGACAGCGGCAATGGCAACGTGGAAATCACCGCTAAACTGTCCCCCCGCAAAGGCGGTTTCGACGACACCGTCGTGGCGGCTCCGCCACTGCCCTACCAACCCCAGCCTGACGAAAAATGGGTTGACGTCAATCTGACCAATCACACCCTGGCTGCTTACGAGGGCGAAAAACTGGTTTTGGGTCCGGTTCCGGTCGTCCATGGGCACCGGCTCGCCCCCACAGCGCAGGGTGTGTTCAAAATCTATTCACGAGTCCCGTTCCAAGACATGACCGGGATTGGGTTCGATGGGCCGTATTCCGAGCCGGCGAACTATATCCAGTATTTTCACAAGGGTTTTGCCCTGCACCCTGCCCCGTGGCGCACCAGTTTCGTCTACACTCCCGATACCGGTTCACACGGTTGTGTCAATATGCGCCCCGACGACGCGAAGTGGCTGTGGGATTGGGCTGACACGAACACAACGGTGGTGTCCCACCCCTAGTGAGCTAGCGCTCTGTGCGCTAGGCCACGTAGCCGGCAGCCGATTCCGCCAGGTCCCCGCTCAGGCCCGCCCGCAATGCTCGCCGTGCGAAAACCACGACCCAGGTCACTAGGGCCGCATAGACCACCACGGCCACCGCAATCTTTACGGGAGTCAGCAGCGCCGACGGGGTCAAGAACGCTTCTTCCAAGCCCGAAATCCCCAACAGGATAATCAACCCGGCAGCCACTGGCCCGAACTGGCGGCCCGCCCGCGCCAAGGAAACCATGCGCGGGTCTTCCCCGGGCACGAATAACGCCCAAAACAGCCGCAGCGCCGCGGCGCAAGCCAAGACGATGCAGGACAGTTCCAGCAGGCCGTGAGGGGTAATCAGCCCAAAGAAAATCCCTAGGTCACCGTACTTGGCCATGATGGCTCCGGCCACCCCCACGTTGGCGAAGTTCATCAGCAGCTGGTAAACCGGATAGACCCCGGTAAAGAACATGGCCACCATCAGCACGGCGATTGTCGCGTTGTTCGTCCACACCTGGGCAGCAAAATCCGGAGCCGGATAGTTTGAATAATAGGCTTTGAAAGAGTCCTCGGCGTATTGGCGCATCTCTATCTCAGATTGCTGAGCCAGCAGAATCTCGGGGTGGGTGTAGACCCAAAAACCGGTGAAAACAGCCGTAATCAGCGATAGCGCCAGCAGCACCAGGAAGATCGGTCCGATTCGATACAACGCGAGGGGCAGAGTCACGGTAAAGAACCCGCCCACGGACTCCCGAAATGTCCGGCGCGTCCCCCCGATACGGCCTCGTGCAGTGGACACCAGATTCGTCAACTCCAGCACGACATCCGGGTCGGTCGGCACGGAAGTGATGGTCGCCAAGTCCGCACTGGCGCGATGATACAACCCCATGAGTTCGTCGATTTCCGCACCGCTCAGACGGCGTTTTCGGTTCAGTTGAGCCAGGCGCGTCCAGTCCTCAGTTCGCCCTGCGGTATACGCATCGATGTCCATGCTGCTAATTTATACTCAATGGAACAATTTAGCGGAACGAAAATCCGGCCCGACGTGGTCATCACCGGCGAAGCCATTGCCTTGCTGGTGCAGCCAGCCTCCCTGTTTTTGCGCATCGTTTCAGCTGCTATTGATGCGGCTGTGTCGATTTTGGGGATGGTTATCACTTACGAGGTGTTGTTCCTGATATTGACTTTGAGCGGCGAGGACGACGGTTTTCTGTATTTTTCCAACCAGGCACAAGTCACTGCGTTCGTCGCGGTGATTACGGCGGTGTGGCTGTTCTTTGTGCCGATGACGGTAGAGACTCTGACCCGCGGAAAGTCGCTGGGACGCTTCATTGTGGGAACACGCATAGTCCGCGACGACGGCGGTCCCATCACTCTGCGCCACGCTTTCGTACGCACCCTGATTGGTCTGGGCGAACTGTGGGCGACGGTAGGAGCCGGAGCCATCATCGCGGCGTGGACGAACCGCAGAGGCAAACGTATCGGGGATATTTTCGCTGGTACCTACGCGGTTTCCGAAGCGTCCGGGGTGACTCGCCGACCGCTGCTGTTGGCTCCGGAGCTGGCAGATTGGGCTGGCGGAGCCAATGTCGGTGAGCTGGACGGGGTCACCACCGTGGCGGCGCGCCGATTCCTGCAAAGCGCTGCCAAGATGGACCCGCTCCACCGCCAGCAGGCGGCCCATACGCTCGCCACCGCCCTTGTGAACAAGGTGTATCCGCCGCCTCCCCCCGAAACTGACCCGGAACGATTTATCGCGGCAGTCCTGGTGTTGCGCCGAGATGCCGAATACCACACGAATAACGCCGTTCAGGCGCGCTTGGAGAAAAAACTCTCCGCGGTGTCCGGTTCCCGATACGGGATTTAGTCGCGCCGAGCTGCGTCAGCTGGTGAGGTGGACGTAGATTTGGCTGGACACAGATAGGTCTGGAATCGGTTCCAGGGCGTCAATCCCGTCGCCGTCCCCCAAATTGGTGGTGACCACCTGGGTTACGTACAAGTCAGGAGCCTCTATCAACTGGGGAGTTTCGTCTTTAAGGGGCACAACCACGGTCGTCGTCGCGTTGACGACGTGGGTGGCTCCGTCAATCCGATATTCCCGATTTTCGGCGTTAAGGTTCGTCACCAGCAGTTGGCGCTGCGTCGCGGCGGGTCCCATCACCACTCCTCCGCCGGTAGAAAGGGCGGGCAGCCACGCCAGGTCTCGCACAAATTTGTCCGAGTCAGTGGGGGAAACTGAGCCTTGCCGATATATCACCGCCCCCGCCGCCACGGGCTGGGTGGCGTTGACGATGACCGCATAGTTGCCCGGCTGCAGACCGCCCAGCGTGAAATCCAGCACCGCGCCGGGATCCAGATCCAGGTCTTTGCCTCCCGGCAGCGGGAAACGCCCGTTTTCGTTGACGACTTCGATGGTGGCCCGCGCCGAATCCGTGCCGGGGTTCAACAGGCGCACCGCGCCGAGACTTCCGTCCATCGCCACACCGGGAATGACCTGGGTGGTATTGGGCAGGGCCGAGGTGTGTACCAGCGATACACCCCCTGCGGTCAGGCCCAGTAAACTGTGCGTCATCAGCGAGGAGGCCAGGCCGGCTCCGTTCGAGGTGACCCTTACCACCAGGCGCTGGGTCCCTCCCACCTGGGATTCCAAGGGGATGGCTTGCAGCTGGCGGGCCGGGACGGTGATTTTTTCCCCCCGGGGGAAATCGAGTTTCCCGGTGTCACCCCACACTTCTACCTTGGCATCAACCGAGTTAGACGAGGGGTTCATCAGCTGCAGGACACTCGATTCCCCAATCTCGGTCGACCCGCCGACCAACCAAGATTCCAGCTGCGCCGGCTGGCAGGACGCACTGGCCAGGCCGCGGTAGTCTCCTGAGGAAACCGATTGTTCAATATCCGCCCCGGCAAGGGCGACTTTACCGTCCCACGGCTGAGCGGTGAGAAAACCGCTGACCGGGGTGGAAAAACTGCCGTAAAGCATGGCCGATTTCGGGGTGAGGTCCAGGTCGTTATGGGGATTTTCCGGGGGCGGCGCTACTTCTTCGGTATCGTCTGTATCGGGGTTCGTGCCCCCGTCCGGGTGCGAAGTCGTTTGGTCCGGGGTCGTTTCTTCCGGAGTCGGGGCGGCGGACTGCGGAGCACGGCCCCGCGAACCCAAGGGTTGATACACTGCCTTTTCCGGGACCCGCGCGGTGCGAGCCAGAACGGTGGAGGTCATCGACCCCGCAATTTTTGGCGGCGCCAACGGATTTCCGGAGCCGTCAACTGCCGCTGGGTTCACCGTAGGCGGCACCTGGGGACAAGCCAAGGTAATCTGGCCGGGAGGCACCGGCACGGGCTCGCCGTAGTGAGGCTTCTGGGCAGCTGCCGGCCGAGTCAGACCAACGGCAACCACCAGAGCCGCCACGGCCACAACCAGCAGGGTGGCCAGGAACCAGCGCACCGCATCCCAACGGCTGACCGTAGTGTAACGAGAACCAGCCGACGGAACCTTCTCCGGCTCCGTATCCTGGTGCGAATCCGGGCGCGAACCCTGAGCGGTTTGCGGTTTCACAATCTCACCTCCGACACCCGACGCAGCGGTAGGGCTGCAGCCAGGGCAATCAGCAGAGACAGCAGCAGCACCGCACCCCACAACTGGTAAGGAAGATAGGCGTACGTGATGGACACGGTACCGGGATTGGGAGGCAGCTGGTAGAGCGCATTCCACTGACCAGTTTCCACCGGGTCGATGATTTTGCCGTTGAACCGCACCGTAAAGCTGCTATCAGCTCGTTCACTCAACGCCAGCAGGCGACCCGCCGGTCCGGCCTTGACTTGTGCCTTTCCGCCGCGCACATTGAGAGCCTGAGCCCTGACTTCGCCGGTCGGCCAGGAGGGATGTCCCCCTTTCCACTGGGCCGGGGCGACCCGAGCCACGCTGACCGCGGCGGTATCGGCCAAGCGCCACACCGTACCAGCCTCCGTGGTGGTAATCCGTTCCAGTGGCGCGGCGGAATCCAACGTGTTGACCAGGGCGGTGGTCGCGGCGTCCTTGCTGCGGGGCACGATGATGAAGTTCACATCCAACTGGGCGAGTTGTTCTCCCAGCTTCGGGGTGGAGCCTCCCAGCACCGCGGCCACCGTGGCCTGCAGCGCCGCGTCGGCCGCATCGGGGGTGCGCGAACCGGTCACGTTGCGGTAATTCTTCAGTTTCAGGTAGGGGGAAGCCTCAAAAGTCGTGTGCCGCCAGTCCCGCCATAGACCGGCCGTCACCAGGGTGGATTGGTTGGGGGCGCTGGCGACCTCCAGGTTCAGGGCCCGCAGGTGGCGCGGGGAGGACTGGCCTTGGACGACGGTGGCGGGGAGGCTCACATCCCGAAACGTTTCCAGCGCGTTGAAACCGGACGCGGCGGGGGCACCAACCTGGTTCACCAGCATCGGAGTGGCCCCCAAGACAGGAATCAGCACCGCCCCGGCCACCACGGCCTGAACAGTGCGATTGCTCCAGTTGGCCATCTCGGCCGGAATCGTCAACTGCAGACGCCCCACCGAGAACAGGGCGGAGGTAATCAGTCCCGCGTGAAACACCGCCAATCCCGGCCCGGCCCAGGCACACACAGCGTTGGCCCCCGAGACAGACACCGGTGTGGAACTGGCCAACCACGCCGTCGCCAAGCCTCCCAGCGCGAACAGCAGACTCCAGTGAGACCCGGTGGAATGGCTTGGAATGATTACCCCGGATACCACGGTGAGCAACAGCAGTCCCAAGGGCAGGAAAGCGAGAACCTGCCAGCCTGGCAGGGCAATGGGTAGGGACGTCGCCGCCACATCAAGCGGCCAAGCGGTGAGCAAATCCCACCAGTTCGGCTTCGAGACGGGCAACGGCACCGACAGGCTGGACAGCCACAGCGGCCATTGGGCAGGCGAACCAACCGTGCGCACCACCGTGGGCACGGCCAACAAAACGGCCGGTGCCAGCACAATCAGGGCGTGGACGGCTTTCAGCCGCAGCCGGACCGGAATATGGCTGAGTACCGGGTCTGGCGCCTCGGTTTGCGACGTGGCAAAAAGGGGGTTAGTGACCCCCTTCAGCATTGCCATCAACACCAGGAATACCACCGGAATGACCATAACCACGGCCGCGCTCACCGCTAGGAAACCGGTGAGGGCGGCGATACCAACCTGGATAATCGCGGCGGAATGCACGCTGACCGTGACCGGTTCGATTTCTCCCATCACAATGCGGGACACCGGCATCCCGGCGCCCCGGGCTAGTGAACCGACAAAAAGGGGCACACTCACCGCTAAACCCCACACCGGCAGCTGCCCCAAACCCATACTGACCAGCAAGTTCGGGCTCAAAACCCAAGACAAGGCAGCCAGGGTACGCAGCGTGCGGGAATCGGTGAGAACCCCGGCAGCCCACCATGCGCTGAGCCAAGCCAGCGGCAGGGTCGCGAACAGCAAAACCGCCAGCACCACCGACCCTTTTATCCCTACGAAACCCGCGATTTGGCCCAGGCTCGCCACCTCCAGGCCCAGGGGGTCCACCGCCCCGACAGCCGAACCGTAGCCCAGACCGGCGGGAATCCACCCGGAAATCAGGTCAGTCCAAAAGTCTCGGTTGTTCACCGGCAGGTTCGCCAGCGCCCCGCCGGACACCCCCCCGATGGCAAAACGCCAGCCCAACAGCCCTACCAGGGTCAGGGCGGCAGCGACGATCCACACGAGGGTGCGATCCACAGACTTTTCGGTATAAAAATTGCGCCGCGCTGTCGCGTCCGGGATTTGGGGACGGCGCTGATCTTTAGCGACGCGCCGAGCCGTGGTTTTGGCTTGGCGGATTTGGGAAGATTTCACCTGGAGGGGCCGCAAAGTACGGGGACTCGACTTGCTTTGCCGCACCCGCCGCAGCCGGGATTTCCACGCAGCAAAAGGCCGGAACACGGTCACCAGGGTCGATTTCAGTTCTCCCGCCGCGAGCTTGGGCTCTTTCGTGACGATACGCCAGAAAAACCGCAGCAGGCCGAGTACCAAAACAATCAGCGGGAGGAAGATAAACTGCCACCAGGGTGCCGCCACCATCCAGTTGTGCAGCTGGGCGATACGCCGGGCGGTAAAGGAACGCTTCGCGTCGGACTCTAGCTTGCCGTTGGCTTCCAAGTCACGCCCGGTCGGGTCGAAGCTACGGGCGGAACGAGTGGGACGACCCCCGTCGGGACCGCGCAGCCCAAAGTAGCCCGCCATCTTGTGATAAACCACGGCACGCGGCGCCACCACGACCCGATACCCCGCCAGGTGTACTCGCCGGGAAAACTCCAGACCATCACCGAAAGGACCCAGGTGCGGGTCAAAACCGTCCAGACGGCAGAACGTCTCCCAGTCCACCAGCATTCCCGCCGTGCCCACGCCCAGCACGTCCTCGCGACCATCGTATTGTCCCTGGTCAACCTCACCGGCGTCCATCTCTTGCAAGCGCCGCCCGGACTGAGTGGCGCGAATGCCGACCTCTACGATTTGATTGGCTTTGTCCCACAATCGCTGTTTCGCACCGACGACTTTGATGGAGGCGCCGGATTCCAGGACTTGCATCTGTTCTGCCAGGCAGGAGGGCGCCGGGGCGGAGTCGTCGTGCAAAATCCACAGGGCGTGGGGTTGGCCCGGGGTCGACGTGGGGAAATCGGGCTGAGATTTGGCTTGGCGCAGCGCTTCGCCCAAGTTGGGGGCTCCTGGAGTTTTCAGGACTTTCGTGCCGGAGCGGTGAGCCACTCCGGAGCTGGAAACATCGATGACGAACACATCGCGTGGCGCCAGAGTTTGCCGGGATACCGCCAAAAGGGTCGCCGCCAGGTAAGGTGTCTCCCCGGAGGTTACGATGAGGGCGGTAACTGCAGTGCGCACAGGGTTAAGGATATTACGTCCCTAATGGGGTTAGGACGCGCGACGCTTCAAACGACGGCGTTCCCGCTCGGACAAGCCACCCCAAATTCCAAAGCGTTCGTCGTTTTCCAGCGCGTATTGCAGACACTCAGCCTTGACCTCGCAGCGGGCGCAGACATTTTTCGCTTCGCGGGTCGAACCGCCCTTTTCCGGGAAAAAGGCCTCCGGGTCAGTTTGGGCGCACAGAGCCTGAGCCTGCCAGGCGAGGGGCCCGTTGAGAATTTCGTCCATCTCTGGGCTTGCATCAGCGAAGTCGAGTTCGCCTTCACCAAACAGATTCCACAAGGACCCTTCACCTCATTCGCTCTGACAACTTTTGTAAAACTTGGTGCCGCGTCTCAGAGGCGCCAAGAACTGTTACCTATAAGTTACACGCGTGTGATTCATTAGTTCAAGTGGTTTCAGGAACCAAGTTTGGCTCAAGTATGCGAAAATCCACCAATTGCACAGCTCGAACGCAAATGTGAGATATATCACATAGGCTCGACACGCCCGTGGAACGTTTGCCACAAAAGCGGGTTTGGGACTAATTGCTAACTCACCTCAAGGGATGTCGGCCTGGAGGACGACCCCGGTCCCTGAGGCATAAACCGGAACCTTATCCGCCCGCACAAACACGACTTCTCCCGAATGTAACACCAAACCAGCAGTCGCTCCATCACGCAAGGTCGGAGTGCCTTCAAGGCAAAGAATCAGCCGTCCGCCGTGACCGGGCAGCGCCAGTTCCCGCCCGTCCAGGCGGGTCACGGAAAACTCGAAATCGTCCACCGGGGCATAGAACACCTGGGTCGATTCCGTAACCCACTCCGGGGCAATACGCACCGGCGGGGCGGCGACATAATCCAGGCAGTTCAACAGCTCCTGGCAATCCACGTGTTTTTCAGTCAGCCCTGCCCGCAACACATTATCCGAGCTGGCCATGACTTCCACCCCCAGCCCGGACAGATAAGCGTGAATCCCGCCGGGAGGCGTAAACAGCACTTCCCCCGGCCGCAACGTCACCGGGTTCAACATCGCCGCCACTACTGCCCCGGCATCACCCGGATAGGAACGCGCCAAACCCATCACGGTACGGTCCACGCGCACGGACGGCGAGATCCCTGCCTGCAGGCGGTCCGTCATCGCCGCCACCGTGGCCTCGACCTGCGCCGCTTGTGGGGTCGTATGCGGAGACAAAAGCCGGTCCACTACCGTGCGGATGCCCTCAGGAGACGTATTGACTCGCAGCATGGACACGATTTGCATCGCCAACTCGGTGTCCAAGTCAGCGAAGATTTCGATGATGCGCCGGGGCGCCCGGAACCCCGCCAGCGCCTCGAACTTTGTAATCGCGTAGATGAGTTCGGGTTTATAGTTGGGATCCTTGTACAGCCGCTGCGGAGAATCCAGCGGGATCCCCGCCAGTTCCTCGGCTTTGTAGCGGGCTTCGGCACGCTCCTTGTCCGGGTGGACCTGCAGGGACAGCGGGCGTTTCGGGGCGATGAACTTCATCAGATAGGGCAGGCGCGGCCCAAAGCGCTCCACCACCGAAGCCCCCAGCGTGCCCACGGGGTCGGCCGCAACCCAGTCTTCCAAAGTCAAGGGGTCCTCCTCGGGCTGCCCCGACTCATCGAGCAGGACCGAGGGCGAAAGGGTGTGGGCACCGAACCACACTTCTGCCAACGTCTGACCGAGCGTACCGATGCCAAAGCGCTCCTGAATAGCCGTATCCGAGCCCCAGGCGTAGCGTTTCTCAATCCCTCCGATGCGTTCCACGGTGTTTCCCCTTTCACTGGTTTGGGATTAATTTTAGGGAGGTTTTCGCCGTTCATAAGTCATTTCGGGAGGCTTTTGGTTGGTAGGCTTGGTTTCATGCGTGGAATTATTTTGGCCGGCGGGTCCGGCACTCGTTTGCATCCCATCACTTTGGGCACCTCAAAACAGTTGGTGCCAGTCTATGACAAGCCGATGGTGTACTACCCCTTGACGACCTTGATTCTGGCCGGGATTCGAGACATCCTGGTCATCACCACCCCGCACGATGCCCCGTCTTTTCACCGTCTGCTCGGCGACGGCTCCCAGTTCGGGATTCACCTGGAATATCGGGTGCAAGAGGTGCCCAACGGCCTAGCCCAGGCGTTCGTGTTGGGAGCGGACTTCATCGGTTCGGAAGAAGCCGCCCTGGTGCTGGGCGACAACATTTTCTATGGTCCGGGCATGGGCGACCAGCTGCAGCGTTTCAAGGGGATTGATGGTGGAGCGGTGTTCGCCTACCACGTGCATAACCCCAAGGCTTACGGCGTGGTGGAGTTCGACGAGAACTTCCGCGCGATCTCTATTGAAGAAAAACCCGCGCAGCCCAAGTCAAACTATGCGGTGCCAGGTCTGTATTTCTACGACAACGACGTGGTAGAGATAGCCCGGGATCTGAAACCCAGCGCCCGCGGAGAATACGAGATTACGGACGTCAACCGGGCGTACCTTGAAGCCGGGAAACTGCAAGTAGAGGTCCTGCCGCGGGGCACGGCCTGGCTGGACACCGGCACTTTTGACTCCCTGGCCGACGCGACCGCTTTCGTGCGGACTGTGGAAAAACGCCAAGACCTGAAAGTGGGCTGCCCCGAAGAAGCCGCATGGCGCCGCGGATTTTTGAGTGACACGGAGCTGGCCAAACGCGCCGAGCCGCTGCGGAAATCCGGCTACGGAGACTACCTGCTGGGGCTGCTGGAGGCATAGCACCCCCGCGATGTAAGAATTCGGGGATGAAATCGGGGTTGCTGGTCTATATGACCAGCAACCCCGATTTAAGCTACAGCGGCTCTGTCTAGTGGCCCTGTTTGGCGTATTTTGCCTCAGTTGCTTCCTTTGCCGGACGCCACCAATCCTCGTGGGCGGTGTACCACTCGATAGTGTCGCGCAAACCATCCTCGAAGGAAGTAAACCGCGGGGTCCAGCCGGTTTCCTCGCACAGCTTCGTGTTGTCAATCGCGTAGCGTCGGTCATGGCCGGGACGGTCCTTGACGTGGTCGAAGTCGTCCTCGGGGAATCCCATCATCCGGTTCAGAGTTTGCACGACTTCCAGGTTGTTCTTTTCACCATCGGCGCCAATCAGGTAGGTTTCACCCAAGCGGCCTTTCTCAATAATGGCCCACACCGCAGTGTTGTGGTCATGCACATGAATCCAGTCGCGCACGTTCAAGCCATCGCCGTACAGGCGCGGACGAACCCCGTCAATCCTGTTTGTAATCATGCGGGGAATGAACTTTTCCACGTGCTGATATGGTCCGTAATTATTGCTGCAGTTCGAAATCGTGGCCTCCACCCCGAACGAACGCACCCAGGCACGCACCAGCATGTCAGACCCCGCTTTTGAAGCCGAGTAGGGAGAAGAGGGCCAGTAGGGAGTTTCGGGGGTGAACTTGTGGGGGTCGTCTAGCGCCAGGTCGCCATAGACTTCGTCAGTCGAGATGTGGTGCAAGCGCACGTGGTGACGCCGGCAGGCCTCGAGGACGTGGAAGGTGCCCACCAGGTTGGAATAGATAAACGGCGAAGGATCCACCAGCGAGTTGTCATTGTGGGACTCGGCCGCAAAATGAACCACCAGGTCAGCGTCCTTCACAAGGGAGTCCACCAGGTCGCGGTCGGCCAGGTCACCGACCACCAAGTTCACCCGATCCAGCCCCGCAATCGAGTCCGGGTTACCGGCATAACCCAGCTTATCCAGCACCGTTACGGTGGCATCCGGATAATCCTCGACGGTGGTGTGGACAAAGTTAGCGCCAATAAAACCGGCTCCGCCGGTGACTAAAACATGCATAGGGTTCCTCCTTTTTTATTCCTTCCAGCGCGTGTTGGAAGGAGCAGGTTTTTATTCTGTTCCATTTTTGTCAGTCTCATCTGTGTTTTCAGTGTGTGGTTTTGCTTCGGGATTGTTGTGTTCCAGGGTAGCCAGAGCCTGAGCCCTCGCTAAATCACGAACTTGTTTCTGGGTTGCTACCAGTTGCATGGACAGCTGCAGCACCGCAATAAGCAACACAAAAATCGCCACGGCAAAAAGGAAATTTGAAGTCAGTTCAAAACCCAAACTTCTGGCCATCCAGTCGGCGACTGCAGGAAATATCGCAAACACCAACAGGGCCAGCAGCATAGCAATCCAGATGGAGGCATATTTGACAGTAAGTTTATGCTCACGCAACAGCCAAAATAAGTAACCTCCCAGCACCAATACCACTGCGAAAGGAACCAAGCGATACAGTAACGTAACCCATTCCATGTTCTATTCCGCCCCCTGATTCGGTGTGTCAATCTTTCGCCGAGTGAGTGCTACCAGCACCGTGGCCATAGCGCGAAATAACTGTTGAGCCGACTTCCAGGCGCTGTGGCTGGGTAAACCAGCAACTCGCTCGTGCATTTCGACCCCTACCTGAGTAACTTTCAGACCAGCTTTTCGCATGATGACCAGCGCTTCAATCGTGTCGCCTAAGTACTCCACCGGCATATGGTTTGCCAAAATCCAATTAGCCCGAGCATTGGTAAGTTTGAATCCAGAAGTGGGGTCGGTCAGGCGGGCGCGCGTAACGGCTGAAAGCAATCCCGCCAGCATTTTAGAGGCCCATTTTCGCGGTCCATGCATTTGATAGTCGCCAACCCCAGCGAAACGAGCCCCAATAACTACATCAGCTGCGCTAGATTTTGCTGCCTCCAGCATTTCCCTAACAAATTTAGGATCGTGTTGACCATCCGCATCAATCTGGCATGCATAGTCATATCCCTGTTTCACTGCATATTCATATCCCACTCGCAGGGCCCCTCCCACCCCTAGGTTTACCGGCAAAGTCGCGACTTGGCACTCCACGCCCGCGTTTAATGCGGCTGCAGTAGTGTTGTCGCTAGAACCGTCATTGACCACCAGGATGTCTGCTTCAGGGAGTTCCCTGCTGATGCCTGAAAGAGTGAGGGGAAGCGCTTTCTCTTCGTTCCAAGCCGGGATGATAACCAGCAATTTAGCCACGTTTCTCCTGTTCAATAGAGCTGGCGCAAATGCCATCACTATCAGGTGTAGCATCGCGCCGAGAAGGATGGCTATATACCCAGTGTCCCATAATCGGGTAGTTCCACAGGGTGGTAATCGCAGCAGCAACAATTTTTCCTACCAAGTACAAATCCACCCAGGTATCGAAACCCTGCACAACCAAAGCCGTAAACACCGTGTTTACGCCCAATAGAATTAGATAGCGAAGCAAGGATTTCCCAGTTGGGGCGTGTGAGCCATAAGTAAAGTATTTTTGGCCCAAGAAAGCAAAAATTGTGGAAACAATAAAGGCCAGTCCGGCAGACAACCACGCGACAACTCCACACACTGATTTCAGCAATGCAAGCAGACCAAAGTCTAGCGCAAAGGCTGTTCCCCCGGTCAGAAGGTAGCGGATGACTCGGCTAAAATCTACCCGACTCAAGCTACCACCCCCTAGGATATAGTCGTGGGTACAAATAGTTTACAAGACGGAAACTCCGATTGGGAAACTGCAAAAGGGACGCAACATTCGTCACCGGCTTCAGATGAGGCAGTAAGTTCATCACATCCCGTCCTGTCAAATGGTAAAACTGGGTCCGCGATTATAGAACAGGGCTCAAAGCTTTCTTGGTCTAGACTGGGGGCAGTATTTTGCCTGTTTTCCTTGATCGGCATTCTCTGGGCAACCTTTGTCCCCCTGGGCGGTTACAACGACGAGTGGACGCATGCCCGTTATGCGGCCGCAGTGGTACGCGGTGAGTTTCCCGTCACCAAGTGTGATGCCAAACCTTTTAAGTGCGGAGATGTTATCTGTGACGGACGCTGTTGGATTTCTGTACCAAAATCTATCGCCGAAATTCAAGGATTTCGAGCCCTGGCTGCCAACCCGCAACTGCCCGACTCTGTCATCGTGGAGACCCCTTCGGGAGAGTCGGGAAACACCCTGGTGCGTAATTCTGCTGCCAACTACCCTCCCCTGTACTATCTTTTGGTGGGTTGGCCCACTTTGTTCCTGAATGGCACGGCAGCTTGGTATGCCATGCGGATAGTTTCGGTACTGCTATGCGCTTTGTTTATGACCCTGATTTTTGCCGGATTGTCGTCGGTCATGCCCTGGAGTGCCACATTCTTGATGCTAATTTGGATAACGCCTGTTACCGTGACTTTTTTTGGTGCAATCAATCCGCAAGGTATTGAGATTTTGAGCACAGGGGCGTTGGCGGCACTAATATTTCCTATGGGTTTTTCAAAAAAACCTGGTTTCTCCGTCTTGTTGACAGCCTCAGTTGTGCTGGCTGTTTCCGTAAATATCCGCACCCCCACTGTCATCTGGAACTTCATAGTGGTCTTGATGTGGCTCCTGCTGCTGAACCTCGACACAATCAAATCCATTTTCTCCCTGAAACGCTGGTGGATTCCTTTCCTCATCGCAATTGGGGGAGTGACGTTTAGCATGGTTTGGACACTCTCAACTTCGCACTTGGTGAGCGTGTTGGGAACGCCTGATTCCAAAATGGGCTTTACCGGTCTACTCGAAACTATGGCTCAAAGCACGGTCATACATTACATTCCACAAATGATTGGAAACTGGGGATGGGGCGATAATTTTCTGCCCCCTTTAGTACACATTATTGTTTCTGTTCTTTTTGCAGCAGTGCTGATTTATTCAATAATTTTAGGCTCGTGGAGAACCCGATTGGCTCTGCTGCTGGGCTTATTTTCAATCCCTCTTACTTCGGTGATTATCCAATATCGAATGCTGAGCCAATCCGGCATGATGTGGGCCGGAAGATACAATCTACCGGTCTGGGTGGCCATAGGCGTGCTCTCGACGATGATTATCATGATGTTGTCACGCCGACGTCACCGACTTCTTGCCGCAGCAGGACTGATGGAATTCGGAGCCGTAATGAGTGCTTCCGCACTGACGGCGGCTTGGCGCTACGGAACTGGTACCGCAGAAAAGTTCAACTTCGCAGCCTTACCGGTACGCCACCAAACATTTTTCTTCTCGATGCTGATTTCCCTGTCCTTAGTATTGGCTTTCGGTATTGTGCAGATTCTGCCCCTCAGGCACCGTCAACATAGCCCCCAGTTGGATCACAGTATGCCTTCCCAAGACGACTAAGACATGCTTACGGCGCGTCCAGCGCACAATAGCTTTTTGAATGCCCGCTTGACTTTTGGTGGGTTGTTTCACAGGCCACTCTCTAAAGTTTCGCCGGCCTTGGCGTCTCAACGGAATTTGCGCGGAAATCTATGGCTCCTAGTTGTCCTTGGTTTTCCCAGACCCGGGTTGCAGAAAGCCTAGCGATAGAAGTTCTCAGCCTTGAGTCTTCCTTGCTAAACTGAGTGGGTCAAAAAATGTCAAGGGGAAAATGTTATGTCGAATGGTTGCCTGGTCACAGGCGGAGCGGGGTTCATCGGGTGTGCACTGTCTCAGCCGCTCGCTGAACGTTTTGACCGTGTGGTCGCCCTGGACAACCTCCAGCCTCAGGTTCATGCGCAGCAGGTTCGTCCGGTCGCGCTCGACCCCCGGGTTCAGTTAGTGGTCGGGGACGTGGCGGACGCTGCTGTGTGGGAAAACCTGCTGCAAGACTTCCAGCCCCAAGTCATCATTCACCTCGCGGCCGAAACCGGTACGGGGCAGTCTCTGCGCGAAGCAACCCGACATTCCCGTACTAACGTGCTGGGCACCACCCAGATGACCGATGCTTTGGCACGGCGCGAGACGATTCCAGAAAAAATCATTTTGACGTCTTCGCGGGCTGTGTACGGCGAAGGACGCTGGCAGGACCAAGAGGGAACCTTTTGTTATCCGGGAATGCGCACCCACCAGATGCTGGCCGCTCAACAGTGGGATTTTGCTGGGTTGGAACCTACCGCACAGAGTTCTCACGAGGTGAACCCAAACCCAGCCAACGTGTACGCCGCCACGAAACTCTGCCAGGAAAACCTTTTGACCTCATGGTGCGGCTCGATGGGCACCGAGTTCGTCAAGTTTCGGCTCCAAAACGTGTACGGAGTGGGACAGTCCTTGACCAACCCCTACACCGGGATTGTGTCCATGTTTACGCGCTGGGCCAAAGCCGGGAAAGCCCTGCCAGTCTACGAAGACGGAGCCATCATCCGCGATTTCGTCTATATTGAGGACACCGTGGCCGCGATTATGGCGGGCATCGATCGAGGCACGAATCAGTACGCCTACGATATCGGCACCGGTGTGGCCACCACTATCCTGGAACTCGCACAAGCCGCCGCAGCCTATTACGGGGCTCCCGAGCCGGTAATCACCGGGGAATTCAGGGAAGGCGACGTTCGTGCTGGATGGGCCGATATTTCCGCGGCTCGCCAGGAACTCGGATGGGAGCCGAAGATAAGTTTGCAGGAAGGCATTGCGAGACTATGCCACTGGATAGACGGAGGCGCTCTTGAGTAAATCAGACACCAGTCCCACTCCCCCAGCTGTGAGAAAATCTGAGTTCCGCCACACCATGGCTCTGGTTTGGGTGTTGGCAAAAAGGGAGATTTCCGCTGAATACAAAGGCACAGCGCTGGGAAGGCTGTGGTCCTTGATTAATCCCTTGGCGACCATCGCGGTGTATGCCGCGATTTTTGGGGTTATTTTCCGCGGCGGGGTCGAACCCGGGATTAACTCTCACGTGCAGTCCTTCGCCCTGTACATCGGGATCGGGGTACTGTGCTGGGGATATTTGTCGCGAGTCATTCTCAATGGCATGAATGCTTTTATGTCCAATGCCGGATTGTTGACGAAAGTGTATTTCCCCCGCTATGTTCTGATTCTGGCCTCGACGCTGGCGCAAACGTTCAATTTCTTGTTCGAGCTGCTGGCCTTGCTGATTGTGTGCGCCCTAGTGGGAGGGCCGCTCGTGTTCCTGTACGTGCCTTTCCTGGTACCGGTGTTAATCATCACCGCAGCCTTTGGCACCGGTTTAGCGCTCATGCTGGGGATTGCCACCGTCTATTTCCGTGATATTTCCCACCTGTGGGAAATCTTTACCCAAGTTTGGATGTACGCGTCCGGGGTTGTGTTCCCGCTTTCGATGCTGGTAGCCGCCCAGGATTCCCTGTATGAAAAAGGAATCAGTTTCAACGGCCAGCCGCTGCCCTTGGACATTATTTTTCGGATTAATCCTGCCGAGCTGCTTTTGGAAGCGTACCGGGCTGTTTTTTATGACTTCACCGTCCCGCCGCTGGAAGTTTGGCTAGGAAGTATTGCCTGGACCCTGGTGAACCTGCTGTTCGGTATCCTCATCTATCGAAAGTTCCAGGCTCGAATCGTGGAGGAAATCTGATGCCATCCACCGTCTCCCCTCATGACCCGGAAATCGCTATCAAGGTTGAGAACGTCTCGAAAACCTTTCGCGTTTATCACGACCGCAACCAGTCTTTGAAACGCCGACTGTTGTCAGGGCGCAAAAATCGTTTTGAGGAGTTTCAAGCCCTGCAAGATGTGTCCTTAGAGATTCCGGTGGGTTCCACCTTTGGCCTGCTCGGCAAGAACGGTTCGGGCAAATCCACCCTGCTGAAGTGCATCGCCAAGATTCTCGCCCCCAACCATGGCAGCATTACTTCTCACGGCCGCATGGCGGCCATGCTGGAGGTGGGTTCCGGTTTTCACCCCGAACTGACCGGGCGGGAAAACATCTATCTGAATGGCACGATTCTGGGGATGAGTCGAGCCGAGATAGACCGTAAATTTGACGAAATCGTGGACTTTTCCGGGGTAGAACGTTTCATCGACCAACCGGTTAAGAACTATTCCTCCGGCATGTACGTGCGCTTGGGATTTTCGGTAGCTATCCACGTGGAACCCGAAATTTTGTTGGTCGATGAAATCCTGGCCGTTGGGGACTTGGATTTCCAGGAAAAATGTCTCGACAAGTTCACCCAGTTTCATGACGAAGGACGCACCGTGGTGGTGGTATCTCACGCTCTAGATCAGATGCGGACCTTCTGCAATCAAGCGGCTTGGTTGAACAACGGCAAAATCGTGGCTGTCGGCAACGCTATGGATGTGGTGGATCGCTACGCCAACACCGCTCGTGGCGCGGAAAAAGTCGAAGGCGGCGGGGTTCGTTTTGGTTCGGGTGAAGCCCAAATCACGAAGCTGGAACTCTTGGGGGAATCCCCAACTAACTCTCAACAGGCCACGAGAGTCAGCCAAGGAACGCGCGTCCACACTAACGAAACGGTCACGATGCGTATCCATTTCGACGCCAAAGAAACGATTAAGCGTCCCGTTTTCGGGGCTTCTATTGACACCCGCGAAGGGGTCTGGGTCTGGGGTTACACTTCCTTGGATGATGGGTATGTACCGGAGTCTATTCCGAAGGGAACAGGCTATATTGACATTGTCGTCCCCCGTTTACCGCTACGTACCGGAGCATATTTTCTTTCGGCTTCAATCCAGAATTTCGAACTGACAAACATTATTGATGCCTGGCAAAAAGCGCTAGCGTTCAAAGTTACTCCCTGGGCGGGAATGGAGTCTGCGGGCATCGTGACGCTGGGTTCGCATTTTGCGAACTTGACCCCGAACCAACCGATGCTGGAGCTGCCTACGCGTGATACGGACTATTGGACCCGGATGACTGGTGAGGACAACTCTGAGGACTCAGGAGAGCCGGAGGTAAACGCCTAACCTACCGCTGGCTGATGCAGTCAAGTCAGTATTCACACGGTTATGAGGCGGAACGCGCCCCGAGGCGGATTTTCCGAATCAAACTCATAATCAGCCGGTGCACATGGTAGAGAACGAACCCGACCGCGGCAGACAGCAAACAGAGCACCAGGAAAGCCACGTACTTTCTCCCTTGTGAAAAATCTTGAATCGGAAAACGATTAAACGCCTCCGCAATAATCACGTGGTGAACCAGAAAGATGGCGTAGGAGTATTTTGAAATCCAGTTCACAACCTGGGTAACACCCCAAACTTCCAGGTACTTGCCGATGAACACCAGAACCGTGAAAGCTGCAATACCAACCAAGGTAACCGAAAGCCGGTCGGGAACCTCAGCGAAACAGAACGCTGCGAGAATCAAGATACCGACCGCGGGAATTAGTGCCCAGGGAGAGATTTTTTTCCAGTAGGTCGCAAAGTACATACCGAACAGCAGCTCGGGAATGCGGAACGGCAACAATACTGCAGTGGGGTATGGCAACGGGTGCAGCTGCCAGAAAATCATCGCGGCGGCGTATATCCCCAGACCTAGCACGGCAGTCGCCCACGGATGCTCTTGCACTCCCCACAGCATGAGGGGAAAGACTAGATAAAAGATTACGATGAACCCGAGGAACCATTCCCCCAAAAGGTACATGGTCGGCACCCCTAAGTTAGCCATGAGGCCGTCCATGGCTATAATTGTCAGCGGAAAAGACCGGTAAGGCAACGGGCCTAAACTTGCCCCGTACACCAGGAACCGCATAGTAAAGAAAACCGCGTAGGCAATCCAAAACATGGGGTAAATACCCAAAAACCGTTTCTTAAAGAACAGTTTCAAATCGAGGGGACGCCGATAAGTCACCGTCAGGGCAGTGCCAGAAATCATCAAGAACAGGGAAACACCCAGGTCGCCAACATAAATATGGAACGGGTGATTGGTAATAATCCATCCCGAGGCGGTGAAAAATGGATTATTGAAATGCGTCAACAAAATCAGCAAAACACTGAAAGCTCGGACGAAATCCAAATAGAACAGCCGCTTCTTTTTGGCGGGTTCACGGGAATTCGGAAAATTTGGACTGGTCGAGGAAACTTCTGAAAGTCCGCTGGTTTCGTTCATAGACCGCGCTTCCGATCCATGTGTTCCCGGTATTTCCGGCGAATATCGACATAGGTCTGGCGCGGCAGGATTTTTCGCAGCACCCGCACGTACAGCTTTCCCTTTCCGAAGACAGTGAAAGGCAATCTGTCGGCATGGTTCATCTGCTTGACGTAGTAGGCCAGATTTGTCAGTTCGATACGTGAGAACTCGTCGGAGAAACAGTGAGCGGAAAAGTAGCCGGCAGACTGCGCCACGTAGGCATAAGCCCGTTCTATTGCGTGCAAGATTGTGCCGTCGGTGTTGTTGGGTTCAGGCGGGAAATCCTCCCACTGCCAATCCCGATCATATAGCGGAGCCAACGCGGCGGGACGGAACCAGAACATAGTTCCCAGCGGGGCGATAGGTTCAATGTTTTTCGACAAGGGGACGTGGCATCCCAAATCATTGAGAAGTGTCGCGGTGTTGTTATAGTTCAAGCCCCAGCTGGTATAAATATAGGGCGCAAAATAGTCCGCATGGTTCGGAGGCGCCGGAAACATCATCCCCAAGCGCGGCTCTTGACGGAACTTATCGATTAGGTTGGCCACGTATTCTTTCGTGGCAAACATATTCTCAAAGCACTTCAATGCAAAACCGTCGCCAACCGAGCCCTGGTCCAGCTGAGTAACTTTTTTATCGTGAGCAAAACACACCAGGTCGTAATCATTAATGATGTCTTTGACCCCCACCAGCAACGCGGACACGTCACGACCGCGATTCTCAATGAGACGAATAATCACGTTGTAGGGAAGATCCTGGGTGGCTTCGCGAACTTTCGCAGCCTTTTCCTCACTGCCAACCGTGATGACGATGTCGCTACCGGCGGGCATAGTTGACACATACGCCAAGAGTTTGGGCAGAATATCCAGGTAATAAACATGCAAAACCATGGCGATTTTCAAATCGGGGGCGTTTTTAACGCTGGGCGGGTTCACCGCGCGGGTGGGGAACACGTAGGTGAGTTTCAGGTTATTAACCAGGTTCATGAGGTTCATGGTCCTCAGCGCGTTGTTCCAAATCAGGTTCACATCGTAGTCGGTGTGGTCACGCAGGTATTCATAGAGGTCACGAGTGTCCTGCCCGACTGACTGCACCAAAACGTCACGGTAATCGTGAAAGAACGAACGGCGCTTGAAAATCGGGCACCTCTTTTCCTTAATGATCGTCACCGGGGCAAACATGATGGGAGCGAAGTTATAGCCCTGTAAATCCTCTGTGTTGACATACACATCAGATTTAAAACCAAGTTGCTCAAAACGTTTTGTAAAGGGAATCTCGTGTTTGCCGACCGAATCGTTGTAGTCCCTGATAACCGGCAAATCGCGCCAATAGTCCTGGAATACTTGGGCGGTGATCAAAGAACGACGGTAGGCGTGGAAATGCGACTGGAGGTGACGCGGAATGTAGCCTTCCGGGGTCGTTCCAAAAGGATCCATCGGATATTCATGAAACCAGGTGATGCCCCAAAAATCGATGTCTCTCTGATTCATCTCGGTGAACATCTCAGCGAACGGATAGACCGGACCCATAATCGTGGCGTTGAACATGATGACTTCGTCGAATTGCGCCAAATGGTCCCACCCGGTTGTTTCCAGGGCGGTTTTATAGGCCCAAGCGTCGAGCCCCTCGTTCTCTCGTACAATCAGCCGATCTGACCAGGACTCGAATTTTTCCCGACCCGCCTGGTTCAGCGCTCCGTTAACCACAATGCACAGTTCATCAAGGTTTTTCCGCATGTCGAGGACCATCGTGTCAACGTAATCGTCAACCACCCCGTCCTTGTCATAAAAAAAGAAAATCCCGAACCGCTTGGGGTTTTCCGGCATGACAGTCATGTTTCACCTTCCATAATTTGCCTGTTGATGGGGCGAGCCCTATTCCCAGGTCTCCCGGTTGCTTTCACGAAATGCTGGTTGTTTTCACTAGGAAACGATGGGGGCTTCGCCCGCGGTCGCCAGGATTTCGGTAATCTTGTCAGGATTTCCCCACTCACCCGGAGAATCATAAGGGCGGTCGGGGTAGGCGCCGTAGTCTAGGGTGATGTCGAGATTGTTTTCCTTGATGTAGGACTCCACGCGCTCAGCTAGGGACAGCGGTTTGCCGGTACAAACATTGATGATGCCGTCCACAGCGTCCTGAGTGGCAGCAACGGCAATCTGACGTGCCAGTTCGTCTACGGTGATGAAGTCGTAAAGGTTCTTGCCCATGGTAAAGGGAAAGTGCTTTTGCCCAGCCTGGCCGGCTTTCAACAGTTTGGAAAAAATCGAGTCGCCACGTAAATCGTCACCGGTGATGTAGTAGGCGCGCAGCCACTGCACCTGGACATCGTGCTGTTTAGCCGTCAGGAAAGTAAACTGGCGCAGCGCGTTTTTCGCGATGCCGTAAAGCGACTCGGGGTTGCAGCAAGCGGTTTCATCGATAGCGCCTTCCCAATAACCCACTTCGTGCATGGTCCCCATGGTGGCAAAGTGCTTTAAGCCGCCTTTAAAGAGGTTTTCGGTGAAATGCATATGCGCCGCGAGGTCATCGATGTGGCTGGCGGAATTGTGTTTGAATCCATCGCGCCAAGCCATGTGCAAGACAATTTCGGGACGTCCAATCTCGTCATAGATAGTCGGCGACCCCGAAAAAATATCCGCCTGCACCACGGTGGCCCGCGGGTCAATCCCGGAGGTGACACGGTCTATGACTGAAACCTCATGACCGCGCTCTAACAACTTCACGACAACGTGCCGACCAATGTAACCGCCAGCACCAGTAACCAGAATCTTCTTTCCCACGCCCCAATGCTACCAGCGCCATACCCGGCTTACCCAAATAGCTCCCAGTTTCGTTAGACTAAATGCGTTGGATATTCCAGGAGGAATCTTGAGCAAAGTCGCTGTCGTAACCCGTACCCACAACCGTCCCTTGTTCCTGGCTCGTGTCTTAAAAACCGTGGCGGAACAGACGTTTCAGGATTATGTGCACCTCATCGTGAACGATGCGGGCAGTCCGGAAGCTGTCAGTGCTGCCGTAGCGAAGCTGCCCGCCGCTCAACAAGCTCGGGTCGAAGTCATTCACAACGAAGTGTCTCGCGGCCGCGAGGCGGCGGTCAATCCCGGTTTTTCCCGGGCTGGCGAACTGGGCGTGACCTATGTGGCAGTGTTGGACGACGACGATAGTTGGGAACCGGAGTTCCTCACGGAATGTGTCTCTTGGCTGGATCGCAAGCCGGATTACGTTGGGGTCGCCACGCGCACCACCTTGGTTTATGAGGAAATCAACCCGGAGGGCAGCGCAGTGGTTGAGCTTCGCCGCGGCCCGCTGGCTCCAGATAAACATACCGTTGCTTTGGAGGACATCCTGCAGGTCAATTGGGTGCCCCCGGTTTCCCTGCTGTTTCGAGCTGAAACGTTGCCGAAGCTCACGGGCTGGCGCGAAGATTTGCCAGTCTTGTCCGACTGGGATTTTTTCCTGCGCATGCTTTTGTTGGGACCGGTAGGTTTCATCGACTCACCCTTGGCTCGCTGGCATCACCGGGCTAACGCCGTTGGTGATGATGGCAATTCGGTGGTGGTGGCCGCGCAGGATCACAATGATTTCCATGCCATCATTCGTGACCAGGCTCTGCGCGAAGCGATGACCTACGCCGCGTCCCCGAGCACGCAACCCGATTTGAAAACTTTGGCAACGCCGCTTTTGCTGGCTCATTACGCCAAAACTCTGCGGGAGGAAAACGAAAGTTTAACCCAGGAACTCAAGGAACTGCAGCTCCAGCAGCGGGAGCGCAACGAAGAAATTGTGCGCTATTTTGATGTAAAAACGGAACGTCTGAGCACCCAGCTCGGAGAGGTCGGAGAATCCGTATTGCTGCTGCATGAGCGGATGAATTCGATGGGTTTCAAGGCGCGGTTGCGCCGTCTATTTCATCGCGGCTGAGTTTGCTCCGCAGGCCACGATTTTATACACCGTGGCTTCGCCGAGCTGCGCGACCGGGGTGAAACCGCTGTTCAAGTCCACGTTGTGCAGGCCCGGATAGGTAAAGTCGCGGTCGGAAACTCCGGTTGCATCGGCGTAGTAGTGGGTGATGCCTTCCTGCCGGATAATAGCGCAGACCTTGGGGTTAGTGCCGATTTCACGGAAGTGATCGGCCAGGTACTTGCGGTTTTCGTCAAAAGCCGACCCGGACAGCTGCAGGTAATAGGTCGGGATGCCCGTGGTGGCGTACAGGAGGCCTTCCCCGGCGGAGGGGTCGCCGATGACCAGGGAGTTTCGCGGCAGCTGAAGACGGGACATGGCTGCAAATTCTTCGCTCGACACCCACGGGGCATGGAACTGGGAACCAGGGACAAAGGCGATGGTGGCCAGCATCACGCGGTCGGGATAGAACCGCGGCACCACCGGAGCTGCCGCCAATCCGGTGAGGACGAGCGCGATGAGGGAGGCGACCCCGACACGCACCGGCACAGCTCGTGACGGCAAAACTCGTGACGTCACCTCGCGGTACAGAAACACCGCGAGTTCCCCCACCGCCCCCGCCGCAAAAACTGGCAGGAACACGGCAATCCCCGACCCGATACGGTCGTAAGCTCCGTACCACAGGCCGGTGAGGATGCTGAGTGGCCCCAGCGGCACTTTCGTGGCCGCCACCAGGACCAACACTCCGGCCATAATCGTGGCCAGACGCAGGTCGCGGCGTTTTGCGGTGTACCAAGCCAGGCCCAACAGGCTGAGCAAACCTAAGGGAAGCGGCAGCCACCAGGGAGTTTGATAGATTTGGCTCAGGCCCAGCATGGCCGCCAGCGCCCGCAAGGCTTCCATGTTATCTCCGGCCTGAGTGGCACGCGCCCCGATTCCCAGCCGAGCCAGGCCCAGGGGCACCACCAGCCCTCCCGCCAGGGCTGCTAAGACTACCCCCAACCACCACCACGGCTTGAGCTGGCGTTTCACGACCGCGTTCAGCAGGCAGGCGAACACCGCCACCGCGAGGAAACCAAAAATGGAGGGATGGGCATGGATGGCGGCGAAAACCACCAAAGCGCCCAAAACGGTCTTGTGAAAAAACCGTCCCCAGAGCCGGGAAAAGGTGATGTCCGGGGTCACGCCCGCCTGCCAACTCGCCAAAGTATCCGCCGACCTCAGGACGACCCACAGAGCCGAAGGCCACCACATCACCGCCAAGACGTAAGGATAAAGGGATTGCAAAACCCCCAGATAGTAGGGAAAAACCAGGGGCCAAGGGCTCAGCAGGACCGCCAGGGGAACGCCGGGGTGGCGCTGACCAAAGATATATTGGGCCAGAAGGGCGACTCCGAGTGGCCACACGGTGAGGGTGAGGGTCATCAGCAGGGCGTTGGACAGGAGCATGGGGGTGGCGTAGGGGACGAATAGGCTCAACAGCGTCGCCCACTGAGCCGGATAGTACACTCCGTGGCTGCCGGGATAAAGCGCGTCCAGAGCCCCTTTCCAGGCGGAGCTCGCGTCATCGGCCACCACCCGCACTGAGGAATAGTGGAACATCGCGTCAAACGATTGGGAGGGGGACGCCGGTATCGGCAGGGTTTGCACAAACGGTAGCAGCTGGATGATCCCGGCCGCCACCAAGGCCAGGACCAGCAAAATCACAAACCAGACCCGCGGCACAGAGACTTCGGGAGCTACCGGACGCGACGGTATATCTGCATTCATGGCGTGTCCTCCCCGCGGCTGGTGTCTGAGGGAATACACCCGTTTAGAGCAGACTGCAGCGACCAGAAACACCAGGAAAGGCCCGACCACCTGCAAGTTCCACGGAATATGCAGCCAGGCCAGGACCTGGCCGAAAACGGCTAGAACACCGGCGGTAATCGGGGCGCCCAGAGCTAGGGCAGGCAAAAGCCGAAAACGCGCAGCCAGGGCCAGCACAAAACCGGGAAGAATCAGGAAAACCGCCAGAACGGCTATACACAGCAGGAACGCGATCATCGCGCCGGTCCCGATTGTGGCGCAGGAGACTCACCTGACGCGGGGGGCGCGACGGTCGTCGTAGCGGGCATTCGGCTCCAGCCGGCACGCAGCGCCCGCAGTATTGTCGCGGCGCGCTGGGCCAGGTCACGGGTCAGCCGCGGGGCAAACACCAGGTTGAAGGCCACGAACTTGGCCAGCCACACCGCGTATCCCATCCGCCAAGTCACAGGTATCGGGGCGATGCCGCGAATCAGCCAGCAAGTGTTGCGCACCAGGTAGAACACCCGGAACGGCGAGTGAACATGCACGACTTGAGCGCGACCCGGGATTTTCACGACATCGTCGCCGAGCTGGTGGTCAATAGTCGCCCCGGTCACCAGAACGGTGCCGCGGCCGGCCGCGTTGGCTCGGGCGGACCATTCCAAATCCACATGGTCAATGAACATGTCCGCGTTCATTGGCCCCACGGCTCGCCAGGTTTCCACCGGGACGTACAGCCCGGAGGCAATGAGGAAAGCCGCGGGCATTATGCCCCCGCCAGAGAGATCCGCGGACGCCTCGCGCAAGGCCTCGTCCGGGTAGCGGCGCGGCCCGAAGCGGGTGAAGCGGTAGGCCAGCACGTCTCGTTTGCTCGAATCGGTTTCGCGTTGGTCAAAAGCCAGGCCGCCCAGCGCCCCGACACTACCAACCAGACGCCCGTAAGCCTCTTCGATTTGTGCCACGTAGTCGCTGGCAAACACCGAGTCGTGGTCAAAGAACAACAGCGCGGTGGCACCGTGACGGAAAGCGTGGCGGGCGCCGAGGTTTTGGGCCGCCGCGATGCCGAGATTGCGCCCGAGTTCCAACACCACTACCCCGCGCTTGACCCAAGACTGCCAGTATTTGTGCAGCTCCGCGTGAGGTTCCGGGGTGTTATCGACTATCAACACCTGTTGAACTTGGGTTTGCAGCGAGGCAATGACCGCATCGAGCCGAGCCGTATCGGGGGCATACGCCACCCCGATTGCCCACACTTTTGAGCCAGTCTGACCCACATAACCTCCTGAAACGAAAAGGAATTACACACCCAGCGACGCCACGTAATCCAAGGTCGCCTGATAGTCCGGCAGCAAGCCCTGTTCACGAGCCTCGGCCAGGCTCGGCGCGGCCGTGTCCTTTTCCGAAAGAATGACTTGCAGCGGCCGGCCGGCCAAGTCACGGTCCGGCCACTTGAGCGCCACCTCGGGGTCGACCGGGGAAACCCCGTGTTCGCGTCCCGGATTGTAGCCCGCGGAGCACAGGTAAACCACGGTGGAGTTGTCCTCCAGCGCTACGAAACAGTGTCCCAAGCCCTCCGAAAGGTAGATGGCCCGGCGATGTTCGCCCTCCAGCAACACCGAATCCCACTGACCAAAGGTGGGGGAACCCACGCGAATATCAACCGCGAAATCCAACACCGCCCCGCTCGGACACATCACGTACTTGGCCTGGCTGGGCGGCACTTCCGCGAAATGAATCCCGCGCACCACCCCGGCTTTTGAAATGGAGCAGTTCGCCTGGACCAGGCCCAGCGGATGACCCACGACCCCGGCAAACTCGTCCATCTTGTACATTTCCATGAACGCCCCGCGTTCATCGGGGAACTGTTTGGGGGTAATCTCCCAAGCGCCGGCAATTTTTAGTTCGCGGTATTCCATCGTGTCTTCTTTCCCTAGTCCGTAGCTGTTTCAGCCATCAATAGTTTAGTGGGTTTTTCCTCATATGCAGAGCGACCCCGGCCGGTCAGCTGGCAAACCCGCTGGCCGCCATGGTTTCGGCGTAGACCTCGTCGTATTCCGCGGCTATGGCGGTCGGGGAGTACCGGTCCCCCACCGTTTCGGCGACCTCGCGGGGCTCCATCGCGGCGGTAGCGGCCTGCAGTTCCTGACACGCCTGGGCCCAGAACTTCGAGTTCTTTTCCGTCACAATGCGCACGACCCGCTCGGTTTCGTCGCTAATCCACTGCAAATCGCGGGCACCTTCACCCAATACCAGGGGTCGGCCCGCCAGCAGAGCCTGGAGGGCCGGCACGTAAAAGTTTTCCTCCTTGGTAGGGCCAATGAACAAATCTGTAGCATTGAGGGCTTCCACGACTCCGACCTCGTTGGTGGAGACAAAACGCACGTATTCCTCCAGCTTCAGGTCTTTAATCTTTTCCTGACTCCGAATCTTCGCGACCCCTTCGCCGACCCAGGTCAGGGTGGCGTCCACCCCGGCAGCGCGCAGCGTTTTCACTGTGCGAATCGCCACTTCCGGCTGATGTTTCGCGTTGACCGTACCGACCGAAACCAGGCGGAGCTGACCCGCCTCGCGCGGGCGAGAGGCAAACTCACTGTCAGCAGGAACAGGGCTCGCCGCTCCCTCTAGCTGCGGAACCGCGGGGTACAGCGGGGAGGGCACAATGTAGGGCACAGCGGCGGTATAGGAAGAGAAACGCCGGGAGGCAATGTCCTCGAGCATTTTCACCGCCGGGGCGGTGAGACCGTCGGGACGCAGCAGGATTTCCTCTACCGGCAAGACTTCCTGAGGCCAGTCCATCGGGCTGGTCAGCTGCCACGGCTCGGTGTGCACCCAAGCACAAGCCAGCTGTTCATCCTCGCGTTCCGGCAGCCCAAATGGAATTAAGGAACGCTGATTCATCGTGTGAACAATGTCAAAACCGGGAGCTAGGGCGTACACAATCTGAGCGGCACGTTCGAAATCCTCCGGGGCGCGCATCGCGTTGGGAAAACCCCGCACATCCACGTTGGCGTCGGTGTAGTGACTTTCCTCACTACCAGCCGCTTCGGAACGCAAATGCACCACCGTCACCTCGTGATTCATCCCGATAGCCTGGGCATTCATACGCACGAACACCCCGGTATTGGGAGATTCAATCGTGGGATATTCAGTAGTAACAATGGCAACCTTCATACTGTCCATTATGTCTCAATAGTGCGGTTGGGTTGCCGGTTCTGGTCTACTGACTGGTATTGACTGCACAAGGGCGGGGGGTGCGAAGCCGCTCAGCGCACGTGTCCGGGGCAGGTGTCGTAGCTGACGCGGTACAGGCGCTGACCGGTGAACTCGTAGTCCCCCGTGTCCACCCTGTTTTCCGCGATTTTTTGAAGCATCTGCGAGGGCGGACGGAAGATTGCGTTCGGTTTTTTCCAAAACCAAATGTAGATGCCATACCGCGAGCCGTCCGCAGAAGTGTCGTTGTCCGAGTAATAGTGCGTGACTCCTTGTGCTTTCAGATAGTCACAAGTTTCGGCGGAAATCTGGCCGTCATAGAGGTCTTTTGTGACTTCCAGGGCTCGCCCGGTGGGGTAGTTCATGGCAGGACGCACCACATGGACTCCACCGAGAATCCACCAAAACGGGGTGCCAATCTGCGGAGCGCCCCAGATGACTGCATCGGGCGGCAAAGTCGGGGCCACCCGCTCGATGAACGCCTGTTCGGAAGCGGTGACCATCGTGCCGCGGACGATAACCGCCGGATCGTAGGAACCGTCGATAACCGTGAGGCGTCCCCCCACGGTGCCTCCGCACCCGCTGACCAGCACCACCGCAGCTAGTGCCCACGAAAACCGCCGGTAAGCTCGCGGGCGCGACACCCAACGAGGCCAGGCGACGAGACGTTCCAGGCCGCGCGACAGGGCTAGTGACCCCAAAGGATAGGCACACATCAACACCAGCGGGGCAATCCGACCGGACTGCAGATACCACGGTGCCGTGAGAAAGTAACCCGGCCACACCGGCCCGGCCGCCAGCAGGAAAAACACCGCGCTCATGACCAGCCCGCCGACCAGCCACAACAGTCGGCGCTGGCGCACCAGCCACACACTGGCCACCACCGCTGCCACGGTATAAATGGCGCCGCCCAGCCCGAAACCCATAAAGAACGGGCCTTTCGGATAGTCCAACAGCAGCCGCCAGGTCAGGTCCCAAGTGTGGTTGTGCGGGTTGGCGAATTTAGACATGGAAACCAGACGGGGTAACACCACCATCCAAAACCCGCCCCCCAGCACCGCCGCAACCATCAGCGGCACCAGCAGCTTTACCGCCCGAGACACGTGCCAGCCCCGCCACCAGCGCCACCCCAGCACCAGCACCGGCACGAACATCAGCAGCACCAGATTGAACACCGCCGCCGGGTGGGTGCAGCCCAGACCGGCCAGTCCCACCAACCACCCCAGGCTCATCCACGGGGCGAGCTGGGAGGACAGCAGGCTGTGGCGGAGGTTGCCGCGGACTTTTTGCCCGAAGCGCCATGCCGCTTGGCTGGCAGAAGGGGTGTCAGCGGGTATTTCCAGGGACGTCCCGGCAGTCTCATGGCGGGGATATTTCACCGGGACGGGGCGCAGACGATAGATGGCGACGGCGAAAATCACCATGCCCGGGGTCGCAATGAGAGAGAAGGTGTAGGGCGGGGTCGCTAGGTTCGCCACGTAGTTGGCGGTGAAAGTGGAGCTGGTGGCCGCACCCAAGGCAGTCAAAGCCGCGATGGTGCGGCTCGCCTCGCCCGCGCCTTTCCACGCAGTCAGCGCCAGCAGGGCGAACAGCCCCAGCAGGGCGGGCCACAGCACCAGCACGGCCGTCATGGCACCCACATAAGACTGCAACGGGGAACCGGGCAGCAATGACACCAGGTTATGAAAAATATTGGGGTAATAGGCTCCGACCCCTTCGTTCATGGGAGCCAACGTGACCCAGGGGCTGGCGGAAGCAAACTCGCGCGTATAGCGAATCCCAGACAGGTGAAACACCACGTCCCAGGTTTGGGGCACCCGTGTCGCCAAACGGGTCGCCACCAGGTAGGGCAACGCTGACAACACCGCGCAGCCGGTGAAAACTGCCCACAACCCCCCAGAAACGTCGGTAGAGGGAACCCGGGGCCACACCGCTCGTGACCCCGAACGCAGGGTCCACAGCCGACCCACCACGAAAGGCAAACAAATGAGCACCAGCAGCGGCAACGCCAGCCACGCCCGCCACGGCAGCTGCAGCCCGATAGCTATCCAGGTCGCCCCGGCCCACACTCCCAAACTCACCGCCGGAGCCGCCACGACACGCAAAGCCCCGTGAATCCCTAAACCCCACAGCACCGTCAGCCCCGGCACCAGCAGGTAGACCAGGGCTATCAGCGTCGCGCCGGCCAGTAACAGGGAGTCAATCAACGTCAGCGGTTCCTTTCTAAGGGTAGTTTAATTCTAGCCGAGACTAAAGCCCGGAGCCTTGCCACGATTCTGGAAAGGTTCGGTGGGGCGATTATTATGGAAGGGCGGAAGGAAGGCTTATGGTTGCGAAAACGGTACAGGTTGTCGGATTGGGGTATATCGGGCTGCCAACAGCGGTGGCTTTGGCGGGTGCAGGTCACACGATTAAGGGCGTGGATGTAAACCAGGAGCATGTCGATGCCGTCAATGCCGGGCGGGTACCGTTCCTGGAACCCGGCCTGGATGAGGCCCTGAAGGAAGTACACGCCAAAGGACTGATTTCCGCTTCTACCCAGGCCAGCGAGGCGGAGGTTTACATTGTCGCCGTACCGACACCCTTCAAAGGCAACCACGAAGCCGATTTGTCCTATGTCATGGCTGCGGCCGACGAAATTTCCCCTTACGTCGCCAAGGGCGCCTTGGTGATTCTGGAATCGACTTCGCCCCCGGGAACGACCGAGGCTATGGCCGAACGTATCGAGAAAAACCGTCCCGAATTGGCCGGCCAGGTCAAGTTCGTCCACGCCCCCGAGAGGGTTTTGCCCGGGCGCATCATGATTGAAATGTTTGAAAACGACCGCATTGTGGGCGGTTTGACCCGCGAGGCGGCCGAAGCAGCACGCGACCTCTATGCGAGTTTCTGTCGGGGCCAAATCCGCGTGACGGACGCCAAGACAGCGGAGATGTCGAAGCTGGCGGAAAACTCTTTCCGGGACGTGAACATTGCTTACGCCAACGAGTTGGCCAAGATTTGTGAACGTCTGGGCATCGACGTGTGGGAACTCATCGAGCTGGCTAATTTGCATCCGCGGGTCAATATCCTCCGGCCCGGACCAGGTGTGGGCGGGCACTGTATCGCGGTAGACCCGTGGTTCATTGTTGACGCCGTGCCGGATTTGTCGAACCTGATTCGCACCGCCCGCGAGGTCAACGACTCACGTCCCGACGACGTGATGGCTCAGGTGCGTACCATTTTGGGCGCGAATGGCTGGAAGGAAGGCGAACCGGTGAAGATTGCAGCTCTCGGTTTAGCTTTCAAACCCGATGTGGACGATTTGCGCACCTCCCCGGCCATCACCGTGGTGCAAAAACTGGCGGAAATCCCGGGGGCACAGGTGCTGGTTTCCGAGCCGAACGTAGACGCTTTGCCAAAGTCCTTGACCGACAAAACGAACGTGACCTTGGTTGCCTTGAACCGGGCTATTGAAGAGGCAGCGGTCGTGGTCGGCCTTGTCGCGCACAAGCAGTTCAAAGCCTTAACCCGCACGGCAATCACCAAGCCAGTGTTGGACACCTGCGGGATTTGGCGCTAGCTGCGCCGTGTCACCGCTGCGCCAACACGTCCGCCACACCCGGCACGGACGCCCCTGGGCAATGACCGCCTTTCTGCCCCTCACTTTTGTCTAAAATGGAACCGTGAGTAAACCGTGCGTATTGGTAATTTATGGCACCCGACCGGAAGCCATCAAAGTCGCTCCCGTGGTGTTAGCTTTACAGGACTCTCAGTTGGATGTTAAAACTCTGACCACGGGTCAGCATCCCGAAATGGTTGCCCAGGTCAACAGCATTTTTGGGATTACTCCTGACTTTGCCATCGACGTGATGCGCCCCGGGCAATCGCTAAATATGCTGGCTGCCCGAGTGCTGCAAGGCTTGGACACGAAATTGGCAGAAATCCGACCCGACGCCATCATGGTAGAGGGGGACACGACCACGGTAATGGCGGCTGCCCTGGCTGCTTTCAACCTGCATGTCCCGGTGGTGCATTTGGAGGCCGGACTGCGTTCGGGCAACATCAACCTGCCCTTTCCGGAGGAGGCTAATCGCCGCCTGGCGGGGCAAGTCGCGGCGCTACACCTAGCGCCCACCCCGAAATCCCGGGATAACCTGCTGCGGGAAAACGTCGATCCCCGCCTGATTGCCGTCACCGGTAACACCGTCATCGATGCCCTGCACTACGTGGTCGACACTGACCAGGCTGGCGAGGGCCTGTCCCCCGAGTTTGGCGCCGCCTTGACACGTCCCGGACTGAAAGTACTGGTCACCGCGCACCGACGGGAATCTTGGGGACAACCGCTACGCGAGATGGCGCGTGCGCTCGCACAGTCCGCCACCGACCATCCGGAAGTGCATTTCCTGCTGCCCGCCCACGCCAACCCCGCCGTGCGCGAAGTACTGACCGAGATTTTGGGCAGCGTCCCCAATGTGACCATTGGCGACCCCCAGCCCTATGCCGCGTTCTGCGGACTGCTAAAGGGCTGCGACCTGGTGCTGACCGATTCCGGCGGGATTCAAGAAGAGGCCCCGGCACTGGGCAAACCGGTTCTGGTGATGCGCGACACGACCGAACGTCCCGAAGCCATTGCTGCGGGAACCGCCCGCCTGGTGGGGACCACTTATGAGTCCGTCCACTCTGCCCTGGAAGGAATGCTGATTTCTCCAGAAGCCCGCGGGGTGATGGCTCACGCCGTGAATCCTTACGGGGACGGTCGCGCCGCCGCGCGGGTAGTGGCAGCTCTGGAACAGCTGCTGGGGGTCGGAACGCGTCTCCCGGACTTCGAAGCCTGAGAATCCAACGATAGAATACCCCTGTGGCTAAATTGAAGATGCTGATTGTGTCCTACTCCCGACTGGTGTCTGACGCGCGGATTTTGAAACAAATTGACCTGTTCAAAGACGCTTACGAGCTGACCACCTGCGGTTACGGACCTGCCCCGGAAGGTGTGGCTCAGCATTATGAACTCCCCGGTGAAGGCACGTATTGGCAGCGCAACCGGCTGGCCACCATCTTGCACCTGTACACCTGGGCGTATTGGTCCTCCTCCGCCTCCGCGTGGTGCCGGCGCAACCTGCCTCAGGGATACTTCGATGTGACTTTCGCAGACGATATTGATTCCATCGGGGTGGGGCTGTGGACGAAACCAAAACTTGGTGTTCATGCTGACCTGCACGAATACTCGCCGCGCGAAAAAGAAGACGTCCCCAGGTGGCGGATGTTTGTGAAGCCCTACATGGAATGGCAGGTGCGTCATTTTGTGAAGCGGGCTGACTCGTGTTCCACCACGGCTACGTTCTTTGCCTCTGAATATGAAAAAAACTTTGGCATTAAACCGACGTTGGTCGTCAATGCCACCCCGTTCCATGATTTGCAGCCCACCGAGACTCCTGAAAACGGTCCAATACGTTTAGTTCACGCCGGAACTTGTCGACCGGACCGCTTTGCGGAAGTCATGATTGACGCGGTTGCTAGTTTGCAAGATAGATATACCTTGGACCTGTATCTGGTCAACAACAACTCCAGCTACTTTACGCAGTTAAGCGAGAAATGCCGCGAGATACCCAACGTAAATCTGTATCCCGGCGTGCCTTACGATAAACTCATCGACACGTTGCACCGCTACGACCTCGGTTTTCACAACCTTCCCCCGGTGAACTTCAACAACCGTTACGCTTTACCGAACAAGTTTTTTGACTTCATCCAGGCACGTATCGGAATGGTTATCGGTCCGACCCCGGAAATGGTCTCCCGCCTCGATGAGTACCAGCTGGGTCGGGTCGCCGCCGATTTCACGACAGAAGCGTTGCGGGAGGCACTGGAGAAAACCACTCCCGCAGAAGTTGCAGCATGGAAACAAAACGCCCACCACCACGCCCGTGAACTGTCTAGTGAAAATGTCGTGGGGCTATGGAAAGACGCTGTTGACCGCATCGTGACAGCAAAGGGTTAACCTGGACGGAAATTAGCTGATGGACACCAACAATCATCTGCGAGCTTGGCTGCGGAAACAAGCCGAGGCGCATCCCGTTTTGTCCAATATCAGCATCTTGGCGACAGGCACTGCCGCCAGCCAAGCTGTTGCCATCATTGTTTCGATATTCACAGCCAGAATTTTCACCCCGGAAGCATTCGGAGAATTTGCGCTCTTTTCCTCCATTTCCAGCATCTTCGTGGTCATCGCCACCCTGCGCTATGACGTGGCAATCGTGCTGCCGGATACGGATGACGAAGCTCGCCAACTGGCTCGTCTCGCCACCCGCGCCAACCTCGTCGTATCGGTTTTGGCGACAATCCTGGCTTTTGCCACGCGACCAGTCGTATTACAGGTGTGGGGTTCAAAAACATTGGCCACCTGGCTGCCGCTGGTGGGACTGGCGATTTTTTGTTCCGCCCAAGTCGCGATTTGGCAGTATTGGTACAACCGCCAGCGACAGTACCGCGTCATCGCGCTGAATCGCTTTGAGTCTGGCGTGGGTTCGTCTCTGGGACAGCTGGGATTTGGACTCGGCGGTCTGCGCAGTTTCCTGGGGCTGATTTTCGGGAACTTCATTGGCTTGCTGTGGGCACTGTTCAATCTGGGGCGCCAATCGGGAACCGTCTGGCATCCCGTGGCCCCCGATACCTCCCGGATGCGCGACATGGCACACAAATACCGCAAAATGCCCCTGCTGAACCTCCCTAATGCGCTGGTGGATGCGGTGCGAACCAACGGTATTCAGATGTTGATTGGGGTCGCGGCGCTCGGTTCACTGGGTCAGTTTAACTTGGCTTGGCGAGTCCTGCAGGCTCCGATTGCCCTGTTGAACGGGGCGATTTCCCAGGTGTTCCTGGAACGCATGGCACGAGTACAGCCGGGACAGCTGACCGGGCTGGTGCGGGCGGTGATGAAACGCGCCTGCCTGTTCGGGGTGGGTCCTTTCGTACTGCTGTGGATTGTGGCGCCGTGGCTGCTCCCCTTCGTGTTTGGTCCGCAGTGGGTGGAAGCTGGCTTGATTACCCGCGCATTGGTGCCATGGTTGGCAGTAAACTTGATAACTTCCCCGATTTCTGGGGTGTTCGTGGTGACCGGGCGGCAGTCCTGGATTTTATTGCACGCCATCTTGTTTACCGCGATTCCCCTGGGTTGGCTGGCGTTTTCCCCACTGGATTTCCTACCGACCCTGCAGATTTTGAGCCTGATGATGGCAGTGATGCTGCTGATTTTGCTGGTCTTGGCGGACCTTGCCGCCCAAGCCTGGGACCGGAATAGTGGAACAAAGGAGACCAAAGACAGTGACCAAGAATGATGCCACCGTAGTTATCGCCTGCCACGACCCCAACCGCCCGATTCGACGCGCGGTCGCTTCAGCGCTACGTTCCAGCGGAGTAAATGTGCTGGTTATAGCCCATAATACGGATCCAGAGGGGATGCGCACCGCCTTGGGTCCACTGGCCTCCCGGGTGCGTGTGGAGCCGTTTGCGGATGGTATCCCCTCCCCGGCGGGGCCATTCAATCACGGGTTAGCCATCGCAGACACCCGCTTCGTGTCAATCATGGGTTCCGACGATGTCCTGGAAACGGGGGCAGTCGATTCCTGGCGCGTACTGGCGAAACGTTGGGACGCTGATATGGTGTTGACGCGACTGCACCGCGGAAAAGCCCGCCGTCCGATTCATGCCCCCGCGGTTCGCCCTTGGCTCCACGGGGTGGCAGACTTTGCCAAAGATCGGCTCTATTATCGTTCCGCCCCGCTGGGGTTAATGCGTCGCGAACGCCTGGAAGAACTGGGACTCCGCATGACTCCTGACTTTCCGGTGGGTGAAGATATTGCTTTTTCGATGCGACTCTATTCTTCGTCTCCCGTGGTGGTGCAGCGTCGCGGACCAGGCTACCTGGTCGGCGAAGACGCGAAAACGCGGGTCACCACTACGTCTCGACCGGTAGATGTGGAACTGCAACACATCACTGATTTACTGTCTCGGTCTTGGGTGGCAGATTGGAGTGCAGAAACGCGCGCCGGGGTGGCAATCAAGATTCTGCGGATTCACGTTTTTGGACTTTTACTGAACCGAGAAATGGATTTTTGGACAGCCGCCCAACGTGTTTCTCTGGCGGAGATTGCCCAATCATTGTGCGATTTCGCCCCCGGTTGTGAGCGGGCTTTCTCGCGAGCCGACACTGCTTTGTTGCAAACCATCTTAAACCCACAATCCCCCAACGAACAGCTGCTCCGGTTAGCTCAGGCTCGGAGTCGGTTCTTTACGCCCGCAGCCCTCGTTCCGGCGTATGCACAAGGGTGGTGCCACCGGGAGGGACCACTCCGTTTTGACGTGGCTAGTTTCCTGGTGCGCTAACTTTAGCTCGACGCGGACTGAGGGCACCGCGCGACCTGACGCCCCGACCTTGTGCGGTCTACCAGCCCCTCCAGGAAGGCAGCCGCTCCAAAAGTGCGGGGTCCCCCGCCACGACCGCCTCGTAAACTTTCCGGTAGGACTCCCCGACGGTTTGGCTGGAAAAGGCGGCGCCGATGCTGGCGGCAATAGTCTCGGCGCTAGGAGTGTTATCGGGGGTGGCAGTCAACAGTTCGGTCACCGCGTCCGCGTAGGCGGTCACGTCATGGGTGGCGATAGCCCGCCCCACAAAGTCGCGCATATACTCAGGGTGACCCCCTGCCGTGCCGACCACCACGGGACGACCGTTCAGTATCGCTTCGGCGCAAGACACAAAGAAATTATCGCCGTGAGTGGGACCAATAAACAGGTCTGCTGCCTGGAGTTCCGCCGAAACGCCCCCCTCCCCGGTATAGGGCAGAGGTCCGGTCAGCCGTAACGGCAGACCGTGATTGGTCGCATAGTCACGCGCGGCTTCCTCCAAAGGTCCCTGACCCACCCAAGTCAGTTCCGCTCGGCGTCCTCTGCGACGCAGCTCCTCCACGACTTGTAGCGCAAAAATCGGATCCTTGCGTTCCACCAGTCCCCCGACTGAAATCAGACGCCACGGCTCTGGGGCAGGTAGTTTCCGCGGAGTCAGGTCAAGCACCGGCTCTACGACGCAGGGCACTTCTACCGTGGGGCGATGCCGATATTGGCGGATAGGCTGGGACAGATAGGGGCAAACTGTCGTGACAATGTCCGGAAGTTTCTCCAGGCGAAAAATGACTTTTCGAGCCTGTCGTAGCAGCGGGGTCAGCGAGTCAGGGTTCGTCAGTCCGGACCAGTGCTCAGTGTGTACCCACGGCACCTGAGGGCGCGCCAAAGCCGTGGGCAACAGGGTGGACATTGCCATCGAGTGAATCACGTCGGCGTCCCCCACGGAACTGCGCAGGTGACGTGAGGCTGACACTGCCGAAAGCGGGTTGAGAGGCTGGAACGCGATTCGCAGCCCCGCGATGCCTTCGTATTGGAAACGTTGCGGGGAACCTCGGTGATCCGCGTCCAAATGAACGACTCGAACTTGGTTCCCAGCAGCGGCTATCGCATGTAAATCCTTCACTACAAAAGCACCACTGGAGGGACGCTTCTGATGAGGAAACCAGGTAGTTACAGCCAAAACACGCACCTGACCAGTTTACACTGACCCAGACTCACGGTGATATCTAAGTATCGAGCACCGACTGGCTTTTCCCCCTAAAATAGGGGTATGAGCAGCGCTGATTCCCCTCGAGTCCTGCACTTCAATGATTGTGCTAACGTCGGGCAGTCCCTGGTCCGCGCTGCCCGGCAGCAGGGCTGGGATTGGGATTATCTGCCGCCCGCCTTGGTGCGTCCCCTGGTCAATCCCAGATCCGGTCTGTCACGATTGGCTTGGACCCCGTATTTCTTCCGTCGCTGGTCCCACCTGCGACGAACGGATGTGGTGCACGTTCACTACGCCACTTCGGTACCGCTGATTCACCAGTCGCCCCTTCCGCAGCGTCCTTACTTTCTGCACCTGCACGGGAGTGACATTCGTCGCCGCTGGAAAGAAGCACCGTACCATGACCAGGTACAGCGTGCCATCGATGAGGCTCAGGCAGTTTTTTACACAAACCTGGACACCATCGAAGAAGCCACCACCGCGCGTGGCGACGCGGAATATATGCCGGCTTTCGTCCAGACTGAGTTCCTGCCTAAGTGGCAGCTAGGGCACAATGCCCCGAAAATTATTTTTACCTCGCGCTGGGATGACGACAAAGGCATTGCAGAACAACTGCAATTCGTGAGCGAACTGCGACGGACTTTCCCCCAGATTCCCTTGGAAGGCTTGGATTGGGGTTACGGCGCCGCAGCGGCGAAGTCTCTGGGCGTGAAGCTGCAACCAAAGATGAAACATGCGGATTACTTGCAGTGGCTTGCCGGCGGGACCCTCGCTATCGGTCAAGCCAACCGCATTCTCGCAGTCTCTGAATTTGAGGCTATGGCTATCGGTTTGCCCTTGGCGGCGCTCGGTTCCCGGATTCCCCGCCCGGATGACGGCAGCACCCCTCCCGTTATCGAAGGAGACATGGAAACCGTTATGGCAGGAATTGCTCAGGCATTGCAAGATCCTCCGGCGATGGCTGCCGCTCTGGGGGGCAAAGACTGGGTGTATAGTCACCACCAGGCTTCGCCTTATGCTGTTCGCTTGGAGAAACTCTACCGCGACGCTATCTGAGCTGACGCTGTCTGTACCAGGAACAAACAGGTTCGATTCTTTAAGCGTCGGTCGCCAGTTTAGCGCCGGCAAAAGCCGTGGTCACGTCGCTGTCCGTGCTGGCACCGCCGCCGACCCGCAGGTAACGCGCGGTGGGGAAACGCGAGGGCGTGAGGATGCCGCGGCCGTCAAAAATCACTTTCGCTCCGCGCAAGTCCGCTGCGGACAGTTCCCGATATTCAGCGTGGTCGGCCTGGAGGATGGCGGCTTCGACCGGTTCGCCCAGGTGATAAGGCTCCCAGCCAAACCCGCGCAACTCCTCGTCATTAAACATCGGGTCGTGCACCACCACGTGCGCCCCGCGCTGCGAAAGCTCCGCGACAGTGGCAAACACACCGGAAAACGCGGTTTCTTTGACGCCGCCGCGATACGCCGCTCCCAGCACCACCACGGTCGCCCCGGACAGTGTCGCGCCCTGCTCGTCAAGGGCTTGTGAGAGACGTCCCACCACGTAACCCGGCATTTCCGAGTTTGCCACCCGGGCGGAGCGCACCACGGTTGCGTCAGGGTCAGTCGAGAGATACAGGCGGGGATAGACCGGGATGCAGTGCCCACCCACAGCGATGCCGGGACGGTGAATGTGGGAATACGGCTGGGAATTACAGGCGTTGATGACTTTCATCACGTCAATCCCGGCGCTATCAGCGAAACGCGCGAACTGGTTAGCCAGCCCGATGTTCACATCCCGATAGGTTGTTTCGGCCAGTTTCGCCATTTCGGCAGCTTCAGCGCTGCCCATATCCCACACGCCGTTGGGTTGAGGCAGGTCGGGGCGCTGGTCAAAATCCAACACCGCGCGATAGAACTCGAGACCGCGCCGAGTCCCTTCCGTGCTCAGCCCGCCCACCAATTTCGGGTAGCGGCGCAGGTCAGCATACACTCTCCCGGTCAACACGCGTTCGGGAGAGAACACCATCCAAAAGTCCTGGCTCTCTCGCAGACCGGAGAGTTTTTCGAGCATCGGCTGGAAACGGCGCCGAGTCGTGCCTACCGGCAGGGTCGTTTCATAGCTGACCAGTGTGCCGGCGGTGAGGTTTTCTCCCACGGAAGTCGTGGCGGCGTCCATAATCGCGAGGTCTGGCTCCCAGGTCTGGTCATTAACGAACAGTGGCACCACGATTACGACCGCGTCCGCGCCGGGAATCGCCTCGGCATAGTCCGTGGTGGCGCGCAGCTGCCCGGTCGGAACCAGCTTTGTCAGGTATTCACCCAGGTGAGCCTCCCCCGGAAACGGCTCCACCCCACTGTTGATGGACTCAACCGTGTGCGGATTGATGTCTACCCCCACAACCTGATGACCCTTTGACGCGTATTGGGTCGCCAGCGGCAGACCAATCTTTCCCATTCCCACAACAGCGATTTTCACGGTGTTTCCTTTCCTTCGCGACACTTTCGCGATGTATTCTGGGCGTCTGGGCGTGAGCTCGGCGCCATCCGTCCCCGGTTGATTTTACGCCAGACGATTCCCCCCGGCGGGCAAGAGCACCTGCGCCGTGACCGGCAACCGAGCTGACAAACCGGTTCAGGGGCGCAAATTAGCTCTGCGCGGTGTGCTCCCGCAGGACCTTCAAGACCTCTTGCGCTGCGGCACCGGTTCCATAGGGGGTGGCGGTGGTTGGCTCCGGCAGAGGTCGAGTTACCGCCTGAACCAGGGAAGACGGCTCCGCCAGTTGATTCCAGCCCAGCTCAACCGTCTCTACCCACTCAGTTTGGGGTCGCACCGTGGTGACAGGAACCCGCAGCAAGAACGCTTCCTTTTGCAGTCCGCCGGAATCGGTGACAATGTGGCGGGCTTGCAGCGCTGCCGCTACCAGCTGCGGATATGCCAGTGGTTCGTGCAAGTGAATGGCTCCACGGGTCAGGTTCACGCCCGCCGCCTCCGCTTTGGCGCGCAAGCGCGGGTGGGCTAGCAGCACGACGGGGAACGGCAGGTCCGCGAGAGCCGCCACGACGGCCTCGAGACGGCTCGAATCGTCAGTATTTTCGGCTCGGTGTATGGTGGCAAGGGCGTATTGAGAGGGCGCCAAGCCGAGTTCGGCGGGGATAGGGTTCGTAATCTGTCCCGACTGGACCCGGTCGCGGATGGTGAACAACACGTCAGTCATCACGTCTCCCACCAGGACCGTACGATTCTGCAAACCTTCCTCTGCCAGGTGGCGCATCGCGATCTGGGTGGGTGCCAGCAGTAAATCCGCGGCGTGGTCGGTGAGCACCCGGTTGATTTCTTCGGGCATGTCCCGGTTAAAGGAACGCAGCCCGGCCTCCAGGTGTGCGACCCGCTGGTGAATCTTTACCGCCGCTAATGCCCCCGCCAGTGTCGAGTTTGTGTCCCCGTAAACCAGCACCCAATCCGGCTGAGCCTCAGCAATGACCGGTTCCAACTCGGCCAGCATTCGCCCGGTTTGCACCCCGTGACTGGCACTGCCCACGTTGAGATGTACGTCGGGACGCGGAATCTCCAGGTCTTGAAAGAACACTTCGGACAGCATCGGGTCGTAGTGCTGGCCGGTATGGACAATGAGATGTTCCACCTCTGCCTGGGCACACGCCTTCGCGATCGGTGCCAGTTTCACAAACTGGGGGCGCGCCCCCACAATCGACATGATTTTCACGTCTCTAACTTACCAATCCCGGAGCATCTGTACCTAGGCATGACCCGCTGGCACCCCACGGACCTGACGCCGGAATCTAGTGACGTATCCGCGCCAAAACCACCCGTGCCGCGTTCTGACCGGTCAAACGCAACGAACGGTGCTCCTGCACCCACTTTCGCGTCTCACCAGACCGCAACCGCCCCTCTAAAACGCTGGTAAGAGCCATTTTCAAAACGTCGGGGTCATAAGGCAGAGCCAAACCTAACTGGTTTTCGGTGATGTCCGCGGCGGCTGGACCCGCGCCGACGTAAATTACCGGAGTCCCGCAAGCCAGTCCTGCCAGCACCTTGGTCGGGTAGGCAAAATCGTAGCCCTGTCCAGGTTTAATACTGACCAGGCAAGCTCGCGCCTGACGCTGCCACGCCGCGGCCTGTTCCGCAGACACTTGATCAAACAGAATCCGACCCGGTCCTAGACGCGCGGCAATCTCGTGCATAGTAGCAAAAGAACTGCCCTGCCCCAGGAAAAGCAGGCGGGCGCGGGGAAACTTCGGGGCAATTTCTGCAAACACCTCGGCAAAAATTTCTGCCCCCTGCCATTCCGAGGCAGTGCCGGCATAAACCAGCCAATCCGTCTGTGTGACCTCATCCGCGCTCAACCCCGCCACCGGCTGCGGGTCAGGACCTAGCTCGGTGAACACCTCGGTATCAATCCCATTTTCCACCACGGCCACCCGCTGGGCTCCCAGCTCCTGACAACGCGCTGCCACCTGGTCAGACACGGCGATGACCGTGGCGGCTCCACGCAGGGCGAAACGTTCCACCACCCGCAACGCCCGCACCACCCAACCCGGAGCGCTCGTCTGCGCCGCATCTGACCAAATATCAGCCGCGTAATAGACGTAAGGACGGCGTTTCAAAGCTGCCAAAACTCGCAGCATCGCCCCCGTGGTCGGCGGCGGCTCGCTGACATAAACCCTGGGGCTAGGGGCGCAAAAGAGCCGGAAAAACGCGGGAATATCAAAACTCATATAGGGCAGGTAGCCGCGGATATACCCGGTTTCGTCGCGTTTAGCCTGGACTCGTTGGACGTGCAACAGGTCCCCCGCGCCGGTTTGCGTTTCGACTTGTGCCCGCGCATCGCGGTCAGTGCCGGGGGCAGGAATAGTGGTCAGCACGCTTACGGCGGCCCGGTGTTCCAGCAGGGCTTTCACCAGGGCTTCGAGCCGGAACGACGCCGCGGCCGGCTCCGGAGCAAAAATCCGGGACACCACGGTGACATCAGGACGTAGACGCATAGCTCTATTCTTTCCCAGTTTTGCGTTCATAAAGGGCGGATTGGTCGCATTTTTCGGTTTGTCAGGGGGCTGGTCGGGCGTGAACCTAACTTGTTTCGCTCTGCCAGCCGTGGCACAGCGAAACATTTTGCAGATTTCTGACGGTGGACAGTAGCGCCGCGACACGTTCGGCTCGCAGCTCTACAAGTCGACCGTTTGCCCCGTGTCTCGTGACTGGACCATCGCATCCAATACCCTAAGGGTCTGCAGCGCGTCCGTGAGCGGCACGATTCGGCTGGCGTCCCCGTTCAGGGCGGCGACAAAGTTTTCGTGCTCGACCCGCAACGGTTCGCGCTGATCCAAGGCATATTGGGTTACTTCCCCCACACTGACCCCGCGGACGTTCGCCACCTGATCCCATTCCACAGCCTTGGTACCATTCTCATAGAACGTCAAAGTAGAGTTCATCGTGTCCGCGACCAACGCGCCCTTTTCACCGGTCACGGTGGTCAGGCGCTCCTTGAAAGGACTGAACCAGTTAACGATGTGGTTCACCAGCACCCCGTTTTCCAGCACCCCGGTGGCGACCAGCAGGTCTTCATGTTCGCGCCCGGATTTGCGAGCTGTCCGGGCAGACACTGATTGATAGCGAGCACCTGCAATCCACGCAGTCAAATCCACGTCATGGGTAGCCAGGTCCTTAATGACCCCCACGTCTGAAATTCGGGCAGGGAACGGACCTTGGCGTCGCGTGGCAATCTGGAACACTTCCCCGAGCTCGCCAGCAGCAACCCGCTTTTGCAGCTCGATTAAAGCCGGGTTGCAGCGTTCTACGTAACCGGTGGCACCGACCAGGTTGGCTTGCTGGAAAGCGGTCACGATTTGCTCGCCTTCCTCGACCGTACGAGCCAGGGGCTTTTCGATGAGGGCCGGGACACCCGCGGCAGCCAGCTGCAGCGCCACTTCCAAGTGAAAGGCCGTGGGCACCGCGACGACCGCAGCCTCGATACCAGCCTCAATCAGGGCTGACACGTCGGGAAGAACCTCCAGTTCCCCCGCCACACCGAACTTGTCACCGGCCGGATCCGCTACGGCTACCAGGGTTTCGCCGGGGGTTTCGCGGACGTTGCGGACATGGTGGCGACCCATGCTACCAATACCGATTACTCCAACACGTATTTCTTTCATAACTTTCCTATCTGCTTTGAGTTCCGGCTAAAACGGTCCCCCAGATCGTTTCTTAACGCCTCCACACCACCACGCGGCGCCCCCATGCTAACGCACCGGCACCACGCTGGAATCTAGGCACCGGCTTTGGCTAGGGCGTTGACGGCAGTCACGATGCGTTCCAGGTCTTCTTGATCCAAGGAGGGGTGCACCGGCAGAGACACGACTTCGCGAGCGGCCGCTTCGGTCTGGGGCAGGTCCAAGCCCGGCGCGAAGTGGCACAGGGACGGTAGCCGGTGATTAGGAATCGGGTAGTACACGCCAGAACCAATCTGATATTCCTCGCGCAACGCCTGAACAAACCCATCACGGTCGGCCGTGACCCGAATCGTGTATTGGTGGAACACGTGAGAGGCTTGCGGAGCAATAGCCGGGACGGCGACTCCCCGCAGGTTTGCGCTCAGGAAAGCGGCGTTTTCCTGGCGTTTCGCGGTCCAGCCCGCGACCTTTTTCAGCTGTTCACGCCCGATTGCGGCGTGAATGTTCGTCATGCGCAGGTTAAAGCCGATGACTTCGTTCTGGTACTGCTTTTCCATGCCCTGATTGCGGTACAGGCGGCATTTGCGGGCATGTTCAGAGGTTTCGGAAGTAATCATCCCGCCCTCGCCGGAGGTCATGTTCTTGGTCGGATACAGCGAGAACGCTCCGAACGTCCCAAATGTCCCAACCTGCTGGCCGTCCCAAGTCGCCCCGTGAGCCTGGCAGGCATCCTCGAAAATCATCAGGTTGTGTTCACGCGCGATCCGTCCCAGCTCGGTCATATTCGCCGGATGTCCATAGAGGTGCACCGGCAAAATCGCCTTGGTGTTCGGCGTAATCGCCGCCTCAACCGCAGCGGGATCGAGACAGAAATGCTCCGCCTCAATGTCAGCAAACACCGGCTTTGCCCCGGTTAGCGCCACCGAATTCGCCGTGGCGGCAAACGTAAAGGAAGGCACGATGACTTCGTCGCCCGCCCCGATTCCAGCCGCCAGCAGCCCGCACAGCAGGGCGGAAGTGCCGGCGTTGACCGCCACGGTTTCCCTCCCCGCCCCCAGCTGGGCACCGAAAACATGTTCAAACTCGGCCACTACGCTGCCCTGAGCCAACATTCCGGTGCGCAGGACAGCATCCACTGCTTCGCGTTCTTCCGCCCCGATAATCGGCTTGGCTGCGGGGATGAATTCTTTACTCATTTTGTCTCCTTGCTTGTGTTTCTAAGCCGTACTTAGGCTTGGTCAAAAGTCAGTTTTCCGTCAGTTTCGGTATAGATCTGTCCGGTCACGGGGCACCGCCAGCACCCGGTTTTCCCTTCCACAGCTTCGAGGCGCACCCCGGCGCGTCCTACCCACCCAATCTGGTGGGCAGGGACGCCAACCACCAGGGCGTAATCGGGAACGTCACGGCTGACCACCGCGCCGGAACCGACTGTGGCCCACCGCCCCACGGTGACCGGGGCAATACACACCGCGCGGGCTCCGATAGCGCAACCGTGGCGCAACGTCACCCCCACAGCTTCCCAATCCGTTGCGGATTTCAAGGTACCGTCCGGGTTAATGGCCCGAGGCCACTGGTCATTGGTCAGGACTGCGGCCGGCCCGACAAACACGCCATCTTCCAACACCGCCGGTTCATAGACCAGGGCATAGTTTTGAATCTTGCAATTCGCGCCGACTTTCACGCCGGCATCAATGTAGGCTCCGCGTCCCACGATGCAGTTTTCCCCCAACACCGCGTCTTCGCGGACCTGGGCGTAATCCCAAATCGAACAGCCGGCACCAATTGCAGCCGACTGCGCAATTTGGGCGGTTTCAACGATACGACCCATAGCTACCTTTCTTGACAAATGAAACTCCTCCATCTTATCCCAACGAGGCTCTACGGAACTCAGTGAAAAAAGGCCAACCAAGACACCCGCTTCTTCGAGGACCCCATCCCGCAGATAGCTCCGAACGCAGAAAACGGGGGCTCGAGAATAGCCCCGAGCCCCCGCTGGTCAAGTCCTATTTGGAGCTGGGTGTCGGGGTAGGACCGATGGATTGCAGGGTCACAAAGACCTGGTTCAGTTGCTCCCGGGACACTGCACCGGGGCCGCCCAAGGCCGTGGCCGTGCGTGCCTGGAGACGCACAATCTCAGCGGCAATGCTCGCGTCCAAGGATTTCCCTCGGGCGTTGGGCAACAGCAGAATCGGCCCGTCTGACAGCACCCCGCCAGCTACCGCGTCGACCGGGTTCGTTCCGGATGCCAAGTAAACCTGCGCGGAGCCTTGCGGGAACTGATATTTGCTGATTTCACGGGCGGTCTGGTAACGGTCAGCCCCAAAAATCCGCTCGCTGGCGCGCCCGGCGGCAGCTTGCGACAAAACCGCGTCTGACACCGCGCCCGAACCGCCCAAAGCCACCACTTTGGCCGGATTAATCGCCGCAATCGTTTGGGCTACGACCGCGGGCAGCTTGCCGCTAGTGGGAACCAAAATGACCGGCCCAGCCGTCAGCGAACCGGCCGCCAACGCATCCACTCCCCGCGACATTTCCGCCAGGAATACGACACTAGCCGGTCGGATTTCCGCAGCGTGACGGGCAATGAGAGTGGAAGTTTCCACCCGGTCGCGGCCTCCGATTCGGTCGGTCGCCGCCCCCGCTGCCACAGTGTTCAACACCGCGTCACTGACCGCTCCGGTACCGCCCAAAGCGACCACCTTGGTAGCTTTCGCTTCCCGCACGTAGTTCGCGACCGCCGCTTGGGCATCCCGTTTATCCAGCACCAGCACAATCGGGCCATCCGTGAGCGACCCTCCGGCCAGCGCGTCAGCGGTGTTCACCCCGTTAGCCACGTAGACCGTACGCGAACCCTGCGGGAAAGCGTGCCGGGCAATTTCGATAGAGGTACCCACCCGGTCTTGCCCAGCTAGAACCGTGGGGATTCCCTTATTGACCTGATCTTGCTGCGACTGATTGAAGTTAGGGGAAACAATGGGGTTACCTGGCTCAGAAACGTATTGCGCCACCATTTGCCGCAGCGTCGGCAAGAATGCATAAAAGGCGTTGCCCGGGCAGGCGGTAGCGCCAACGTCACGGTGCCCGGAGACGACCGGAGCCATAAAATCATGTCCGTCTTTACGAATGTTGGTCTGCAGATTCAACGGGTCCAAGCCGGTGGGCCGCAGCTTGTAAGCCACGACGCGCGCAACCGTGTCTACGGCCGCGTCCGACGGCCGGAAGTCCATGTAATTACCCAGCACGGAAATCCCGAAGGTCGTGCTGTTTACGCCATAGGCGTGCCCGCCGACGATGTTGGAGGACCAGAAGTTGCCGGCGCGGCCCTGCCAGGCTCGCCCAAAGTTATCCACCAGCACGTTGTAGCCGATGTCTCCCCACTTCAAACTGATGGCGTGGTAGCGATAGATGGAACGCAGGATGGCCGGGACGTCTCCGGGGGAATAGTTGTTTCCCGTGGCGGTGTGGTGCACTACTGCTCCACGGACCGTGCCCGCCCGGAGTCTCCACCCCATCCAGGACTCGTCCGCTCCCCAGTCAGCCCGGGAATAAACCGTGGCAGGTTGTCCCGTCGCCGGGACGTTGGTCCAAGCATTTTGGGCCGGGTCGGGGGGAATAACCTGTTTACCGGCGTCACTAGTGTTGTTATCGGGCTTTTCTTTACCCCCGTCCGGGCCGGTGGCGATGCTGGGCTTCACCCCGGCGGACACAAATACTTGCGTGTCACCCGTTTCTACGGTGGCAAAAGCGTGGTCCTCGGCTTTGGTTTGGGAATCAATCACCTCTACGGTCGGCTGCAGTTTCGCTCCCTGCGGGATTACCACAGCGATTTGCGCTGCCGCTACGTTGGTCAAAATCCACGGCTCGGTAGCGTTGAGTGTGGCGTCTTTACTGGACTCAAATTCTTCACCGATGGTTTGCCACTCGCTCCAGGCTCCGCCTTGCAGGTAACGCCCCAATATCACTAGGGGCTGCGGACCGCGAGCTGACCACCGCGCCGCTATCAACGCCACGGGTGCTTGCGCTGTCACGGTGGAGACGAGCTTGTTCGTCTGGCCTAACTCAACCGCAGCTGCGGATCGTGATTCCCGAAGTATTCCTTGACTGTCGAGCAAGGCCACCTCGCCTTGCCGGGAGGCTTGAAATGCTGCCGTTTTCTGTTTCAGTTCAGCGTTGCCCAGACCGTCCAGAGCCGGCTGGCTCACAAAATCGGAACTGACGTTATCAGCAATACCACTGTCCCCCTCTGCTGCTGAAGCTACCGCCGCCGGGCTAGCCAACAGACTAAAAGCCAATAAAGTCCCCATAATGACGCGCTTACGCATAAGTTCCTCCCATCAGTGCCAGAATCTAGCATTCCTGATTTATTCATCTCTGTCCAGATGTATTTGCTCAAAACTTCAGAATTATCTTGCGTTTTGATGCGCTTTGATGCTGAATTTTCACACCAGTAACAATGGTAACACAACTGGAGCCGCCTCCCCCGGATTTCTTGCTCCAAAAATCCGCTTTCACTGATTTCGCTCTCAAATGACACAATATAAAGGTGCGTGAAAATGGGAAGGACACCAACCAAGCTGTGCCGCAGACACCGCAGCATCGAACTGCAGCTCAAGAAGTTGCTCTAGTTGTACCTATTTACAACGAAGGTCCGGTAATTGCCAAGGTGCTCAACGAGGCGAAAACCATTTTCCCTCACATTATCTGCGTAGACGATGGTTCCGTCGATGATTCCGCTGCTTTAGCTCGTGCCGCCGGCGCCACTGTCCTGACCCACGCTATCAACTTGGGACAAGGTGCCGCCCTACAGACCGGAATCACCTACTACTTGCAAGCCACCGACCTTCCCTATGTCGCGACTTTCGACGCCGACGGCCAGCACCAAGCCGATGACGTCGTTTCTATGTGGAAACGCGCCAAAACAGACGAACTCGACATCATCTTTGGTTCCCGGTTTTTGTCCGAAAGGCAAGAGATGGGCGCAGCCAAGCGTATCGTGCTGAAAACCGCCGCCTGGGCCACCGCTCGCACGACCCACATGGAGCTTACCGACGCTCACAACGGACTGCGACTGCTGTCGCGCCGGGCGGCGGGCAAGTTGAATCTAAAGCAAAACCGTATGGCCCACGCTTCGGAAATCGTGGCGCAGCTGGGCAAAAGCGGTCTGCCCTGGGCGGAAATGCCGGTCCATATCCGCTACACAGACTATTCCAAAGCCAAGGGTCAATCCCTGTGGAACTCGATAAACATCGTCATGGATTTAGTTATGGGGGTGCGTTGACGTGGACGTTTTCACAAGTGTGGCCGGGCTGGTTCCCGCTTTGGCCCCGACACTGCTGGCTTGGGCCGCGGCCGGCCAATGGGGTATCAAGATTGTCCTGTTAATTGTGGTCGCGGTGGGGCTGGTTTACGTGTCCCGCCTGCAAGGAGCCCGCGACCTGGCATTGCGGCGTATTCTGGCGCTACTGTTCGCGGTTTTGGCAGCCGTGGCAATCATCTATCCGCCGGTTATTTCCGCGGTCGCGGCGTTCCTCGGCGTGGGGCGCGGCACTGATTTGCTGCTGTATCTGCTGGTTATTGTGGTGTTGGCGACCTGGCTGGTGCAGTGGCGTTACAACATCGCGGTCCAGGCGCGCTTGACCGAACTGACCCGGGCTCTGGCCTTGGCAGAAGCGCGGCTCACCAACCCTAACGACGAGCCAAAACCCGATACCGCAGCCGCAGACCACAGCTAATCAATTTCAGCAACGGCGAGAAATACGGACGGTCTGCATAGAGCCGGTCTAAGAAAATCCGCGCTGAATCGTGGTGAGCTCGCAAGACCCGCAGATTGCGTTTCTGACCCACCCCCAGCGTCTTGTTACCGGTCGTAGCTCCCTGCTCGTGTACCGCCACAGCACTGCCCACGAATAGCGCCCCACGTCCCAGGAAACGCTGAGCCCGCCAAGCCAAGTCCATATCTTCAAAGTACATAAAATAAGCCGGGTCAAAACCGCCCAACTGCTCCCAATCCCGGCGGCGAATCAAGATGCATGCCCCGCTGACCCAGTCCACCTCAGCTGAGCCAGTCCCCCGCCAAGATGACCCCCAGTACCGACGGGTCCACGGGTTTCCCGGCCACACTCGACCCAGTAGGGCGTGGCCTATCCCTATGGAAATATAGGGAAAAGACCGGCCGGTCGGGTAACGCGTGCCGGTTTCGTCCACTAGGGCGGGACCGATGAGGGCCGCCGTGGGATGGGCTTCGGCGGCGGTAATCAGGGTGTCTAAAGCGCCGGGGGTCAGGCGCAAATCCGGGTTAGCAAACACCAGCCACGGCTCACTACCCCCAAAATCGGAACCAAAATTATTACCCGCTCCGAATCCCGGATTGCCCGGTAAAGACCGGTATTCCGCCCCGAATTCTTGGCAGGCTGCTACCACCGCGGTATCACAGTTCTCTGAGTTGTCCACCACCACAGTGTGAATTACCTGATGGGAGGCTTCGGAAAGGCTCTGTAACAGGCCGCGAATCCCCTCCCCGCAGTGGTAAGCGACCGTCACCACACGGATAGCCGGGTCGCTGTCACCAGATGCCGGGATCGGACTGGTGGGGATGGCGGACACACTCGACACGAACTTTCCCTCCCTGGCGCAAAAATCTAGCAAAATCATCGGTTCCGGCACAGCCGTGCCAGGAAATACCCGACGCTTAAGTCTACAATGGCTGGGTGTCATCAAAGCACCACCCTATTGCCTCGCACGCCGCCGCTCTGACGCGCCCGCGGCGGGGGTTGCGCATTTTGAGTCTCGTCGGAGTGTTCTTGGCGATTTTTAGCCTGAGCTTCGCAGGTCTGGTAAACGCCGACATTTCCTCGTGGACTAAGAAAGTGAACCTAAACGCTTTCCTGGACGACAATCGCAAAGAGAAAAAGCTCCCGGAAGACAGCTTCGCAAACCGTGACTTGAACGTGCTGGTCATCGGTTCGGACTACCGGACACAGAAGGAGTATGACGAGACCGGTCAACGGATTACCGGGATGCGCTCGGACACGACTATGGTGGCGCATATTAGCGCGGATCGCACCCGAGTGGAAGTCATGTCTATTCCGCGTGACCTGATGGTGAAGCGCCCGGCTTGTCTGCGCGCTGACGGGAAAACCGAACCCGCCAGTTCGGGTTACGTCCAGTTCAACTCCGTTTTTGCCCTGCTGGGGCAGGACGAGGACGTGGCCGCCGCCACGGCCTGCACCATGAAAACTGTCGAACAGCTGACCGGGATTTTCCTTGACGAATTTATGGTTGTGAACTTTGACGGCTTCCAAGATATGGTCGCGGCCCTGGGCGGAGTACCGATATGCCTGGAAGAAAAGATGAAAGACACCAAAGGCACCATTGACCTCCCCGCCGGGTGCCAAACGCTGAACCCCCAACAGGCGCTCGGTTTTGCCCGTGCTCGCTACGGGGTGGGCGACGGGTCAGACATTTCCCGGATTGGCCGCCAGCAGCAGCTAATTGGCGCCATGATGAAAGAAGCCAAGAGCCGTAATCTGTTGACCGACCTGCCGTCCCTTTACGCTTTCCTGCGAGCCGGGATGCGTTCTCTGACCACCTCCGAAACTTTCGGAAACGCCAAGAATCTGGGCGGATTGGCGCTGTCCCTTTCAAAAGTCAAGCCCAGCAACATTCGCTTTTACACTCTGCCGTTCGGGGAATACGCTTTCGACCGGGCGCGCGTGGCGGTGGCTGACAATGCCACGGATATGTTTGATGCCTTGCGGATGGACAAGCGGGTTCCCTCCATTTTCCCTTACCAGGACATGAACGGGAACCTCCACGTGCCCAGTGAGCAGGCTCCGGCGTCCTCCAACTCTCCTAATTCCGCCAGTTCCGGCGGGTCTGTCCCTTCACAAGGGAATAGCACCGGTCGTACCGGAGGGTCGCCTTCTCGGGGGACGAGTGGGACGAGCGGGGGCAATTCTGCTCACTCCGGGCAAACCGCGGGAGGCTCGGCGAACAGCAACCCTACCGGTAACAACGCGGGCAACACTGACGCCCCGGCACATAACTCAGGTACTGCGGACAATTCGAACTCGACCGGTACGGGCGAAACGGGAGGAGACTCTGCCAATAACGGCCCATCTGGGGAAACGTCCGGAGGTAGCGGCACGTGGCAGGATCCCCAGCAATGACTTTACCGCCGTCATTTTCGCCGGGCAGTTCCCAGCCCCGCCCTGCCCCGGAAGATCCCCCAAAAAATCCACAGCAGGCTAGCCAGGTGACTTACCCGGCTTTTCCAGGCAGCTCAAGCGCGGCGGGCCGACCGGATTTACGCACTGCCGTGGTGGTGGGCGGCTCTACCACGCCATCGACGCAGCGCCAGGGCTTGAGCTACGCGGACTTGGCGCTGCCAGCCGCTTATGCCCCCGGTTCGGCCGCGAGCCACCGCCCCGGCACATCCAGCACACCTAGCACACCCCCGGCGAAACCGGCCAGTCCAAGGCCCGCACCCGGCCTCGTGACCAGTCCGAAGTCACCCCCGCCCGCCGGTCGGCCCCGCTCCGGCGTCGCCACCCGCAGCTGGCCAAAACGCATCCTCATCACCATCTTGACCCTGCTCTTGGCACTGGTTTTGGCCATCGTGTTTTGGGGGCTGTTCCTGAACAATCGGGTCAATACGAATATCGGTCGCGCTGATGCCTTGAGCGGTGCGGCCGACACGCCGGGCACGACCTGGCTCATCGCCGGTTCGGACTCCCGCGAAGGCACCGCCGAGGCGAACAGCGGGGTGGAGGGCCAGCGTTCCGACACAATTCTTTTGCTGCATCAAGCCACCAACGGAACTGCCATACTGGTTTCTCTGCCGCGCGACACCTATGTCGAAATTCCAGGTCATGGCCGTAATAAGCTCAACGCTGCGTTTTCTGAGGGCGGTCCGGCGCTGCTGGTTTCCACCGTCGAAGGCTTGACCGGACTGACCATCGACCATTATGTGCAAATCGGTTTCAACGGGGTCTCCCAGGTCGTCGACGGGGTCGGCGGAATCAACCTGTGCTGGGACCAGACGTTTTCCGACCGGATGTCCGGTCTCAGTTGGCAAGCCGGCTGTCACGATGTGGACGGGCCGACCGCCCTGTTGTTTGCGCGGATGCGCTACTCCGACCCGCTGGGCGACATCGGACGCACCCAACGCCAACGCCTAGTCATCAGCTCTACTCTAAAGAAAGCGCTGAGCCCGGAAGTGCTGATTAATCCTGCCCGACAAGTGGCACTGGCCGACGCTGGCGCGGCCGCTCTGACAGTTGACCGTTCTGCCCAGACCATTGATATTGCTCGGCTGGCGCTGGCACTGCGGAAGGCCGGGGACGGCGGTCTGCAGGGAGTGCCGCCCATCGCGTCGCTCGGTTACAACCCCGGCGGTGGGGTCGGCTCGACGGTGAAACTGGACGAGAACCGCACCCCCGCTTTCTGGGAAGGGCTGCGTAATGGAACCCTCACCCCTGCCGACCTGACCCCGCAGTTCTAGGTTTTTACGCAAGTATTTCACTAAGTTCCCGCCGTTCGCAAAGACACCCGGCTGGGCGGGGTGTCGCTCGTTTGGATAGCTGCGCTGGGCGGGGCCTCGCTTATTTGGAGAGCCAGCCCGGCGGGGTGTCGCTCGTCAGCGGGGCGAGAGGAGCGAAGGCGGAGGTACTCGCAGGCGACGCTAGGGGGTGAGGAAAATGCTATGCTCTGCAAGCATTTTCCGAGGGGGGTCTGTGACCCCCCAAGTCGCGCGAGACCTCCGCGAGCGACATCTCGCCCACCCAAACCCAGGCGTGATCGACATCCCACCCGAACCACGATTCTCGTGACACCCGGCCGAACGCGAGGACGAATGGCGCAATCGCCGCACCGGGCTGCAAACCAGCGGGGTAGAATGACGTTATGAGCGAAGCTGAGAATACGCCCCTGGTGGGCTTGGTTATGGGTTCGGATTCCGATTGGGCGACGATGTCGGCCGCCGCGGAGGTGCTGCGCGACTTTGGGATTCCTTTCGAGGCTCGGGTCGTGTCCGCCCACCGGATGCCTATCGATATGCTGGAGTACGGGACTTCGGCGGAAAAGCGCGGTTTACGGGTGATTATTGCCGGCGCGGGCGGAGCGGCGCACCTGCCGGGGATGCTGGCGGCAGCTACTGTCCTACCGGTCATCGGGGTGCCGGTTCCGTTGAAGCACTTGGAAGGCATGGATTCCCTGCTGTCCATCGTGCAAATGCCCTCCGGCGTGCCGGTCGCCACCGTTTCTATCGGCAACGCCAAGAACGCCGGCTTGCTGGCCGCCCGCATCTTGGGCGCCGGTGAGGGACCAAAGGCGGAACAGATGCGCGAACAGATGTTGAAATATCAAGCCCTGCTGCGCCAAGTAGCCATCGACAAAGGCGAAGCTTTGAAAAACGTGATGGACACGGAGGAGAACTGAGTTGACCACCTATCATCCGCCCGTGGTGGCGTGTATCGGCGCTGGTCAACTGGCCCGAATGCTGGCTACCGAAGCCGGTGAACTGGGCTTTCGCTTGCGAATTTTAGCTGACTCCCCCTCGGATCCGGCCGCGTTCGTGTGCCCTGAAACCGTGGTGGGCTCTCCTGAAGACCCCGAAGCATTGCGCGAGCTGCTGGACGGGGCGGACGTGGTGACTTTTGAACACGAGTTGATTCCAGACACCGTTTTCGACACCGCCGCCGCGACCGGTGTTCCCGCCCGCCCCTCCCAATCCGCATTGCTCTATGCCAAAGACAAACTGGCGATGCGCCAACGATTGGGGGAACTGGGACTGCCCATGCCTGCTTGGGCCAATGGGGCGCACTTGGATGCGGTCAAGGACGTGGGTCGGCGTTGCGGCTGGCCGTTGGTGGCGAAAATCAGCCACGGCGGGTATGACGGCCGCGGGGTACGTCTGGTATCGAGTTTGGACGAGTTCAAGACCTGGCGTGAGGGCTTAGACGAGGGTATCGAGTGCCTGGTCGAGCAGCGCGTCCCGTTCAGCAGCGAGCTGGCTGTGATGGCGGCGCGGCGTCCCTCGGGGGAACTGCGCACCTATATCCCCATGCAAACCTGGCAGGAAGAGGGACAATGCGCGGCCGTTTTGGAGCCGGCGCCGATTCCTGAGGACATCAGGGACCAAGCCGAGGACTTGGCGCGTCAGATTGGGGTGGAACTCGACATTACCGGGGTGTATGCGGTCGAAATGTTCCTGGTAGTGACCCCTGCCGGGAACCATCGCCTCTATATCAACGAGCTGGCAATGCGCCCGCACAACTCTGGACACTGGACCCAAGACGGGTGCGTGACTTCCCAGTTCGAGCAGCATTTGCGGGCGGTATTGGACCTGCCGTTGGGTGATACGTCCCGTACTGCGCCCTACACTGCGATGGCTAATGTATTGGGCAGTAAGCTGGATGACCCCGGTGCTGCGGGAAGGCAAGTAATGGAACAGTATCCCGAAGCAAAGATTCACCTGTACCGCAAAGGCAACCGTCCCAAGCGCAAGCTCGGCCACGTCAACGTCTGCGGCACGGACCCCGATCTGGAGCTTTCTTCCGCCCGCGCGGCCGCCGACCTGCTGATGGGCAAGTAAGCGTCTCCCCGACCTTGTGACCCCAAAGAATTGTGGCGACCCGGAATACCGAGCCGCCACAATGAAACACCCAACTAACGCAACGACAGGTGGCGAGACAGCGAGTTGTGGGCAAACCAGTAGCCGACAATCAACAGAGGGATTATGCTCAGCATTCCCAGTGGCAGGAATACGCCGGCCCCTTCGTTGGTCTGCGAGAAGATAGCGCCGAAAAGTAACTTTGTCTGGGTGGCTGCTGTCGAAATCGTGATGTGCAAGGTCACCGGCACCAATAAAGTAAACAGAGCCAACACCGCTTCATAAACCACATAGATGAGGATTGCGCTGATGGTCACCGCTTTGTTGGTGGACAGGTAAGTGAAGCTGAATCGGTTAGCTAGGGCAGATAAGCACACCACCCACAGCACAAACTGTGCCGCCGCCAGCAGCAATACCACAATCATGGGGACGATGAGGTAGGCGGGAGCGCCTTGCAGGGCATGCCCGATAGCCTCCCAAGTCGCAGCTAATTTGTCGCCAAAACTCAGCCCGGGACCTGCCGCCCCTGACATCTGGGTAAAGATGACCCAGGCCAGCGCCAAGCAGCTCCAACAAGTGCTGAGTAGGACCGCGATAAACAGCCACAGAGACTTCGCACCCAGCACGGTTCCACCCGAGGCCGGCAGCGTATTCGTAAAGTAGCCGCGCTGGCCGTAGGTGGTCTGGTAGTAGTGTTTGGCTCCGCTGATGAACACGAGGAAAGGAATTATGATTGCCACTAGGGCGCCAATGGTGGTACCCGTGGTGGCCAGGAAACTTTGGTCAGTGAGGCTGAGCATCCCCGAGACAAACACCACCGCCAAGCCGACGACCAGATAGAGCAGCAGCTGCCAGCCCATTTCCTTGGCTTCATACTTGAATAACTTAGCAAACATGGGAGTATTCCTTCCTAAAGATTTGATCCAGGGACATGCCGTAGGCTTCCCGCAGTTCATCGGCTTCGCCCTGTTTGAACAGCTTGCCCGCGTGCAGGAATACGGCTTCGTCCAGCACCGGCTCAATGTCAGTGACCAAGTGGGTGGAAATGAACAGAGTCGCTTCGGGGTTCCAGCCTTTCACAATGGTGTCCAGCAGGGTTTGGCGTGCCGCCGGGTCCACTCCCGAAATCGGCTCGTCCAATAGATAGAGCCGGGCCGAGCGTGACATTACCAGCGCCAGCTGCAGTTTTTCACGCATCCCTTTGCTCATATGGTTGGTGGTTTGGCTACGTTCTAGCCCCAAAAACTCCACCAGTTCCGTGGCTTTTTTCGCGTCAAAGTCCGCGAAATAATCCGCGTGCCGCCCGATTGCCGCGTCAACGCTGATAGATTCGGGCAGCCAGGCGGCGTCGGGCAGGAAAGAGGTCATGGCTTTGGTTTTCGCCCCGACTTCCTGACCGTCTATCCGAACTTGCCCGCTGGTGGGTTCCAGTACGCCTGCCAAGATTTTTAGCAGCGTGGTTTTCCCCGAGCCGTTTTCGCCCAGCAAACCGATGATTTTCCCGGCACTCAAGTTGAGGGTGAGCTGGTCTAATGCCGGTTTCACCACTCCGTTTACCTTGATGCCCTGGTAGCGTTTGGTGAGGTTGGACACTTCCACTAAGGGTTGCATCTCAATCACGTCCTTTCCATTGACTATTCAACAGATCTTGGGCTTCGCTGAGGCTCAGTCCCAAAGTTTTCATGTCTGTTACGAAGTTGCGTACGGAGGTTTTCGCCAGATCATGACCGAGTTCCCGGACGGTTCCGGCATCTTCAGTGACGAAACGTCCCAAGCCCCGGCGCGAGGCAACCAAGCCGGTGCGCTCCAGCTCGGTCAATGCCTTTTGCATGGTGTTGGGATTGACCCCGTACTCGGCGGATAAATCACGTACAGAGGGAATCTGGGAACCCCGCTCCCATGCTCCGCTGGTGATACGCCGTGAGAAGTCGTCAAGCAACTGGCGCCAAATGGGCGTTCCAGTATCGAAATCCATCAGCTTCTCCTTACCTGAACAAACGCGGTACCATGTTTGTGTACTACAACACTAATACACCGGCACACAGCTGTCAAGGGGAAACTTTTTCAAGGCTGAATAAAAGGGAGATTCGGCTCAAGCCCACAACGAGGGCCAGAAAATCCCCAGCTCGCCAGCCAGTTTTCGCAGCAAAGGCAGAGAAATCCCGATGACATTGTGCGGGTCGCCCTCGATACCGCTGATGAATGCCCCGCCCAGGCCGTCAATCGTAAATGAGCCGGCGACTTCCAGCGGTTCCCCGCTGGCCACGTAGGCGCGGGCCTCCGCCTCGCTGAAATCCGCAAAATGTACCACGGTGGACTCGGTGCGCCCCACTTCTGCAACCGGTTCGGCCGCATCGCTGCGTAAACGCATCACCCAGTGCCCGGTGTGTAACACCCCGAAATCCCCCGACAGGGCGCGCACGCGCGCGAGGGCCACCTCGGGATTGTGGGGTTTGCCCAGCACCTCGCCGTGAAACTCCAGCATGGAGTCACAACCCACCACCAACGTGTCCGTACCCGGCGAAAGCGACGTCTCGAGCTCCCCCGCTACCGCCCGCGCTTTTGCCTGCGCGAGAGCCAAAACCTGCTCGGCCGGACCGGCCGCACGCGAACGCAGCTCAGCCAGCAAAGCATCCTCGTCCACGTGAGAAACCCGCACCACCGGGCGCAGCCCCGCCCCTTGCAACACTTTGCGCCGCGCCGGAGAGGCGGAAGCCAACACCACGCGCACCGCGGCCGCACCCAAATCAGAATCTGGTTTTTCCATATCTCTAGCCTAATCGCGCGGGTCTGATTCGCGGCAACCCAGAAAACGACCCAGCAGTTCCCGCAGCTCAGCCCAGGTTTGGCTGCCCGGCACTCGCAAGGACCCGTGGAAGGTTCCGGCATACATATGCGTCTCCACCGGCACTCCGCAATCAGCCAGGCGCAGCGCTAAACGCAGCCCTTCATCGCGCAGCGGGTCGATGGGGTTCACCACGATGAGGCTGCGCGGCATTTTGCCCGCCACTGCTGGGCTGTCCAGGATTTCCATCAGTTTCGCACGCAGGGCCAGGCTCGGTGCCGCCAAATCCCAAGCCTCCCGATTAGCCTCGGCCGTCCAGACCGGGCCGGCAGCGTGAGTTTGCATAGAATCACTCTCGCAGCGCGGATCTAAGCAGGGTTCAAACAGGATTATTCCCGCCACCTGACACTCCGCTGATTCCGCCAGCAGGTCCGCCACGGCATAATACGCCAGGCCTGCCCCTGCGGAATCGCCGAAAACATACACTTCCAGCCCTAACTCGCGCCCCCACTCCAGGGCGTAAAGCAGCGCCGCCCGGCAATCCGCCACCGCTCGGTCCACCGGAAATTCGGGCGCCAAACGATAATCCGCGGACAGGACTATGGCCCCCAAATACTCGGCCAGCTCAACATTGTGCACGTCATCAAACCGGGCTCTGCCAGCCACGTAGCCGCCGCCGTGGAGGGTGAGCAAGATGGCTGAACAGTCCGCCCGACCTTTTGCCGCCGAGGACTGCGCAGCGGGTTGCGGGGTGAAACAACGCAGCTCCATAGGTTGGCCATCCCCGCCGGGGATTTCCCTCACGTCGAGGTTCACTCCGGCCGGGGTTTCTGTGGACATACCTAACATTCGGTCCCCTTCGCTTCGCATAGTTTGCAGGTCACAAGGTGTTTGTGGGGGCGTGGCGGCGATTGTCGGTGTTAGTTCGGGGCACAAGAAGGGTTGCATCGTTTTGCCTTTCAGGTCAGCCCGCGTAGCGGTGGAGCCATTCGTCTAAGCTGGCGTGGTATTGCTCCGGGGCACCGAGCCGCACGCCGTGTCCAGTCCCGGAAATAACCTCGGTTTGCACCAAGGGGTTACCCACCTGGGCGATAGCGGCCACGCCCTCCAGACCAATCAACACCTCATCAGTGTCTGAGGTAACAACTTTAGTCGGTACGCGCAGCGCCGCGACGATTTCTGGCCAGGGTTCGTGGAAGCTGACGATACCGGTAGCCAGCAGGCGCGGGTCCACCAAGCCTTTGCCAAAAGCCCAGCCGTAGTGCGAGGCGGCGCTCCAGCCCGGACGCTGCGCCACGTTGTCCGCCAGCGTTTCCACCGGATTGGCCTGCCAGGTGTGTTCACAGCGGGTGACTTGTTCGCCGGCCCGCTGGCGATACCCTACCGCCTGCGACGGGCTCAACCAGGCAGGGTCCTCGAGAAAAAGTGCTTTCATCAACTCGGGACGACGCCCACCGAGGTAGCTGGAGATGGCCGCCCCCATAGAATGGGCTACGATTACCGGGGTTTGCCCATAGAGCTGTTCCAGATATTGCAAAGTCAGCGCTAATTCCTCTGCCGAAGCCGCGGCCGGGTCGGCTAGCTCCGTATTGCACAGACGCCGCGAGGTGCCGTGTCCCAGCGAATCCAGCGCCACCACGAAGTAGCGGTCGCGCAGGTGGTTCAGCAAATCGACCCAAGCCAAGGCGGAATCGCAGACTCCGTGGACTAACACCACCATCGGGTTTTGCGGCTCACCCGACACATAATGGGACAGCATCACCAGTTTCCTTTCGCCAGCACTATTCTAGCTGCGGTTGCGTTCCCACCCTGAAAAGCCGGACAAAGTACCCGCCAGAGACTCCAGAAAGACTGGGAATACTAAGGAATAATTTAAATGCTCCGTCGAATAGCGCGACGGGTCAAAAAAGGGTAAAGTTTTACTCGATGATGACTTAGGGTTTTACCAATCTCCCAGTTCACGAATACCTGCGATAGTCCAGCGTTTCGGTAAATTCGAGAGAACGGAACCAGGATATAGAGAAACGAAAGCAGAGGAACAAAGAATGACCAGAGTCCTTTTAGTCGAAGACGATCCCGCCATTGCCGAACCGTTGACCCGCGCTTTGCAGCGTGAAGGCTACGAGGTCAGCGCCCACGTTACGGGCGGTTCTGCCCTGAAACAAGTCAATGACTCCGACATGGTGATTTTGGACTTGGGCCTGCCCGATATGGACGGCCTGGACGTAGCACGCACGATTCGCGCCCAAGGCCTCATCATTCCGATTCTCATTCTGACCGCGCGTACCGGCGAAGTCGACATGGTGGTGGGCCTAGACGCCGGGGCGGACGATTACGTCACCAAGCCTTTCCGGCTGGGCGAGCTGCTGGCCCGCGTGCGGGCTTTGCTGCGGCGTTCCGGCGGGGAAATCACTGAAGAAAGCGACCTCACCGCCCAGGATGTGCGCATTGAGGTTTCCGCTCACCGCGCTTTCCAAGGCACGCGTGAACTGCAGCTGACCGCGAAAGAGTTTGAGCTGCTGCGGGTGCTGGTGCGCGAAGCCGGCGCGGTCGTGGAGCGGGAAGCCATTATGCGGGAAGTATGGGGCGGGGACCCGTCGGGTTCCACCAAGACCTTGGATATGCACGTCTCGTGGCTGCGCCGCAAGCTCGGCGACGACGCGAACAATCCGCATTACATCACCACCGTGCGCGGCATGGGTTTCCGTTTTGAAACTGCCTAACCCTTGCGCAAGCAAATCCTGATTTCCATCCTCAGCGCGGTCATCATTGCCGTGCTGCTGCTGGGCGTGCCCCTGGCCGCCTTCGCTGTCAATCAGCTGTGGGATTCAGCACGCGCCGATGTTGACGCGACCGCTAAACAATATGCGCTCGCCCTGGACCGCACGTCCCTGACCGGCCACTATGTGACTGACGTGACCGTGGCCAGCTGGCTGTGGCCAGGACGCTCGGCGGACACCAGGGTGGAAGTCACCACTCAAGACGGTCGCGACCTTAGCTTCGGAACCCGCCCAGTTTTCCCGCTTATCTCGCGGGTCGAAACCGCCACGGGAGCCACCCTGACGGTCATTTCTTCATCAGACAACGCCCGTTCGCGTTCCGTGGTGTTCGTTTTGGTGACACTTTCCGGAGTGGGGGCATCAGTCCTGGTCGGCGCGTTTATCGCGTTGCGGGCGTCTCGCCGGATTTCGGCGCCGCTGATTTATCTGTCCGCCCAAGCTGAACAGCTCGGTTCCGGCGGGGTGCGTCCCCGCGTGACCCCCTCCGGGATTGAGGAAATCGACCTGGTGCAAGACGAACTGGTCCGAGCCAGCGAAAACCTGGCGGGGCGTATCGCCGCGGAACGCCAGTTCGCTTCTGACGTGTCCCATCAGCTGCGCACCCCGCTGACGGCTCTGTCTATGCGGCTGGAAGAAATCCAGATGATCAGCAGCGAACCGGAGGTACAGCAAGAGGCCGAACAGTGCCTGGACCAGCTTGAACGCCTGACTGGTGTGGTCGAGGACCTGAAACGCAACTCCCAGAATGCCGGCGGGGGCACCACCCAAGCGATTAACGTCGACGAATTCCTGGTACACCAGCAAAACGAGTGGGAAAACCAGTTCCGGGCGGCGAATCGCCCGCTGGTGTTCCGCAACGAAACCGACCGTCCCGCCCTGGCCACGCCCGGCTCGCTGGGCCAAGTCATCGCCACCCTCCTGGAGAATTCGTTGAAGTACGGGGCGGGTACGACCACGGTGCGCGCCAAGATGAGCGGCAACAAGAAGGGCATGTATTTCGAGGTCAGCGACGAGGGTGCGGGGGTGGACGACGAAATCGCCCCGGACATTTTCAAAAAGGGTGTCTCGGGGCACGGTTCGACCGGGATTGGCTTGGCGCTGGCGAAACAGCTCATCGAAGCCGACGGCGGGAAACTCGAACTCATTGTGCGCCGCCCCCCGACTTTCCAGGCTTATGTCGCCACCGTGCCGGCCTCCCTGGATCCGAACAAGGTTTTGCCCCAAGGCGCCATTATTTCTGTTTCCCATCCCAAGCGCCGGTTCTGACTTTCCCGGTTCGACCGGCGATTTTTCACGGTGAAGGGCGTTTGCCTAGATAGGATTTTTTCGTGGACGATTTTCGGGAAGGTAACTGGCTGTTGCGTGCCGATGCCGCGGCCGGTTTGCGGGCACTGCACCGGGCTGGGCAACAAGTGAAAATGATATACATCGACCCGCCCTACAACACCGGAAACACTTTCGCCTACCACGACAGGCGCGCCAAGGACGAGTGGCTCGCCATGATGAGCCCGCTGTTGGCCGCGGCTCGTGAACTGCTCAGTGCTGACGGTCTCATCTTTATCTCGATTGACTTTAACCAGCTGTGTGAACTGAAACTCGAGATGGACCGCATTTTTGGCACCGCAAACCTAGTTGGAAACTTCGTGTGGGTCTCTAACCTGAAAGGCCGACAGTTGGGGGCGGGACCGGCGGGAACGCACGAGTACATCTTGACCTATGCCCGCGACGCCACCCAGGTGGGACAGCTCCGCGGCCGCACCGAACTGTTGCAAAAACTCATGCCTACCGTGTACCACCTGCCCCAACGCCAGGTGAAACACGATGCGCGCGGCGCGTACGTCACCAAGAACGAGCTGTACAACACGAACTCGAAGTTCAACGAGGTCACTGCCCCGTCGATGGTGTTCGACATTCACTATCACCCCCAGACCGGGGCGGTGCGCACCAGTGAGGTCGGGGCTGTTGACCCCGAACTGGCCGCTGCCGGCTGGGTCTGCACCCACCCTCACCCAAATGCGAAACCGGGACTGAAGTATCATGCTTGGCGCTGGTCGCGGGCCAAGGTGGAACGCGATTATGCTGACCTGGAATTTCAGGTTCACGGCCGGGGGGTGCACCGTAGCCTAAAGATTTATACGAAAATCCGGGATTTTCATGAAACTGCCCTGAAAGACATGGTCATGGGTCCCTCAACGATTTCAGGGCAGCGAGAACTGCAGCGTCTGGGGCTCGGCGGACTGTTTGAAACCCCGAAGCCCACGGGACTGTTGCAAGTCCTCATCGAGGCCGCTACCAGCCCCGGCGACACGGTTCTAGATTTTTTTGCCGGCTCGGGCACTACCGGGCAGGCGGCGCACGCCACCGGACGGCGTTTTTTCCTGATCCAACTGGAAGAGCCGTTTAGCTCGGCTACATCCGGTCCGGCTGGCGAACAGGGGCTGTACACTATCGCCGACCTCACCGCCGCCCGCCTGCGCGCTGCCGAAGTCCCGTTCCACGAACTGCGCTGTTAGCCAGCTTGGCGCGGGTGTAGGCCCGCTCGTGCACTGTTTCACTAAGCGGCTGGAGCGCGCTTGGCCGTCAAACCATTGGAACACCGCCAACCACGAAACGTACCCGGACTGGGCAATCACTATCTCCCACCCGAGCGACGCGCTGCCTCGCACCACCGCGCTTTACCGGCCATATCGTGCCATCGCCCCACCAACCGTCTTGTGCCACCGCCCTCGACCGCCCTTCACCAACCATGACCGGCCTTGACCAACCCGGCTCCTCACCCCTAAAACCGTTGAAAACCCGCGAAATTCCTGGTAAATCCGACTTGTGCTAGGCTTGGAACCCGGGAAAGTCCCGCTAATTCGCCACCCACAAGGAAGGCTCTATATGAATTCGCCCAGCCACAAAGGCTTCGACACCTACCTTTTGATTTCCGGTTTCGCCCTGTTCGCCATGTTTTTCGGCGCCGGCAACCTGATATTTCCGTTCCAAGTCGGGGTCAGCGGTGGGGCCAACGTAATCCCCGCGGTTATCGGAGTTTTGCTGACGGGCGTGCTGTTCCCGGTGGCGGGGATGATGGCGGCCTCCACGGACGCTTACGGAGCCGGGCGGATTGCAGACCGCATCGGACACATTCCGGGGCTGGTTTTGACCGTGGCTATCTTTCTGTTCTGCGGGATGCTCTACGCGATGCCCCGCGTGGCGACCGTGTCTTGGGAAATGGCGGTGCGGCCTTTGACCAGCCTCGGAGCCCAGACCGGAGATAGTCCCGCGAATCACGTCGGGTTGTTTATTTACTCGTTGATTTTCTTTGCCATCGTGTTGATTCTGCTCAACCGTCCCGACCGGATGCTCGATCGCATCGGGCAATACCTGACCCCGGCGCTGCTGATTTTGCTGCTTGTGATGATCGCCATCGCGATGTTTAAACTGCCCAGTGTCGAGACACTCCACCCTGACCCGGCTTACCAGGCTTCGCCCTTCACTGCCGGGCTGAAAACCGGGTACGGCACGATGGATGCCTTGGCCTCCCTGGTGTTTGGCGTCGTTATTATTACCCAGCTGCACTCCCACGGCTACAACGAAAAGCGTTCCGTGTTCCGGGCGACGACCTTTACCGCCGGGATTGCCGGAGCGTCCCTGGCCATCGTTTACACCGGCTTGGCGTTCGTGGGCACCCGCGTGGCTGACCAGGAGATTGCCAACCCGGCCGCCGGCCTGTCCCTGGCGGCGCAAATGATTTTCGGCCCGGTCGGTCAGATTTTGTTCTCGATTATCGTGTTCCTAGCCTGCCTGACTACCGCCACCGGTCTGATGGGCGCCTCGACCCAATACTTCTGTGACCTGTTCCCGAAAGTACATCGCTCAGCCATGCTGGGGATTCACGTGGTGGTTTCCCTGCTGGTAGCCAACCTGGGCTTAGAGAACATCCTCGCCATCGTGGTGACGATTGGTCTGGCGACCTATCCCCCGGCTATCTGCCTGATTCTCATCGCCCTGCTGGATTACACCATGAAGCGCCAGCTGTTCTGGACCTACCGGCTTTCCGCGTGGGTGGCCGGCATCATTGGGATTTTTGAGGCCATCTCCACTTTCAAGTTGCCGGCTTGGGAGGACGTCAGCGGTTGGCAGCAGGCTATGCAAAACGTTTTGCATGTCCTGCCGTTGGGCAGTGTCCAGATGGGCTGGCTGACCCCCGCTTTGGCCGGGGTCGCGGTGGGTATCGCCATTGACCTGCTGCATCCCATCGATGTGGCCAAGCTGCCGGTTTCCCAGACTCCGACCGGGATTCCTGACCGGGACTCGGAGACAGACGAACTGCCGGTTGAGGGCTAACCTTCGGCGCCGAATACATAAAAATCAGTTGGGCACTGCAGATATCTGCAGTGCCCAACGGTTTTAAGCCTGTGAACGGCTTTCGGAGTGCAGCGCACCCCGGAAAGCGCGACTACTTCAGGGTAACCTCGGCGCCGGCCTCTTCGAGGTCAGCCTTGGCCTTCTCAGCGTCTTCCTTCTTGGCGCCTTCGAGGATGGCCTTGGGAGCGCCATCAACCAGGTCCTTGGCTTCCTTCAAGCCCAGGCCGGTCAGAGCCTTGACGACCTTGATAACCGGCACCTTGGAGGAGCCAGCGCTCTCGAGCACTACGTCAAACTCGGTCTTTTCTTCGCCACCAGCGGCTTCGCCACCAGCAGCCGGAGCAGCCGCCACGGCCACCGCGGCCGGAGCAGCAGCGGTCACGTCAAAGACCTCTTCGAACTTCTTAACGAAGTCAGAGATCTCAATCAGGGTCATATCCTTGAACACGTCGATCAGTTCATCAACAGTCATTTTCGCCATTTTCGGCATCCTTTCGGTTTATCCGCCTGGTGGTTCCTATCACACCGGGCTTCGCTCTCGCTAGGGCGAGCGCATTTCTTTTTGAATCTAGGTCTAAAGTAAAGCGCCTCAGGCCGCGAGTTTTTCGCGGTAGGCGTCGATGGTGCGAACCGTCTTGGAGGCCGAAGCCTGGAACAGCCCGGCAGCGCGAGTTTGCAGCGCCTTGAGCAATCCAGCGGACTTCGCCAGCAAAACTTCGCGGGATTCCAGGGAAGCGAGTTTCTTAACAGCGTCAGCATCGAGGAATTCTCCGTCCATGATGCCCGCTTTCAAAACCAGCGCCTTGTTATCCTTCGCAAAGGTATCCAGAGCCTTGGCGACGCTAACAACATCACCATCGGCCGGGACAAAAGCAATAGCGGTCGGTCCCACGAGATATTCGTCGAGACCCTCCAGCCCTGCTTCCTTCATAGCCAGCTTCGCGAGCTTGTTCTTCGCTACGGAGTAACGTACTCCTACCCCAAGCGAGGTACGCAGCTCTTTCATCTGCTTTACGGTCAGACCACGGTATTCGGTCAAAATAACAGCGGTGGAATCCTTCGCGGATGCCGCGAGAGACTGCACATCTGTGACTTTATTAGGCCTTGCCATGAGCCCTCCTTCCGTTTTCAGCCGGCGTCACGGAGTTTTGGGCAATAGAAAAGCCCCGGGCGCAAGATCCGGGGCGTACAGACACAGTTTCCACGCTTTCTATGTAGGGTTTTATCCCTGCACAAGGTCGGTGGGTCACCGTTCGTGATTCGCTTATCGTTTCCTGCGCAGGCTCAGCTATCGCTGAATTATCCAATCGGACCGGCGGTCTTAGGCTCGTATAGACTAGCACATTGGCCGCCCGGAGCCAAATCTGCGGTTTCCCTTGACCCCGCGAAAACTCACCGGCACCCTAGGGGCGCGTAGTGCGCACCAGGAGCTGTTCGATGGCGTGGCGGCGGCGGTTGAGAGCGGCGCCGGGCTGGTCAAACTTGGTGAACTGCCAGGGCGCCGCCAGGCTCATGAACGTGTTGATGGCGACTTCCGGGCTGGTTTTCATTTCGTTTTGCAGCCAGGAACGAATAATTACGAAAGTGTTTTGTACCTGCTGTTCGGCAGCCATGGCAACCCATAGGTCGCCGTTGTTTTCCCCGGAATAGGTCACGTAATCCAGGACGTAGCGGCGCAGATACTGGTGAAAGTAGTCGCTGAAATAGCCGCGGGTTCCTGACGAGGGCACGTCAAGGAAAATATGGCGGTACACCTCAGCGTGACTGGCGATGTGTTCCAACAGTTCGATATAAATCTGACGCCAGCGCAGTAGGTAGTTTTCCCGGCTGGCGCTGAGTAATTGGCCGATGGCGGGGAAAAATTCGTGGATTTCCGCCAGCAGACACTTAGCCAACAGTTCGGCGGGGCTGGAGGCGTGGGCGTAAAACGTGCCCCGGGACACGCCCGCTTCTTTCGTCAGCTCCGACACGGAGACATCTTCCGGAGCCCGAGTGGCGCAGAGACGCAAAATAGCGTCATTCAGGCTAGCCCGCGCGCGGGCATAGCGCGGATCCATCACCACCTCACCGGTCGGAAAACTCAAAGGCTCGTTTCTTGCCACAAATTTATTGTGACACAACCCGCGGACAAGCCGAAACATTAATAAAAAATTACGCAACATTCTATTGAACATGTGTCCAATAGTGTGTAATATAAATCCCGAAGAAAGTGGCTTCATTTGAACTGCGGAAAAGGAACACTTATGGCACAACAGAGCGAAAAGACCTCGGGAATTTCCCGGCGGTCATTTTTACAATGGTCCGGTGTGGCTGCTGGAACCGCAACCTTACTGAGCATGGAAGGCTCGCTGCCGGGCTCTTCGGCAGCCAACGCCGCCGCACCTGACGACACCAAGCTGGTGTGGTCGGCTTGTACCGTGAACTGTGGTTCGCGCTGCCCGCTGCAACTGCAGGTCAAGAACGGTCGAGTCGTGCGGGTCCTGCCTGACGACACCGGTACGAACGAACTCGGCTCTCAATCCGTGCGCGCTTGCGTGCGCGGTCGCTCCATTCGGCACCGGATTTACAATCCCGATCGGCTAAAGAAGCCGCTGAAGCGCAAACCCGGCACGAAACGCGGCGCCGGTGAGTGGGTGGAAATCAGCTGGGAGCAAGCCCTGGACGAAATCGCCGAAAAGATGAAAGAAATCAAGTCCAAGTACGGCAATGAAGCCTTTTACATCAACTACGGCACCGGCACCCTCGGATCTGTTGTTTCGACCTCGTGGCCCCCGGATGTGACCGCGTTTGCCCGCCTCATGAACTGCTGGGGTGGCTACCTCGATCACTATTCCGACTACTCCACTACGGAAATCACCACAGCCTACCCGTATTTTTACGGGACTTGGTTCGGATCGAACTCGCTCGATGACGCGGCGCGTTCAAAGCTGCAGGTCATGTTTGGCAACAACCCGCTGGAAACCCGCATGAGCGGGGGCGGACTGACGTTCACCACCCTAGAGACGAAAAAGGCTTCCGGGGTGCGCACCATCATCATCGACCCGCGCTATTCCGAAACTGCGGTGGATTTGGCGGACGAGTGGGTGGCTTTGCGTCCGGGGACGGATGCGGCTCTCATTGCGGGCATGATTCACGTCATGCTCCAGGAAAACCTGCAAGACCAAGCGTTCCTGGATACCTATTGTGTGGGCTTTGACGAGGCCCATATGCCGCCCGGCGCTCCTGCTAACGCGTCTTACCGCGCCTATATCGAAGGGAAAAAGGACGGTATCGAGAAAACTCCCCAGTGGGCCAGCGCAGTCACCGGCGTACCGGAACAAACCATCCGCCAGCTGGCTCGTGAAATTGCCACCGCGAAACCCTGCGCAATTACCCAGGGATGGGGTCCGCAACGCCACGCCAACGGGGAAAATACTGCCCGCGCTATCTTCCTGTTGGCCTGCGTGACCGGCAACGTGGGTATCCCCGGTGGCGGTAACGGAGCTCGGGAATCCTCACCCGCCCTCGGGGTCGGCAAGAACCTGACCACCTCGAAACCGAACCCGTCAATGAAGATTATCTCGGTGTTCTCGTGGCTGGACGCTATTGAGCACGGCGAAAAGATGGACACATTCAACTCGGGTGTGATGGAAAAACCCGAGCTGGGCGTGCGGAGCTTTAAAGTCCCGGTCGACGATAACGGCACTCCCACCAACACAAAGCTGGAAGTCCCCATTAAGATGGTGTGGCAATACGGCGGAAACTCGCTGGTCAACCAAACCGGAGAAAACGCCGCTTCTGTGAAAATCCTCCAGGACGAATCCAAGTGCGAACTCATTGTCGATTGTGACATTCAGATGACGGTGTCTTGCCGTTACGCCGATTACGTCCTGCCCGGCACTTCCGCCGCCGAGGAATCCGACTATCATGCTGGGGAAAACGGCGCGCCGATGGCTTACGGGATTGTTTCCTCGCAAGCCATCAAACCCCTCTATCAGTGCAAGGACGTTTACACGATTTGCACTGAACTGGCCGACCGCCTGGGCATAAAGGACGACTTCACCGAAGGCAAGACCCGCGAGGGGTGGCTAAAAGAGGCGATTGACGCCGCACGCGAAGACGACCCCGAACTGCCCACCTTTGAGGAATGGAAAAAGATGGGGGTCTACCGCCGCTACGAGGGGCCGGTCGTCTCGATGGAAGATTTCCGCACGGATCCGCAGGCCAACCCCCTGCCCACCCCCAGCGGAAAGATCGAAATCTATTCCCAGCGCATCGAACAGATGGCTACCAAGTGGACTTTCGACGACTTCCGCGAAAAGGCCGAGGGCGACCGACTGGTGCCGCTGCCCGAATACGTAGAGACTTGGGACGGACCGGCCGCCGCCATGACCGGCAAGTATCCGCTGCAATGTATCGGCCACCACTTCAAAGGTCGGACCCACTCGTCCTACGGAAACGTGGACTGGCTGCGGGAGGCTCACTTGCAAACCATCTGGATTAACCCGATTGATGCCAAGGCTCGCGGGATTAAGAACGGCGACCTGGTGTTTGCCTACAACGACCGTGGAACTGTGAGGATTGAAGCGAAAGTCACTCCCCGCATTGCTCCCGGAGTCGTTTCCCTGCCCCAGGGCGCGTGGTACCACCCGGTCGACGCCTCCGAGGTGAAACCCCCGGCCGGAGCTAACCCGGATATTCCGGTGGACATCGGCGGAAACACCAATACTTTGTCCTCGCTGCACCCCTCGCCCTTGGCGCATGGCAACGCGGTACATACCATCACCGTGGAAATTGAGAAGGCTTAGGAGGATACATCATGGCTGAAAACTTCACTAAAGCTGGCGCCAAGTACGGGTTTTATTTCAATCAGACCCGGTGCAACGGCTGCAAAGCCTGCCAGATTGCCTGTATCGACAAACACGACCTGCCGCTGGGCGTACACTGGCGCAAAGTCGCGGAATACTCCGGCGGGACCTGGAAAGTCCAGGGCAACACTTTCCAACCGAAAGTGTTTGCCTATTACGTTTCCATCTCTTGCAACCACTGCGAATACCCGGTCTGCATGGAGGTTTGCCCCACTACCGCGATGAGCCGCCGCGAGGACGGCACCGTATATGTGGACGAATCGAAATGTGTGGGCTGCCGCTACTGCCAGTGGGCCTGTCCCTACGGCGCACCCCAGCTCAACCCGGAGACCGGGCACATGTCGAAGTGCGACCTGTGCTACGACTACCGTTCGGAGGGCAAAGACCCGGCCTGTGTAGCGGCCTGCCCCTCCCGTGCCCTGGAGTGGGGTCCCATCGAGGAACTCCGTAAGAAACACGGCAACCTCAACGGGATCGCTCCCCTGCCCGACCCGTCCTTGACGGAACCGCACCTGGTCATCGAAGCGCACCGGGACGCGGAACCGTGGGATCAACCCACCGGCGAAATCACCAACCCGAAGGAGATCTGAAAATGGAAGAACTCCCTATGATTCTGTTTACCGTCATCGCCCAGATGGCAATCGGGGCTTTTTGGGCTCTGGGGTTTGTCCAACTGCTGGGACGGCTGCGCAAACTGCCTGGTGAAGCCATAGACCGGGTGACCGACACGTCCTTGTTCGCGGTCGGACCGCTGCTGATTCTCGGTTTCTTCGCGGCGTTTTTCCACCTGAACGACCCGTTCCACGCCCCGTTCACGCTGCTGCACGTCGGCTCCTCGTGGCTCAGCCGCGAACTGTTGAGCGGGGTGCTGTTCGGCGGTTTCGGTTTCGTTTTCGCCGCGTGCCAGTGGAATAAGTGGCTGAGCCGCACCGTCCGCGATGTGCTGGCGGTCCTCACCGCCCTGAGCGGCTTGGCTCTGCTGACCTCGATGAGTGGAGTGTATTGCACCGTCAGGACCATTCCGGCGTGGCACACCCCCGCGGTTCCCGTGTTCTTCTTTGCTTCGGCTCTGTTGACCGGCCCTCTCGCGGTGGCGCTGAGCCTGCTGCTGGTGTGGAAAAAGGCGCTCTCCGCGACCGAAGCCATACCCGACGCAAAGGGGTGGCGCTCCCGTCTCGCGGTGGGACAGATTAGCGACGACCTGAAGTCGCTGGTGCACTCCGCCATGCAAATCCTCACCATTGTGAGCGCGGCCAGCGGCATCGTCATCATGATTACCTACCCGGCTTACCTTTTGGGTCTGCATCAGCAGGGCGGGGCGGCGGCACAAGTCGCGGACGTCATCTCGGGTGGTTTCCTGACCTGCCGCCTGATTCTGCTGGGTATCGCCGTCATCGGGGCTGGCGTGTTTGCGTTCACCCAGATTCGTTTGCATACGCAACCCACAACTACCCTGACCGTGTTGCTGTGCGGTTCGTTGCTGCTGGCGTTCATCAGCGAACTGATGGGCCGAGCCGTCCACTACGAGGGCTTGTGGCATGTAGGCTTGAATACAGTGCAAAACGTTATCGCACCCTAACCGGGGTCCTAGCGAAAACTCGGTGGCTCCCGGCGCATAACCGGGAGCCACACTTTATGACAGAAAGAAGATACCCATGAGTCAGCGCGTTGACGCCCCCTCTCTCGATGCTTTTGCGGCGTCTTTTCTGGTTTTGGGCCGGCTGCACCTGGGCCACGCGACCACGGACACCCGCCGTGACATCTACTCGCAACTCTCGGACTGGCCTTTTTGGTGTGAACCGTCCCCCCTCCCCGAACTCGCTGACCTCCAGACGGACGCCCACGCCGCCCACACCCGCGGCGTCGACCTGCTGCAACGCTCTTGGGAAAGTCACGAGGACGATCAGACGATTCGCATGGATCAGGACTTTCTCTACGGGGTTTCGGCCAGCGCCCGAGTTTCGCCTTTCGAGTCGGTTCATGTTGGCGAGGAGCAGCTGGTTTTCGATACTGAGACGATTCAAGTCCGGCTCTATTACTCGCGGCTGGGTTTGCAGGCTCCCCGGCTGCACACCGAACCGGACGACCACCTCGGGCTGGAGTTCGCTTTTCTGTCTCAGGGCTGCCAGCAAATGATGGCGGCGCTGGAACAGGGCCGGACGGAGGATTACACCCGCGTGCGCGACATCTTGGCGGCTTTCACGGCCGAACACCCTTTGCGCTGGGTTCCCGCGACTTTGCGCGAAGCCGAGGCGCAGGCGCACACCGCCTGGATGCAGGGGGTCGAGGCCCTGAGCTACGCCGCTTTTGCGTCTTGGTGCGTGACCTTGTCGACCCAGGGTCTGCTTCCCTGCGCGGACGTGGTGTCGGGGTTCGCCGCTCCCTACCGGGGCATTACGCCCGGTCACAAGGGCGTTGCGGCGGGTAAGTTCGGCGATCCGGGCGTGCCGGGGGCGGCTCGCGACGCGGGGGACACTGCCGCTCCCGCTCGGCACAGCGAACCTAGCGGATCCGGACACCCCGGCGGCCCCACTTCGGAGCCCCCCGCCCGATGAAAGACACCCTGCGTGAGCTGCTGCGCTTCTTGAGCGCCGGGGAAGTTCCCGAAACCCTGATTCTGGCCTGCGACCACAGTCCCCGACCGCGCGTGCCCCGACGGGCGTGCGCGCTACACTACGATGCCTGCTGGGGCGAGGCACCTTTGGGTTCTATCGCGCAGATTCTGGCACTAGGGGTGGGGCGCATCGATTTTGTGCCGTGTTCCAGGGACGGGGGCTTGAGTCGGCTGTTGCAGCTCGGCGAGGAGTTTTTTCCCGGCCGCTTACGACTGTGGGAGACGCCTCACCAGGGCGGGTTTGCCGGAAAATGGGTTGAGGTTTCGCAGCTCGGGGTGTCGAGGCGGTCTTTTTTGGGGCTATCCACCACGTGTGTCCTGGATCTCGGAGCCAACTGGCAAGAACGCAGCGCGCAGGCTTTTGCCCTATTGGGGGTGAGCGAGCCGCCGCCGGACCCACCTCCGGCGTGGACCTTGCAGGTCAGCACCTGCAACGTCTGCGGGGTATGCGTTGCGGCTTGCCCCCACCAGGCTTTGTCTCTCACACCTGACCCCGAGGACGCCAACCTGTTCACTCTCACCCAAGACCTGGCGAGCTGCGAAGCTGACGGCACCTGCCTGAAACTGTGTCCTGAGCGCACCCTGGCGGTGCAAGGCCACCCCACTTGGGCGGAAATCCACAATGGTGCCACCCGAACCCTGGCAGCAGTGAAAACGAAAGTCTGCCCCTCGTGCCACAACCGTTTCCCCGCCGGTACAGGAGAGCTCTGCCCCTTGTGCGCCTTTCGGCAAGACCACCCCTTCGGAGCAGCCCCGCCCGATGTGTTCGGTGCCGGTCCTCGCCACGACGCGCGCAAAACGACAGGAAAACCGGGCCAGACTGAGCCCTAAAAACACTGGTGGGGCCAAGGTTGCCCCTGACCCCACAATGAAGAAAGTGCTTATTCCTTAGTCGCTAAGGACAGCGGAATGGAAGGACCCATCGTCGTTGAGATGACGGCCTTCGTGATGTAGCGGCCCTTGATGGTCGCGGGACGCAGGCGCTCAATCTCTTCCAGAACAGCCCGGAAGTTCTCGGCCAACTGGGCGGCCTCGAACGAGCACTTACCGACGATGAACTGCAGGTTAGCGTGCTTGTCAACACGGAACTCGATACGACCACCCTTGATGTCCTTGACGGCCTTAGCCACGTCCATGGTGACGGTACCGGTCTTGGGGTTCGGCATCAGGCCACGCGGACCGAGCACCTTACCCAAGCGACCAACCTTACCCATCAAGTCAGGAGTCGCTACGGCCACATCAAAGTCAGTGTAGCCTTTGGAGACCTTCTCGATGAGTTCGTCCCCACCGACCTCGTCAGCGCCCGCCGCCTCGGCGTCAGCGGCCTTATCACCTACGGCAAAAACCAGGACCCGAGCGGTTTTGCCGGTGCCGTGAGGCAGAGAAACGGTGCCGCGCACCATCTGATCAGCCTTGCGGGGGTCAACGTTCAGACGCATCGCAACCTCTACGGTTGCGTCGAACTTCACGCTGGAAGTTTCCTTGACCAGCTTGAAGGCGTCGTCGATGGGATAGAGAGTGTCGGGAAGAATCTTCTTCGCGGCCTCGTTGTATTTCTTGGCGTGTTTCATGTTCTGCTCCTTACGCAGTCGTGGTGTGGGCAAACACTAAGCCCCTCCACAGTTTTTGACGATTAACCGACCGTGATGCCCATGGACCGAGCGGTACCCGCGATAATCTTCTTCGCGGCCTCGATGTCATTAGCGTTGAGGTCTTGCATTTTTTCCGAAGCGATCTTTTCTACCTGATCCCAGGTCAGATTCGCTACCTTGACGGTGTTCGGGGTGCCCGAACCCTTCGGAACGCCCGCGGCCTTGCGAATCATCTCGGAGGCCGGCGAGGTCTTCAGCACGTAGTCGAAGCTGTGATCCTCGTAAACGGTGATTTCCACAGGAACCACGGAGCCGCGCATCGACTCGGTCTTGGCGTTGTAGTCCTTGCAGAATTCCATAATGTTTACGCCGTGTTGGCTCAATGCCGGGCCAATCGGCGGTGCCGGGTTTGCCCCACCGGCTTGAATCTGGAGTTTGATAACTCCGATGACTTTTTTCTTAGCCATATTTTTGGGTCCTTTTCAATAGGGGTGTCGACCTGGCAGGTTTCCACCCAAACTTCTCTGACTTTGTGAAGGCCGTGGTGACACGGTTTCCACTCGGTCTGCGTCGTTTTCTCACGGCGGTTTCCGCCGCAAAACGCCACCCATTTGTGGGTAGCAAAAGGCGCGCGCCATCAAGACGCACAAGGAAATATTCTAACGCTCCCCCGGCTTTTACACCAATTTAGCCGATTCCCAAGTGGGCGGCGGAGGGCCGGGGCAGGAATACCATCAACACGTAAAACCCCAGGAGCACCAAGAAGCCGAAGTGTAGGCCTACAGCCGCCAACAGCAACCCCAGCAACAGCGGCGTCACGATCGCACCAATCCCCGAAAGGGAACTGATGATCGCCGCCGCGTACTCCTTGTGCACCCCCGGCAAGCCGGAGAACTCGGTGGCACTGATGGGATACAGACAGCTGACCCCGACACCGCTGATGAACAAGCCGACCACCGCGACACCGACTGAGGGCACGAAAGCGACCGCAGCGGTGCCGAAAAATCCTAGACCCACAAAGACCCACCAGGCCCAATAGCGCCGAGCAAAGGCAGCCCCACCCAGACGACCCACCGCCATGCCGATGGCGAAAGCGGTCGCCAAGCCGGAAGCGAGTGCCAAGCCAACCCCCAATTCTCGCAGGCGCGTCACCGCCCAGGCATACATGGCGAACTCGACTCCGGCCGTGAGGATGAGCCGCAGGATTTGGGAAATCAACAGCCACTTGGAGGGCTTCACGCTGTACGTGCTGGGGTTGCCAGGGGGCACCTCCGCAGCAGCGGGGGTCGGCGCGTCACTGCTGGCAGCACCCGTTGCGGACGGCGACTGAGTTGGCGCACTCAAGCCCTTTTGCAACACCTTACGGAATGGCACGGCCGGGAGCCTCCACCCCCACACCAAGGTCGGCACAGCCATCAGTAAAACAAACCACAGCGCCATCCGCCCAAAACCGGGAAACTCGCGCTCTACCAAGGCAAAAACTACCGTCGTAGCAATCGACACCGAGGAGGAAATCCCGACGGTTAGTGACAGGTACTTCGTCCCCTCGGTACCGACGAAAGTACCGGCTACCGCAGCCGAAACCGTACTGCCACCCAAGCAAGCCAAAGTTACCCCCACCAAGCTAACCGCGATGGAGGGACTCCACGCCACCATCCCCGTTCCCAGCAGGACTAACAGCGGGGCAAGCCGCAGCGACCAGACCGGCCCGTTGCGCATCACCCACGGCGCCAACAGCCCCGAAACCAGCATCCCAAAGCCGTAGGCGGCACCCAGCCAAGTGAAAGCCTCGGGTTTCGCACCGAGGTCGCGCGACAGGGTGGCGATGAGAGAACCGGCGGCGGTGACATAGAAACCCGCCATCGACAGCCCAATCGCCATCGGCGGAAACATCCGCTTTTGGTTGTGCCAGATTTCCGGCCCCACGTTCGCGGGATTCTGAGGATTTACTGCGTTCACGTCACTCCTTCATTTTCTCGCGGCGACCGGGTGCGGTTGACGGGGAAAGAACACAAAGATAATGGCTACCACCAGCGCTATTGCCAGGAATCCGGCGGAACCCGCGAAGGACAGCACGTAGCCGTGGCTCCAAGCGTTCGCTAAAGCCAGGTCTGCTCCCGGCGCGGTGGCTTCCAGCCCAGCGGTCGCTGCGAAGAACACGCCGGTGAGGATGGCCGAACCAATGGCGGTAAAGATGCGCTGGCCGGTTTGCTGAATGCCTCCAGCGATACCGCCTCGAGAGGGGGAAACCTCCAGCATCGTTTGAGTTTGGTTCGCCGAACCCATCGAACCTGAGCCGAAGCCCAGCACCGCCAGCCCAATACTAATGAGCCACACGGAACCGCCGCGGGCAAACATTACCGCCATGACTGCGGTCAACACCACCCCCACCAGCATTATCACCAGCGACCAGGCCTGGATAGCCCGGCCGTGCTTGATGGTGTGGCGCGCCACCGCGATAGAAGTCAACCCGGACAGAATCGCTCCGGGCATCCCGCTGAGACCCGCAATGAGCGCGGTTTGACCGAAACCGTTTTGCAAGAACATGGCGTTGATGGCGTAGACGGAAGGCACCCCCAGGAACTGGATTGCGCCAATCGCGCTGGCAAAGCTGTAGGAGGGGATTTTGAACAGCCGCAAGCTCACCATCGGGTAGCGTCCTCGTGCCTCGTAAGCCCGCTCCCACCAGACCCAGAAGCCCAGCACCGTGAGAGACACGGGAATCAGGGCAAAACGCCACAGCGACCCGGTGGTAACAAAAGGCAACATCATGCCGATAACTGCTGCCCCGAGCAGGATCATCCCCAACGGGTCAAGGTCAACCCGGGAGCGCTTTGGGGCCTTCTTACCAGCCTTGGTGGCCCGAGCGATGTCGGCTTCCAAAGCTTCGATGCGGGCACGGCGCGCAAAAATTCGTTCCCGTTTGAACGGCAGCCACAGCAACGCACAGACGACCCCAATCAGGCCCAACGGTAGGTTCAGGGAAAACGCCAGCCGCCAGCCTTGTTCCCGTCCAAAAATCGCAATCAAGACGCCCGCCAGCATCGGGCCCAAAGCCACGGTGACGGACACGACCAAGCCCATGAGGGCGTAGGCCAGTGCGCGAGCCTGGCCGGAAAAATACTGCTGAATAATTCCCGCGGTCTGGGGACTATAGATACCGGCCGCGAAACCTTGCAGGATTCGCATCCAAACCAGCATGGACCCGGAAGTTGAGATGGCACAAAGGAACGAGGACACGGAAAACAGCGCGAGGCCCAGGACGAACAGGAGCGAGCGGCCAAACAAGTCGCCAATGCGCCCCATCGGCACCATCGACAGCCCGATAGCCAGGGCATACCCGGAAATGACCCATTGTACCTCTTGGGCACTGGCTCCGATAGAGTCGGGCAATACCGCGAGGGCGACGTTCACGGTGGAGACTTGCAGCAGCGTCAAGGCCAGTCCCATCAGGACCACGACCAGTATCAGCGAAGTGCGATATTTCTTTGAGGAACCGGGGACAGTAATAATCCGCGGGTCGCCATTGTTGGTCTGGTCCTGCGAGCTGTTGTTTCCCTCGAAAAGTTCGCCGTTTTCGCCGGGAACTTCGGTATTCTTTGCCATATGCCGCCTGAGATTTCTGTGCCGTAAAAATAACCCAGAATAAAGTAGTGGTGGCGGGTAAGGGATTCGAACCCCTGAAGCATTGCGCAGCTGATTTACAGTCAGTCCCCTTTGGCCACTCGGGAAACCCGCCATACGCCGAAAGCGCCCAACTAGACTACCAGATACGCCGCTATTTTCGCAAACGTCGGTTTAGAGCGGAGCTTTGTGGATTATTATTTACAGCCCTAGCGGGTGTCCCCGGATTCTCACGCTTTCGGGCGGGTTTGTTGATTATCGAGGCGATTGCAGGAACGACCGATTTCAACTTGAATTCCGCAGTCGCGCTCATCGTGACGTTTGTAAAACTGCTGGTGAGCGCATTTTTAAGCTGTCGAGATTACGTCCGAGTGCGGTGAAATCGGTCATTCGTGCCAGGCAATGCGTATCTGCGGCGACTCGCGGAGCGCTACAAAATGACCGGCTCGGGCACCAGGGTTATTCCATAAGCCCCCTGCACCGCGGCGATAATATGGCTGGCCAGAGCCTTAATGTCCGCGGCCGTAGCGTTACCGCGGTTCGTCAGCGCCAGGACGTGTTTTGTCGAGACTCCCGCGCCCGCGTTCGGCAGGGCAAATCCTTTCGTGATACCGGAGTGCTCGATGAGCCAGGCGGCAGACAGTTTCACGCCCGCCTCCCCGGCACGGCCCGGCAGCGCCGTCTCCCAGCGGGGAGCGTCCTTGGGCAACTCCAAAGCCGCGGCCGCCTCGACCGGCAGTATCGGATTGGTAAAGAACGACCCTACTGACCAGGTGTCATGATCGGTTGGGTCCAAAACCATGCCTTTGGAACGCCGCAGCTCCAGCACTGCTGCACGAATCTGGGCCGCCGGTACGACCGTGTCCATCGGTACTTCGAGCGCCCTGGCCAACTGGGCGTATCTGACCGGGGTGCCCCCACCGCGCTGCAGCGCAAAATCGACTTCCAGCACAATCCACCGCCCGGTGGCGGGGTTTGTCCCGGGACGTGCCGGCGCAAACCGCGACTGCCCCGAATCTGCCTCAACCTGCAATCGAGACTGCTTCAACAAGGAATCCCGGTAGCCAAACCGGAGCTCGGCCGCGCTCAAATACACCAGCTGGCACTCCTGGCGGTCCCACGCCGTGACTCCCAGCAGGCAGTCCGCGACCTCCCCGCCGTAGGCCCCGATATTTTGCACGGGTGCCGCCCCGACCACACCGGGGATTCCGCTCAGCGCCTCCAGCCCGGAAAACCCTTGCGTCACGCAAAACTCCACCAGCCGGTCCCATGCCAGTCCCCCGGACACGCTGAGAAATACGCACGAGGGCGTGGCGGCGGCGAGCTGCTGGGCTTCCGCCACGACCGCCTCGTCAGCGCGTAATTCCCCAAACTCCTGCAGGGTCAAAACCCGCGTGTCCTCGCGGCCGTCGCGGATCACCAATCCGGGAAACTCGCCGTCCACAGGTACCAGGTTCGACCCTCCGCCCAGGAACAGCAGCGGCTCCCCAGCCGCATCAGCCTGGGCAATGGCCTGAATCAGCTCGTCTCGCTGCGTCCCCACCAAAAATCGGCGCGCTTCACCCCCCACGCGCAAAGTACACAAATCGGCCAATCGCACTGATTACGTCTCCTTTATACCCAAACGCTGCCCCTTTGGCTCGGGCCGCGTCCCCTAGGGCAGCTCTTCGATTTCGGCTTCGTCCTCAACGAATTCTTCGTACTGTCTCGGGGCAGGCCGCGGTTTGGCAAAGGTCGGTGGGTACACGGCCCGAGGGTCGATGGCCTCCTCTGCCGCTTCCGTGTTCACTGGGGCATAAGGCTGGGCGGGACGGGGAACATTCGGTCCGGCGGCGTTCACAAGGCCGGGATTTTGGGGGAATCTCGGGTCGATTGGCGCAACCGGTTGACCGGGGTTGACCGGCACGCCCGGAACCTGCGGGCCAGGCTGACCAAAGTTTGCTTGCGGGCTTGGAACCTGCGAGTCAGGCTGTCCCAAGTTGACCAGCGGATGCAGGGAGGGCGCCACAGGAGCGCCCACAGTGGGATAGCCTTCCATCGTTCGTACCACAAAGGGATATCCCGCAACAGTCTGTTGTTCCGGCGCGGCGGGATTTACTGGATTCACGTGATTCGTGGGATTGTTTGGCACCGGCGCGCCAACCCCGGCTGGTGCGCCTGGAACGGCCATGCCCGGCCCCAGCGGCGCACCTCCCGGCGCTGGCGCGCCTGGTCCCGTCGGCGCACCGGGCATAACCGGCGCACCTCCCGGCATCGGCACGCTTGGTTCCATCGGCGCCCCCGGCACACCCGGTGCACTTCCTGGCACACCCGGTCCCGCAGGCCCACCAAAACCGGGAACCTGGGGTCCGCCGGACTGACCGGGTAACGCAGCGTTCTGGGGTCCGCCACCCGGCCAGTTATTCGCAGGATTCGCTTCACCGGTGCCCATCCCTCCGGAGGAAAGGGGGTCGTCAGGAACCGGGAACGCCCCACTCTGTGGACCCGCCGCAGACTGACCGGGGAACATAGAGCCTTCCGGCCCTACCCCGGAAACCGCCGCGGGATTCCCGGGAGCCTCCGAGGCTGCACCATTGGTCCCGCCCGCATCCAAGTAACCGTAAGGCTGCGGATTGGGAATAGTGGGCGCGCCGTTGGGCCAGCCCCAAGGATATGCACCGTAAGCCCCCGCCATGTTGGGATTCATCTGCCAATATCCCGCCGCGTTGTAGCCGTAGGGGTCATAGCCATATCCGCCGTAAGGGTCGGCATACCCATCCGCGTACAAATCCGCATAAGGGTTCGACGTCCCGTAGCCGTAACCGCTCGCATAAGGCTGGGCGTAAGGGTCGGTTCCAAAATCTTCATAAGGGTTGGCGTAACCGCCGTAGGCATTCCCGTAGGGGTTGGCGTAACCGTAAGGGTCGTAGGCATAAGGGTCGAAGCCGAAAGTCTTGATGGCCAGTTCCTGCATCTCCTTTTGCTTTTCCCAAGCCTTTTCCTGGCGCTCCATCGCGTCTTTTTCTTTATAGAACTCGCCCCATTCCTGCAAGGTTTGGGAGTCCAAACCGACCGCGGTGTCGTTGACGGACTGACCCAACAGATGCGCCAAGCTCGAATCCAGAGGTTCGCCGTCCTCGGTCTGCCCTTCGGGCAGTTGAACAGTATGCCCGTGCTCACCGTCCTGAGCCAATGCGCCATCAGGGTTGATTGGAATCAAGTTGGATGCCACGCCCTCGTTCAAGGCGACACGGTGTTCCACCAGTTCTCGCACGGCTTCGCGAATCTCTGCTAGACCTTTGCGTTCCTCCGGGTTCAGCCCGACCCCCGCTCGTGCCGCCACCTTCGACATATATGTGAAGGCCTGGGCGACTTCTTCCGGAGAGGAGCCAGAACCGGGCGCGGTCAGCAGGTCTTTCCGGGGACTGTCCAACACGGACATAATATAGTTTTTCCGAGGTTGGGGAATCGACCCCTTAATGAGTTCGTCCTCGTTGTAGTCCAACATATTCCGGTAATTTTCCAAGGTGAACAGATTCGGGTCGCGTTTTTCGCTCATCACATTGCTTCTGAGTTCCTTCATCAGGCGCCGAGATGGATCCAGCTTGCGCATAAACCACCAAGTCGGGATACAGGCGATACCGAGTGAGGTGATAGATACCACCCAGCTCAGCACCAAAGAAACAGCCGAGATGGCAAACGGTCCGCTCTCGTATTGCAGCTGAGCCAGGAACTGCAGACACCGTGACACTCCCGCACCCAAAATGAACGTGGCGAACTTTTGCACATTGTTCAGGTCTTCGCGCCGCAGCGCCATATCCACCGCCAAAGGCACCCCTGGAATGGGGTTACGCCACGAAATCCGGTACTGGATATACACCGACATAACTACGAAGATAACGCCTTCTACCAGGTAGTACCCCGCCGCGGCCATAATTTCCTCGCCCGAAATCGAGGCATTAGGCGTTTCGAACACGACTCCGCCGACAACCATCATGATTTCGGTCACCATCCAGATGAGGATATACACAATCCAGGCCCGAACCCGAAAACGCGGACTGATGACCCAGTTGCGGTTCGGCACCCAGTTCAAAGGCCGGGGAAACCACACGTGAACCATCAACAGGTAAGGCAGCTGGAAAGCGACCCCGACCACCAGCACCAACATAGTATTCATCGAGTTGAACGCATTTTGCGTCAAAAAACCAGAGTTATACAAGCTGATGAGGGCAGCCGGGCTGTGCATCACAGCAATGAGAGCGAAAGACAGGGCGACACGAAGGGTCCAGCCGAGCTGGAGCAAGGCTCGCCGGTAGTGCATCGGTATGGCTTTGGGGACCTGGGGCCGAAACGGAACCATAATGATAAAAATCGCCAGCATAACCGGCAGCGGCCCGTACTTGGTAAAAATCTGAAATGCCCACGCCACCCCATTGGAGGGGAAGGTTAGCCATACATCGAACACTTTGACGCCCTTCCCGCTGGTGATTCTAAACGCTGCCCAGAGGGCAGACTGTTGAGGTTTTGCTGGCAACAGGCATCCTGCCGTTTCCGTAGAGGCTTCCCCAGGAGAGGCGAAAGAACCACTGCGAACTCATCGCCACCTCAGAAAAGCAACTATCATCAGATTTTACCCGTTTAATTCCCCAGGTTCGAACTCTTGAGCCACAAATCGATTTGGCCCAGCAGTTTTGTCTTGGTTTGCGCACTGGCAAGAGATGCGCGGACAGAGCCCGCAGCCAGTTCGGCCAGCTCCCGGTCGGTGAATCCGGCGACCTGACGGGCGGATTCGTACTGGTCCAACAACCGAGAGCGGAACAGCAGCGGGTCGTCCGCCCCCAACGCGACCGTGGCGCCAGCCTGGGTCAGGGTCCGCAAGGGCACTTCGGCAAGCGTGGGATACACCCCTAGGGACACGTTCGAGGCGGGACAGACTTCCAGAGCAATACCGTGGTCTACCAGCGACTTCAGCAGGTCGGGTTGTTCCGCGGCCCGGACCCCGTGACCCAGACGGGCGGGGTGCAGGTGGCGCACCACTTGGGCAATATGTTCCGGGCCACGCAGTTCCCCACCGTGGGGAAAACTGGCGAGCCCCGCCCTTGTGGCGATACGAAACGCCGGCTCAAACTCAGGGGTGGAACCGGCTCGTTCATCGTTGGACAGCCCGAATCCGATGACTTCCCCCGGCTGATCCCCGGCGTAGCGGGCGGCTAAACGCGCCAAAGTCCGGGCGTCCATCGGGTTGCGGGTGCGCGACGCCGCCACAATGACCCCGATTTCCACCCCGGTTGCCGCGGCGGAAACTTTCGCTTCATCCAGGATGATTTCCAGCGCGGGGGTCAGCCCGCCCACCCAGGGAGCATAAGACGTGGGGTCGACTTGTATCTCTAACCGCCCGGAGCCTTCCGCCGCATCGTCCTCGGCGGCTTCCCGCACAATGCGGCGCATCACCGTTTCGGAACGCACCAGGGCGCGCGCCAAGTCATAAGAACGTTGAAAACGGAACCAGCCCCGCTCGTCAGCCGGGACGTGCAGGGGGTCGCCTTCGCCCATAAAGCGGGGCAGGCGCTGCTGGGTTTCCCGAGCCAACTCCAGCAGGGTCTGGGGACGCATCGCCCCGGTGAAGTGCAGGTGCAAGTGTGCTTTGGGCAAAGCCCACAAATCCCG